>PPGI01000006.1 GCA_003173855.1 Candidatus Zambryskiibacteriota bacterium | reverse complement strand
CGGCGTAGCTCAGACAGTTAGAGCGTGGGACTCATAAGCCCAAGGTCGGAGGTGCGACTCCTCCCGCCGACACACGTATGTGTGCAAGAGAAAGCTGCGGGCTTTCATGGAGCGATACATTTTCTGCCGAGCACTGTTTTCAACAGGAATTCCACATTTTATTTTTAAATTAAAAATTTGTATAATACTATTGTCACTAGTTGCTAATTAATAATATTATTATGAATAAAAAAATATTTGTTTCAAGTTTATTAGCAGGATTATTTGTAGCTTCGGTTGTATTCGCTAGCACAATCTCTGTTTCCTTAAATTCTGATGGAAATTATTTACAATGGACACCAAGTAGTGGTACGACACATTATACTTTAGTCGATGAAGTTACTTGTAATGGAACAACAGATTACAACTCTACTAATACTGTTGGTAATAGAGATTCTTACGGAACAAATCTTGCGCCATTACCAAATGGTTCAGTTATAACGCAAATAGATATTTCACCTTGCGCATCACAAAACAGCGCAGGAAGTAGCAGCTCTGTATTAAATGTTTTTTATCGTTTGAATGGTATAGATAGCTCTGATTCAGGTAGTTACGCTTTAAGTGGAACAAAACCAAGTCAGTTAGGAGCCACTACTTTCAGTGGCTTATCTACCATGAAAACTTCTACTACTACTCTGGAATTAGGAGCAATATTAAGTTCTGGAACAAAAGGGGCAAGATTGAGTAGATTATCTGCAAGTATTACTTATACACCACTTAGTGCTCCTAGTAATTTAACAGCAACTCCTGTTTCTTCATCTGAGATAGATTTAAGCTGGACAGATAACACAACAATTGAGGATGGATTCTCAATAGAAAGAGCTCTACAATCAGGACCTACATGCTTGTCTTATACTCAAATTGCTTCTACTACTGCCAACACTGTATCATATTCTGATACTGGTCTTTCTTCCATGACAAGTTATTGTTATAGAGTTAAAGCATTTAATTTTGGAGGATATTCCCCAGCATCAAATGTTGCCAGCTCAACAACACCATAGTAGTCATAGTTAGTGTTTTGTCAGTAAACGGTGACCTTATATTGAAATATTTAATAATTGGAAGCTGTATTACAATTATTAGAACTAATTAAAAATATGATGTACTACTATGGATATAATGGTTTCTGGCCATTTCACATTTTCGGAGCAATTTTGAGTGCTTTATTCTGGATATTTTTAATCATTCTATTTATTCGGCTTATTAGACATTCTCGACATGGCAGAGGTTTTCATTTTCGAGATAGTGCAATGGAAACTCTTCGGGAAAGATATGTAAAAGGGGAAATAACAAAAGAGCAGTTCGAAGAAATGCGAAAAGAGCTAATGAAATAAGCCATTATGCTCTACCAAACGATTTTAGTTTAATTGCCCCCCAAATAATTGAGATTGCAGCAATAATTAGAAATATTTGCTCAACTCCTTCTCCAACCTGGCTTGTAACAGGGATAACTTTCCAGCTTTCATTTAGAAGTTCCCAAAGATGTTGAAGGGAAAGTGCCCAAACAGCAATAATTATTGGGTTCGCTACAGCACGTCCGATTTGGCCGAGATTTTTCTTTGCCGAAGATAGATACCAGCCAACTGCTCCAGCAAAAACGAAAGCAATAAAGTGATGCAATCCAATTGAATCAAGAACAGAAGCAGTATAAACTCCAACAACATTTTCAAGTCCACGTGGAGCAAGAAATACGAAAGCAATAACAGCTATTGCTACAAGACCCCATTTTTTTATTGCGCTACCTTCGATTGGCATGGCATCAGATTTGCCAAGACTGACGAAAAGCCGAAGTCCCATAAAGAAAAACATAAAAGCCATGTAGAACAGAACGTGCCACCAAACATCCATTGAATCTTCGGCAATTCCAAAAAATTGAGCACCGAGATCAAGAAAAACGCTAATTGCAACAAAAGTAGCAGTACCTAAGAGGAGATATCCAAAAATAGATCCAAGCGTGCCTTTGCCGAATTTTTTAATGGCAGCAACCATGAGAAGCGTGCCAGTTAAAAATCCGAAAAATGATAGATAATGAGCAATAGTTATGTACGTATCAAGTGAACTATCCATAAAATATTTTTAATTATTAATGCTAGTTAAATGATAACACAAAGAATTCTCTACGATGGCAAGTAATCAACAGTCTTTGATATAATTTTTATATGAAAAAATTCCTTTGTTTGTGGCTCTTATTTTTCTGTTTTGCATCTATTGTTTATGCTCATGATTCCGAAACGAGTGGGAATGCTTCGGTTATTATTCATATAGATCCAAATGATGCTCCAAAACCAGGCAAATCTGCTTTTATAAATATTGATATCGAAGACCGCGACAAAAATTTTAATTTAAATTATTGTGATTGCGAATTAACAGTAAGTTACGAAGGTAAATCATTGCTCGAAAGAAAATTAATTCCAAAAATTGGACCAGGGCTTTTTAATATAAAACCGCTGCAGTTTGTGTTTCCCAATGAAGGAAAATTTGATATTTCTGTTTCTGGAAAACCAACAATTGCTGGTCTGTTTACACCATTTAATACTGATTATGATATAAATATCACAAACAATAGCCAATCAAGTCACACTCACAATGATTCGGTAAGTATTTTTAGTGATATTCTGTTAGGGCTTGTCGTTACTGGCGGAGTATTGGTTTATCTAAGCGAGAGAAAATGGTTTAAAAATTAGCAGTTTCGTGTCTATCAAAAAGAATTTTGTCTTTTTTGAATACTTTTTCTGCAATTTTATAAATTGAGTAAGTGATAAAGAATGCAGCAAGTACATCAATAGAATAGTGGTAATGTCCGAGTAAAACGATAACTCCAAAAAACAAGGCGATTGCAATAAATAAAGATCGAAGATGTTTATTATTCCAAAAAACTAATGCCATTAAGTATGGTGTACCGGTATGAGCTGAAAAGAATAAGTCTCCACCGAAAGTAAATTTTGAAAACCAAACATGCGATGTTTCGAGTCCTAACTGATCAGGAAATGGACCGATATGAGTCAAGGTTACAAAAATTGATCGAATGACAAGAAAAATGGCAAGACTTTTTAGGGCGAAAGGGAATCGGTTTGGTCTGTAAAGACAAAGACTAGTAACAAAAACCCACAAAAAGACTGGTCCCCAAACGAAAAAAGTATCAACATCGTAAACTCGAATATTGCTTAAAATTATGTCAGTTACCGGTTCACTAGCACTTTTGGTGGCATAAGTTCCTGCGTAGAAATTAATAACTAAAGCCAATAACAGTAAAAATATTCCTGTTATAAGAGAAAAAACAAAATATTTGTTTTTAACAATACCGTACCGGTCAGTAATCGCCTTCATATTTAATATATTATATAGTAAGGTTTTGGTATGATTCCAGTAGGTTTTATACAAAAGACTATAGAGACAAAGCAAGGGGAAATTGCTTATTTTTCAAGTATTATTGACCATTCCAAGCCTGCAATCGTCTTGTTGCATGGCTTGTCCTCCAATCATTCAACGTGGAATCTAACAATGCGTAAGTTACATGATTTGGGATGGAATGTCATTGCCCTTGATTTGAGAGGACACGGTTTTTCTGATAAAACCCGAAAACGAAAATTTTATTCAATTTTGCAAAATAGAGAAGACATATCTTCAATTTTAAAAGCTGAACGTATACAAAATGTTTTCCTTGTAGGATATTCATGGGGAGGAAGTTTGGCTATTGATTATGCGGTTCACAATAATAAATCTGTGAAAGGTCTAGTGCTTGTAAGTACAAGTTATAAAAAAATTTATTCGAATATCCCATTTTTAAATTTGTTTGGTCAAATTTTTCTTATAATACTGGGATATTTATTGAGCTGGCAAAAAAGGGAAGAATATCATTATTTCAATCATGAAAACTCAGAAACGTATTGGACATCGACATTTTCTGGCCTATCAATCATGCCAATTTCCGTTAATTTCTGGATGCTTGCTGAAGCGTTGAGCGCTGATTTCAAGAAAGAAATATCAAAAATTACATTCCCAACTCTTATTTTGTATGGATCTAATGATGCTTTTGTTTCAAAAAAAGATATTTCGTATATGCAACAAGTAATTCCAAATTCCAAAGTGATATGTATTGAAAGCAAAAATCACTACCTTGCAGGAGAGCAGCAAGAAGCTGTTTCCTCCGAGCTTATAAATTTTTTTAAAACACTAATATGAAAATTGCCATTGTCAGTGATACGTTTTTCCCCCAAATAAACGGTGTTGCAAATGTGGCATTTGATTCGGCATGGTCGCTTTCGGAAATTGGGCATGATGTTGTTGTTTTTGCGCCAGTAGAAAAAAATAACCAGCATCATGAATTATATTCGCAAACATTTAGAACCTTCTTTCTTTCATCGATGTCTTTTTTTGCATATCCGGGGGAAAGGATAACTATGCCAATCAGTCTTAAGGGCTTATTTTATATTTTGAAATTTAAACCTGAAATTATTCATAGCCACACGCCTTTTGGAGCTGGTTGGTTTGCTTATTTTGGTGCAAAGCTTACTGGAGCAAAACTTATTACTACACATCATACATTTTTTGATCATTATCTGAAGCATATTTTTCTTGATTATGATTTTTTTAAAAAATTATCATGGAAATATGTTGTTTGGTACGGCAATCGATGTGATGTATTAATTAGTCCAACAGAAGCATTAGCAGATCCATTGCCGGAATCTGGCTTAAAAACACAAATTGCTATTTTAAAAAACCCGATTAATACAGAATTATTTTTTCCTGTTGATCAAATCAAGAAAAAAGAATTAAAGAAAAAATTTGGCATAACAGGGCCGTCAATTGTGTATATGGGCAGATTAAGCTATGAAAAAAGCATTGATGTAATACTTAAGGCCTTTAAGCTAACTCAAAATCAAAATATAAATCTCTATTGTATGATTATTGGTGATGGACCTGAAAGAGAAAATTTAGAAAGGCTTTCGAGAGAACTTAAAATTGAAAATAAGGTAATTTTTACAGGGCTTCTTCGTGGTAGAGAACTGGCTGAGGCTCTCCAAGCAAATGATATTTTTGTCACAGCATCAAAAAGTGAAAATATGCCTCTTTCGGTTCTGGAAGCCGAAGCCACAGGATTGCCAATTATTTGCCCGAATGAAAAAGGTTTAGTTGAAATGGTTAAACATAATATTGATGGTTTGCATGTTTCTAAAGATAATGCTGTCTCATTTACAAATGCTATAATTGATTTGATATATAATGACAAAAAACGAGAGAAAATGAGCAAGGCTGCCCGGGAGAATTCACTTGCTTATTCTCGAGAAGCAATTACGAGCGAATTGGAGGAAATTTATAATTTCAATGGGTAAAGATAATATAAAAGTTTGCCTCTATCTTGAGTTCTATCATTTTTTAGGAGGTATTTTATTTAAAGAAATCGGTACAGGACTACTTTCGTCATATAAAAATCAAAAAAAAGTTCTAGAGCGAACAGGAATTCAATATATAGAAAAATGGGATGATTCCTGCAATATTTTGCAAATTAATACACCATGGCTATATTCGCTTTATATAATAAAAAAAGCCAGAAAACAGAACAAAAAAATTATTATTTGGTCTCATGTTACTGCTGAAGATATTCAAGGAGTATTTCGAATGAGTTTTTTCCTATCAAAATTGGCAAGAAAATACTTAAAATATGCATATAATCTTGCCGATGTAATTCTCGCTCCAAGTGAATATACGAAGTCATTACTGGTTGCCTATGGTATATCTGGAGATAAAATAATAGCCCAATCAAATGGAGTAGATGTTGAACAATTTTCTATTAATTACGAAAAAAGAAATGAAGTTAGAACAAAATATAACCTTAACGATATTGTAATTGGTACAGTTGCTCTAGCTATACCTCGAAAAGGAATCAACTCCTTTGTAGAAATGGCAAAAAATTTTAAAAACTATAATTTTGTTTGGTTTGGGAAAATTTACAGCTCTTTTATGGTTCAAGCACTTCCAAAAAAGTTACCGCAAAATCTTCAATTTACTGGTTATACTCAGGATATTATTGGCTCATTTAGTGCACTTGATATTTTTTTCTTTCCATCTTATGAGGAAAATCAAGGAATGGTTTTACTGGAGGCGGGTTCAATCGGTCTACCTATAATTGTGCGTGATATTCCGGTTTATTCCGGTTGGCTGCATGATGGAGAAAATTGTCTTAAGGCAAAAAATGATAATGAATTTAGAGAAAAAATTTCTATGCTGATAGAAAATCCAGAACTTAGAAAAAGATTAGCCGAATCAATGAGACAATCTGTAATTAATGAGCATTCAGTTGATGCTGTGGGCAAAAAAATGGTAAATTTATACGAACAATTGCTAAAATAGAAGAATGAATCTTGACGTATTAACTCATCTTTTTTTTATTTATAAATATCCTCTAATTTTTGTCCTGACAATTATTGAGGGACCTATTATCATGATGCTTTCTGGCGTTATGTTGAAATTGAATGTTGTTAGTTTTTGGCCAGTCTATCTTACGCTTATTTTCGGTGATTTATTTGGAGATACATTCTGGTATTTTATAGGATATCATTTTGGTTATCCTACGATAAATCGTTTTGGTAAATATTTTGGCTTAACACGAAATAAATTAGAAAAGACAAAACAACTTTTTACAAAACATCCAAAAAAAATTCTTTTTATTTCAAAACTGACTCTTGGTCTAGGATTTAATTTAGCTATTTTAATGGCAGCAGGAATGTCAAAAATTCCATTCAAAAAATACATAATGATTAACCTTTCTGGTCAGCTCATTTGGACTGCTTTGCTTTTGTATATTGGTTATGGTTTTGGGAATCTATATGAAAAAATAAATAATGACTTGAAATTATTGAGTGCCTTTGCATTCATTGCTCTTCTATTCTTAATTATCAAAGGGATAAGCTCATATTTGCAAAATCGAGATCTTGAAAAGATGATGTAGTTAAATTTAATTGAAACTCTCTCTTTAATATTTTATTATCCTAATCATGCCGTTTAAGTTGGGGTAGTAATATTCTGTCCTGAGAGCCGTTGGAGCTCGGGTAGTAGAGCACTGTCTTGGTAAGACAGAGGTCATGAGTGCAAGTCTCATCAACGGCTCTCAGGACAGAACATCAATGGTCCATGCCGAAGTAGCTCAGTTGGTAGAGCAACCCCTTCGTAAGGGGTAGGTCGTGAGTTCGATTCTCACCTTCGGCTCATTGCATTTTTTTGACAATGTGACTAATATGAGGTTTAGACAGTTCTAACACATTTGAGGTGCATCATGACTATTTTACAGGAGCCAAGGTCAGAGCTTCGTCATGAAGCAAAACCGCAATTTTGTCCGTTGATAGGAATAAGTTCTCAACAAAAGGAGATGCAAAGGTTTGCTGAAAGAGCATCGGTTTCAGATCTTAATCTTTTACTCCTAGGAGAAATGGGATCAGGCAAAGATCACTTTGCTGAATACATTCACCACCTAGGTAAACGTGGACCATTTGTTTTTTTTGATTGTAGTAATCAGTCTGATACGCTTTTTGAGACTGAGCTTTTTGGTCATGTAGCTGGTGCTTTCACGGATGGTAAACATGATAAACCTGGGCTTGTAGATGTTGCCTGTGAAGGTACCCTGTACATAAACGAAATAGCCAATTTACCACTATCACTTCAAGCAAAAATGCTACGTCTTCTGGAAAAGAAATCATATCGGAAGGTAGGTGGCATAAAAGAGTTGGAAGTTAGCACACGTATCATTGCAGCGACAAACGTGGATTTGGAAACTGAAGTTCGCAGAGGTAGGTTTAGAGAAGATCTCTACTACCGATTGCATATCCTTTACTTTCCTGTTCCACCCTTGCGTGAACGTAAAGATGATATTGTCCCGCTTGCAAAGCATTTTCTTTCAAAGCAGAAAGAGGGAGCACGAGAGTATCATCAAGATACGTTAGATGCAATGGTAGATTACAGCTGGCCTGGCAACATTCGTGAACTACAGAATGCTGTGATAAGAGCAGCCCACTTATCTTTTGATGATGAGTTGATTAGACCTCATCATGTAACACCCTATCTTAAGGGAGTAAAAATTGGACGAGACCTATTTTTCTCTCTGAAACCAAATAGTGGTGATTCAAAGGTTCCAACTTTGAAAGATTATATCGAATATATATTCGAGCTCTCTCAAGGTGAAATGACTCTAGCAAGTCAAATTTCTGGAGTTAATCGTCGGACCTGGTATAGGTGGGTACAATACTTCAAACTGAATCGACCCAAGAAATCTACTGATCCCGGCACGTCGTAGTGCCGGGATTTCGTTTTTGGTATACTGCAGAAAATGAAGGAAGATTTAGAAAAAGAACTATTAAATTTGGAGGCGGAGATGGTATCCGCTAATTTTTGGCAAAATAAAGAGAAGGCACAAGCAACAATTCGGCGGATCCAAGAACTTAAGTCAGAAATTGCTGGTGAGGGGAAATATGATAAAGGCAATGCAGTTATGACAATTTTTTCTGGTGCCGGCGGAGATGATGCCGAAGATTTCTCGAGTATGCTTTTAAATATGTATCTTAAATTTTTCTCTAAAAATAATTTTTCTGTGACGGTTTTACATGCAAACGAAAATGATCACGGAGGTTATCGCAATATTACTATTGAAATTTCTGGCAAGAACGCTTACGGAACTCTTAAAAATGAATCAGGAGTGCATCGTCTAGTTCGTATTTCGCCATTTAATGCCAAATCTTTGCGTCACACATCGTTTTCAATGGTTGAAGTTATTCCCGAATTTCCTAAAGTAAAAGAATTTGAAATTCCAGAAAATGAACTGCGAGTAGAATTTTCAAGATCTAGTGGTCCGGGAGGGCAAAACGTAAACAAACGAGAAACCGCCGTTAGGATTGTTCACATCCCAACAAATCTTTCTGCCCAGTCGGATAATGAACGCTCACAGGCTCAAAATAAAGAAAAAGCCTTGCAAATTCTTCAGGGAAAACTTTATAAAGCTCTAGAAGAGGAGCGAATTTCAAAAGAAAAAGGAATGTATATTTCAAAAACAACGCAAATTGAATGGGGGAATCAAATCCGCTCCTATGTTCTTCATCCTTACAAGATGGTGAAAGACCATAGAACAAATGTTGAAACTAGCGATGTTGATGGAGTTTTAAATGGGGAATTGGACGAATTTATTCAAGCAGAAAAAAATTTGAAGTAGAAGTTTTTGACTGATATAATAGCAGAGCAATGATTCATTTTGAAAATGTATCGAAGATTTATATGGATGATTCGGTTGCTCTCGAGGATGTATCGTTTAGGATTGCACCAAAGGAATTTGTCTCAATTGTCGGGCACTCTGGAGCAGGTAAAACAACTCTTCTTAAAATGTTTTTGGGGGAAGAAAGACCTTCAAAAGGTAAAGTTTTTTTCGATTCGACCGATATTGGGACTTTAAGTGATCAAGAGATAAACGAATTCCGGCGCAAAATTGGCGTGGTATTTCAGGATTTCAGACTTCTGCCTAATAAAAACGTTTACGAAAATATCGCTTTTGCTATGGAAGCGGCTGGGCGAACAGATGAAGAAATCGAAGCAGATGTGCCACATGTTCTTGAACTTGTTGATTTGTCAAAAAAAATTTGGAATTTCCCGCATGAGCTTTCCGGCGGGGAAAAGCAGCGTGTATCAATTGCTAGGGCAATTGTTAATCAGCCTGACGTGGTTATTGCAGATGAACCGACAGGAAACCTAGACCCACTTAACACTTACGATATTGTCCAAATTCTTAAAAAAATAAACGATTTAGGAACAACAGTCATTTTAACTACTCACAATAAAGGTGTAATCGATTCGCTTAAAAAACGTGTCTTAACTATGGAAAACGGAAAAATAATACGGGACGATAAGGAGGGAAAATACGTGATATAATTTAACCTATGTGGATTAAGATAAAGAGAGTAATACGTTCGGGATTTTTCAACTTCTGGCGAAATGGGTTTGTATCTCTTTCGTCGATTCTTGTAATGGTGGTTACGCTTTTTGTTATTGGCTCAACTATTTTTCTTGGTGTAATTTTACAATCAACGCTCGAGCAAATTAAAGACAAAGTTGATATCAATGTTTATTTTGTAACTACCGCAAATGAAAGCGATATTTTAGCGATGAAAAAATCTCTCGAGTCGCTTCCTGAAGTCCAACCTCCGGTCGTTTATGTTTCTCGCGAAGATGCTCTGGCACAATTTAAGAAACGACACGAAAATGATCAATTCACACTGCAAGCTCTAGATGAATTAGGAGACAATCCGCTTGGTGCAACACTAAATATTAAAGCCAAAGATCCTTCGCAATATCAAACTATAGCCGAGTATCTTAATTCACAGGGAGCTGATGCTGCACCAGGAACATCCATCATAGATAAAGTAAATTATTATCAAAACAAAGAGGCAATTGATCGACTGACAAAAATTATTAACTCTGCTGACAGACTTGGCTTTGCTCTGACTTTGATTTTGGTTATTATTTCGATTTTGATTACGTTTAATACTTTGCGATTAGTAATTTATATGTCACGAGACGAAATTTCTGTGATGAAACTTGTAGGTGCATCAAATGGCTACATTCGCGGACCATTTTTTGTTGCCGGAGCAATTTACGGATTTATCTCTGCAATCTTAACACTTCTTTTGTTTTATCCAATTACTCTTTGGCTTGGAAAAACCACAGCAAACTTTTTTGTTGGGTTAAATGTCTTTCACTATTACACTGAAAATTTCGGTCAGATCTTTTTGCTTATTGTTGGATCGGGAATTGCAATTGGATCGATTTCTTCCTACCTAGCAGTCCGCAAGTACTTAAAGATATAAATTTTAAAACTGTGTCAGTTTTAAAATTTATATTGATTTTCTAGATGAAGTATAGTACTAATAAAAGTCGGAGGGTTCATGGCTGAAAAAATTAACGGAAACGGTGGTACCTACCAGGTGGTTTTCTCAATCAGCAAGCCAGAAGCTCCTGTGAACGAGGGTCTGGTAACAAGCGATGTGAAGCTCGATGCAACAGATCACGAAAGTGCTCGCAAGCAAGCTGCGCTTGTAATGGAAGAAGTGTACAGAAATGTCCTTCCAACTCACATCGTCACATCAAGAGTCTACTGCGGGTACGAATCAATCCAGTACTGCATCTGGACAAATGGGCGAGTCGAAGAGAGACCTTTCAAACAGATATCTCCTCGGCTTGCGAATTGAGGAATCCGGCAAACACACGCTCTGTGTCTTTCCCACTATTATAATCGACTAAAGTTCCTGAAGGCGGTGGCCAATACCACCGCCTTTTAAATTACGATCCGATAACAAATCTTGTGACACTATTCCAACTCTATTATGAAGAATGACTTTTTCTTTTCCATTTGCGTACTTAATTTTCATAGTTCCGAAGCCGACAATTGCTGTTCCGTACATTGAGCCTTTGTCTTTTGTTGCTGCGCTCATCATTTTGGATATAGCAAGACAATCCTTTAATTTGTCCTTGTCTTTAATCGTCTTCAAAAATCTCTCAACGCTCTCCTTATTCTTTTGTGTTTTTAATTCAGGCATTATTATTTTATATTCGAAATAAATAAAATAAATTTATCAATTACTTCTTGTGTATTTTTCAGCATGTCAACTCTCTCATTGCCAGACATATAAGTAGAGTTTCCATGTCGTTGCTGATCTGCATGGTCATTCTTCATTTTCATTATCCATTTATTATCAATATTTAATTTATTTTTAAATTCATCCCAATCTTTGCTTGCTAACTCTGTACTAGAGCTAATCTTAAATGATTGAGCCATTGCTTCAATTGCTCGATAACAATGGAATCCTGTATCACTGGCACTTCTAATTGCTAGACGGAAATTTAACAGGGCAAGTCTTAATTGTTGTTCAAATTTTATATTACCTTTAAATAATTGAATTATTTCATTGTATGATTTAGGTCGTTTATTTTCATTGATTTCTAATGCATATACTCCTACACCAAATATATAATTCTGGTTTGATGGAGGATTTGTTAAGGAAGTAATCTCAACATCATATCCTCTTCCAGATAAATATCCATATATATCTAGAGTCATTGCCACGAAATCCTGAGTATAATTTTTTAGAGTCTCGAAGTCTTTAATCTCTTGTTCAGACTGAATAACTATTGAAATTTGAGATACCTGAATCGAGATATTAAAATCAATTGGTTTATCACTTAAAGTTGGAATTTGAGTTTTTAAACCTATGTTAGAAATCGAAACAGAGGCTCTCTCTGGAAGAACTATTCCATTTATAACATAAGTAAACATATTACTTACCCAACTGTACCAGTCTTAACTTCTCCAGCTCGTTTGTAACTTGCGAAAATGACGCCGTTTGAGGAAATTAGATGCTCAATCATTTCCCATGCAGCTGGGATTGTGCCAACGTCGAATAGACGCTTACCTTGGCCGAGTGTGACCGGATAGGTCATCAGTCTCATTTCATCTACGAGGTCGTGCTTGAAAAGCGTTTGAGCAAGATTGCCACTGCCGATAACATGTAGGGGAGCGTCTCCAGAATTTTTAAGCTTTTTAATTTCATCAACATTTTTAAGAAATTTTGAATTAATCCAACCTGTTTTTTCTTTTTCTCCGCTTACACAGTATTTTGTCACTTCCATTATGCCTGGCCAGATGTCAGCATGCGTTGACCAATAAGCTTCAAAAATTTCAAAAGTTTTTCTTCCCAATAGTAAGTCGGCTGGCTCGAGCCATTTTGCCATCAATTTTTGAGCTTCGGCATCAGCCTCATTAAAATATGGAGCAGTCCAACCACCGTATTTAAAGCCATTTGATGTGTCCTCTTCAGGACCACCCGGTGCCTGCATTACTCCATCCAATGTAATAAATTCTTGAACAATTATTTTTCTCATGGAAGCCATTATATAGGAAAAGACCGCCGAGTGTTAGTCGACGGTCTTGGTTGAACTACTTGAAGATGTAGTTAGCTAATTATGGTGTCTGCGATCTTGTTGTTTCCGTTCAGGACAAAAAGAATTCCTGGAACGTTGTTTCTGAGATCTCTTCTGATCACCTGATTCCACCCAGAGTGTTCGCTTTTTTCAGGAAGAAAACAAAGGACTCGAGGTTTCCTTATTCTTCCAACATGGGTTGCAGTTACGAAGCCATCACCGACTTCAAGGCCAGTGACCCAGATGTAGTCAGCGTTACCCAGGACAAGTGCAAGATCATTTCGCTTTATGTCCTCGTGGAAATTCCAAATAAAACCTGGGAAGTATCTACGGAGGTGACGAAGTGGATTGTCGTTCATCCAAAAACACGCATCGATGTAATCGGAGATACCATCCAGAGCAATTCCGAGTGACATTTCCATCCCATGTTGGTCAATCCATATCCCAGGATCATTGCTGGTCAGGACTTCATTCATCAATCCTTGATACAACTTCGCATCTCTCAAACGCATCTCTTTGCTAGTCATTTGGATTCTCCAATGTCTCGCGGACAAGCTCACCACTTTGGATTCTAGGTGACAGATATTCTATTTAAACAATATCACATTAAAATTAGTGTGTCAAACAGTGCTGCCAGATTTGGGATCGAACCAAAATTATCGCTTTCAGAGAGCGATGTCCTACCATTAGACGATCTGGCAAT
>PPGI01000005.1 GCA_003173855.1 Candidatus Zambryskiibacteriota bacterium | reverse complement strand
CCACGGTAAATTCGGTAACAGGGAGTAAGTCGTAACAAGGCACGGCTAGCGGAAGCTGGTCGTGGATTAATTCAAATTGAAATCTGTTTCGCTTTGCGAAACAATGTGAGTCGATATTGCGCATTCCAATTGGATGTACAATAGTTTGGCAGAACTTAAAACTGCGTGACAGTTGGAAAGACAACACAGAACGGAACAAAACAAAGAATAATATACAAAAAACCGCCAGAAATGGCGGTTTTTTGTATGCTTGACAAATTAATAATGCTACTGTATTATTTAAGTAGGAGGATTTGAAATGTTGCTACTTTTTGTTCGAGCACTCCTTTGCATCGTTTGTGGGTTCGGAGTTCTGTTGATGGGAATGGCCTATATTGTCAATGGTTGGCCGCTCGACATGCGAGGAGTGATGTACATCGGAGCACTGTTTGTTATCGCTCTGGTGATCTCATCCTGGCATATGGAACCAGAGCCGCGATTCAAATCTATGGCGCGTCGCGTTCGCAGATAGCGGACGCCAAAGAGCGGTAGCGCAATGTGCTGCCGCTCTTTTCTATTGTTAAAAATGATTTTTTCTGATATATTTTTTGTCTAATGCGCGTGTAGCTCAGTTGGTAGAGCGCTCGACTGATACTCGTGAGGTCCATGGTTCGAACCCATGCACGCGCACAAGATGAAAAATTGTATGCCAATTTTTTTGACCACATAAAATTTGTCTAAAATTTTTCTCATCTGTATAATGTGTGAATGATTGCACGCAGACGAACATTTATTCTTGGAATTTTTATTTTTCTTTTACCATTCTTAGGTTTACCAAGTTTTTGGAAAACTTTATTTGTTTCTCTATCCGGACTTTTGCTGATTGCACTTTCAATGAAATTTCAAGTTCCTAAAAAAGTTGTACGCCCAAAAAAAACTCGAGAAAAAACTTCGTCAATATATCCAAATGCCACTCCACTTGAAGTTTCGGAAATTAAAACTCCGGGAGAAGTGGAATAGTCATGAAAAATTTTTTTGGAGTACATCGAGACATTATAATTTCAGGTCTCGCCGTTATTTTTTTTGTACTTCTTTTTGTATTTTCCCCAAAATATCTTGCTGGACATTATAAATTGACTGGCCAAAATCAAATCGCTAATGCCACAACAACTCCGACTATTCCAGTCTTTATTCCATCGTATGTTTCGACACCTGATCCAGTTAAGGGGGTTTACATGACAAGTTGGACTGCATCGAAACCAAAACTTAGAGATATAATTTTTGATTTAATTAAAAAAACTGAACTTAACACTGTTGTTATTGATATTAAAGATTATAGCGGGAAAATTGTTTTTCCTATTAATGATAATCCGCAACTTTCAGCATATGGTTCAAATGATGTTCGTGATCCCGATTTGAGAGATTTTATTGAATCGCTCCATCAAAAAGGAATTTATGTTATAGGTCGAATTGCAGTTTTTCAAGATGCCTATTTTGTAAAGCTTCGTCCAGATTTAGCAGTTAAAACTAAAGATGGACAAAATGTTTGGAAAGATCACAAGGGGATTTCTTGGATAGATGCTGGCGCAAAACCATATTGGGACTATATTATTTTACTTGCCAAAGAATCAAGAAAAATCGGATTTGATGAAATAAATTTTGATTATATTCGCTATCCATCAGACGGGGATATGCAAAATATTTCATATACATGGAGTTCAACTACGCCGAAATCAATAATGCTAAAAAATTTCTTTTCTCATCTGCATGATAATTTAGAAGGCACAGGGCTTAAAACTTCCGCAGATTTATTTGGAATGACTACAACCGCGACTTCTGATATGGGCATTGGCCAAGTGCTAGAAAACGCTCTGCCGTACTTCGATTACATTTCACCTATGGTTTATCCATCGCACTATCCCGCAACTTTTATTGGTTTTGCGAATCCCGAGCAGCATCCTTATGATGTTGTTCATTTTGCTTTAGAATCAGCAGTTCTTAGAGCAGAAAAAGCAAGCTCAACTACGACAAAATTACGTCCTTGGCTACAGGATTTCGGCTTAACTATGACCTATGGGCCAAAAGAAGTCCGCGATCAAATAAAAGCAACGAATGATGCTGGACTCGAGTCATGGCTTCTTTGGTCTGCATCAAATGTATATACTGAAAGTGCGCTCAATAAAAAAGATTCTGCAGCTTTAAATGAGGAAAACTAATTAGACTTCATATATGAAGGTAGTATAATTAAAGTAAGCTAATTTAAATTTAATATGAAATACAAAAAAGGATTTACGCTTATTGAATTGCTGGTAGTTATCGCTATTATTGGAATTTTGTCAGCAATTGTTCTTGCTTCACTTAATACTGCTCGTGCAAAAGGTGCAAATGCTGCTGTTAAATCAAATCTTCAAGGTGTGAGACAGCAAGCTGAAATTCTTTATGACAATGCTCTAAATTACTCCAATGTTTGTGCTGATCCAACTGTTATTAATGCTATTAATGCAGCTATTACAGCCGGAGGAGATACTGGAGCGACAGTTGCTACTCGATGTAATTCAAGTAATGCAGCTTGGGCCGCAAATGTTCTTCTAAAAATTCCAGAAGGTACAAATAACTACTGGTGTGTTGATAGTTCAAGTCAGTCTAAGGGGGAGCCGAACGAGTTAGCCGGTGCCACAGCCTGCGTATAGAGAACTTTCAAATTTGGCGAACTCCTCGTTCCCAATTTAAAAAACGCGCGTCAATGTACTACTCTGTACATCTCCGCGCGATTTTTTAAATTCTCACGTCGGATTTCATCCAAATTTGAAAGTCTAAGTACTTGACATTTATTAATATTACTGTAAGATTCTGATCAGAATTAACTGAGTAAAGGATGTAGCGAAATTCCTTTATTATCTCCTTTGCTCAATGCGGCATGCGCCGCGTAGCAGAGGAGGTAGAGTGGAGAAAATCCATGGTCTAGACAACGGCGACTTGTTTGCAGTTCTCGGCAATGTCAGCCACGAAGGCTGCTTTAGTCGGGAATACTGGCGGTGGGAGCAGCAAATCGCTACTCCTCGTCTACAATCTCTCGGGTTCACTGTCGTTAGATGGTGGACTGAAGATGGTGATAGTTTCGGACCTCTGGTCCGTGCTGTCACAGTCGAGTGGTATGGTGATGAGTATGTTCTAACTTACGGGTAAGATTGTGCGTGGTTTACAACCACGCACTTTTTTGTTTATAAAAAAACGAAAAATATGTTATAATACGCCAAAATGGATCCTAATCATATAACATATTTTGCTGAAACTGACGCTAGAAATAAGAAGATAAAGTTTGGAATCAAAGCCAAAGATCGCTTGAAGCATATGTATGTAATAGGCAAGACAGGAATGGGCAAGTCAACTCTCCTTGAAAACATGGCCATTCAAGATATTCAAAATGGCAATGGAATTGCTTTTATTGACCCTCACGGTGCAACTGCTGAAAAGCTGCTTGATTATGTGCCAGAAAATCGTCTGAAAGATGTAATTTATTTTGCACCTTTTGATACTGACTACCCGATTTCATTTAACATTATGGAAGATGTCGGCGCTGATAAAAGGCATTTGGTTGTTGCCGGTCTAATGGCAACATTTGAAAAAATTTGGGCGGATGCTTGGTCGGCTCGAATGGCTTACATTTTGCAAAATACTCTGGCAGCACTTCTTGAATATCCAGGTGCAACGTTGCTTGGAGTGAACAGAATGTACACTGATAAAGAATTTCGAAAAAAAGTTGTCGATAGTGTAAAAGATATTGCCGTAAAAAATTTCTGGACTGAAGAATATGCAAAATACACTGATCGATACACTCAAGAGGCCACACCTGCAATTCAGAATAAAATTGGCCAGTTTGCTTCGAATTCCTTGGTTCGAAATATAATTGGTCAGCCTCAATCTTCATTTGATTTGCGAAAAATTATGGATGATCAGAAAATTTTGATCATCAATCTTTCAAAAGGCCGAGTTGGTGATGGCAACGCGCGTCTTATTGGTTCAATGTTAATTACAAAAATTTATCTTGCGGCAATGTCGCGAGCGGATTCTCCTGAACATGTTTTGGCAAAATTGCCGAATTTTTATCTTTATGTCGACGAGTTTCAATCTTTTGCCAATAAATCTTTTGCAGATATTTTGTCTGAAGCCCGAAAATATAAATTAAATCTTACTATTGCCCATCAATATATTGAGCAAATGGAAGAAGAAGTTCGGGACGCTGTTTTTGGAAACGTGGGCACGATGATTTCATTTCGTGTCGGGGCATTTGATGCAGAAGTGCTCGAAAAAGAATTTTCACCAACATTTACAGCAACAGATTTAGTAAATCTTGGTTTTGCTCAAATTTATTTAAAATTAATGATCGACGGAGTTTCAAGCCAGCCATTTTCAGCGACGACAATGCCACCAATTCCTAAGCCAGAAAAGAATTTCAAAGAGGAAGTTATTTCGGAATCTAGATCTTTGTATGCAAAACCTCGGGCCGAAGTTGAGAAGCATATTGTTGACTGGCATGCTCCTTCGCTTCCACCACAGCCGCAAAATCCAAATATGAATGGTGCACGCGAAGAGAGACGTGAAGAGAGGCCTGACAGGCAAGATAGGCCTCAATTTGAGCGTCGAAGCGATGACCGGCGAAAAAATCCTGGGCCAATTATGGGGAATGATAATGAAAATAATAAACAAGCATTTGCCCGAGCTGCACAGGAGCTAAAAGAAAAAATGAAACAAGAGGCTAGAGAAGAAAAAATTTCTTTAGAAAATCTAAAAAACGATAAGAAAACTCCATCAAAGCAAAACATGTCTAATTTAAAGCAAGCTTTGGCTAATGTTATTTCTACACAAAAAGAAACAAAAGAAGAAACAAAACCAAATCCTGAACAAAGCAAAAAAGAAGTTCCAGAAGAAGTGCTTAAGGAACTTTTGAGTATGGATAAATAGTATGGAAGTTGGTGCGCCAAAAAAAATCCTAATTTTTTCCACTGCTTATTTACCGTTTGTTGGTGGTGCTGAAGTAGCTATCAAGGAAATTACAGACAGATTACCTAGAAATTATCAACTTGATTTAATATGTGCAAAACTTGATTCAAAACTATCTGACCACGAAAAAATTGGTCGAGTAAATGTTTTTCGATTAGGAACAGGTAATTTTTTGTGGGACAGGCTTTTTTTGCCATTTCGTGGAGCAATACTAGCTTCACATCTTGAAATGGAAAATCATTATGATTTGCTTTGGGGAATGATGGTTACTTTTGGATCTGGCGCCGCTTATATTTATAATATTTTCCGAATGTTAAACGGCAAAAAAAAGATTCCGATCGTTCTTACCTTGCAGGAAGGTGATTCTGAGAGTCATTTGCAATACAAATGGGGAGGCTTGATTGCACTTTCTTGGAAGTTAGCTCTTCGGCAAACGGATATTTTAACCGGAATTAGTACATTTTTAATCAATCGTGCTAAGAGAAATGGTTATAAAGGGCAAACTTTTCTTGTACCAAATGGCGTAGATTTAGAAATTTTTTCAAAACCAGTTCCACGAGAGACGAGAGAAAGTTTGATTAGAGAATTAAATAAAAAATCGGATGAAATTTTTTTAGTTACTGTTGGGCGTTTAACTCACAAAAATGCTGTTGATGATATTATTTCTGCTTTAGCAAAATTACCAAAAAATATTGGACTTTTGATCATTGGAAAAGGCGAAGATGGTCCTGATCTTCAAAAACAGTCCGAAATTCTTAATGTTGAGGATCGAGTAAAATTTTTAGGATTCGTACCATACGAACAGATTCCGCAATATTTTTCAATTTGTGATATTTTTATCAGGCCTAGTCGTTCAGAAGGTTTTGGCAATTCATTTATTGAAGCAATGGCTGCGAGACTTCCAGTTATTGCAACACCTGTTGGTGGAATAGTTGATTTTACCGATGACAAGCAAACTGGAATCTTTTGTTCACCTGATAATCCGCCAAGCATCGTTCAAGCGGTCAATTTTCTTATTGATAATCCATCACTGAGAGATGAAATAATTGATAAGGCATTTTTGCGGGTTAGAGATAATTATAGTTGGGATAAAATTGCAAAAGATATGAATTTAGTGTTCAATAAAATTCCATGAAAATTTTAATCTATGCTCCTATATTCCCGCCAATTGTAGGAGGCCCGGCAACTCAAGGCTATCATCTTTGCCGCGTATTACTTCGAAACGGCCATAATCCTATAGTCGTAACTATCGGAGAGCGATTCGAAAAGAAATCTCTTGATGGATATCCGGTTTATAGATATCCGTGGAAATATACCGGTACTCCTCTTGATAAAATAATAAGATTGCTTGTTTTTCCATTTTATTTTTGGAATATTTTAAGAAAGGAAAGACCTGATATAGTCCATTCGAATAACGTGGCGACGCTTTCTTTTATTGTCGGTTTTATTTCAAATAAAATGGGAATTCCTTCTATCACAAAATACGGTGGCGAATGGGTTTGGGAAACTCTATCATCTTTCAAACTTCAAAATGCAAATTTAGATGAACTATATAAAGAATCAAAGATAGCCCGGTTTTTATGGAAAATTGAAAGAAAAGGTTTATCTTATTTTGATGCTATTTGGGCTCCTTCTCTAACTCGAAAAAGGGATGTAAAAGAATTAGTAGGTTACAAGAAAGACGTTTTTGTCATATTCAATTCGATGGATTTGCCAGAGGGAAGTTATCATGAAATATCAAAAAATGATCCGTTTATTGTGGTTTCTGCCAGCAGATTTCTTCCTCACAAAAGATTGCCTTTAATAATAAAAGTATTTAAAGAATTAAATGAACCAAATTCAAAATTAGTTCTTATTGGAGAAGGTCAAGAATCAGAACTTGCAAAAAAAACTGCAAGAGAGCTTGGTGTTGAAAATAAAGTCGAATTTACAGGAAAACTTTTCGGTGAGCCTATTTATGACGAGTTTAAAAAAGCCAGCGTATACGTATCAGCATCGCTTGAAGAGGGGTTTCCAAATGTATTTGTTGAGACTATGCATTTCGGTTTGCCTATAATTTCTAGCAATGTTGGTGGTTGCGGAGAAATTGTAAAAGATGGTGTTAACGGCTATTTATTTGATGTCTTTGATGAGACAACTCTAATAAATAAATTAAAAGAGCTAAATTCAGACAGAGATTTGAGAAACAAAATGGCTAAGAGTTCATACGAAATGTCTGAGAAGTATAATTTAAATGTAACCATCAAACAATTTATAGAAATGTACTCAAAAGCCAGAGAAAATTATTTTAAAAACAAATGAAAAAAGTTGCACTAGTCGGCTTAGGTAAATGGGGTAAAAATATTTTAAGAGAACTAATAAATCTTAAATGTAATGTCGTCTTACTGCTTAATAGCCACAATAAAGAACGAGAAGATTGGCTAAAGAGTACATATCCAAATGTTAGCTTTACATACGATATAGAAGAAATAAAAAAAGACGAGGTAATCGAGGATATTTTTATTGCAACCCCAATATCTACGCATTTTGATGTATGTATGCAATTTGCGGAATCAAATAAAAAAATTTATGTTGAAAAACCAATAACTCTTAATGCAGATAATGCAGAGAATCTTTTAAAAACAATGAATGATCATAAAGTTAAATTTATGGTCGGACACATCTTTTTGTATAACCCGTGTTTTTTTAAGATGAAAGAAATTCTCGAAAAAGAAAAAATAGAAAGAATAAATTTTACAAAAACTTTAAGGAATGGCAATGATCCGCACTCTTCTTGGGAAATTTTTCTTGATACTTTCATTCACGAAATGTCAGTTTTTCTAAATCTTTATGGTGAGCCAGATAAAATTTTATATAAAAAGGAAAATATGTCACTTTCACTTAAATTTAAAGATGTAGATGCAGAAGTAAAAGTAAAAATTCCTGAAAGAGACGAAAAAATCAGGATTTTTGAATTTATAACTAAGGAAAATAAATATATTTGGAATAATGATGAAATATTTGATAAATCCGGTCTTATTTATACACCAGAAAAATCAGCTTTGTTTTTCGAATTAGATATTTTTCTTAACAAATATAATGATATGCAGAAATATATTGCTTCAAACAATAGAATCGGAGTAAGGTGCGTGGATTTATTAGAAAAGGTTTATTCCGCTAGATAGATTTCTGGCATATCTTATGCACTCATCTGCGGCTTGGATCGAGCCTGAAACCTTTCCTGATAATACAGCCAAAACGTCTTTTTCAAGATTTTTAATAATTACTTGTCTTGCGTCCGTTGGCTCATTTGGGATTACTGGTTTTATAGCAAATATAGATCCTACGATTTTAGCTTTTTTTATACCAGGCATATATTTACTGATTTCTTTCACTATCTCTTTTCCATTTGTAATTTTTGGCTTTTTTATGATCCCTTTTCCCAAGAGATTCATTTTTATCGGATCAATATCATAAAAATTTCCCTCATGCCTTGAATGTACAGAATACAGAAAGTGGCTAAGTGCAAATAAATTTTCTTCTTTGCCATATGGATCAATTTGGAAAAAAGGTCCATCAAGAATAACAAAATTTTTTCTATGAAATTCTTTTGGCAATTTAACAATAACTTTTTCACAAAAACGATATTCGTATTCCTGTATCGGCTTACCAGTTATATTTTTTGCAATGTCATTATTACTTGCATATGTGCAAATTATTTTTAAGTCATAGCTTGCAAGGGGAATGTCAGTGATATCAGTGTTAAGCATCAGGTTAACATTGCTCTTTTTTAGTTTTTTTCTTACTTCTTCTCGAAGAAGATTTGGATCATATGATAACTCTTCAACTTCTATTGATACATCTACAAATCCCTTTTTTATCATTGGAATGTCAATTTTTTTATACGGCAGGTCGTATTTGTCCAATCTTTCGAGGTATTCCTCTCCAGAAATTTTGCTGCCTTTTTTGGCGATTATATAGTAATGGGTATTGTGATCAAAAAGGCCATTTGGATATTCTTTTCTAAATAATTCAGAATTTTTTTTACACATGAGCATTGTCTCTGGACTCCGAGCATAAAAATAACCGGCATGGGCCCTAAGACTTATGTCAGTAGTTATTTTCATTATGTCTTTTTCTTTTTCAGCTAAATCAACCTGGTATCCTTTCTCAGAAAGTTTTAAGGCGATTGTGCAGCCGTAGATTCCAGCGCCTATTACTAGTATTTTCATCAGTCCAAATATATGTTACAATAAGCTTCATGTCAACTTATGAAAGTACTTCTTATTGCAACAGATCGAAAGATTTTTGAGGAAGAGAGTTTAGTTTTGAAACGGACAAAAGCTTATGCATCTTATGTTGAGGAAATGCATGTTGTTATCTCTACTGAGCATAATTTTCAAATAAAAAAGCATGGCAATCTTTACATTTATCCCACAAACTCAAAACGACGATGGCAGTATCCATTTGATTCTCTAAATCTTTCAAAAAAAATTATAAATGAAAATGGATTAAATAAAGAAAATTGCGTAATTTCAACCCAGGATCCTTTCGAAAGCGGTTGGGTCGGCAGAAAAATAAAGGATAAATTTGGTCTGCCGCTTCAAGTTCAAATTCATACAGACTTTCTTAATCCACACTTTAAAAATTCTTTTTTGAATAGAATTCGCGTCCATTTGGCAAAAAGACATGTAATTTATAGAGCAGATAGGTTGCGTGTCGTAAGTTCTGTTATTAAAACATCAATAGAACAAAAGTTTCCAAAATTTAGAGAAAAAATTGATATTTTGCCAATTTTTGTCGATGTAGAAAGTATTGTATCTCAAGAAGTAAAAAGAAATCTTCGCAATGATTTTCCTCAATTTAATCAAATAATTCTAATGGTTTCAAGATTAACCAAGGAAAAGAGAATCGATATTGCCTTAAATGTTTTTAAAAAAATAATAAAAGATTTTCCAAGATCAGGACTAATTATAGTAGGCGATGGATCAGAGTTAAATAACTTGAGTAATTTAGCAAAAAAACTAATGATTCGCGATAATGTAATTTTTTTAGGCTGGCAGGAAGATTTGGTTTCATTTTATAAAAGTGCTGATCTCTTTTTGCATACTTCGGAATTTGAAGGTTATGGAATGGTTTTTATTGAGGCTGGGGCAGCAGGTTGTCCAATAATTACAACAAAAGTTGGAGTAGCAAAAACAGATCTTTTTAAAAATGGCGAGAATTCTTTTGTATGCGACGTTGAGGACTATGATTGTATAAAATCATCAATAATTAAACTTTTTCAAAATGAGCTTCTTAAAAAGCAATTCAGTAAAAATATGCAATCCCAAATTCGAAGCCAATCGGGAACCTTTGAACAATATGTCAGGCAATATGTCAGTCTGCTTGAAAAACTCCTAAAATAAGATAGATTATAAGTGTGATTAAAAAACTGACTAGCCATGTAGTTATCCGCTATTTAATATCCGGCGGAACGGCTGCTATAAGTCAATTATTGGTTTTATTTTTACTTAATAATATTTTTGGTGTTTACTATCTTTTTGCCGCCACAATTGGGTTTTTGTGCGCTTTTGTAGTCAGTTTTTCGTTGCATAAATGGTGGACATTTAGAAGAGAAGAAGAGGAATACAAGCACGGTCAGGCCATAAAATATTTTTTTGTTTGTTTAACAGGTCTTCTTATCAATAATATATTTCTCTATATTTTGGTTAATCATTTCAATATAAAAGTAATATTTGCTCAGGTTATTGCCATTGCTTTTATTGCTTGTTTTTCATTTTTTGTCTCCCGAAATATTATTTTTAAATATAGTGAGATATGAGACTTTTAATTATAACTCAAAAGATGGACAAATCTGATCCAGTGCTCGGATTTTTTTATGGATGGGTAAATGAATTAGCTAAGAAAGTTGAGACAATCGAAGTTATTTGTCTTGAAAAAGGAGAATTTAATTTACCTAAAAATGTAACAGTTTATTCATTAGGAAAAGAAGAGCACTTTTCAAAAATTGTTTACATAAGAAATTTTTATAGATATCTTAGAGTTATCTCTGGATCTTATGACAAAGTTTTTGTCCATATGAACCAAGAGTACATTTTATTGGCAGGATTATATTGGAACATTAAGCGAATC
Source organism: Candidatus Zambryskiibacteriota bacterium (assembly GCA_003173855.1). GTDB lineage: Bacteria > Patescibacteriota > Minisyncoccia > Phycocordibacterales > DATDWN01 > C7867-006. The sequence continues at coordinate 33,558 of PPGI01000005.1, read as the reverse complement.
CCAATTTATTTTTGGAGAAATCATCCTAATGGAAATTTTTTAACGCGAGTTGCCGTCAGTTTATCGACAAAGATATTTTGTACTTCAAAATCTTCTTTTACAGCTCGTTTTTATAAAACAGTTTTGATGCCAGCTGGAATTGATACAAATTTTTTTAAGCCCAAAGATGGAGTGGTCAGAAAAAAATATTCAGTATGTATGGTTGGACGTATTGCGCAAATAAAACATATTGATGTAGCAATAGAAGCAATTAATCTTTTAACAAAAAATGGAACGCAGGTCACGCTAGACATTATTGGTTCATCTGTCTCAGAAAAAAGTTATGAGGAAAGTCTAAAAAATTACGTTAAAAAAAATAATCTCTCATCGATCATACATTTTAGTGAAGCGGTTAAACCAGAGATTCTTCCAGAAATTTATTCCAGTCACGAACTTTGTCTTAATTTAACAGACGTTGGGTCGTTTGATAAGACTATTGTTGAGGCTGCATCATGCGGTACAATCCCGGTAATTTCAAATGATTCATTGAAAGATATGCTGCCTCTTGTTTGCTTAACTTCAAATTTTGCGGAATCTATAGCCGGGTCAATCAAACGTCTACTTGATCCTAGTGAACAAATTAAAATTCAAAAAGATCTGGAGAATTTTGTCCATTCTCAAAGTCTCAACAATTTAGTGGATAAACTTCTTTTGGAATTAGCTTAATTATGTACAAAAACAAAAAAGTCAGCGTGGTTTTCGGCACATATAATGAAGCAGACTCAATAAGAAATTTGATTGATGGTTTTTTTGCTACAGGACTAGTTGATGAAGTTATTGCCGTTGATAACAATGCTCTGGGAAATACAAAAGAAGAAATTTTAAAAACAAAAGCAAAATATATTGTTGAGACAAAACAAGGTTACGGTTTTGCTTACATGCGTGGACTTATGGAAGCAACAGGAGATTTGATAGTTCTGACCGAAGTTGATGGTACATTTGCACCGAAAGATATCGAGAAGTTTTTGCTATATAGTGACGATTTTCCTATAGTTTTCGGAACCCGTACATCTCGTGCTGCGATTTGGTCTGGAGCATTCATGCCTTTTCCAGTTCGCTTTGGTAATTGGGCTTGGGCTAAGGTAATTGAAATTCTTTATAACGGACCAGTATTAACAGATGTTGGATGTACATATAAACTTATAAATAGGGAAGCATTAGAAAAAATCAAAAAAAATTTTCCAATGTCAAAAGGTGATGGAACATTTTCTCCAGAATTGATGATTTGGTTGCTACATCATTATAAAAAAATTATAGAAATCCCAGTGCTTTATAAACCTCGTGTTGGCCAGGCAATGTACACAGGAAGTATATGGAAAGCCTCAAAACTCGGGCTTTTCATGCTTATTCCAATCTTTAGATATAAATTTAAAAGAATTCTATGACAGATCCATATTACGAATCAAGATACGTACCAGATAAAAATAGGCCTCTAGTGTGGAAAGAGATTGTTTCTTATTTAAAAAAATATATACCCGAAAATGGTACAGTTCTAGACATTGGAGCAGGTTACTGTGATTTTATAAACAATGTTGAGACAAAAACAAAAATTGCCCTCGATTACTCTTCTGACTTCGAAAAATTTGCAAATAAAGATGTAAAAACAATAAGATCTTCGGTTCTGGATATGAAAGAAATATCAAATGATTCGATCGATCTTCTATTTGCAAGCAATCTTTTGGAACATCTTTCTGATGATGAGCTTCAAAAAGCAATGTCCGAAATAAAAAGAATCTTAAAAAATAATAGGTTGCTAATTTTAATGCAACCGAATTATAGGTTATCTTTCAAAACCTATTTTGATGATCCAACACACAAGAAAGTTTTTTCAGATCTTGCACTTGAATCTTTTCTTATCTCACATGGATTTAAAATTGAATTAAAGAAAGCTCGCTTCTTGCCTTTCTCTTTAAGATCAAAGCCCTCCATTATTCCGTTATCTTCTTTTATAGTTAGAGCTTATCTTTATTCACCTTGGAAACCTTTTGCTGGTCAGATGCTATTTGTTTCAAAACTAATAAAGTGAAAGGTCTGCATGATTAATGCAGACCTCAGGACTAAACGGTTGGCTGGTGGAAGTTGTGTTTGGCAATCCAGGCAACTCCTGGCCTGTATTTGTATAAAGGTGTAAAGATAATATTAAAAAGGAGCCAACGTCGCCAACCTCTCTGAAGTCTCATAGGACTAAATAGATCAGCGCAACTCTCGGCAGGAATTGATCTGAATCTAATATCAGTATTAGGAAAGAAATGTTTCCAAACAATTCTTGCTCTACGGGAATGAGCGCCATCAGTTACAACCACGATAGTTGTCGGTTCTCCTTCAATGTGTATATTCCAGTACTCGCGAATAGCTTCACATTCTTCAGTCGTGCTGCTTACATTTCCTACGAATACTGAACCAACCTGATTAAATATTCGTGCTTTTACTTCTATTTCATGCCCTGATCCTCCAACAGGATTTTCTGAGAAAACTCCCCAATAAACAGGGCAGTGACGGGTATGTGCAATGTCATATGCTCTGTTCATTACATTTGTTGATCCAATGGTCAGATACTCAGAAGTTGATCCGAAGGAGATGCAAACAACAAAATCGGCTTTCACTGGCAGAGGGTCGTTTAAAGCCCATTTACGAGCTAGCAACTTGAACACATATCACCTCACATTCTGAAAAAGAATATAACACATTTATTATTTTTGGCAACTCATATTTAGATGGTATTTTAATTCTTTTCTGCTAAGATGTTATATATTTTTTAATTTACTTTTATGACTGAACTCAAGTCTTTGGCGAGAAAAGAGTGGCTGGTAATAATTTTTTTAGCTTTTGTATTTATTTTGGTGCGTATTCCAGGAATTCATTCGCCATTGCATCAGGATGAGTATAAATGGCTTAATGTAGAAAATTTAAGCACTTCAGGCAGCATTCCTCACCCACCATTGGGAGAATTGATTTACCATTTTGGCGGCACAATCGTAGGATTCAATACAAATTTTCGGATGATTCCTGTGTTTTTTGGGTTAATTAATTTATTTTTACTTTACTATCTTGTTCGATTCCTTTTTGGCAAACGCGAGGCAGTTATTGCTGTATCACTTTGGATAATCGGCTATTTTTCAATTCTAGCATCATTAATGGTTGATACTGATGGTGAAATAATGCCATTTTTCTTTCTTTTAAGTTTGATTAGTTATTTTAAATTAAAAAAAGGTACGAAATTTAAGAACTTTTGGTGGACGATTCTTATTCTAGCGATGCTTGGAGGCATGCTGATTAAACTAAGTTTTATTTTAGCGATTGCAGCAATAGTTGCAGATTTCATTTGGTCAAAAAGAAAAACACTCGATCGTAAATTGATAATGAAATATTTTGAGTATGCTATCGGAGTAATAGTATTTTTTATCATTCTTTTGTTTATTGCAGGAAAAATTTTGCCTTTTTTTAATTTAGATAAATCTTTCGTCTATTGGAAGCATTTCTTTACTACAAATCGCGGCTGGTTCCAGACCTTGATTCAATGTGCCAAAGCAATTCTTTATTCTTCACCGCTATTAGTCTTAGTTCCTATTATTGGATGGAGTGAGATAAAAAATGAAATTTCTAAAATTCGAGTTTTTCTTTTATTCCTAGTGTTTTCTTTTATTTTTTATGTAATTTTGTTCGATTTTTCTATCGGTGCGCTCGACAGATATCTTCAATTGCTTGTTTTGCCATTAACAGTAATGACTTCAATAGTTATTGTTAAAATATTTAATATTTATCATCATCGAACAAAAGAATTTATTTTTTTAGGAATAATTTTTGGACTTATTTTTGTTATTTTGCAATCTGTCCCGCATTACACATCATCACTTTATCCTAAATCAGCTTGGATTACGAGGGCGCTATTTTTAAGATGGAATTTCGTTTATCCATTTTCTGGTGGTTCTGGGCCATTTCCATTTTATGTTTCCTTTTTGTTCATCGCATTGTGCTGGTTATCGTCAATAATTGCTGTTGTAATTTCTTTATTTAAACCAGAATACAAGAAACTTGCTTTAATGTTTGTGATACCTGTTGGCATTATTTACAATTGCGTATTTATCGAAGAATATTTCTTTGGTTATTGGAACGGCAATGGCCAAGCTCTACTTCATGATGCAGTAGAGTTTATTAAAAACGATCCTAACATTGCTAAAGTTGTCGTGTATAATGACAATGGTGGATGGAACATTCAAGAAATAGGCAAATATGATAGACGATTGTATATTGATCCTAAATTCGGAGACAATCTCAACAGGACTAAACCATATTTTTACATTCTAGATATCCCTCATATCGACGAACATAGTTTATATCAAAAATATTTTAATACTTGTAAGGTAATTTATAATAAAAAAGATAAATATATTTCTTCCAGAGTTTATGATTGCAACAATGTAAAACAATGATAAATGGTAAAAAAGTAGTAGTTGTTTTGCCGGCTTACAATGCTGCAAAAACTTTGAAAATTACATATGATGCTATTCCAAAAAATATTGTTGATGACATTATTTTAGTCGATGATGCTAGCAAAGATAATACAGTCGAAGTGGCCAAGGAATTAGGCATTAAAACATTTGTTCATCCAAAAAATTGCGGTTATGGTGGAAATCAGAAGACTTGTTATAAAGAAGCATTGAAATCTGGTGCCGATATTGTGGTTATGGTTCATCCGGATTTTCAATATGACCCAAAATTCATTCCGGAAATGATCGCTCCCATCGCAAGAGGAGAAAATGATGCCATTTTTGGTTCTAGAATGCTAATTAAAAAAAATGCTCTAGAAGGCGGTATGCCAATTTGGAAATTTGTTTCGAATATTTTTTTGACTGGTATTGAAAATTTAATCCTTGGAAATCATTTAAGCGAGTATCATTCTGGATTTAGAGCCTACAGTAAGAAAGTTTTACTGTTGCCGCTTGAATATAATTCTGATGATTTTGTTTTTGATACTGAAATTATTGTACAAATGAAAATTGCCGGTATTCGCATCGGAGAGATACCCATTAGTACAAAATATTTTCCTGATGCATCAATGATAAATTTTAGACGAAGTGTTCAGTATGGATTTGCTGTTCTAAATGTAATGAGAAAATATATATTTCTAAAAATTGGACTTGCCGATTATCCGCAATTTAAGGCAATTTATAAATAATAATTGTACGTCCTGGCAATTTGCTGCTAAATAGATCAAATAATGTACCCGCGAATTCTGTGTTTGCAATTGAGATTTTCGGACTCATTCCATCAAATTTTTCAATAATTTTTCCGGAATCGGCTAACCTAGCTAAAGCTTTTTCTGAATCACTGTCTTTTATGTCCTGCAAACGCTCAGTTACAAGAATAAAATATTTATATTTTTTCTCCTTTGCGTATTCAGGAAGTGTTTTTAAAAAACTAAAATCATTTTTAAAATTTGGACCTATATCTAAGGCGTAAGGAATATCATGACGATCAAGTGTTTCGTCCGCCAAATCTGTCGAAGCTACTGCCAGGGGATCAATTGTTCGAAGTTCAGCAATGCCTTTGGAAGTCATAGGTAAACGAAATGGATCACCATAAACTATAACTCGATCGTTTGGTTTAAGATATATCTCCACCCAATTTTTAACATGTATGTTTGTGTCATTTTGAAGTGCGAGATAGCTAACACGTAATGATGCAGCAACAGGTATTGTAAGTAATATGCAAGCAATCACAATACCAACTTTATTCTCCCAAAGTCTTGCAACACAATAACCACCTAAGAGACAAAGAAATGGAATAACTGGGCCCACATAACGTCCTTCAAGAAAGAAAATTATATAAAAAGCAGCGGAATAAAGGTAAATTTGTCCAAAGAGAAGAAGGCCTTTTTTCGGCGCATCATCCAAAAGAAAAAGAAATCCACCAATGCTTAAAACAAATAAACTTACCTCAGAAAATGCCATTCGTGACAGAAGTGACCACGGACTTATAAGCAGCATTAAAAATGATTTACTTTGAGAAACAGTTGCAGCAGTTGTAAAGAAATTACTTTGGTGCCAAAGAAGCCAAGGAATAAATGAAAGAATTAGAAATATAAATCCATACGAGAAAATCCACGAAAAATCTTGTTTTAAATTTTCCCAATTTTCAAAATCAAAAATAAGGTAATAAAGACCTACGAGAATTAGTGACATGCCGCAGGCTGCAGAAAATCCCATGCCAATTCCTGATCCTAGTATAGCGTATAGGTATCGTTGCTTTTTAGTTCTATTTTCTCGAGTCAAGAAAAACAATACGAACATGAAAACGAAACTAACTTGTATCCAGTGTTTGGCTGTCATTGAAAGCACTTCTTGAAGTATGCTGGTGGCGACAAGAAAGGCGCTGGCATAAGCAGCCTTTCGTGATTTAAAGAACGATAATGCAACTTTATAAACTAAATAAACAATTGCTGTTCCTACAAGAATATTTATAAAGCGAGCAACTATATAATATGGAGTCAAATTATAAAGAAGTTTTGCTGTAAATAGTGTGGTAGTTGTGTGCCAAGAAAAATATTGAATTGCTAAAATTACTAATGTTGGAATTAAAAGTACATAAGCAAAATAAGGCGGATAGGCAAGAATTAATTTAAAATCGGCAACATGGAGTGAAGGAATAAGAGTTCGAAGATGAATCATTTGAAGAGCCGTGTGAATAAAAGTTGGCTCGTCAGGATTATCGCGAAACGGCATATTGTACATTATGCCCACGATTCGCAGAAGAAATGCTAAAACAAGAATACTTACGATCGGCCAGTTTTCTTTAAGCCTCGTATACATGTTATTTAAATGATAGTATCATGACCAAGACATGCAAAACAATATCTATTTGTGTCGTTTCTGTGGTGCTCAAACTGAGCAACTTTATAAATCAATTGATTACATTAGCCGAGAGAAATTTTTAGTTTGTTATTGTCCAGTATGTTCGATAGGGCAAACTCCTGTTCTAGACGATATTGGAAAATACTATAGCAAGGATTATTACGGTAATCGAAAATCTATAACAGATAGTTTTATAAACTCTGTAAGAATTTGGCGCATAGAAAAAATGTTTGGTAAAACAAGAAAGCTTCGAGCTCTAGATATTGGTGCTGGGAATGGAAGATTAGTTAGACTTTTACTTCGAAATGGTTGGGAGGCAGAAGGCACAGAACTTGCGCCATCAAAACACTTCGAGAACGAAACTACTACAATTCATCAAGGAGATTTTTTGGATATTCCATTTAGAGAACATTATTTTAATTTAATTACCCTCTGGCATGTTTTTGAGCATATTTCTCGTCCACGCGAGTATTTAAAAAAAATCCGAAGCCTGTTAGATCCTAACGGTGTGCTTATTATAGAAGTACCAAATCTTGATTCAATCCAAGCAAAAATTATGGGCAGAAACTGGTTTAATCTTGATGTCCCAAGGCATTTATTTCATTTTACAAAAGACGGTCTTGTTTCTTTATTACAGGATGAAGGATTTTCGGTTATAAAAATTTCTCATTACTCTCCAATTTATTCTGAATTCGGTTTACTTCAAAGTATCTTAAATTGGATTACTCATTCTAAAAATATTTTTTACGATTTTCTGAATGGTAAAATTACATTTAAAAATTACTCAATGCGGAGTATACAAACATGGGAATTAATAATTACATTACTCTTGGCTCCATTTGCAATTTTGATAACAATTCCTATAATTTTTTTTGAAACTATTTTTAGGCATGGCGGTATTATAGTCATTTATGCTAAGGTTCGAAAATTCTAAATTATGAAACAAGGAATATACAGAACAGGTGATCATTCAAAAATAATCTGTTGCCCATTTTGTTATGGAAATTTAGAGAAAGTTGGTGGCTCTTACAAATGTGCTACACACGGCTCTTTCGAAATTGATTCTGGTAATCGACCAATTTTGATTGAGTCGGCATTTTATAAAAAACAATCTGATGAACATGTTTCGGGGGTAAATTGGCTTAAATCATTTTTAAAAAAGAATCCGAAAATTTATTATTCTATTTGGCACGTATTTTGCCCGGTAATGATGCTCGTAAATGGACCACGGATGATACTAAAATATGTAGACAAAAAATCAGTGGTGGTCGATGTTGGTTCTGGTCCAGAGAGATTAGGCAAAGAATTTATAAATATTGATGTCTTTCCTTTTCCACAAGTTGATATTGTCGCTTCTGCAACTCGTCTTCCATTTCGAGACAATTCGATCGATGCACTGGTCTCGGAATCTGTTTTTGAGCATGTTTCTGATCCGGTCGATTTTGCTCGTGAAATGGTCCGAGTAGCCAAAAAGGGAGGCTACATCTATGTTAGTGCACCGTTTATTCATCCATTTCATGCCTCTCCTGATGATTATAACCGTTGGACGATTTCGGGACTCAAGCATTTGTTTTCAGATCTTGAAATTGTGGAGTCAGGCGTCCGGTCGGGCCCGTGGAGTGCACTTCTTATGTTCATGGCATATTTTTTGGGTGTAATTTTTTCTTTTGGATATAAAAAAGCTGCACCTTTTTTAGCACATATTTTTATGCTCGTTTTAGGACCTCTCAAATATTTAGATTATTTATTTATAAAAATTCCAGGTTCAGATGCAGTCGCAGCGCATTTATATATCTTGGGAAGAAAAAAATAGTTTATAATTAATACATGTCTTTTATTCGCGATTTTATTAATGACAAACATAAGGTTGTTATTTTTATAGTTCTCATTGCTCTTGCTATTTTTTCTCCATATGTTTTAAAGCCGCAAATTGCAGGGGATAGTTTGCTCTACACAGGAAGCATTCAAGTCCTAGAAACAGGAATTCGTCCATCAGGTTTTCTACCCATGATGATTATTACAACTTATCTTGGTCTCGTGTTAATAATATTTCTTAATTTATTTACGCACAGTATTGCGGCTTCATGGCTTATATTAGATGGAATTCTTTATGTTACTTCAGGACTTTTCTTTTATTCACTTCTCAAAAGATTTTTTTCTGATTCTCGGATTTCATTTATTGGCACTTTGTTTCTTATGATTAATTATGCTGCGATCACATTTGGTCTCGGCTATCTTATGGATATGGGTGGGTGGGCGGCATACATTGCCTCTGTTTATTTTTCATATAGATATCTTGAAGATGGACAAACTAAATGGCTTTATATTTCTGCTCTACTCATAGGTCTAGGCGGAATATATAAAGAGTATGCTTTTGTCTCATATGCAGTTCTTTTTGGAGTAATAATTTGGAGTGATTGGAAGAATTGGAAACAAATTTTTTGGAAAGTGATTGTTACTGGAATACTATCTTTCCTTCCTTTTATTATTTTAAATATATATTCATATATCTCTTACAATCATTATACTTACTTAGATTGGGTACATCACCAGAAAGTTTATTCTTACCAAAATAGGGTAGTAGAATTTATAAAGTCTTTTGGTTCAATTTATAACTTCGGGTGGTTTTTATTTTTTCCAGGTTTGTATTTGCTTTTAAAGCGTTACCAGGAAATGTTTAAAAATAAAGATATTTTTTTTATTTTCTTGCTGCTTCTTTCTTGTTTGTCTGTGCTTGCTTGGCCTGTGGTAACCAGAGTTTTGTTTATAACTATGCCAGCTGCAGTCATAGTTTCAGTTTATTTTATGAGTAAATTCAAAAAATATAATTATCTTTTTATCTTGCTCTTGTTGGTTTACGTATTGTCGGCGTATCTCATGGACGCTTTTATCTTAAACTTTGTCAACCTACCATTCTAGATCTTTTTAAGATAGACTTAAAAAATATGAAATTATCAGTAATAATTCCGGCTTATAACGAGTCTAGAACAATTGCCCAGATTGTCCAAAAGGTGAAAGATGTACAACTTAGTGTTGAGAAAGAAATAATTGTCGTGGACAATGGCTCTAAGGATGATACGGCTAATATTTTAAAAAACATTTCCGGTATAAGAGTCTTAACTTTAAATCCTAATCGAAGAAAAGGAGGTGCCTTAAAAGCGGGAATAAAAGAAGCGACTGGAGATATTATTATCTTTCAAGATGCAGATCTTGAATATGATCCAATGGATTATCCAGAAGTGATAAGGCCGATTTTAGAAAATAAAAGTGAGGTGGTAAACGGAGTAAGAATGAATAGAGGGTTTAGAAAGGATATGGATTTTTTCAATGCTTTTTTCGGCTGGGTAGGGAACAGTGTTATTACTTGGACTACAAATATATTGTATTTAACAAATTTGGATGAATATGAAGGGTGTTATAAGGCCTTCAAAAGCGAAATATTAAATATTGAAATAAAAACAAATGATTTTGATTTTGATAATGAATTGTTATGCAAGCTTTTAAAAAGAGGCAAAAAAATTATTGATGTACCAATTCATTATTATCCTAGAAACTATGCAGAAGGGAAACATATAAACTGGAAACACGGGTTTAAAATACTTTGGACTATCATAAAATATCGATTTACAGATTAGGATTTCTATGTAAATATTGCTCTGATGTCTAAGAAAATAACAAAGTTAATTGTACCACTTGCTGGTTTTGGTACGAGATTTCTACCATCTTCAAGTGCTTATCCTAAAGAGCTTACCCATTTGGTAGATAAGCCAGTTTTGCAGTATATAGTTGAGGAAGCATATGCCTCTGGAATAACTGAAATTATTTTTATTATTAGTTCTCGTAAGAAAAGCATTGCCCAGTATTTTTCAAAGAAATTTCATGATGAATATCTTAGTAGCGCCTTTAAGGACAGAAACCTTGCACCGAAAGATCATCTTGTATTCACAGACCTTATTACTAGGATAAAATTCAGATTTATAGAAAAAAATTCTACACTAGGAGATGGGCATTCGATTTTGTTTGCTAAAAAATTTATCAAGCCAAATGAAGCATTTGCAGTTAGCATGGGTGATCTTTTGGGTTTCCACGAAGTACCATTTTTAAAACAATTAATTGATATTTACAACAAAAAAAATGCACCAATTATATCTGTTGAAGAAGTGCCACTAGAAGCTACATCGCGATTTGGCGTTATAGCTATTAAAAAATCTATAGGTCGACTTCATTTGGTAAGTGATATTATAGAAAAGCCAGGTCCAAAACTTGCTCCAAGTAGATTTATTATGACTGGTAAATATGTTCTAACTCCAAAAATTTTCAATTACTTAGAAACAATGCTGAAAAATCACAAAAGTGGTGAAATAAAATTAGCTGATGCATTGAAAGAATATTCACATGACAATGATTTATATGCTTATCAATGTTTAGGTAGTATTCAAGATACAGGAAATAAATTAGATTTTCTCAAGGCAACTGTTGTTTTTGGATTAAACAATCCCTTGTTTGGAAAAGAATTCAAGAAATTTATAAAATCTATTAAATAGTATGGAAGGTAAGCTAATAAAAATTGAGCCGATCTCAAAGAAATTTCATAATGTTTTTCGTTTTACTCGAAGAACTGCGCAGATTAGTCTTCGTAATGGAACAATGTACAGGTTTTTGAGACATGTTTTTGAAACTGGTCCAGCTGTCAGTATTCTTCCTTATTTTTATGATAAAAAAAAGAAAGAATGGTTTATAGTTTTAGTTAAACAATATCGTCCAGCAGTTGATGCTATGTGCCTTGAAGCGCCAGGAGGGCTTACAAAAAAAGGAAGAAATTTAAAGAAGGAAATGGCTAGAGAACTTGTTGAAGAATCAGGCATCAAAGTTAAACCAGAATCAATAAAAATAGTAGGCAAACAGCATTTAGCTACATCTTTTTGTGATCAGGTCGTACATCTGGGAATTGTTGAAATAAAAAATCCACACACATTAGCTGAATTAGTTAACAAGCATCATGGAATCATAAACGAAAGAGAATTTACAGAAATAATTATTGTTCCAATATCACGTGCCATTAAAAATTCAAATCTAGTAACCTATACATTAGCAAGATATCAGATCTATGATCTTGCTTTGAGGTTAAGTAAGGTTTAATTTAAGTTCTTTTCAAATATTTTTTTCCAGTTAGAAGTTTCACCTTCAGCATGCCATAAAGAAATTGTTTTTGCTTCAAAATTAAAATTATCTAACCCAACTTTTGTAAGATCTTGAATTATTTTTTGCTTTCCTTCATAACTAAAATTTCCATAAATAACACTCATATGTGGATTGTAAGTATATTTTTTTGAGTATACTTCTTGTGCCGATTTATTTAATTTCATAAGTTCTAGACTTTGTTCACATTCAAGAAAAATTGAATTGTAAATTTTTTTTCCAATATTTATGGCTTTAAATTTTATTTTAAATTTCTGACATTTTAAATTTGTGACCTTTGATTCAATCTCTTGTGATTCCTGTGGGATATTATCAATTAACGTGACATGTGGAATAAAAATAGGGGAATTGTATTCTCTTTGAATATTATTAAAAATTTTAGAAATTCTTTCTAAATCTTCTCCGGTCGGCTCTAACCATAAAGATAATTCGTCCATTTATTAAGACTAGCATTTTTTTAAAAAAGAAGAAGCGGGGCATTAATGCCCCGCAACAACTATTTCGCGATAACTTTGTTTTGGTTTGGGACCAGACGGCCATCTCACTGTCACTCCGTATGCGGGAGCCTGGTTCCTTGAATTCCCGTGTGCATGTGGCCAATGATCCATCCTCTCATGAATGAATCTAAGTTGGCATCTTTTGCATCTCCTCGAATGAAGTCAATCATCACGTTCTCCTTTTCCAGTTTCGACTGTGTTCGAGAACAACTTCTGCAAGTTCGGAATTAATTGCCATGATCCAGTCGCAGTGAAGCGTATTCCAGACCATTGGTCCACCATCCGGAGCACAGACAACTCCACCAGCTTCTTCGATGGCAAGTGCCATTCCTGCCGCATCCCAGATTTTTGCGATTCCGAGGTTGAAATAAGCTCCTGTTAATCCGAAAAGAACGCGACGTCCACCCTCGACTGCAGCCATAGAACTCAAGATGTTGAATTTCTCAGCTATTGGCTTGATTACCGTATCAAGAGTCCCTTGCGAAATGGTCCAAGAGCCGATATCAGTACCGATTTCTGTCTTGTCCATTTTTCCATGCCAAGGAATTTTTTTGATTCGTTGATCCACATCGTGTGGTCCAAGACAACAACCTTGACCGCGTACTGCTGTTACAAGCAAGTTTCTTTTAGGGAAAAAAGTAGCGCTAGCAGAAGGTTGCCCATTGCGGAATTGAGTTGCTGTTACTCCAAAATCATCAATTCCGTTGAAGAAGTTTGTGGTTCCATCAAGTGGATCAAAGACTATACAATCAGGTGGAATCGATTCCGCAGAAACACTTTCTTCGGCGATAATCTTTTCTTCCGGGCACATATCCTTGAAAAAATCGAGACCTAATCTTTGTGATTCTCGATCAGCTTTCAAGGAAAAATGTTGTCCAATGGCCTCAGATTTATCTTCGGCCTGCATCGAACTTTTTTTCAGTTCTAACACTAACCATCCACATCGAGTGACAACTTCCTCAAGAATTCTAATCATCAAAACCTCCGGAGATGACTCTAACATATTTTTTAAAAAACGTCAATTATAAATATAAAAGAAAAGGTCCGGGTGGTTTCCCACTCGGACCTCGTAAGTCCTAACTCGACGATCGAAGAATGTTGTCTGGAAGTCCCATTCCCATTGAACGATCGAAGGGAATTCCAGGAGCATTCTGTTGGTACGGCTGTCCAAGTTTTTCTCGAAGTCTGTCCTCCGTTTCTTTCCGAAGTCTTGCCAAATCATCTGATGAAAGGTAATCAGTGAAGGTTGTGAACTTGTTCAAACCCATACTGTCACCACGATCACCTTTGTAGAAACTGAAGTCGTGAAGAAAATCAACATCGCCGCTGTAGAGTCGATCACCAGAAACTTCGTAAGTCCAAACTCCAGGTAAAGAGCTGTGCGGAACAGCATCGTCGTAATACGGAGTTCCTGGATAGACAGTGATCCTCGTCAGGTCAAAAGATTCCGGCTCCATAGCGAGGATCCATTCTTCAGTTTCCCGAATAGTCTCCTCACTTTCACCAGGATGTCCCATCGACATCAAGGCTTTTACTCGAAGACCAGCTTTCTTTGCGATCTCAACACATCGTGTGTTTTGATCCAAAGTTGCTTGTTTCTTGATGTTACGAAGAATACGCGGAGAACCTGACTCAAAACCAATGAGAATTTCTCGAAAACCAGCTTCAAACATTGATTGAGCCTGCTCTTCGTTGAAAAGATTCGACTTGATAAAGCCCCGAAGACGCCACTCAATTTTTAATTCATCCGCCAGTCGTGCTGTTGCGTGCATTCTGGAAACCATTTCATCGTGATCGAGATTTTCTTCGTCATCATACTCCATGATTGCTCGATAGCCATATTTTGTGAAAATTTCTCGCTTTTCAGCGAGAACATTTTCTTGGCTGCGATGACGAACTCTACGAAGAAATGGTGAGTACCTTCCTCCGCAAAATCCACATGGATATGGACAACCAAGCTGATTGATCATGGTGGTTGCTCGAACACCATCAATGTAGTACTCGTAACTTTCGAGATCAAGAAGTTGCCTTGCTGGCAATGGCATCTCATTCAAATCGAAAGGTTTGAGCCACAAGTCTGACATTGGGTTATCAGCATCAATGAACTTCATATCAGGGCTTTTCAATGCTCTCTGAATGGCAAGTTCACCATCGCCAGCAATCACAGTGTCAAACATTCCTGTGAGTTCTTCAAAATGCTTGTCAGCACGAATCGGCCGACCATCGTGAAATGCTTTTTTTCTTGAAGCGTTCACGAGAGTGAAATGAGGTCCACCGAGAATGACCTTTACTTCAGGTCTAGTATCTCGAATGACCTTCAAAATCTCAGCAGCTGGCGGAAGTTGAGGGCTTGTTGCAGTAAGTCCGTACGTGACGTCTTTGTTTTCGCTTGCGTACTTACGAACCGCTCCAGTATAGTCTTCAACTCCAGAGAGATCGATTTGATCTACCGGAATTCCTCGTTGAAGAAGGGGAGCCGCAACTTTTATCGGCCCAAGATGTGGAAAGGTTCTCTCTTTTGAGAGAATGATTGACGGTGGTACGATTAGGCACACTTTGTTCATTTGAAACTCCAATGAGTTAGAATTGTTGAAGATCAGATCTGGACATATACTACATTTTATTTTAGTTTTTTCAAACTTAGGTCCCATAACTATTAGTGGACCTATTGGAAAAGCGAGTCTTTTGTGATATCCTGTTCAAATTATGAAACGAGAAGAAATACCTCTATTTTACCCATATATTCCAAAGGAAAAGATCTTGAAGGAGATCTCGGATAGTTTGGATGGCCGTTGGCTTGGACAGGGTCCTAAAGTTAATTTGTTTGAAGCTGAGTTCGGTAAGGTCATGGGTTATAAGTATCCACTTATGGTTAACAGCGGTACGTCAGCACTTGAGCTGGCTTATCACATGGTGGGTCTCAAAAAGGGAGATGAGGTAATCGTTCCGATCTTAAACTGTACTGCTGGACAGATGGGACTCCTTCGAAGGGGAGTAAAAATTGTCTTTGCTGATATTGATGATAATTTAAATATTTCACCAGAAGACGTTGAAAAAAGAATCACAAAAAAAACAAAAGCAATAGTCGGTGTGCATCTTGGAGGTATCCCATTTGATCCAAAAATTTATTCAATTGCGAAGAAACACAAATTACCACTTATTGTCGATGCGGCTCAACATCATGTTGGAAAACTAGAAGGTGATTATATTTGTTACTCGTTCCAAGCAATAAAACACATAACAACCTGCGATGGAGGTATGCTTGTGCTTAAAAATAAGGAGGAATATCGACGGGCAAAATTGCTCCGCTGGTTTGGTATTGATAGGGAACTAAAGGCCAGAAAACATTATCAAGCCTGGGAGCGACGAGCGATGACATTTGATATCGAAGAAGCCGGCTATAAATTCCAACCAACAGATATTGACGCCTGCTTCGGTCTCGCTGCTTTGCCTGATTTGCCAAAGATTATTGCTCACAGAAAAAAACTAGTTGAAATGTACAAAAAAAATCTTCCAAGGGGTATAAAAATTATTGCTGGAGGTTCGTACTGGCTCTTGGGTGTATTGGTTGAACACAGAGATGAATTGGCTGAGTATCTTCTTAAAAATAAAGTTGATAATAACCTCGTGCACTTAAGGAACGACATTTTTAAAATTTTTGGAGGCAAACGTTTGAATTTGCCAAATATGAATCGACTGGAAAGTCAGTATTTATATTTACCTATAAATTCGAAGGTCTCAGTAGATGATGTTATGTATGCATGTGATTTAATTAAGAAATTCTATGATACTGATATTAAAAAATTTAAGGCAACTGGTATAGAATGGTACGATGAAGTATCAAAATCCTGACATTGAGAGCTCATACGCCGAACACGATTTAGGTAAAGATCTCTACGAAGCTGTTCTTAAACATAAACCAAAAAAAATTATAGAGTTCGGATGTCTCTATGGTTACTCCACTATTGCTATGGCAATGGCACTCGAAGAGTTAAGGCAGGGTAAAATTATTGTGTATGATCTTTTTGATAAATATCAGTATAAACATTCTACAAAAAAGGTAACCCAAGAGAATATAAATAAGTATGGATTACAAAAATATGTGGAACTCAAAGATATGGATTTTGAAAAATGGTTAAAAAATCCAGAACCTTTTGATATGATGCATTTTGATATTTCTAATAATGGAGAAAAACTTGAACATTTATATGGAGCAGTAAAACCTTTTATAGACCAAGGTGCAATGGTTTATTTTGAAGGAGGAACAAAGGAAAGAGACAATATAGATTGGATGAATAAGTATGGATTTAAGAAAATGACTGAAAGTAACGTTCCATATGAAGTCGTAAATGCCAAGTTCCCTTCATTATCGTTAATAAAAAAAATATGAAGCTCGCAGTTGTAGTAAGTGGCTGGCACTTCCCGTTACATTTCTACCAAGTACTTAAAGATCAGAAAGTTCCAGCTGGCTGGTCAATAGATTTTTTTTGCGTTTCGCATAGGGATCCTAAATTCTCAGCTGAAGAAAAAAAGGACATAATCAAAAATTTTTCAAATACTGGCCGTGAAAAATATGACAAGATTTTGTATCAAAAATTGGCAACAGTCGAGGATATTGAGCGTTTAGGTTGGAATTATAAACTCTATCCTAATACGATCGGCGATTGGGGCAGCAGCAACCAGTGGTTAGATGATCACGATTACAAGCAATATGATATGTTTCTTTTTTCTCATGATGATAATTTTATTTTGACAAATACATTATTTGAGGAAGTTTTAAAACCGTCATCATGGCTTATTCTTACGAACAGTACCGGTAATACTCAGCGTCGATTACGAAGATTATTTCATTTACCGAAGCCGCTTAATATCAGAGGTTCTTTTGAATTTTTCAAAAAAGAAATGATGGAGATAATGGGTGGCCATTTTGATTTAAGTGACACAACATTGACAAGGGAAGGAGAAGTAAATAGTGCGATGAAATTTGATGAGATAAGCGATTGGAACACAACAGTATTTCCGTTGTTAAAACTTCTGAAAGATAAGCATTTGGAAAATAAAGTAGAGTCTATGTCTCAATTTTATAGAATGAGCAAATATTGTTTGGAAGGTGAACGTGGGTTTATTTCTAAAAGTGATCCAAGTAATACGAAAGAGGAAGATAAAGGTTTTGCTCTAGTTGAAAAAATATACTCAAAACGTTAGACTCAAATTATGAAATTAGTCTATCTTGCCCAAGCGGGGCTTTATGACGATTGGGCACATACGCTCCAAATAATGAAAATGTGCGAAGCCTTTGCCGAAAATGGCATAGAGGTGACTCTAGTTGTACCAAAAAGAAGTAATAAGAAACCGATTGATCCATTTGTATATAACCAAGTGGAACAAAAATTTAAAATTACAGAAGTTCCGTACTTGGATATTTTCCAAGGCACAACTTCAAAGTTTTTTTATTTCCTTCGACTGATTTCTTTTATTGCTTCGGCGAGAATATATCTTCTTTTTAAAAAATATGATCAGATATACACAAGAGAAGTTTACCTCGTGCCATTCTTTAGAAAAATTTTTTTGGAGATTCACGCTTTTCAGGGTCATTCATCGCTTTACCGAAGTGTAGTTAAAAGCGCAAATGGTATCGTAGTGCTTACCTCATTTTTGAAATCAAAAGTAGCTGGACTCGGTATTCCATTTGATAAAATAATTGTTGCCCCAGATGGTGTGAGACCTGCTGATTTTACGGCTAAAATTACACAAAAAGAGGCTAGAATTAGGCTAAATTTGCCGCAGGACAGCCTTATATTCGGCTACCTAGGTGCATTGAGGACTATGGGTATAGAAAAAGGGGTTGGTACGGCTATTGAGGCTCTCAAACACCTCGAAGAATCATACGTTCTATATATAATTGGAGGAGAGCCAGAAGATATCAAATTTTATAAACAATTTGCCAAAAATAAGTCAGTTTCCAGCCGAGTAATTTTTGCAGGCAAAATTGCAGTAAAAGACAGATCACTTTATTTAAGTGCATGTGATGTGGCGGTTGCTCCATTTCCTGAAACTGAACATTATAAATTCTATATGTCGCCTCTTAAAATATTTGAATATATGGCAGCTAAAAAACCGATAATTGCCACAGATTTGCCTTCAATCAGAGAAGTTCTTAAAGATAATGAAACGGCACTTCTTATACCCCCAGGAAATAGTGAAGCCCTTGCGCAGGCGATTATTCGATTAAAGACAGACGAACATTTGAGAGAAACGCTGATTCAAAATGCTTTTAAGGAAGTCGAGTTGCATTACACATGGAAACAAAGGGCAAAAAATATTATTGAAAATATCAAGAGACAATATGATATGTCCAAAGTTTAATAATTCGAACAATATTTGAGAAACTAGGACGAATCCATTTTACTGGATAATTCCAAAACGGAATCCAGGCGTCCTTATTATGTGCACGATAAGCTAAGGCCACATCAAGCCATATCTCTCCAAAAACTTTTTTTAATGATTTTTCTTTATATATTTTTTTTATTTCATTTGCTTCAATTATTTTTCTAAAAAGTTTTTCGAGTTTATGTTGGAAAGTCATATCATCTAAAAACAAGTATCTCTTTACAGCTACTGCAGTTGCGAGGTCTTCCTCGGTTGGATCAATCCCTAAACGTTCAAGTTGTCTTCGGACGATGACTTTTGCAAATTCAATCTGAGTTTTGACTTTTTCAACACTTGTTTGAGCTGAATGCTTTCTATATTTAAGTAAAACCTCACTTATATTTGCTAATTTGCCGAACTGAATTGCTCTGGTATAAAAATCATAATCTTCAATAAATCCCACTGTATTATTCTCGAAATGACCGTATCTTACTCCATTCTTTTCTAAAAATGATTTACGAATCATTATAGTCGGATGAATAAGAGATGTTCTAAACAGAAGACTTGCTTTAACTTCGTCTGGATTGGTTGGTCGGCGAATTTTGACTCCTGTTTTTTCACCTATTGTTGTTGCCCATGTACCAACAATATCTATATCTCTATGATTTTCTAAATACAAAATCTGACGAGCAAAACGTTGTCTAAGAGCTATATCGTCTTGATCCATTCTGGCAATGAATTGACCTCTACTTTCTTGTATGCCACGATCAATTGAAAGAGCTAACCCAAGATTTTTTTCATTTTTCAAAATCCTTATTCTCGGATCTTTATATGACTGCGCGATCTCTAAACCATTATCTTTTGAACAATCGTCAATTATTAAAAGTTCAAAGTCAGTAAATGTTTGGTTGAGTATACTTTGAATTGCTTCGCCTAAATATTTCTCACCGTTATAAATTGGCAGAACCACGCTTATTATAGGATTTTTTATATTGTTATCCATGATTGTGGCAAGAACCCTTCTTCGTACTCATATGTTGTAAACCATTTTTTGGGAGATATAACAATTTTTGCCATATTTGTATTAAGCCACGCGCCCCACCATGAGAAAGTTGAATTGGCAATAATATTATGTTTGCACAGACTCATAAGAGCAAGTTCCTCATAGTCCTTATAGTTCATAAAAATTGAATCGGAAGGGAAGTTGAGGTTTTGTTTAACCCATTCTATATCATCTGAGAAGAAGAAGAATTTTGGTGATGGCACTTTCGATTGGATTATTTCCATAGCAGATGAGTAATAATCTTTTCCTAAAATAATATACCTATGTTGTTTATCAAGATAATCTGTTCGACGAATGTGTACTGAAACAGATTGTGATGTTTTTATATCTTCGGCAATATTTGGAAGAACATGATCAATAGGTTCCTTTAGAGTAAACTCTTTTTTCACTTGATCCGAAATATTTTTAAAGTATTTTTCACTTTGAAAATAACCTACTAAATAATTACTCCTTCTGAAAACTTTCTGAATTAGGATTTCAAATGATGAGGCAACACGAACCGAAATAGAGTAATGTCCAAGTGTAAACTCTCTTTTGGTATTACGTGAATATTCGGAGATATCAAGTGCAAGGGAAGTTTTTTTATCGACAGATTCGGCCAATCCTCTTGCATATTGAAACATTTGATTTCCTAGTCCACCTTCTAGTTTTACTATGATCATATTATTTACCTAATTTCTTTTTTACTTTACGCGATATTCTATTCGCTAATTTTTGTACAGAACGAATTTTTGCAATTAAAGGATGTACAGGCTTTTTCGGGAAGTCTTTATGAGTGTAAGAAACTTTTTTATATATGAGACGTAAAAGCCCTCGATTTCTCATATAGCAATAAACCCTTTTTTCGAAAGACTCTCCTGCATACTCAGGATAGTGGCCTGAGGTGTCGTTGTGTTCGTTGTAGATTTTTGTTTTAAATAATTGTACTGGGACAAGATAGCAATTATCGGAAAAATTGTAGCTTGTAAAGTAATCTCCAAGATCATCGACTGACTCAGCTTTAGCTCCATCATAGGCGTCATTCCAAAGTGGGGAAACTGACGTATATGTGGGGTTTAAAGCCATCATCTGTATACCCTCATTAATCCAATCTATTTGAGCCGGTTTAGGTATATATGCATCAGAATTGAAATGAAGGAGGTAAGTTGTTGTGCAAAGATAGGCTCCAACAAGATGACAACGCGCGTAGTAATATCCGCCGTTAAAGCTTGATTTTTTTATATCAAAAAATTTGAGTGCAGTGTCAATGTAATCTTCAGCAAAGTAATACTCATCGATGATATTTTTTTTCTTTATTACCTCGGCAAGTGACGCAACTTTTTTTCTGTCTGAAACATTATTTATAATAAGGACTCTTTTTTT
Organism: Candidatus Zambryskiibacteriota bacterium; assembly: GCA_003173855.1. Classification (GTDB taxonomy): domain Bacteria; phylum Patescibacteriota; class Minisyncoccia; order Phycocordibacterales; family DATDWN01; genus C7867-006. The sequence goes on along the minus strand of PPGI01000005.1, from coordinate 12,178 downwards.
AAAATCATGATTACAATTTAAAATCCTATTCTCTAATGTATTTTCCGCGAGTATGTACTCGTAATCATTTTCATAACATTGAGTCTGGAATGTGACGTCATAATTCATACCAAAAGTTAGATAAAATATTTTCTATACTTATTCTTATTTTCTTTGATGTATTCTGGCAATCCTTCTTCGTACTTCCAAAATTTCATGTTTCGGCCCAGATAATCTTCTTTATTTTTGATTCTTCTCTCAACGTTATCTTTTATTTCTTCGGTGTCATAGTCGTCTTTTGAGTAGGTTGCTTCTATTTTTTCAATAATTTTCTGTGCCCCTCCAAGACTAGTAAAGTGCCATCCGCCTTTGGATAGTAAAGTATATCTTGTTTGATTCTCGGTTCGCAAATGATTTAAAACACTATTTTTAATATTTTTATATTTCGTTGCAATAGTTCCGAACCACATTTCGCTCGAGTGGTTATCCATATAATATGCATACACCATTTGTCGCAATCGAAAGACATCGTCTCTTGAATAATCAATAAGAATATTTGGGTTCCAAATTTCATCAACATCTGAAATAAAACAAAAGTCATCATCATTCAAACCGATAAGTGCCTTTTTGATTGATTCCTTTTGATAAAATTCCTTTAACCAATGCAATACTCCTTTGGGGACATTTGGACTCTCTTTAGCCAGTTTTAATATATTCTGGTCACAGTTTTTATCGTTTTCATTTTTTGGAGTGTCTTTTATAACATAATGTTTGATTTTTGGAAGCCATTTTTTGAACCGTTCTTTATTCTCTTCAAAATACAATGTTTTTGGTTTACCCGAGAAAGTTTCTGTAGCCTCTACTATAACGAAATAATCTACATATGAATTAAGAATATTCAATCGTATTTCTAATAAATCAAGTTCATTAAAAAAGGTAAAAACATCGTAAATTTTTATTTTTTTCCTGTATTCATCGTATAACTTCTTTTTTTCAATATCAAATTTCTCTTCAACAATTTTCGGCGGATTTATATATTTATTCCAAATTCCAATACTTTCATATTTAATTTTTAGAAGAACTTTTTTAAAAAAAGGAATATCAGGTTTATTAGGAGGAAGAGCAACAAAGCTTTCGTCGACAGGTTTTAAAATAGTTTCCGCAAGTTCGAAGTTCGATGTCCAAAGTGTATGACAGGCTCTTTCAATAATGTGAGTTTCTCCAGGCTCTGGTCCATGAGACATAAACAATCGCAAATTTTCGTATACTACTTTTGGTAGTTTCAAAATATTTTCTCTTGGCACAATGTAGTCTCCTCCGGGAGCAAAACGTACATAGCGAGGAATAGGAGCGTCTTTAAATGTAAATCGCCAGAAATTATTAAAATCATGAAAATATTTTGTCGAGGTGTACTGTAAATACCAACTATTATTTCGTTCACAGAAACCACCTTCCTCAGAGATAAATGATTTTGGAAATTGGTCTTTATACAATTTGTAATCTTCTAAAGGAGTAAAAAACCGATTATTCATTACTCTTTCAAAATACTCTCTTCTTACATGACGTGGAAAAGTATGGCCTTTTGCGAATATAACAACTTCTGGCAAGTTGTCGTAATTATCAATAATGTATGTGAAGTAGTCATATGAGTTATAGCCAAGGTTAGGTGAACGTATGATTTTCGTTTTGTCGATAGTTACTGGATATTCTGCCTTAGCGCTGCGATCATAAATCAAATAGTTTGATGTAAGTTCAGGCACCCAACTAATATCATTGTTGAAATTTGAAATTACAAGAAAATTTTTAGTTATTTTTTTTGGCAAGTAATATTCTTTATGATTTTCTATATATTTATCAAGTTCCTTACGACAGCTCGAATTATCAAATAGCTTTCCTTCTCTGTCCTGATATACCCAATCAGAAGTTAAATTTGAGGTCATGGACCAGAATCCGTCTGAAAAATTGAATGCTGCCCAATATTTCGGAGCAATACAGTATTTTAAATTTGTAGAAAGCCAGGCAGGGAACCATGCAAAACTGGAATTTGACATTATTAAATAATGCGCGTTTTTTAAAACAGCATAGTCTTTGGCAATACTGAAATGATGCACTTCGAAGTCCGGAAAAAATCTCTTAGCTGTTTTTTCATCATCAGTAATAACAACAAATTTGAAATTACTGTTTATTTTTCTCATATTTTGAACCGCATTATCCCAATATGATTGAGGTAGAAATAATTTCGTGTTGCGGACATAATCGCCTCCGCGAAAATTAATAATGCAGATATCATCGCTCGCGAAATCAGTACATTCAAATTCAGGTTTAATTTTAAGCCATTCTCTAATTTCTTCTTTTCTGTGAGAAAAATATTTCTCATCCTGCATTAAGCCATCAATTTTGGTATTGTCTAGAATATTTATAAGTTCAGAATCATATTGTCGAATATCGGACATGTGTACCGGATGGTCCACTCTTTTTTCACGATAGTAGTTATAAATTCCTTGAGGTAGTTCTATTGGCGGACCTCCTTCCGGGCCTTTCCCACCCAAAACTTTTTCGCCAAAGTCCAAATTAAAAAAATCTAAACCCTTGAATCTTTCAGGATGGTCAATTCCAAATTTATAACCATTATCTTTGCCAATAACTCGAGTTGTTATGTAGCAAAAAAGTTGATTTCCGAGTCCTTGTCCTTTGTAAAGTTCTGTAACTATCATCGTTTTATTATTTTCTTCATTAAAGTTCTTATGGTATGGAACCTTGGGACATTTTTTAGATTATGAAATCCGAAAGAGGGAACTGATTCTGGACAATGCATTTCAGTGCTAAATTTTGCTGCTACATTGACTGGTGCAAATTTAATCCCATATTCCTCTAATTCCCTGCGATAATGTACACACAAAAATCCATCTTCATGCCAGTATCCTGTACCCATATCTGTAAATTTTAGTCCGAGTTTTGTAGGAGCTTCCAGAAGTTTTTTACTTCTAAACGAAAATCCTCCGTTACCAACTCTGACTTCTGTGCCATCTTTTGTAAAATGAGTATTCCTCTCCCATGGTGCGCCAATATAATCATAATCGAAAAAAACATCATCCCAAATATTAGCATCTAGAATGTACCCGTCGTTTTGAACAAGAAGCACATATTCCGTATCAATATAATTCCAGAGATACATTGCAATAAATTCATTATATGATTTGTAATCGAGTTTCGGAATTTTTACAGTTTTTATTCCTTTAACTTCTACGTCTTCATTGGTGAAAAGAAGAACTTTACTAAATTCCATCTGTTTTAAGCTTTTTTTCAAAGCTTTAATTGTTTGAGGTACTTTTGTTGATGCTACTGCTATTAGAGCTGTTGTAGGTCGAACAATAACTGCCCACGAACTGTCAGGGAAGGTATCAATTTTTTTAAATCCCTCTTCATTTAGAATTTTTTTTATGTGAGGCAGATTAAAATCATGACCGCAGAGAATTCCTCCATTTTTAATTTTACCTTTCCAAGTTTGGATATCTTTTCTTACACTTACCTCGTCATGTTCAGCATCTATATAAACAGCATCAACTGATTTAGGAGCGAAATCTTTTGCTGCTTCAACACTGGTTTTTCTTACTTTTATTATATTTTTAATGCCTGTTGTTTTTTCAATAAATATTTTTTCAGCTTCAACAAAAAGAGCGTCATGCTCTGGAATTCTGCCTGTTTCTGGAACCACGTAATCATAGCAATCGACAGCGTAAACGGTTTTAACAAATTTTGAAAATAGCCGAGTAGAAACGCCATGAAATGAGCCAATTTCAACCATAGTAAATTCTGGCTTAAAATATTTTTTTATTAGCCTATATAGTCCTCGTACGCTATTTGTGGCGCTTAGCGGTACATGGCCCATCCGAGGTGTATTGAATAATTCTTCTATTGTATTTCCGTTCATTTTATTTCCACGAATTGTACATTCCTTTTTCTATTTCATAATCCATTTTTTTTGATTTTCTTTGGGGTTGTTTTAGTGCCCAGGCAAACATTTCACGTATTGTTTTTTCTAAATCAGTATTGTCTTTAAAATCAAGCATTCGTTTTGCTTTTTCGTGTGAACTGTAAGCATGCTTTACTTCGTTACGTGCCTCAGCAAATTTTATTTTTGGTTTAAATCCAAATTCATTTGCGACTTTAACTAATATTTTAGCTGCTTCAACAATTTCGTATTCTTTGTCTGAACCAATATTGAATATTTCACCATTGTGATCAAACATTAATTTTTCAAAGGGTTTTAAACAATAAAAAATATCAGAAAACGCTCTTTTTTGTTTACCATCGCCAAAAATTCTAAGATCGTTTCCTAGAATCGTCTCTCTTATCCAAATACCTATAACGTTTCGATAAGTGTCCCAAATATTTTGTCTTATTCCAATTACATTATGGGGTCTAAGTATTGAATATTCTAGCCCAAACTGGTCACGTGCTTGTTTAAGATCCATCTCGACTGCAAATTTGGAAATTCCATAAGGGTCAGCCGGTGTAGGGAATTGATCTTCCTTAAATGGAGCTTTACCGTGACCATATACTGCCATTGATGATGTAAAAATTATTTTTTTTACATTATTTTTAATGCATTCATTGATGACATTTACAGTGGCAAGAAGATTGTTTGTATAATTAAAATTTCTGATAAACGGAGAAAGGCCTTCGGCTGCATATGCGGCAAAATGATATACGTAATCTGGTTTATTTTTTTTGAAAACTTTTTCGAGGCCGCCAACGTTAAGCAAATCAACCTTATAAAATTTTTTATTTTTTTTAAGTCTTTCATCGACAAAATCCAAGTATCCGCCAGTAAGATTGTCTATGCCAATGACATCATATCCGTTATCAAGCAAATATGTTGCAAAATGTGATCCTATAAGACCGGCAACTCCGGTGATAAGTATTTTTTTCATACAAAAGGAGAATTATAAGAATTAAATGCAGGAAGTGATAAGTCACGAGAGCTTATTATCGGCTCTTTTAGGCCCCAATCAAGCTCAAAGGAATCAAATCGTATACCAGCTTCATTTTCCGGTGATCTCATTGTTTCTTGAAGATAGATTACACAACTATCGTCTTCTTTGGCGAGAAATCCGTGAGCGCATCCGCGTGGAATAAAAACTGCTACATGATTTTCGCTGCTCAATTCAACTGTAGCATATTGCCCGTAAGTCGGAGAATTTTTTCTTATATCTAAAATGACATCGAGTATTTTCCCTCGTGTTACATAGACGAATTTTGCATGATCTTCTGGTGGAATCTGAAAATGCATTCCTCGGATAACATTTTTTTTCGAAATTGAATAATAATTTTGATTAAAGTTTTTCAAAAATCCAATCTGATCAAGCGATTTTTTGTCATAAATTACAGTTAAACTTCCTCGCTCATCATTAAAACGATCAAGAGTAATTACCTTCAATCCTTCGATTTTTGTTTGATCAATCTTCATTATAGATAATCCTTTGGAATTGGAGCTCCAGTTTTCTTTACATAATCAGCTACTGTATTAGGCATTGTATCCGGTTTGGTTTTTCTTGCTAAATCAAGCATGGTTTTTCGTCCTGTTCCTATATAGCAAAGTTCAGATGTTTTTTTGTCCCAATTTTTTATTTTATCTGCAATCAATTTTGCAATGACATCTGTGTAATCACCTTGGGTATATTGATCTTTGTAAGCCATAGGGAAAGGCCAAGGTCTAGGTTTAAATAGGGTTCTTATAATCAAATGTTTTGGATGAGTTTTTACAATTTCTTCGCCTAAAAATTTTGTCGTAGCATAAACTCCAAGAGGATTTTTTGCGTATTCGGTAGAAATGTAGACAAAAGGAACATCTTTGTATTTTTTAACCATATTGTATGTGCCCTCAACATTTGTTTTAAAACAAAGATCTGGCTCTTTCTCAGCTTTTGTAGTGTCCGTGTAGGCTGCAGCATGAATTACAAGATCAGCTTTGGTTTTGTTAAATTCTTTGGTTATGTCATCTTTAAATTCAATAACATGTAGATGTTTTTTCATTTCAGTTCCGAGTCTACCACGGCTTCCAGTCATCAAAATGTCCATCGTATGAGATTTGGCAAATTCTTTAAAGGTTTCTTTTATGTGATTCAATTGAGCATCATTCATACCCTGATGAATGCCTAAGAGAATTCCATGTTCCATAATATAGTCTGCATTAGGAAATTCGCCTTTTTTTAAATCCCTGAAAGCAGAATGTCTAAGAACATTTCCCGAAAAGATTGGTCTGGTTTGAATTCCATTGTCTTCAAACCATTTTACGAGCTCAAATCTTTGAAAAGTGGCATTTTTTAAAGTAAGTGGAAATGCTAGCCAATTTGGATCGAATTGAGATTTTGGAAGATTGAAGTATGGATAATCCTTAAAGAAATCATATAATTTTTGAAAATTTTCTTTTCTTTTTTTAGCAAATTCAGGCAATCTTTTTAGTTGCTCTAAACCAAAGGCTGCTTGAGCTTCTACAGGTCTCATATTAAATCCTCTTTCAACGTAAACAAATTTTCCGTCATAAGGAATTTCGTCTATTTTATATTTAAATCTGTCAGAAATTTTTTCAGAAACATCAACACCTCGTCCCCAGTCTCTCATTGTTCTGATTCTCTCTATTGCTTTTTTGTCATCAGACATGACCATTCCGCCTGATCCCATCGCTGTAATAATGTGTGATCCGTAAAAAGAAGTAGTTACGAAATGACCGTTTGATTGGGTAATTGTGTCACAAGAATCTTCTATATATAGAATTCCTTTTTTGTCACATAATTTTCTTAATCGCAATGAGTCAATTTTATTTCCAAGTAAATTTGGAATCATTACTGCAGTTGTTTTTTTAGTTATTTTAGCCTCGATATCTTCAACAGTCGGAAGAAATATATCAATGCCACTATCAATAAAAACTGGAGTTAACCCGCACTGTAGTAGGGGAGTAAGTGTTGTTGCAAAAGTAAGCGCTGGAGTGATGACTTCACCCTTTGGAATAAGTTGTGTCACAAGAAGGTTTGCAGAGCTACCAGAGTTTACAAATACTCCATATTTTTTATTGAAAAGCTTGGCAATTTGATTTTCAAATTTTTTCGATAAATTTCCGACAGACAAAAAAGTATTTTCAAGAGAATTTAAAACAGCTTTTTTTTCTTCGTCTCCGTAGACTGCTTGAGCATATAAAACCCTCATTTTTTTATTGTTTAAATTTTCTTTAGCCATGTTTTTACTTTTCTTAATAAACTAACCTTTGGTTTCTCTTCGTTATATTTCTCATACATATAGTCTCGCTCGCTTTCTTTGTATTCGTCGCTTAAATGAAATGTTGTTTGATGTTTGCCGACCCCAATCACAATATTAGGCTTACTTAAGATCGTTGGGTTGCCGTACTTATCATGCATTCTCTTATAATAGTCACCGTCTAATCTCCAAGTCATTTTTTCGTCAAAAAGAAGTGGATTGTCATTTTTAATAGTTATAACAGAAGGTGAGCCGATCGAATTTGAGCCCACGTGGATTTTGTCATTATATGACGGTATGTGCAAATTAAATCTCTCCCCAGTGTCGGCCAGGTGCTCGCATGCCGTGGCAAGCCATTGACCTTTAAAATTATCGTGAATATCCTGAAGCGAATTATCATCTGCTAAAAAATCATCTTGATATAAAATTTTTATCAGGTCTCCTTTAGAGGCTTTAATGGCTTCGTTAGTATTCGGTGCCATGCCTATTCTAGGATTTTTGAAATAGTTAATCTTTAATTTCGATCCATATTCAGCGCACAAATTTTTAATGTCATCATTTTTAGAGTTGTCGCTTACGACCACTTCAAAGTCTTTATAGGTTTGTCGGGTCAAGATATCGAAGCTTCGTCTAAGGAGTTCAACACCCTTGCCGTTCATCTCATATGTAGGTATAGCGACGCTAATCATGAGGGGCATTCTACTCGAGAATTAGCCAATTGTAAACCTCAAATTAGACCTCTTTAAAGACGTAACTTGATAGGCGATCAGTTACAGTTACATCTGGATCAATCTTAAAGGCATGTTTTTTTAGATCTGTATGAACGTGGAATTCGGCTGCGCGCTGAACATTGTCACGACTGGCACCCTGAGTATGGAAGTTAGCATGAAGTAAATAATTTCCTTCGACAAGATTTATTGCATCTGTTTCGCAAACTATAGTTCCTTCTGGAGGGATTTTTTGACCAATTGACTTAGCACTGACGTCGCTATCGAGGCGTAATACAGTTTGTTTTGATCTCTCGCTATCAATAGTTATAACTATGCGTACATCTGAAATTCCGTCAGGATAATCGCTTCGATATTTCATTACGATTTTTAATTTATCTCCACTTTCGATTGGTTCCCCCGGCTTTCCGTTTGAGACTTGGATTTCTGTAAAACGAACGTCGCCGACATTACTTCTTTTATCGCCTTGCAAGTGACTAATCGGACTTTTTCTTTCCAATGATTTTTGATTTAGATACGTGTCAATCACTTCTTTTGTTGGGCCAACTTTTTTTACTTGGCCGTGCTGAAGTAGAATAGTTTTTTTGCAGAGATTTTGAACACTAACCAGATTGTGGCTGACAAAAAGAATTGTCCGACCTTCTTTTTGTGTAATTTCCTCCATTTTTTCTAAACATTTTTTCTGAAATTCGGCATCACCAACAGCCAATACTTCGTCAATTATTAAAATGTCAGGGTCCATATGAGCGGCAACGGAAAAGGCAAGTCGAACATACATACCTGATGAATAATATTTAACAGGAGTATCGAGAAACTGTCGCATACCGGCAAATTCGACAATATCTTCGAATTTAGCAGCTGTATCTGACCTCTTCATTCCCAAAATTGCCCCATTCAAAAAAATATTTTCCCGACCGGTCAGTTCAGGATGAAAACCAGTTCCTACTTCAAGAAGAGAAGCAATATTTCCACGAACTATAACCCTACCTTGTGTGGGAGGGGTAATTTTTGAAAGGATTTTAAGTAGGGTTGATTTACCAGCACCATTTGCTCCGATGATGCCTATGACCTCGCCTTTTTCGATATTAAAACTAACATCTTTAAGTGCCCAAAATGTTTCTTCGCCCCGGCCAATTGCTTTTTTAATTCTCTTTTTTAAAAAAGTGATTGGATGAAAAATAGCTTCTGACATTATATCGCGCAAAGTAAGATAGCTTCCGCTTTCGTGCCGAATTTTATATGTCTTTGATAAATTTTGAATTTCTATTATCGGTTTCATAATTTATACAATATCAGCGAAGTATCTTTCAGTTTTCTTAAACATGTAAAATCCAATAATAAATAAAATTGCTACAGCTGAAAGCGAGATTGAAAGTAGAAACCAGTTGATTGGTTCAGTGTGAAGCAAGGCTCCGCGTGCACCTTTAATAACTGCAGTCATTGGATTAATTGCCAAAATCCAAGAATATTTTCCAGCAATCGATGGGGGATAAATTACAGGAGTTACAAATAAAAGAAGCTGGATAAAATATGGAAGAACATATCGAACGTCCCTGTATTTGACGTTTAGAGCCGCTAAAATCATTCCACCACCCATGGCTGCCAAAAAAGCGATGACAATCAGAAGCGGCATTATATAAAGGCCTGTTAGATGCGGAGCAAAACCATAATAGATCATTAAAATAACTAAAACTACTGAAGCGATCAGAAAATCTACGAATTGAACGAAAATGGATGCTATTGGAAGAATTAATCTGGGAAAATAAACCTTTGTAATAATTGCCCGATTTGAAATTAAAGAGCTGCTTGTATCGGCGAGTGATCCAGAGAAAAATTGCCAAAAAAGCAATCCAGAATATACGAAAATTGGGTAGGGAATTCCGTCAGATGGTACGTGAATTAATTTTCCAAAAAAAACACTAAAAACAACCATCGACAGAAATGGCTGAATTATTGCCCAAGCTACACCAATGATTGTCTGTTTGTAGCGAACTTTTAAATCTCGCCAAACAAAGAAATATAAAAGTTCCTTATATTTCCAAATCTCTTTTAGATCATTCCAAAAGTTAAAGGCATTCTTGGGGCTGATTATCTCTTCCTTTTCAAATTTTTGCATAACGCAGGATCAATAATAACAGATTTCGGCCGATTTTTCTAGTTATTTTTTCTGTTTTCCAAGTACCATTCGATAGTTTTTCTAAGGCCATTTTCAAAACTTGTTTTTGATTTGAATCCAAAATATTTTTTAGCTTTGCTGGTATCAAGTTTTCTTCTTGGTTGTCCATCAGGCTTCGTTTTATCGTAGACAATTTTTCCTTTGTACCCAGTTTGCCTTGCAATAATTTCTACTAAATCTTTAATTTTTATTTCAAAACTTGAACCAATATTAACTGGTTTTGGATCATTATGCTTAAGTGTCGCAAGTACAATGGCCTCGGCTGCATCATCTACATAAAGAAATTCTCGACTTGCTTTTCCAGTACCCCAGACTACAACTTCTTTTAGATTTTTTTCTTTTGCTTCAACAAAACGCTTAATCAGTGCAGGAATAACGTGCGAGTGATTTGGATCAAAATTGTCTCGAGGTCCATACAAATTAACAAGCATTGGATTTATGCTGTTGAATCCATATTGCATTTTGTAAGCTTCAAGTTGGACAATTCCATTTTTCTTGGCTAGTCCGTACGGTGCATTAGTTTCTTCGGGATACCCCATCCATAGATCTTCTTCTCGAAAGGGGATATGCGGCGGAATTTTAGGATATGCACAAATTGTTCCGACTTGGACAAATTTTTTAACTCCAGCAACTCTCGCCTGTTCAATCATATTAATAGTTATCATTGCGTTATCATAAAAAAGACTTCCGGGAAATTTTTGATTGTATCCAATACCACCAACATTTGCTGCAAGATTAATAACAATATCCATTCCTTTTACAGCTCTGCTACAGTTTTCCTTTTCTCGTAAATCGAGTTCTTTACTTCTTGGACGAAAAATATTTTTTTTCTGCACCCCATTTTTTAATAGTGCATCATAAACTGCCTGGCCCAAAAAACCATGTCCACCAGTTAGCAAAATCTTTGCGTTTTTTAAATCATTTTTTGCCATATATGAAGCGGGCTATTCAATATACCTTTAAATTTTGTACTCTCCATTTCTTTTTTATTTTTCTTAATCCAAGCTGCAACTTTTTGTATTGTGCCCTCGAATGTGTTCTTTGGTTTCCAATCGAAATCATTTCTAAAATTAGTCGAATCAATCTGAAGATTCCTCATATCACCTATATTTCCAATTGTTTCAATCTCACATGGAATAAATGATTTAATTTTTTCGGCAACTTCAATTTTTTTTAAATTATCGCTTCCAACATTATACACTGGCTTCTTCCATGATTTTTTCCCCATAATTGCAAAATATGATTCGACAATATCATCAATATCCATTTCTGCACGGTAAGCTTGCGGTTCTGAAATTCTTATTCTGCCTTTTGCAATTGCAGAATATGTAAAATGATTTGGTAAAAGTTCGATTCGCATTCTGGGACCAATACCCCAGACTGTAGCTGGACGAAGTACAATTACCTTGAAATTTGGATATTTCTTGCGGAGTTTTTCTATGTGATTCTCCATTAGTAATTTATTTTTACAATAATTGTCAGTTGGTGCTGGGATTTCATCGTTTTCTTTTAAAAGTTTTGCCTTTTTTTGATTTCCGTAGACACTCGATGTCGAATTATAAATCGTTGGAATATTAAGTTTAGTAGCTAAATTGAGAACATTTTTTGATGCACTAAAATTTATCGCTCGAGTATGCTTCGGGTTATAGTCACAGGCATAGACTCCGACAAGTTCAGCGAAATGAAACAAAAAATCTGGCTTCCATTTTTCGAGACTTTTTCTAAGCAAAGGAATGTTTCTCGTATCACCTTTGATAAATTTTAATTCTGCATTTTTGTTTTTACCATTAATTTCTCTCAGTACTTTTTTAGAATTTTGCTTGTATACAAGCGAATCATATAGGTAAACATCAAAACCTCGTTTTAATGCTTCCTTGGCAAGTGCAGTGCCAATATAACCGAGCCCGCCAGTAATAAATATTTTGACCTCGGAGTTTTTCATTTTTGGCATAATAGCAGATGGCAGAGAGTTGTGCTATAGTCATCAAATATGAAAACGACAAAAAAATTTCTTTTGTATGCCATATTGGCGGGAATCTTT
>PPGI01000016.1 GCA_003173855.1 Candidatus Zambryskiibacteriota bacterium | reverse complement strand
GCTGCCAGATTTGGGATCGAACCAAAATTATCGCTTTCAGAGAGCGATGTCCTACCATTAGACGATCTGGCAATAATGACAGAATACGTCAAAAATGGCTCTTATTCAACTGTTCGCATTGTGATCGAATAGCGCAAATTCTCGACTGGAGGAATACTGTGCTGCCAATCATATCGAGATGGTCCGCTCATAACATAAATTGATCGAGGTTTTGCCGGAACTGTAATTCGTCTCCATTTATCTCCATCTTTTCTCCTAAAGCGAAAAGGAACTTCCGAGCCAAACGAAATGCCGATTACTTTATTGTATGGTGGTTGATCCCTGTGCCAACCAATCGGCGTGCCAGGCGTGTATTCCGTAACCATTGCGTGTTCTATGCTTTGAGGAGAGACATTGGCAAATTTAGCGGCTCTTAGAATAATCGGTTTTAAGAATTCGGGATAGCCTGTTCGCTTTGTGTAGCTTTTAGTCTGTCTCTTAGCCTTGTAACCACCAAATTGATAAGGTTTAAATGTCAGTTTTTTAAATTCCTGAACTAACTTTCTTTCTTCTTCAGGCGTCAAGAAATCCGGCTTATAATTAAACCCAGGCGGGCCAATTTGCGTAGCTTCGACGTAAAATAATTCTTGCTGCGGCATACTATTTATTACGTTGGTGACTTAAATTTATTACATATATTTAATCCTATTTTCATCACACTTTGATATATTTTGTTTATGCCTAACACATCAAGAGGCGGCAACAGAGGAGGCAGGCGAGGAAGGAATTCCTCTTCAGATGATCGTCGAGGTTCGCACAATGGACGTGGTGGACGAAGAGAAACCAACCATTCGCGAGGCTCTTCATAATCTGTTGTCAAAAATAAACTTGTAGAAGAATTCCTCTCAAACGAGAGGAATTCTTGTTAGATAATTACCTTAACCAAATCTTCAGGAAGATGATGATACGATTTTTTCATGATTGAGATTCCACTAATTTTATTCTACGTGGCACTCGTCATTTTTGTCGTTGTCTCAATCTGTTTTGTTATTCTCTTGGTTTATATGATTATCGTAGTAAAAAAGATAAAACGCTGGAGCGAATTTTTGGAGAGAGAAGCCGATGAACTGAAACACCAATTAAATAAGTTTGCCAATGTTAGCAGAGTTATTCCATTAATATTAAAGAAAATATTTTAAATATATGCATAACAAAAATAATTCAATAACTTTTGTCAAAGGATTGCTTGCAGGCCTCGCCTTCGGAACAGTTGCAGGCTATGTCGGTTATAAAGAACGCCGGAAATTGAAATTCAGAATGTGGATGTTAAAAGTAAAGTCAGAAATTTATCATGAGCTTAAAAAAATTAATAAACCAACTCAAGCTGATTTCGAAGAAGTTGTTGATAATGTCCTAGAAAAATACGAAAATCTAAAAGATATAAGTCAGGAGCAATTGGAAAAAATTGGAGATAGATTGAAAACGAAGTGGCGTGATATTAAAAAGAAATTTGCCGAAGAAAGTAAAAAATGGGCAGATGAAGAAGACGAGGATGATGAGGATGAAGAATAGTTATCCACCGCAGTAAAGTTGAGTCTCTTGCCAGGTGATATAATTAATGGCATGAGAGTTGTTGAGGTAAAGGATCCTAAAATTGCTCATACATTATTTTCAACTACAAAATTGTGGTGGTTATGGCTTATTGTTCGATTCTATTTAGGATACCAATGGTTTGAAGCTGGTTGGGAAAAAGTGCAAAACCCTGTTTGGGTAGGGAAAAATGCAGGGGCTGCAATAAGCGGTTTTGTTCAAGGATCACTTTCTAAAACAAGTGGTCCACATCCTGATGTTTCAGGCTGGTATGCTTGGTTTTTAAAATCTTATGTTCTTACTCATCCTGTATTTTGGTCGCATTTGGTTGCCTATGGAGAAGTTGCCGTTGGAGTTTGTCTGGTCATAGGAGCATTCACAGGTATCGCTGCATTTTTTGGACTTTTTATGAATATGAATTATCTTTTTGCAGGTACAGTTAGTACCAACCCTGTTTTAGCAGTCTGCGCAATATTTATAATTCTAGGCTGGAAAGTTGCGGGAGCTATTGGCATTGACGCATTCCTCCTCCCACTTTTTGGAACCCCTTGGTCTCCGGGAAGTATGTTTAAAAAATAACTAATTCTTTTTAAGCATCCATTTCTTTATATCTTCGAAAGTTCCGCCAACTTTTTTGCCAGGGTTAAATATATTATCAGGATCAAATATTTTTTTGGTTTCTTCAAAAAGTGAAGTAATTTTCTCTCCAAATTGCTCGCGAAGAAATGGGGATCTAATTATTCCGTCATTATGCTCTGCGCTATTAGAGCCATGAAATTCTTTTACAACTGAGTAAACTTTTTTTGAGAGTTCGAGAATTGTGTCAGCAGAATATGGAGAATTAAGATCCATAAGAGGAATAATATGGAAATTTCCATTTCCTAAATGACCTTGGACAGTGTAATCGAGGTTGTATTCATCAATAAGAGCTTGGATTTTTGGTAAAAATTGAGGCAAATATTCCGGTTTAACGATTAAATCATCAATAAACGGCGCAGTTCTTTTTCCGTGGACGTGTTGGCGTAGAAGATTAAAACTCTCATGGCGAATGTCCCAATATTTTTCTGCTTCACCGCTGTTTTTTGCGATATGCATCTTGAAATGAAAATCTGTAAGATGATCTCGGACATTAATAAGTTCTTTTTTTACTTCTTCTTCGCTATTTCCTGTAAATTCAATCATTAAAATAAGTTTTGGAACTCCACCAGAGAGAATCATAAATGTTTCTGGAATAAATTGAATTCCAAGATGGAGTGCTCCCCAAAATCCAAGTCGCTTGAAAAAATCAAAGAAAAATTTTACTGCCAAAATCATGCTTTTGTCATCGTAAGTCTCAAGACTTTCTGGTTTATACGGAAGAATTTTATTAACCAATTCGCTTACATGATCAAGTGACGGCAAGAAAACAACAAGTAAATTTGAATACCGTGGCAAAGGAACAAGATCAAATGTAATTTCCGTAACTATTCCAAGCGTTCCTTGAGAGCCGACAATCAATCGGCAGAGATCAAACGTTTGTTTTTCTCTGTCTAGGACATTCCAGAGATAATAACCGGAAGAATTTTTGCTAACTTGAGGCTTTGCAGCCATTATTTCGTCATAATTTTGGTATATTAAATCGTAAATTTTTTTATAAAGTTCAGCTTCAAATGAGTTTTCTTTAATTTTTGCTTCAAGTTCAGATAAATTCATTGGACGAATTGTGTATTCATTGCCATCGGAGAAAATGACTTTCAATTGTTTAAGATGATTTTCAACTTTGCCGTATTTAACGCTTTTTTCTCCGCCAGAATTGTTGGCAACCATTCCGCCAACTGCACAAATTTCTCGTGAGGCTGTAAAAGTAGGCATTATTTTTCCTATTTTTCTTGTTTCGCGATCAAAATCCCTGTAATAACAACCCGGTTCAACAATTGCATAATCATCTTTGACTTCGATAATTTTATTCATGTAACGGGTGAAATCTAGAATTATCGACTGACCTAGTGGTCCGCCGGTCATATCTGTTCCTGCTGATCGGGGAGTTACGGAAAGAGTTGGATCTTTTTGTTTATTTTCATTTACCCAGTTCACAAGGCTCTGCACGTCCTTTGAATGTTTTGGATAAACAACAACTTTTGGCTTGATTTCAAATAGGGAAGCATCGCGAGAATGTTCAGCTAGGGTTTTTTCGGTAACATCAACGTCTCCCTCAATAATTTTCTTAAGAGATTCAACTAATTCTGGATTCATATGCCTTAGTATAACGTTCTAAATAATCCTTGACCAGATCAGGAAATTTGTATAAGATCAAATAGGAAACATTTCTGGAGGTGCGATTTGAAAAAAGCAGAAGTTCGAGAACTCCTCAACGAGGCCAGGTCAAAGGTCAAAACGAGAGTCGTGGGCCAGGCAAGCGCAATACGACTCAACGCAATTGAGGCGGCACTCAGCCGTCTCGACAATGACAAGTTTGGCACTTGTCGTGACTGTGGAGATCCCATCGGTGATGCTCGACTTCGAGATATTCCTTGGGCCGAAAAATGCGACAAGTGCGTTGTCGGCCAGATCGCAGGAACGTTGCCCTTGCCAATCGTATCCGGTACTTCAATGCCGGACCAGATCCGGAGAAACTGATCTTCCTCGTTAATCTCAGTAACTTTCCTTAAGGGAAAGCCCCTCGTCGTCGTTAGTCGTCGTCATCGTCTACACGTTGTCGTCGTCGCTTCGTCTAGGGGCTTTTTTCTATGTAAAAATAATGTATAGTAATATTTCTTATACAAACCCGTCTTAAATAATGAAAAAGGATACCCGAAAACAGCGCTTTGAAAGCTTATATAAGAACGAGGCAGACGCAATCTTTCGATATTGCCTGTTTCGAGTATCGGATCGTGAAGTGGCGCTTGATTTAACTCAAGATGCATTTGCCAGATTTTGGGACACCTTAAGCAATGGCAAAAACATACAAAATGATCGAGCGTTTATTTTCATGATCGCACGCAATTTGATCATTGATTTTTACAGAAAAAAGAAAGCAGTTTCGCTCGATAATATTCTCGAGGAAAACGAGGACCAGATGTTTATGGCAAGCAGTTTGATGCAAGAAATTGATATATCTGCTGAAGGCAGATTTGTTTTAGAAAAAATCAATGATCTTGAGTCAGGACAGAAACAAATCATCTATCTTCGTTTTGTTGAAGATTTGAAGCCGCAAGAAATTGCTGAAATTCTTGGAGTTACTCCAAACGTAGTTTCTGTTAGAGTTATAAGAGCATTAGAAAAGCTAAGAGGACTGTTGGGATTTGAGAAATGAAAATGAAAGATGATTTTAAAAAAGGAATACAGGATTTAAGAAAAGTAGGAATGACTCCGAATGAAAGATCGGGTCTCTCAGTGCGCCTGACAGAATATGTTCGAAACAATCCACTGAAAATAATCTCTCCGTGGTACTCAAAAGCTGAATTTAAATTTATTTACGTTTTAGCACTGGTAGTTTTTATTATTGGTGGCGGGGCAGCGTACTCTGCACAAAGTTCCTTGCCTGGAGATAAGCTTTATCCGCTTAAAGTTGATTTGATTGAACCATTGCAGTACACAATGGCGGTTGGCACAGTTGCTAAAGCAAATGTTGAGGCGGAACACATTGAAACACGACTTCAAGAAGCTGAAGAACTAGATTTGAAAGGCAAACTCTCTACATCTTCAAAAGAAGAATTGGAACAAAGTTTAGAAAATCACACAGATTCGTTTGTCCATCTTGTTAAAGATACCCCAGACGTCAGCACTTCAACTGACGAAGCTATAAATACTGTGGTTAACTTGCAATCAAATATCAAAGCTCATTCGCATATTTTGAATAAATTGCAGATTGCAACAACAACCATTGCTTCAAAAAATAATAAAAATAGAAATAGAAAAAATAAAAACTCTGAAGATAAGGGAAATTTTGCTCCACAAACCATGAGTGTAAGTGCGACAGCAACAACAGAAGCTACTTCTACAAGTATAACGGACCAAGATCAAAATGACGAAAATGGAGATCAAGAAGACAGAATAACCAATCGAACAAACGATCTTTTGAAGTTTTTAAAAGATAGATCATCTCATTCTCATCGTCAAGAATCAGAGAATAATAATGACTAGCTTTAAGATGTCATGTATAATTAATACATGACAAAACAGACAATCAGTCTAGAAGAAATCCGAAAATCTAAAAAACCTGTTCGAAATGCAAACATTGTTCATAACGAACGTTTAAGCTCTCTTGACCACTTTGCTATTTGGATCACTGATCACATCGGCACAATGGGTTTTTTCTTTGTTATTTTTTTCTGGACCGTTATTTGGCTTGGATGGAATATTTTAGGACCGGCTGAATTAAGGTTTGATCCATATCCAGCATTTGTTCTCTGGCTTTTTATTTCTAATATGATTCAGATTTTTCTTATGCCACTTCTCCTTATTGGCCAAAATTTACAGGGGAAACATGCTGAAGCTCGAGCTGAGGCTGACTTTGATGTAAATACAAAAGCAGAACAGGAAATTGAAACTATTTTAATTCATTTAGAAAATCAAAATGAAATAATGCTTGAAATTCTGAATAAACTAAAACAATAAAATGGCTCTCCCGCTCGATGAAATGACTAAAATCGATATTGCCAATATCAAAATGCTTGTTTTTGATGTAGATGGCGTGCTTGTGAGACGTGGAACCAAAATTCATCAAGTCGGCAATACAACTACGCTTGAGACAAAGGTTATTGAGCAAGAAGAAATTGAGCAGATTAAAAAATTATCTAGTTTAGGTTTCGTTATTAATATTAGTTCTGGACGGGGTCTCTACATGTTACAAGAAATGTTTCGAGAAGTTTTGCCATTTGTGGCACTAACTTATGAAAATGGCAGTGCAACTTGGTATAAAGGAAAAATTTATCAGCATATTAATAGTTTCGAAGATCTAAAAGATATTTTCCCGAAATTAAAAGCAATTAAAAGTGAAAAAATAAAAGGATTTGAGCCTAAGGAATTTATTATTACTATTCATTGCACTGAACAATTGCCAGAAATTGAAAATGTAGTAGGCCAATATCCAAATCTTTATACAATTTGGAATGGGGAAGCATATGATATTGGCATAAAATATCATCAAACAAAAGCACTCGGCCTTCGAATGGCTTCAAAAATTTTTAAATTAAAAAAAGAGAATGTTATGGCTATGGGAGATAACTATAATGACGCGGAACTTTTAAAGAAAAGCGGATTGCCAATTTCAGCAGATAAAACAAGGGTAAATGGCAGGTTTTTTGTGCCACTTTTAGGAGAATCTTTGCCAGCAAACATCTTGATGGCTAAGATCATATCTCTAGTAGGTTAGCCGAATTACTATCCACACAGATCAGTGTATAAGCAGATTTTACGTGGTAAAATTTAGTTATTAAGAAAAAATAAACGTTAATATTTTTTCTTAATTTTCTATGGAATCGACTACCACCAAAAGACCGTGGGGTTCATTTATCCGTTTTACAAATAATGAGCCTTCAACAGTAAAAATTTTAAATATTAATAAAGGAGAAATTTTAAGCCTTCAATATCATTTGCACAGAGAAGAATTTTGGAAAATTTTAAAAGGATCTCCTGAAATTACTATCGGTGAGGAAAAAATTAATGCTAAGGAAGGTGATGAATTTACAATAAAACCGCATGTAAATCACAGAATTTCCGCGCCGAACGATGATGTAATGGTTCTTGAGATTTCAAAAGGAGAATTTGATGAGGATGATATTGTAAGAATTGAAGACAAGTACAATCGAGTCTAACTGTATTAGTTTGATGAAAAAAAGTTTGAAAAAAACAGTATCAGAAAAAAAATCGACTGGTTTTCCTTTGGCAGTCATTTCATTCGACGGAACTGTTTACATGATTGAACGAGTTGATAAAAAAACAACCAGTTCACTCTTACTTTCGATGAGTACAAATGGTATTGATTTTGTTCCAAGCAGTAAACGCATATCCATTACAAACGGAACTAAAAAAGAAAATGTAAAACTTTGCAATAGATTTTCACTTTCAAAAACTCCCAATGGCTATGTGATGACTTATTTGCGTGATGCAACTAGTAAATTGCCAAGTGTTATTGTTCTTGCTCGTTCAAATGATATGTTCAATTGGAAAACGCTTTGCGAGCTTCCTGCGGATGAATTTCATCACACAAGTATAG
This sequence comes from Candidatus Zambryskiibacteriota bacterium, assembly GCA_003173855.1. Classification (GTDB taxonomy): domain Bacteria; phylum Patescibacteriota; class Minisyncoccia; order Phycocordibacterales; family DATDWN01; genus C7867-006. The sequence goes on along the minus strand of PPGI01000016.1, from coordinate 5,751 downwards.
TTTATGATAAAGAAAAAGACTCTTTCGAGTTGTATCGAGATGGCTTATTTATAAAAAGTCAAGAATCTCGAACACTTGCAGTTTGGAAAGAAAAACCGCAAATGCTTTTTACATCACGAAATACTTATTTTGATGCTGGACGAATCTCGATTATCGGCACAACTGTGATTCAGGAAGGTATCTTGCTTCTTTACGATGCAACTGTCGAAGACAAAAATAAAGTGTTGCTACAGGCTGGAGCAGTTATTTTTGATGCAAAAGTTCCAAAAAGAGTTTTATGGCGATCGGCAGTGCCAATTTGGCAAGCGGCAGTTGATGCGCCGGTAAAAACATTGCCAATTGAGCCACTTGGTTTCGTTACCTTTAAAGACAAATTTATTATTTACTGGGTTACGCAGAAAGGAGAAATAATTGTTGCTGTTTTACCCAAATCGTTTAAAGAAATTGAAGATAGAAAACTTTATCCGAAAATTCTTGCGAGATTTGATGGTAATCCAATCATTGAACCTCGCGTGCATGCAGACGCCTGGGAAGGTGAGGGAACATTTAATCCAGCAGTGGTAGAAGATGACGAGGGAACAATACATTTGCTTTACAGAGCACTCGGTCGAGATGGAATTTCGCGCATTGGTTATGCTCAGAGCAAAGATGGAATTCATTTCAACAATCGATCAAATATTCCTGTTTACGAACCAACGCATGGTTTTGGTTTGCCAGATGAGAGCGATCATCACGGGCCTATTGGATATCACCAAGCCATGTACACATCCGGTGGTGGTTGGGGCGGTTCAGAAGATCCAAGAATAGTCCGAATTGGTGATGATGTTTACATGACTTATGTTGCTTTTGAAGGTTGGGACAGTGTGCGAATTGCTCTAACTTCAATAAGTTTAGATGATTTCAAGCGAGGAAGATGGAAATGGCGAAAACCGCAATTGATTTCTCCTCCAGGAAAAGTAAATAAAAATTGGCTGATTTTCCCAGAAAAAATAAATGGAAAGTTTGCAGTTTTGCATTCAATCGTTCCTAAAGTAATGATCGAATACGTTGATGATTTGAAAAATTTTAATGGCTACATAAACAGCAAACGTCCAGATGGACCGCAACCAGGACCAAAGGGAAGTTGGGATAATATTTTGCGCGGTGCTGGTCCGCCACCCATGAAAACTCAGCTTGGCTGGCTGCTTCTTTACCATGCTCTCGAAAACAAAGATTCTGGTCGATACAAACTTGGTGCAATGATCCTAGATAAAAATGATCCGACAAAAATTCTTTACAGAAGTGCTCACCCGATACTTTCTCCCGATATGTATTATGAAAACAATGGCAAGCCAGGAATTGTTTATGCTAGTGGAGCAAATATTCGAGGCGATGATTTGTATGTTTATTACGGTGGAGCAGATAAAGTTGTCTGCGTGGCCACAACTCCACTTGATCAATTTTTGAAATATTTAGTTACGGGAAATGCTAAATCTTACGAATTAAAGAAGGTTTAAATATGTTTGTTGTAAAAAGATCAGCGCACAATCCAATATTGACGCCAATTAAAGAACATTCTTTCGAAAATTTTTCGACATTTAATGGATGTCCTATTGAGGTGGGTAAAGAAATTTTTCTTTTGTATCGTGCCCAGTCGCTTCCTGAAACATTTGAAAATAACAGACTTTCGCTATCGGTGGTTGGAAAAGCAACCAGTCGAGATGGAATTCACTTTGATAACCGAAAAAAATTCATCAGTCCAACGGAAGTTTGGGAAAGATATGGGCTCGAGGATCCACGTGTTACAAAAATTGATAACAAATTTTTTATATTTTACACGGCACTCTCGACGTTTCCATTTACGGGTGACGGAATAAAAGTTGGTCTTGCAATTTCAAATGATTTAAAAACAATTTCGGAAAAACATTTAATCACTCCGTTTAATGCTAAAGCAATGTCACTTTTTCCTCAGAAAATTAAGGGCAAATACGTGGCAATTTTAGCTGTAAATACAGATAAACCACCAGCAAAAATTGCCATTGCAGAATTCTCTAAAATTGAAGATATCTGGGACGAGAAATATTGGAATAAATGGTACAAAGAGCTTGATAAAAATGTTCTCCAAATTCCAAAATCAGATTCAGATCAAGTAGAAGTTGGTGCACCACCGATCAAAACAAAAGACGGCTGGTTACTTGTTTATTCGCATATTAATAATTATTTTTCTCACGATAAAATTTTTGGTGTTCAAGCTCTGCTTTTAGACAGTAATAATCCAAAAAAAATTATTGGCAAAACTTCTGGACCATTTTTAATTCCTGAAGAGTCGTATGAAAAATATGGCCAAGCACCAAATATTGTTTTCCCAAGCGGAGCACTGATAAAGGAGGATAAATTGCGAATTTATTATGGAGCAACAGATACTACATCTGCTACTGCAGAATTGCCTCTAGATAGTTTGTTATTAAGCATGAATTCAAAAACTAGAGAGGGTTTCAAGCGTTTAACTCCAGGACCATTGCTTATTCCACGACCTGGAGTGAATTGGGAAGCCAAAGCAGTTTTTAATCCCGCAGCAATACTTTCTGGTGGGAAAGTTCATATTTTGTATCGAGCAATGTCCAAAGATAACACTTCTGTTGTCGGCTATGCTCAAAGTCAAAATGGAACAGATATTATTTGGCGAAGCGAAGACCCAATTTATATTCCTCGCGAAAGTTTTGAGGAAAAATTAGTGTCTGGTGGAAATTCTGGCTGCGAAGATCCGCGACTGACCAAAATAGGTGACGTAATTTACATGTGCTATACAGCTTTCAATGGTGTTGCTCCACCAGCTGTAGCGATCACTTCAATATTAGAACGAGATTTTTTGAAAAAGAATTGGAACTGGAAACGACCTGTGCTTGTTACTCGAGATGGCGTTGATGATAAAGACGGGTGTCTCCATCCGGAAAAAGTAAATGGGAAATATTTCCTATATCATAGAGTTGATCACAATATTTGCGCTGATTTTGGAGAAACAACTGAATTTCGTGAGCGAAATAATTTCAGAAATATTTTAATACTTAGTCCGCGAAAGGGAATGTGGGATTCACAAAAAGTTGGACTTTCAATTCCACCGATAAAAACTCCGAAAGGCTGGATACTTTTCTATCACGGTATTGCAAACGACGGAGTTTATCGTGTTGGAGCAGCATTACTTCACCTAAAAGATCCTACCAATGTTCTAGCTCGAACTACAGACTTTTTATTTGAACCTGTACTTTCATATGAAAAAAGTGGACAAGTTGGAAACGTTGTCTTTCCATGTGGTGCAGTTGTAAAAGGTGACACAATATTTATGTATTATGGCGCTGCTGATTCTGTTGTCGATGTGGCTTCGATATCATTATCTAAATTATTAAAAAGTTTGACCGAGTAACTTCCAAATTTGGCGAACTCCTCGTTCCCAAATTAAAAATGCTCGTCACCTTAGCATTAACTAAGGCTCCTCCCATTTTTAATTTCTCACGTCGGATTTCATCCAAATTTGGAAGTTATAAATTTCGTATTGAAAAAGGCGCCGAAGTCGGCGCCTCTAACTACTTTCTCACTGATTCGGCATACGACTGACCATGAGAAGTTTTGACGAACTCTCCGCCATCAATTTCTTCAATTTGACGATAGAGCTCGCCATTCACGATGACCGGTGAGAATGGATGCTCCTGGACGCATTCTTCTTGATGGTGCTTGACGATGAGCCGAGCTGTCACTTTTGCATCATAAGGAGTTGCCGCATGGAACTTGTGTCGAAATTCGTTTTTCTCGCCTAGTCCCATTTTGTATACCAGAATATATTCACAGTCCATTTGGAACCTCCAGATTAAATATTATCACAGTTAATAGTGAAAAGTTAATAGTGAAAAAAGATTGCTTTAAATTACCTTGAACTTTCAAAACTGGATGCAGTTCTAGGCGGACTAGGAAAAAGCGAGGAGACGTACAAGAGTACGTTGACGAGAATTTTCCGAAGTCCAACAACGAAATGCGCCAGTTTTGGAAGTTCTTCACTTAGTATCTCGAAGTGCTAGAGAATAATGAGCTCCGGTAATCATCACTGCGCCGATTAGAATAAAAATATATTGAAAAGGAATAAATTCAAGGGTAATAGCTGTAAGAATTGGAGCGACAGTGAAGGCAAGTGGGCGAGAGACTCTAAAAAAACTTATAACATCGCTTTTTTCTTCGTTAACATGCTTGAAAAAATAACTTTCAGATGAAACTTCGACAAAACTTGCACCGATTCGAGAAATAAAAAGCACTGCAGTCCACATCCAAAAAACTCGTGCGGTTATAAAGCTCATAAATAGTGTTGCAAGTCCCATAATAATAAAGCCGATTGTCAGAAACTCTTGCTCGCCATATTTTTTGTCAGATAGCTCGCCAAGAGGCACTTCAAATAAAACAAACGGTACGAGCATGATAGTGAACATTAATCCGACTTGCTGCCATGAAAAACCAAGATAACGCTGAAGATAAATTGGCGTGTAAATAACCATATAGCCAAAAAAAAGTTGGAGCAGAAATTGACAAACAAAAACGTTATAAAGATCTCTATTTTTAATATATTCTGAAAGTGTTTCTTTTATTTTGAAATGTCTAATTTTATGATTCTCAAATCGCTTGAATCTTTTAATGAATTTAAATATTGGAAGCAAAAATAAAGAAGCTAAAAGATATACGTAAGAAAAATTATTATTAAATACTAAAAGCGCAACAAGCGCAGGGGAGATAACAATGGTTATATTGGTAAGTGTTAGATAGGTAGCACGGATTTCTCCAGTCATGGTTTCATCTTTCGATACTCCCTCCACGAAGACATCCATATTGAAAAGTATCAAAGAAATAGTGAATACGTGTATGAAAAAATAAACTGCGACCAAAAAAGCATTGCTTGAAACTAAAAGTCCTATTGTCGAAAGCAGTTCAAGACTGATCGCATAAATAGTAAATCTGTAACTTCCAAGTTTATTTAAAATTTTCGATGCATTTAGAAGGATTATTGTATCAAGAAGTGAAGCTATAATGTAAAGTGCAGAAACCTGTGTCTCTGTAAAAAAATTTGAAAGAAAGGAGGAGTTTATATAAATTATAAGGGCATAGTGGAATGAAATGAAAATATTTGCCCAAAAAAGGGTATTCAAAAGTTTGCTTTGTCTAAATGGAGAGAGCAACTTATCCATCTAAAATATTATATCCCAGAAAATTATTTTGTGACTACTTTATAATCCCTTTGGAAGTGAACCATTAATAAATATATCCCATGAGCTAATACCTCCCATTAATACTCCGCCCATTGTTCTTATTAAATCTGCAACAAATGTAACTGTAAAAAGTATCAACAATATCAATATTATTTTTTTAAATCCATGAATTTCTTGTTTATTACCCCAACTGATAGCTAATAACATTAATACAATAGCTACAATGTTTCCGATTAAATAACTACCTAGTAATAAAACTGATATAGAAAGCAAACCAACAGGTGTAAAGAGTCCAAAAAATCCCGCAACATGGCCTCCTATAGATTCTTTTCCTCCAGACAAGAAAAGAAAAAATAAAATTGTATAAATTATTGTTATTACCACCCACCATTTCAATAAATCTCTCCCAAAATTAGAGTTAGAGTTTTGCATATAAAAATTATAACATAAACTTTCAAAACTGGATGCAGTTCTAGGCGGACGAGGAAAATACGAGGAGACGTACAATAGTACGTTGACGAGAATTTTT
>PPGI01000004.1 GCA_003173855.1 Candidatus Zambryskiibacteriota bacterium | reverse complement strand
CATCGCCATTTTGAGTCAAGGCATCCACCATACGCTCTTAAATTTCCCATTAGGAAATTTAAAAACCACTTAACATATTATCCTGTTACATAAAATGAATCTTATGTAACACTTTTATTTACTTACTTTTACTTTTTACCTACCCATCTACATTTCCGAAAAGACCCCGAACAAAAGTTCGAATCTTAAAAATGTGATGGAATTCAGTTTTCAATTTACAAGACTGTTCTAACTCTCACCGCAGAATTGAAAATCCCGCTTTGTAGAGCGGGATTTTCGAACAACACGCAAATAAGCACGTTATTTATACCGCTCTAAAATTAGGTGATTGTTTAACATATCTGTGACAAAAGAAAGTATATACGAAGGCAAAAATTGTGTCAAACCACACCTCTTAAGTAGCGAAAAATAGTAAATTTGGATGAAATCCGAGGTCAATTTCTCTAGCAATATATAATAAATTTTACAAATTAGATGAAATTCAAGGCGAACAAGAAAAATAGCGCGAGCCTTACGAGTTGTAAGGTGAGCCCTAATTTTTGCAGTTCCAGCTAAAGTTCGCTAATTTGGGAAATTTACTTCTCTGAAACTTCGTGTCTAATTCGTTCGATGGTGCGGCTCGCAGCATCCTGTCCACCAAGTCCGAACGCAAGACCTAGTGCAAGTGAGATCGCCACAACAACTCCCGTAAAGAGTGTCTGCACTATTGGACCTGTGATTCCCATTTTATCTAGAGCAACCAAAAGAACGAAAATCCAAACGGCCCATCGAGTTACAACACCAAGAAATGATGCGGAGCCTAATCCAGCTGTTCGAGCTGAAGCAATAACAATTCTTGATAGAACATCACCAACAACACCACCAACAAGTAGAATCAATACAGCAATGATAAGTTGTGGAAGATAACCCATGACTACTTGCTGTAGAAATAGAGTTACTTGATTTAATCCAAGAACATCAAAACTTGCAATCAAAAATACGACGATAATGAAATATTTAACAAGCGCACCAAGGAATTTTCCTGAATTAAGATTCAATCCCGAACGCCTTACTAAATCCTCAAATCCAGCTTTTCGCAATGCCTCATCAAACTGGATCATTTTCATAAAGTGAGCAATTCCCTTTTGAACAATTGCTCCAATAGCCCAGCCAATGAGCAAAATGACGATAGCTACAATTAAATTCGGAATGAATGTGATCACTCCTACCCAAAGATTCTGGAATGAAGTGGTCAAAACACTGCCCCATGTATTTAAAATCATAATGCTATATTAACCAATAATAGTCTTATTATACTCTTCGCTTCATATAAATGAAAGCTTGTTTAAAATGACCTTATGTGGATAGTCCAGAACGTCCCGAACAAGCTTATCGTACATATTTAGGCGATATTTAAAGTCTTCTGTGGAAAAAAAAGCGTACTTTAATTCTTTTCCAACTTCTGATTCAATTTTTTTCATCATATTATCGAGTCTTTTTGGACTGACGTTATCACCTACAATAAGCAAATCGATGCGACTTTCAGGCTCCTGGATAAATACTCCGGCAGCAATAATCAATTTTATTGAACCAAGCCGAGAGATTCTTTTAATTAGCTCCTTTGGATTTAGAGGCTCAGTTGTTATAAGAAAATTTTGTAATTGCGAAAAATAGTTAAAGCTTGGATTGACTGCAAAACCGTAACTTTTCTTTTTTCTTGTACCTAGGCCACGACGTTTTACAAGGCCAACCTTTTCTAGCAAGGAAATTTCCCTACGCACCTTTGGCCGGGGTTCTTTAACACGTTGGGATATTTGAGATGTATCAAAAATATGTTCCGGATTGAAAATAAAAAGTCTAAGAATTTTTACCTTTGCTTCAGAACCGAAAAGTTTCGACAGTGTTTCCATATAAGAAAAGACTTTCACAATAACAGAAAAACGGGATTGTGAAAGTCCTACTCGTATCATAGCAGGTTGAGAGCTAAATGCTACGATTGACAAGAGATAACAAAAAGCGCCTTGTAGGCGCTTTTTGTTATGTGTATTAATGTAACTTTGCCATAGATATTTTGTTCGCCGTCGCTCACAAAATTCTCTGACCATGTCTCGCTACAGTCTCTGATGAGACCGTAACCCGCTCCGACCGTAAGATTACCTAAAATAAGCAATGCTTATTTTAGTGTAATCTTACCTCCAGCCGCTTCAATGTCTTTCTTTAATTTTTCAGCGTCTTCTTTCTTCATTCCTTCTTTTAGAATTGAAGGAGCTGCATCAACTAAATCTTTTGCTTCTTTTAGACCAATTCCTAATGCTTCTTTAACTACTTTAATAACACCAATTTTTGCTGCACCACCATCTGTAAGCTCAACATTGAATGTTGATTTTTCCTCAGCTGCTCCACTTGCTGCACCATTTCCCGGAGCCGCAACGGCAACTGCCTGAGCTGATACACCAAATTTTTCTTCTAGATGTTTTACTAGTTCGTGCAAATCAAGCACTGACATTTTTTCAATTGACTCCACAATTGTTTTGAATTTTGATGGAGTTTCTACGCTGCCTTTTTCTTTTGTTGTTTCTGTTTCCATATTATTAATAATTAATTATTGTTTCTTTTCAGCAATAGCATTAAGACCTATTACGAGTCTCTGTATTGGCGAATTAATAAGATTAACAAACATTGTTTGAAGTGTTTTAAGGCCAGGAATCTGAGCAATAACGGTCATCTCGTCTTTTGTCATAAACTTACCCTCAAAAACTCCGCCGACAATTTGAATTTTCTTATCAAGTTTCTTTTGGAATTCGTAAACTCCACGTGCTCCTTCGATGGGATCAGTTCCGTAAACAATTCCAAGTTCGCCTGGAAGTTCTGGTAGCGTACCAGAAAACTTTCCTTCAGAAATTGCTTTTCGAGTCAGAGTTTTCTTGGCAATAGTGTAGCCAACTCCTTTTTCCCGAAGAGCTTTTCTAATCGTTTTCGATTCTTCCACTGGAAGTGAATGAAAGTTTATAAAAACTAAACTTTCTGAATCTTTTACGATTTTTCTTAATTTTTCTAATACTTCTGCTTTCTTTTCTTTAGTTACTGCCATAATATTACGGCTTTTATCTTTGGTAAATTTCTTTGTCGAAGTTCAAAAAATAATTCTCGTCTTATACTCGATAAGCCTCCAATTATTTTTATCCTTCTTCGCGAACTTTACACAAAGCTAAAACCCTCGTTTAGCTACTCGACCTAATAAGGTCTAGAGGTTGTCTCGGGCGGACTTATGGTTGCCACCTGTCTTTGACCTTATGAGCTCTAGAGTACAGAAATTAGGCTTTTGTGTCAAATCACCCTTCAACAAATAATCTTTTTATAAATCCAAAAAATCGTACAGGCCAATAAGAAATTTTCTCAAAAAATCCTTGGTGATGATCAGCCGTAAAAACATTTTCGCTTAAAACATCGCTTGTCGATGATATGAGTGATACATTTGTCCTTTCAGTTTGTGCAATTGTCTTTAATCCTTTTTTAGCTTGTGGAATTATTTTTTGTCCTATAGTTATCGGTTGGGTTATTGTAAAGGACTCTCGGCTTCCTCTCCCAGTCAAAGTTACAGAAATTAGAAAATTTCCTTCTCTACTATCAATATAATAAAAGGTTCTATGAGCTGTACTCTTATTCATTGTCCTTGAGATTGGTTTGCCGGAACTTGCTAGAAATTTTCCAGTTGGAGAAGTTGAAACAAAATTTAGATCAAATGTCTCAAGGACATTTTCTACTTTAGAATCCTCGTTTCGAGCTTCAATAGTTATTTCTTTTGAAATAGCGTTTGGTAAGACAACTTGAGGAGGAGTAATAAAAACAAAAGAAGAAGTGCGAGCTTGGGCAAGACTATAGACAACGAAAAGTGAGGTCGAAAGCAGAATATATTTTTTCATCAATCCGGATTATTTTGTACGTTCGGATTCTACTACAGAGGCTGTTTGTTGTGAACTCTCCTCGTAAATTCTTGTAGCCATGATAATAATCATGCTCAAAGTAATAATTGCCATAAAACCAAAGACAAATTTGAAAAAATCTCGATCAATGTACTTCATTTTATTTATTCAACTGATTTTTAAGAGAAAGCAAGACTGGATCATTTGGAATCTCTATTAAACCTTCGTCAATAATAGCTTTAGCTTTGGACTTATCATTCATAACATCTCTGTAAAATTCAGCAAATTGTTCATATAGATAATCGAGCTTTGGTCCCTTAGCAATTGCCTGATTATAATAATTTATGGCCTTTGTATTATCTTTTATAAAATATCCATATAAATTACCTAAATTACCCAGGGAAATATAATCATTTGGTGCAAGTCTTGAGGCATAAAGCCAAGAAATTGATGTACCCTCGTAATCCCCTGCCATTTTTTGATACATTGCTAAATTAAGCCAATCAGAAAATTGTGAAGGATCTTTTTTTAGTGCAGCTTGAATTATTGGAATTTTTTGAGATGCCAACGCTAAAGCTTCAGGAGAAACTGCGGCTGATCCGGCTGGGTGAATTGAACGATTCAAATCAGGAATAGGCTGTGGAACGCTGTTTTGGGGAGTTATTTGTTCAATTTTATAATTTCCAGTTGCGACTATTCCACTTGGGATATTTTGAGTGCTTGTAGCATTGCTCATTTGAGAAGTAGGAACTTCAGTATTCCTTTTTCGAAAAATAAAATACACTCCTAAAATAACTACGATTGCTATGCCTATTCCGATTAGAATCTTTTTTTGCATATTTGCCATATTATCACAATTTTCACTAATTAAAAACTTTAAATAACAAAAAACACCCCGAAGGGTGTTTTTTGTAACTATTGCCTAAGTATTAGTTAAGCAATCACAAGAGTTAGTTTGATCGAGTCTGGCTCAAACCACCTGATGGAAGACCCAAGATGCTGAAGCCGTTAGCCCAGTCATTTGAGTTGAATACTGCCGTCGAAGTAGCGTTACCTGACCAGATAAAGTTGTTGTTTGTATCAGCAACTGCACCAGTTGTAGTTGAGACAAAGCTTGCACCTAAGTGAGCTGCAGAAATGTATGCTGCATCACCATTAAGTGTAGTTGTCACAGATGTACCTGTCTGAGTGCTCTGTACTGTTGATTCAAGCTGGACGTAATAAGTTGTTCCAGCAGGGATCTCGAGTGGGTTTGTTGTAGCTGTTACGTTGAAGGTTGTGTTTGTTGAGAACACAGATGCTGTTGCACCAAATTGTCCTGTAGCTGCTCCGTATGTACCACTCACAGGCTGTGAGTAAGCTGCATCAGAGTAAACCATTACCTTGACGTTAGATACACCACCTCCTGTTGCAAAGGATGAAGTAGCGACCTTGAAGCTTAGCTGATAGATACCAACTTGACCATGTGAGTCAGCTGTAATCTTGAATCGCATAAGTTTACCGTCAGCAACTCCTGTACCTGGCAATGTGTCAGCTGCGACTGTTGGGAACGACTTGAATGTTCGCACTCCAGCAGCACCTGTACTAATACCAACTACATCAAGAGTCAAACCTGATGATAGACCTGATCCTTCAGCAACTGAAACGTTAGCAATAACTGGCTGTCCTTCAACTCCAGATTGACCTGTTCCGATAGCTGCCATATCAGCTTTCACAGTGATCAATACATCTGTATCTCGTGTGAGTTTGAATGGTGTATTCAATGTTGAAGTAGCTATTGCAAGGTTACCCTGTGGGAAGATTGCTGTACCAAGAAGTGTTGAACCTTGGTAAACATACATTGTTCCAATGTTTGCAGATGTTCCTGTAGCTAACTGAATAGCAACCTTTGTAAGGTTAATATCTTCGTTAGATGCTCGGAATTTGAAGACTCCAAGTGTAATTCCACTTGCACCTCCAGCAACTGTAGTTGTAGCAGGGGATGATGAGTCAACTGTAACTGCAAATGAGCCAGTTCCAACTGTCATCGTACCACCGCTTCCAGTACCGAATGTAGGTGTAACAGTGTTACCAGATGTTAGTCCTGTTACAGACCAATCTGATGTTGTTGAATCAGCAGATACCTGGAATGTACCAGATGTAACTGCGCTTGAAACATTACATGCAAGTGACAATGTCACTGCAGTTCCTTTTGGAATAATTAGAGCGTTGTCAAAGCTGTATGTCTTAGCTGTACCAGATGAGAATGTGTTAACAACTCCTGAACCAGTGTTCAAAGGTGTCGTACCATTCCATAGCTGACAACCAGTAAGTTGAGAAGCTGTAGCAGCACCACCTGCAGTAATTACTACTGGCATTGATGACAATCTTACATCCTCACCTGATTGTGTAGCGTCAAACTGATAGTTTGCAAGAACAAATCCCTGAACTCCTCCTACAACGTTTTGAGATGCAGGTTGAGCTGCAATGTTAACTTGCAAAGCTGCACCCTTAACAGTCATTTGGTTCATAGTGAATGCAGTTGCCTGACTAGATAGATCAACTGAGTTTCCAGTTGTCTGTCCAGTAGGTGTTGTGAAGTCTGTTGAAGGCTTCGTGTACAAAGTTACAGTAGCACCATTTGCCCAAGCAGATGGAATCTTACCTTTCACAGTGTAGACTCGTCGTCCAACTGGGAATGTAACTGTGTCAGTAAAGTGTACAACAGCGTATCCTGATGTGTTTGGAGTGATACCACCGTGTGATGAAGTACCATCACCAACTGTAGCATCAACTGGACCAGCAACTACTGCACCATTCTGATCAACGAGCGTAATGTTCGTGATAGCAGAGAATGGAGAGTTAGCTGTAGGACCTGCTGTTGTTGTTGTTGAAAGCACCAACCATAGACCCTGTACAGATACTGGTTCACCAGTGAAGTTTGTTGCAAATCCTCCCAAAGGTTGATTTGGAACGTTTGTAGCAATGTTTTGTGCTGCAATTTCGCTAGCTTTTCCAATAAGTGTTACTTGACCAGCTGTTACAGACATTTGTGAACCTTCCAACCATGGGTTAGAAGATGTGTTCAAAACTGTAGCATGGTTAGCTGTAGTCAATACTACCCCAGAACCTGTTGCTGCAGTGATACCGTAACCGTATGTATTTCCACTTAGGTAAAGGTCAGTGTTTTTGTAGACATCGAACTCTACAGTTCTACCTGCAGCGCCTGATCCTACTAGATCACCCTGAACGTATACATCAACAGAGTTACCTTTTGCGATAACAATTCCGCTAGGAAATACTGTTGAGTAATACTTACCATCAGCTGAAACTGTTGTTGGGTAAGATACACCATTTACAACAGTCATAATGTTTCCAAGATCATTTGATCCTGCTGAACCTGATTGATTCCATCGAATTGATTTCAATGTAAGGTCCTCTGCTGAACCTGCTGTGATTCGGAAGCCTGTAAATCGAAGACCTGTTGTTCCAACTGAGTTTGAAGCTCCGTTATTAGGGTCAAATGAAGATGTTCCAATTGTAACTGTACCAACTGTCAAGCTGTTGTTTACAGTTTGCTGTGCTCCTGTAATAGGAAGTGCACCAGAAACTGTTGCGCTTGAGTTGACTGCAACTACATCAAGTGAAGCAATTTGACCAACATAGCTTGATTCGTCAGATGCCATGTTACCTGCAACTGTGTATGTCTGTGATGTACCTGCTCGAACAATGAAATTATCGCCAAGATTTGCTTGGTGATTAGAGTTCAAAGTCTTTGAAATGCCGACTTGCATTCCATTTTGATCCAATAGAACAATTCCAGAGAAGACTGCATCGTTTGCAAATCCTGATCGCTGGACTGTTACAGAGTTAACTGTGACATCGCTTGCTCCTGCTGTAAGAGTAAACCTTGTGAAAGGAACTCGTGAAGCATTTTTTGGTGCAAGTGAGTTTGAAGGTTGAACTGCACTAGATACTGACAATGCTCCTCCTGTTGGAGTGCCTGGAGTAACTGGTGTAGGTGTAGATGAAACTCCACCCATTGTGCTCAACTTTGCTCGAGTCTTTGGACCAACATATCCAGCAGCTGGAGAAATTCCAAATTTAATTTGGAATTTGATTACAGCAGCCTTTGTCAAAGGACCAAAAGTTGATGTTTCCATTCCTTTTGAACCTGGACCTGAAGCAGCTACTTGCGTATCAGCACTCATGTTTAGAACCTTTTGAAGATTCATAACATCAGTACCTTTTGAACCAACTGTTAAGTTGGTACTGAAGCTAAAGCTTCCTACTGAAGAGCTACCGCCTGTTGTTGCTGCAAGCTGTGCTTGTAGTGACTGAATTGTCGCAAGCAAGCTGTTGATCTGTGCTTGTAGATCTGAAGCAGTGTCAGCAGATGCCAATACTGGCATGAATGCTGTTACTACCATTGCAAATCCAACAACACCAGCCGCAATCTTTGCAGTTTTTGATTTTGTTAAATTCATATGTGTATTTTTAATAATGAAATAATTTTCTCTTTTACTGTTAAATAATTTTAAGAAAAAATTATTTTGAAAAACGATTATACCGAACTTAATAATTCCGATACAACTCGTTCATCTCTATGTCCGCAAAAAAAACTTTGCATACATAAAGATGAAGAGTTATACCTTTCATTCTAATCCTTCACTTCATTTGCTAATCGACACATAAAGCAAAGGTATAGATGTATTTTTTGACTGAGTTCATCCATCACTGTAATTAAAGAATAATCAGTTAGACTGTGAGTAAGCATGACAAAAATCATGCTTTAATTTTTAAATCCATATTCAGTTGTCAAAGTTCTGATTCGTTCTGAAATTCAGTATAAAAATGAAGTGAATACAATTGCCGTATGAGACTAATTATATACACTCTTTTATATACTTCCAACCAGAATATGTGGATAACTACGACTTTATGTGGCTAAATATATAGCTTTTAAAGCCAAATCATCCGTTTGGCCATTATTTCATGAAAAGGCTAAAAAAGTCAACTATTCTGTCAAGTCGATTACTATGGGCATAGACGTAAATATCACACTATTATTACAAGGCTTAAGCGAGAGAATACTTGCTCCAGCGCCTTTCACCTGTTCTTTTTAATATTCCTAGAGAAATGAAGGTTATAAGCTCTCTTTGAATGGTTTTTTCACTACAATCTGTAATGACTTCAGAAATATCCTTAATTGTCAGCTCTTTTTTCTTTCTAATTAAATTCAATATTAAATTCTGACGATTGGAGCGTTTTAGATCAATTTTTTCTTTAAATACATTTTTTTCTTTTAATTCAGCTGGCCTCTGAATGCCATTAAAATTATCAGTAGTTTCCGGCTTTTTAAATTGAAAATACTCCTTGGAAATTAAAGAATTTATAGAATTTTTTTTTGAATAATCTAAATTATCTAATTCTAAAATAAGATTAAAAAATTCATCTTTTAGAACCGACAAATTCATCTTAGAGATTAACTCTCCAGCAAAACTGACTTCCAGTAAAGAAACTGTCTCAGCAACTTTTATCTTTAGGTTATCTATAAACTCTAATTTATTTAAAAAGACATTATTCTTGCTTCCAATCACAAAAGACAATAAATTAGTGGCTTTATCCCTAAGTGTCCATTTTATTGATTCTGTGTCCTTGAATAGATTTGTAACAAGAAAAATTGCGGACACTAATTTTTCTGTCTTTTTAAAAATAAAAACAAAGCTTGGCTCTTCATTAAAAATCATTGAAAAATCTACTTTATTTTGAGAATCAATATGTGGTGATATTTTCTTCTCCTGATCCATGTCCTTTATGATTTTTCTAAGTTATTTAATGTCTTTTAGTCTTTTACAAAAATTTATGTCCTTTATTGTTTTATGTCAATGTCTATTATATCGATTCAAGGACATTCGTGCAAATTTTTTGTCTAAACTTTCGAATTAATCTTTATTCTGATAAAATTAATTCATGTCCCGTAATGAAAAGTCCAAAAAGGATCGCAGGA
Organism: Candidatus Zambryskiibacteriota bacterium; assembly: GCA_003173855.1. GTDB lineage: Bacteria > Patescibacteriota > Minisyncoccia > Phycocordibacterales > DATDWN01 > C7867-006. The sequence continues at coordinate 54,343 of PPGI01000004.1, read as the reverse complement.
AGGATGCTGATCTACCTGAATCAAGATATTTGCAAGAAGAAACTATTAGGGGAATCGTTGCTTTAGTCTTTTTTGCTTTTGGTATTTTCTTATCTCTTTCAGCAGGACCAGTGGAGAAAGGAGGCTCCCTTGGTAAGCTTGCTTATCAATTTTTTCATTATTTATTTGGTATTGGTTATTATTTATTGCCGATACTTTTCTTTACCCTTTGTGTCTCCTTTTTCCGGTCTTTACATAAAAAATTAGCGACAACACACACTATTGGAGGCTTATTATTTTTCTTATCTTCCCTTGCCCTTGTTGATATTACAATGCCTGGAAGTGGGGGACTTGTCGGTACTCATATTTCAAGTCCTCTTGTTTCACTTTTTGATACTCCGGTAAGCATAGTTCTTTTAATTATCCTTATTGTTATATCAATACTCGTGATGTTTGATGCCCCACTTCGATTCTCATTCTTAACTTCCCTTTTCAAGAAAAAAGAACTCGAAAATGTTGAAGATAATGGCCCTGAATTGCTTATCTCAAATCCGGAACAACTCATGGAAACATCTCGTGAATCAAGAACATCCGAGCCGGTGCTAGCTAAAAAAACCGAAGATAAAAAGGATGATTTTGGCATTAGTCCTCTACTTTGGAATGGTAAAGAATTTACTCCGCCTCCACTTTCGCTGCTTCAAGAAGATCATGGAAAACCTGGAGTAGGAGATATTAAAGCCAATTCAAATATTATAAAAAGGACTCTGCAAAACTTCGGAATTAATGTAGAAATGGATGAAATTTCCATAGGTCCATCCATTACTCGTTATGCACTAAAACCGGCTGAAGGTGTAAAACTTTCTCGTATTGTTGCTCTTCAAAATGATTTGGCTCTTGCTCTTGCAGCTCACCCAATTCGAATCGAAGCGCCGATTCCGGGAAAATCGCTCGTTGGAATTGAAATTCCTAACAGCACAAAAACAACAGTTGGCCTCGGAACTCTTCTATCATCAAACGAATTTCAAAACTCGAATGTTCCACTTCTTGTATCGCTTGGAAAGGGGATTTCTGGAACATCTTATTTTGCAAATTTAGCTAAATCTCCCCATATGCTTATAGCTGGAGCAACTGGCTCCGGAAAATCTGTAACAATTCACGCAATCATAACTTCACTTTTGTATCGCAACTCCCCTGACAATTTAAAATTTATTATGGTTGATCCAAAGCGCGTTGAATTAACGCTTTATAATAAAATTCCCCATCTCTTAACGCCGGTTATAACTGATGCCAAAAAAACAATCTTAGCTTTAAAATGGGCAGCCAAAGAAATGGATCGCCGTTATGATGTACTCCAAGCAGAAGGTTTACAAAATATTGCTTCGTATCATAAAAACGTTCTTGAACCTGAATTAAAAAAAGCTAAGTCTCGAAAGAGTGACGAGGAAAAGAAAATTGAGACAATGCCGTACATTATTGTGGTTATTGATGAGCTGGCAGATATTATGTCAGCTTATCCGCGAGAACTCGAAGCAGCTATTGTTCGTCTTGCCCAAATGTCACGTGCTGTCGGAATTCATTTGATCTTTTCAACCCAGCGTCCATCGGTAAATGTAATTACTGGTCTAATTAAAGCTAACATTCCAACACGCATTGCTCTCCAAGTTGCTTCACAGATCGACTCACGAACAATTCTCGATATGGCTGGAGCAGAAAAACTTCTTGGTGCAGGTGACATGCTTTATCTTTCCGGCGAAATGTCACAACCGCAGCGCATTCAATCGGCCTATATTACAGAATCAGAAACAAAATCCGTGGTTAAATTCCTTGCAGATAGTTATGAAAGCGAAGTACCGCAAGAAATTAATCTGACCGATCAACCTGTTCAAAAAGCCAGCATTTTTGAAGCAGCTCTGGAGGACGAAAAAATGGAAAATGATGACGAGCTATATGATGAAGCAAAGAAAACCGTTCTCGAAGCTGGTAAGGCCTCGACATCATACCTTCAGCGCAAACTAGGTGTTGGTTATGCTCGTGCTGCTCGATTAATCGATATGCTCGAGGAACGCGGGGTTATTGGACCAGGTAGCGGAGCTAAGCCTCGTGAAATTCTTGGTGGACATGCTGTAGGAAATGTAGCGGAAGAGGAATTGGAGTAGTATAGTGATTTGATGACTCGCAACGCTGCTTCAATCTTAAAAATAACTCTTTTTTCTCTTTTAGTTTTAGTAATAATCGGCTACACGCTTTTTCAAGCTCAAAAAGTTATTTTTGGACCAATAATAGATATTTACACCCCAGAAAATGGATCAACTTATAATCAAAGTCTGATTGAGATCTCTGGTCGAGCTAGAAATATTGCATATTTAAATCTTGATGACCGACCGATATTTACTGACCAAAATGGTTATTTTCACGAACTAATGCTTCTTTCTCCCGGTTACAATATTATAAAACTTGATGCTCGAGATAAATTTAAAACTTATCGAGAAAAGATAATCCAAGTAATATTAAAAGAGTAGCCTTGCATAATTTTAAGCCATTCGTATAATTCGTGCATTAGTTAATTTACATAAACATGATTAAGAAAAAGGCCAAAGACGAAAAACCAAAACAAGAAGGCAAAGTAAACATTGAAAATACCCTTCGAGAAATAAAAACTAAATTTGGTGAAGACGCCATCATGATGCTTGGCGAAAAGCCTCATGTTGATGTAAATGCAATTTCTACTGGCTCAATTGGTTTGGATACTGCTTTAGGTGTCGGTGGACTTCCTCGCGGAAGAATAATCGAAATCTTTGGTCCTGAATCGTCAGGAAAAACAACACTTACACTCCATGTTATCGCTGAAGCCCAGAAAAAAGGCGGGATTTGTGCATTTATTGACGCTGAACATGCAATGGATCCTGAATATGCAAAGCGAATTGGTGTAAACGTCGATCACCTACTTATCTCACAACCTGATAACGGTGAACAAGCTCTTGAAATTGTCGATTCCCTAGTCCGATCAGGAAAAATTGACGTTATCGTTGTCGACTCTGTTGCCGCTCTAACTCCAAAAGATGAGATCGAAGGTGATATGGGAGCGCACCATGTTGGTAAACAAGCTCGATTAATGTCTCAAGCTCTTCGAAAACTTACGGCTATAGTGGCTAAATCAAAAACAATAGTTATTTTTATAAACCAAATCCGAATGCAGATTGGTGTAATGTTTGGAAATCCGGAAACAACACCGGGAGGAAAAGCTTTGAAATTTTATACATCAGTTCGAATCGATATCCGCAGAATTGCTCAAATTAAAAAAGGCGAAGAAGTTATGGGTGGCCGTGTCAGAGTAAAAGTTGTTAAAAACAAAGTAGCTGCACCGTTTAAACAAACTGAATTTGACCTAATGTATAACGAAGGCATTTCACGAGAAGGAGAAATCATCGCTCTTGGCGAAAAAATGGGAATTATTCAAAAATCTGGAACAAGTTATGCATATGGACAAGAGAAACTTGGCCGAGGCTATGATGCTACTCGACAATTTTTGAAAGATAAAACAAATTCAAAAATTGCAAACAGCATTCTAAAAGATATTCGTGGAGGTTTGGCTAAAAACGGCGGCTCGGTAGTAGCAGTATCTGGTGGTGAGTCAGAGGAATAAACTCACTCAATTATTCTTTTTTGAAACCCGCATAAAATTCTGTTGAATTTTTGCTTTGCTCGTCGATCAAGAAAACAATCAATAAAATAAAACTGCTTCAGTCTTTTATTTTATTGTTATTTTCTAATCTCCTGCGCAATGTTTCAAAAAATAATACTTTCGTTCAAGTGGATTTTTGTAAACAAAACCCGCGCTCAATTTCGAGCGCGGGTGCAAGCTAACCTTTTGGGATTGTCAGCCTAACAGCCCAAGCTGCTACACTGATGAAAACAAACCCGACAAAGTAGCCGCCTTTTCCTGGAATGTAGATAACACTTAACCAGGCCAGAAACACTGAGAAGATGATCAGGATTGTACCTGCAATCATCTGCCCCAAACGTTTGTCCATGTGATCTCCTTAACGAGTTTTTTCTGGTGTCACTTTGCAAGCGTTTGGCACGGAAGAAACTGACGGAATATCATTGTGACCATATTTTGAATGCCCACTATAAACCATGACACCATTGCCGGTATCACACAAGGCAACGATAGTTGCTCCTTCACTAATTTCAATCCGTGCATGTAGCTGGAGTCTGTTCGGTTCCTGAGCAAAAACTGTGACTCCAGTTTTCCCGAGAGCTGATCCTGTAAAAATTCCAAGGATAAACACAAAACCCACCATACCAATCACAGTCACGACGGCAGCAGACTTTTTCATAGTTCACCTCTATTTTTAAATTACATTAAAATTAACATTTGTCAAATCAAAATCCCCCACCTGCATGCAAGTGAGGGACTCGAGAGCTAATGAGTAATGGTCGGTTGTGCATCCGGGATGAAGACTGTTGGCCACTCTTCATCGGAAACAACAAACACCTTATCTCCTGAAAGTGCTTTGGCCACAATATGTGACCACCTTCACACTGACGCATGACAACAACTGGAACTTGCCCAGTTTCGACTTTCAGCCGACCAGTTTGCAATTCCATCGAAACCTCCTAAATTTAGGCTATTCTTTTCAGAAATTTTGTCAACAGAAAACCGGCCACGCTTGAAACTTGTGCTTAGCAAGTTTCTGCTTGACCGGCTATGAAATGAGCCAGGCAAAAAGCGAGAGGATGCCGATCACAATCCCAACAAAAACGTAGAAAGTTGGTGATGTGGTGATTCTAATCCTCTCCTCGTCTGTTACATACATTTTGAATATGAGAAGATTACGGAGTTTTTGCTCTTCCTCACTGCGATCACGACTCATTTAACACCTCATCTTTCTTAATTGTACCTATTGTTTACAAAAAGTCAAGTAGATAAAGTGGCTTAAATACGTTATATTTTTAGTTCTTATGGCAATGTTGGATTACAGTGAAATAGTACAGCGAAAATATATTGTTCTTGACGGCGAACCATGGGAAGTTATTGATTCTCATGTTTTTCGCAAACAGCAAAGAAAGCCTGTTAATGCTACAAAATTAAAAAATCTAATTACTGGAAAAGTAACCGAGCGATCTTTTCATGTATCAGAAAAAGTCGAAGAAGCAGAAATTGATTCACGTCAGGCAAAATATTTATACAACAATCGTGGAGAATTTTGGTTTTGCGATCCAAGTGATCCATCGAAGCGCTATTCCCTGCCTCAAGATGTTATCGGACCACGCGGAAAATTTTTAAAAGCAAATTCAATTATTGAAATTCTATCTTTTGGTGAAAAAACTATCGGAGTTAAAATGCCGATTAAAGTTGAACTCAAAGTTACAGAGGCTCATCCTGCTGTTAAAGGAAACACTGCTCAAGGCGGAACTAAATCAGTAAAACTTGAAACTGGTGCCGAAATCCAAGTGCCAATGTTTATTAAAGAAGGCGAAATTATACGAGTGAACACAGAAACCGAAGAATACACCGAACGAGTCGGTTCCAGCTTTTAGAAATCAAATCTAAAAAAGTTTCTTCTTTCTCCATTACCAAAATCTAAATATCCTGCGTCTTGTGCACCCAATTTTTTTATAAGTTGGAAAGAAGCAAGGTTTGATTCTAAAGCATCTAAAAATATGTGTTTAGCCTCATTTTCTTTTGCAAATCCAAGAAAATAACGTAATAACTTTTCTCCAACACCTTTTCTTTTCGAATCTTCTCTAACTGTTATTTGGGTAAGAAACCAATTATTATCCTCTGCTATATCAAAAAATTTTCTATCAAAATAAAGTAAGCCTAAAATTTCTGAATCTGATTCAGCTACAAAAAGATTGTTATCTTTTATAAAAGAAGGTAATCTTTGTCTAGCAATTTCTTCTCCTTCATTTGATCCTTGACCATTAATTTTTGAAATGACTTCAAGATCTTGCAGATTCGATGATCGTATCTTAACTTCCATATATATTTATTATAACTAATAAAAACAAAGAATCTCGGAGGATTTTTATTCGAGTTCAAGGTGCGAGTGAGGAGCGAACTGAGCCTTATAAGTATAAGGTGAAGGAGCACCGGAGCGAGTAACGAAGAAATCGGACAAAAAGACCCGAGCTATCTGGACACAAAAGGTAACAATCCCATAAAGCGAGCGCGTTTGATGGCTACTGCTAGATTCCTCTGATTCTTTGCAGTAATTCCAGATCTCTTTCGAGAAATAATTCGTGCATGAGGATTTAGAAATTTCTTCAAAACTTCGACATCTTTGTAGTCGATATATTTAATATTGTTTTCGTTAAAAAAATCTTGTTTCATAAATTCGATTAAAATGGAATATCTTCTGGGTTAATCTCTTCTTCTGGATACTCAATTGTATCCATTGCTTTCTTATCTTCAACTGGTGCAGAAACTGGCGCAGAGTATCCGCCATTGCCGCCTTCTTTTCGTGGACCAAACTGGATTCGATCTGCAATTATTTCAGTTCGGTATTTTTTCTGGCCTGAAGCATCATCCCATGATCGTGTCTGCATTCGGCCTTCAACTAAAATTGAACTTCCCTTTTTCATATATTGTCCGACAATGTCTGCTTGTCTGCCAAAAACAACCACATTGTGATAATCAACATTTTCCTGCTTTACTCCGTTTTTATCTTTCCAAACTCGGTTTGTAGCAACTGCAAAGCTTGCAACTTTAATTCCAGACGGCAGTGCGCGCATTTCAGGGTCTCGAGTCAGATTTCCGATGATGATTGCTTTGTTTAGATACATATTAGTTTATTACAAGCTCGTCGATGCTTTTATCCATATCTTCACTAGAAGCTTCCTTTGGTAATTCTTCGCCAAGATCAACTGACTCATCAATTTCTTCTGTTGAATATGTTTTCTTTGTTTTTTCCTCCTTTTGCAATTTCATTTTGCCATTTATCAAAGTATTTTCTCGAACTGTTTTTATGATAAGTGAACGTAGAATTTCTTCGTTGTCGTCTAAAGATTTCTGGATTTTTTTAATTGCCTCAACATTATCTCGAGAAATTTCAAACTTTACCCACCCAAAATAACCAGAATCAGCTTTGTGACGTGAGTTTGGAGTCACTTTTGTCATTCTATATGCCAAATCGATCAGTACTGGATCTTCGTGGGAAATTATTGTTCCACCTGCTTTCGAAATAGTTTGTCTTAAATTTTCTACCTTTGAAACAACGTCTGCTTCAGCGATAGTTGGCAGAAATATAAATGAGACCTCGTATATTGTTATCGAGTCATCTTTTGGCGCTTTCGCCTCTTTAGCCTGTTTTGCCATGAACTGAAGCCTATCATAAATTACCTAACCTATGCAATAGAGAAGATTATTGAGGTAAAACGTTAACTGTACGCGTAGCATAACCCCAGTTGCCTGAACTATCGACTGCTGAATAAACCACTGTATGGGTTGTGGTTGCCTGAACTGAGGTGCTACTTATCGAGGTATCTATAATAACTTGATCTACATTTACTCCATCTACGCTGAAATGTAACCCGAGATTATTATTTACAGTCCCATCAGCGCCAGTATCAGTTATCGTTGCTCCCATATCAGAATATGTTGTTCCAAAAAATACATTTGCAGGGTTATCGCTAATGATAGTTATAACTGGTGCAGTTGTGTCCGCAGAAGTTTCAGTGCTAGTTGCGTTGGAATTTTGAGGAGGAGGTGGACTGTTTGGTGGTGGTGTTTGTGTGTTTGAATTACTGCCAGAATCTTTAAGCTTAAGAAGAAGTGCTGTAAGTTCTGCTCGTGTAATGCAAGTTTCTCCGTTTTCGTCAGAAACACAAAGTTTTTTAGTAGAAACTTGGCCAATTTTCAAAACATCATTAACAAAATATTTACTGATGTCTGTAATCATCTTATACAAAGCTTTTATTCCGACTAGAGCAACGCCCGCAGGATCTATAGTAGAAATAGAAGTATTTGAACCTCCAGTATGAAATGCAGCATAAAAATCTTGAGCCACTGGACCTATGTGAGTGGTGCTTGCTGGTTCAGCTTTATAGTTCCATTGCGTGATAGGCAATTGAACAATTTTATTAAGTATTTCTTCAATATTTACTTCAAGAAAATTCTCTTTCAAATTTCGATCTGAAGCATTCGTCCAAACACCTCCAGTTGTTACATACGCTCCAGAGTTCATTGTCAGAGGGCCAAGAGTTGGAGTTGTTGTTCCAAAGCCAACAAAACCGCTGCTTCCCAATATTGTCATAGCGTTTGTTGATGTGGTTGCTGTGCCGGCAGTTGTAGTAGTTGCTAGGTAGAAGTTACTTCCAGCATTTCTAAATGTCCATATTGATTGACCTGCTCCACCACTAAGTGCAAGTTGAGAGGCGGTTGATGACGCGATTGTAACAGAAGCAATGTTTACTGGAGCCGTAGTTGTTCCAATAACCAATGAAGATGTAGTAGCGGAATATCCTGCTTGTGATGATATTGCAGTAAATGGGTTATTGGCAAATGCCGCATCGTTATTAAACCAAGATAGGTTTACAGAAGAAGAAGCAATAGTTTGTGTTAGACCACTTGATCCGTTGTAAAGGAAACCTTGTGTTAGAGCTGGAAGATAAAAGTTAGAAGATTGTGTTGAGGAGGCAGTTGAGAAGAAACCGCCCAAAAAGCCGGTAACGGATGAGGTCGAGACTCCGTATGATTTGAAAGTCAAAATGAAGTTGGTTAGAGTTGAAGTCGAAACTATAGAAACCAATCCGTTTGAACCAGTGTAGGTGAAACCTTGAGTTAGTGCTGGAAGGAAGAAGTTTCCACTCTGCGTTGATGATCCTGTTGAGAAGTAACCTCCTGTTAGACCTAGAACTGTTGAAGTTGATGCTCCGTAGGAAGTGAATGGAAGGATGTAGTTGGCTAATGTTGATGTTGAGATTGTTTGAAATAGTCCATTTGAACCTAGATAGCTAAATCCTTGAGTGAGGTTCGAGAGATATAGGTTAGATGAGAATGTTGATGATGCTGTAGAAAACAGACCATTTGTAAATCCAAGTATTGTTGAGGTTGAAGCTCCGTATGAGGTAAATGGAAGGATGTAATTTGCTAGAGTACTTGTTGCAATAGTTTGTATTAATCCATTAGATCCCAGGTAGCTAAATCCTTGAGTGAGACTTGATAAATAAAGTGATGAACTGAATGTTGATGAGGCAGTTGAGAATAGTCCGTTAAGTCCAAGTATTGTAGATGTTGAGTTGTATCCAGCATTTGTCGTGAATGGGAAGATGCCCATACAAGTTCCAGACATAGCAAAACAACCAGTTGAGATATTTTCACCAACGTTAGAAGTGCTCGTAGCTTGAGCATTAATATTTAGTCCACGAAGTGTCGTTGTACCAAATCCAGTATTGGCAATAGAAATTTGAGGTGTAGTGCTGGTAGCAAATGTAGTTGGTGAAGATGTTCCAATTGTAAGTGAACCTGAATCCACTCTGAATGTCCAGATGTTACTTCCTGCATCAGATAAAGCCAGCTGAGGTGCAGTTGAAGATGAAAATTGTGCTAACCATTTTGGCGTACTTGTTCCAAAACCATTCCAATTGTTAAGAAAAATATTGTTCAGAGTTGAACTCGTGGCAATGAGAGATCCGATAGTAAAGTTGTTTGAAGTCGTTGCAATCAATGCTGTACCAGCTGAGTTTGAAGTAATAATCGAGTTGGCTCCGAAAGTTGTAGCTCCGGTACCTCCATAAAGAATTCCAATTGATGTTGTTGCAGAAACTATTCCAGCATTCGCCTGAAGAGGGCCATTAAAAGTTGTTGGAAGGGTTAATCCCCCGGTAATAGAGACACCGGTAGTCGATGCATAAGGAAATGTGCTTGCAGTTGTTGTAGTTGCTGTAAAATATGCTCCTACTATCTGACCTGCGACAGAGAGAGTTGAATATGGGGATGATGTGCCTATTCCAAGCCTAATATTTGTATTATCCCAAACAAAATTTGACGAGCCTCCAAAAGATGATCCTCCACTGTTAAATTGAACATACCCATCTGATCCTCCAGGGGTTCCGGAACCAGAGCCAGAACTAATACATGTGCCGTTTACAGAAAGACATCCACCTGTTATCGCTATTCCACCTGCAAATGTTGATGTTGAAGTATTTGTAACTACCAGGTTTGTAATTGTTGTTGAACCAGTTGCTGCAACTGTCAGATTGGTGACGTTAGTAATTGTTCCACCAGAAATAGTTGGATTTGTTATAACAACATTTGATAAATTATCAATTTTTTGACTAAGAGCAATTTGTCTGTAAATTGCTGCCAGATCTGTGGAGCTCACTGATCCTGTGTTTGAAAATTTCTGTAAAATTTCATTATAGATTTTTTGCAAACTAGATTCTAAATCAACTTTTGTAACAAAGTTTGCAGATGCTAAAATTTGTTCAGTTGCACTTGGCACTGACACTCGAGAAGGATTTAGAATTTTTTTAATTACTTGTGGGAAAGAAATCGCAGCAACATTTTTTGCAGGAGGTGATTGATTTTCGTTTTTAACAACTGCAACTTTTGTAGTCGTTTTTTGAACCGCCGCTCGATTTCTAAACTTACCAGAATTTAAAGCACTGGCAGTTGATCTTCGATTGTTTGATCGTTGGTATGCAATTTTAAATGAACTAGAAACATATTGCAGACCGCCGGCTACTGAATCCAAATAATTTTTGATTAATGCAACCTGGCCATCTGTTAAATATTTTGCCTCAGAAATTGCAGAAGAAAAAAAATCTGAAATATTTATATTTGCTGATTCTACATTTGAAAAATTTGTGCTTGTTGGGAAAGAACTTGAAAATGTTAAATTATAATTTATTTTGCTTGATAATTGATTTATGACTTTATTTATTTCTCGCAAATCAATAAAACCTTTATTATAAAGACCCTCTTTGAATTCGCTAGAAATCATTGGGGCAGCGAAGACACTACTTGGAGAGAGCAAAAAAGACCCCAAAAAAAATGTAATTAGGCACAAAGCATACCTTCCTTTCAAAGATTTATACTTCCTGAGTTTCATCAGAATAAGGTACTTTGCTACAAAGCGAGCGTAGCAATAATAATATTTTATCACTTATTATTAGCCATAAAACGAGGTTTTGGCCTTAGAAAATGATTTTTCCAATTTCGTTGATTTTATTAAAATTTGAAATTTCTAAGAAATGCTAATTTTTAAAAAATTTTTAGAAAATTAAATTAATATCCGAGAAAGATCAAGCCAAATTATAATTGAACTAAAGGTTAATAAAACCTGCTTTTTTTATGAATGTTTATAAAGGTTTATATAGGTTTCTAGTATAGAAATACAAAACCCTTATGATGGCTAAAATTCAAAATTTGACTTAAAAAGTGTTTGATCAATCCTGATCATTTCTAACAAAATCAGTCTTTTTTAGAAAAAATTGTAATGTATGAAATGTGGATAAGTAAGTCTAATTTAGCCGATTTTGAAGTCTTTTTTTGAGTTCTCTATCAAAGACTTCCTTATCTGATTGAATGATTCATTTCGAATTTCAGCAATTTTTTTAACGATTTCAGGTATATAAAGTGATGAGTTTCTCTCCCCCCTATGTGGTACCGGTGCAACAAATGGTGCATCAGTTTCTGCCATTATTCTATCTATCGGTGTGGCTTTAATTAATTCATCGTAGTCATGCGTAAATGTTATAACTCCTGTAAAAGAAACAGAAAAGCCAATTGCTAAAAATCTTTCAAGAATTTCCATGTCTCCTGCAAAAAAATGCGCGTTGCCTCGCAAATCAGAACCAGAAATTTTTGCATGATGCTCCAAAATAGTAAGTGCATCTTCGTACGCATCAAATGTACCTTTGCTCGATCGAATGTGAAGCATCAATGGCAATTTTCTCTCAAGTGCAAGATCAATGTGATATTCAAAAACTGTTTTTTGAATAGACTTCACTTCCAGATCATCCTCATCGATTCTAAAGTAATCCAGTCCACACTCCCCAATTGCCACCACTTTTTCCTCCCCCGCCATGTCCCGCAACTCTTCCTCAAAAACTGAATCAACATCCAAATCGCCAGGATGCTGACCTACACAAGCAAATAAATTTTCATGTCGTTTTGCAAGGTCAATTGCTTTTTGACTTGATTCAACACTTGTCCCAACCGTTATTGTTCCAATTTTTGCATTCCTTAATTTTTCAATTTCCTCTTCCCTATCTTTATTATAGTCAGGAAAATAAATGTGTGAGTGTATATCAAAATATTCGTACTCCATATTAATCCATTCTAGCAAATAACGGCTGGCCAGGAGATTTGTTTTGTTCTATTAGTTCTTTAATTTTTGATGATGTTTCAGGGAGAATTGGATTTAGCATTCGAGCGACTGAATACAAACGAGTAACAAGTTCTGAAATCATTTTCTGTCCTGCATCTTTATCAGTCTTAACAACTTTAAATGGTACATTTTCCTGAATAAACAAATCCATCTTTCCTATTTCTAACCAGATATAATCAGCAGCTTTGTTGATTTCAAAATTATTTATAATTCCAAAAAATTTATTCATATCTTCAAATTCAACAATTTTTACTGCTTCTTCCAAATTGTCTTCGGCCATTTTCATGACGCGAGAAACTAGATTACCTAAGCCATTTGCCAAATTAGCATTATAAGCAACTTTGAATTTTTCTTCCGTAACATCAGAGTCTTCAAAAGGTGTCACTTCCCTAGCCAAATAGTAACGCAGAGCGTCTACCCCATATTTTTCGATCAAATCATTGGGATTAATGACATTCCCAAGGGATTTAGACATTTTTTTGCCTCCTGAGGTAATAAATCCGTGATAGAGGACAGTTTTGGTGTTAGGTAGGTCAGCAGAGAAAAGCATCGCCTGCCAGATAATAGATTGAAATTTAACCTGATCTTTTCCAGCAAGCTGCAGAGTTTGCCCATTTGTCCAAAATTTGTCGAATTCATCGGAATTTGGCCAACCTAAAGTTGAAATGTAACTTGTCAGTGCATCAAACCACACATACATCACTTGTGAGTCGTCTTCTGGAACAGGAACTCCCCAAGAAAATCGTGACTTATCGCGAGAAATGCTTATGTCTTCCAGAGCATCAACAATTGATTGAGCTTCTTTCCTGCGAGTTTCTGGAATAACCGATTCTTTTTTGTTTAGATATTCTTTTAATTGTTCTTTGTAATTTGTCAGTTTAAAAAAATAATTTTCCTCTTCGATTTCTACTAAGTCCATATTTGGATGATTTGGACATTTTCCATCAACTAAATCGGATTCTTTAACAAAAGCTTCATCCCCTACACAATACAAGCCTTTGTATTTTTTTTTATAAATATCGCCTTTTTTAAAACATTTCTTCCAAATTTCTTGTGCAGCTTCAATATGTTTTGAATCAGTAGTGCGGATAAAATGCAGACCTGGATCAAGATTTAGATTATTTTTAAGCTGTTTAAATTTTTCTGCATATTCATCAACGTAAGCCTGCGGATCTTTGCCTTCTTCCTTAGCTTTTTGGAAAATTTTCATTCCATGCTCGTCTGTACCTGTGTTAAAAAAAACATTAAATCCTTGAAGTTTTTTGACACGAGCAATAATGTCAGCCTGAACCAGTTCAAAAGCAAAACCGATATGTGGATCAGCGTTTACATAAGGAAGAGTAGTTGTTATATAGAGATTCTTAGAATCCATCTTAGGCATTGTTCATTCTTTCAATTTTCTCAATTTTATCTTTTTCGAGATCATTGAAGAATTCAATCAATACTGTGGCGATCGGAACAGAAAGGACTAGTCCGATAAATCCTGCTAATTCCCAACCAGCAACAAGCGCAATAATTGAAACTACCGGAGAAACTCCCACAACTTTTTTCACAACAAGAGGATAAATGAGCTGGTTTTCAAATTGATGCACTATGATATAGAGACAAACAACAACAAGAGCAAGTGAGAGACCGCCGCTAACAAAAGCAATGCCAATTGCTGGTATTGAGGCAAGAATCGGCCCGAAAAGAGGGATAATCTCAAAAGCCGCAGCAAGACAAGCGAGCACCAGCGCATTTGGAACATTGATTAATAGAAGACCAAGATAAACGAGCATTCCGATAATAATAGCGAGCACAAGTTGACCTTGCATCCAAAGTCCAATTTTTCTCTGTGATCGTCGCCAAAGCGCAATAACATATCTTTCATGCTTAAGTGTTGTCACAGCTTTTAGGAACTTTCCAACTCCATCATCTTCTACAGCCAGATAAAATGACAGCACGATCATCAAAATAACACTTAAAAGTCCGCCAAAAAATTTAGTAATTGTTTGGAATGAGTCTGTTGAAAGACTAGTTATGATGTCATTAATTTTTCCGATGACTGCTTGAAGATTAACGCTGTTTGTTAGTCCTTCAACAAAAGGTTGATTTGATAAATATGGATTGTTAGCAATCGTTGATGAGACTGTGCTTGCGTTGAAATAAGTCGGAAAATTTTTCAAAAAATCACTTGATTCTGAAAGAAGCGGCAAAAGAAGAAAATAAATTATTCCAACAAAAGCAATGGCCATCGAAAGATAGATTAAAATAACAGCAAACAATCGGGGCAACCCACGTCTAACAAACCAACTTGTTGCCGGCTCCACTGCCGAGGCAACAACAATAGACATTAGTACAACTAGAACCAGGCTTTTTAAATAAAAGAAAAGTGCAAAGATGAGAACAATAACAATCGCTTTAACGATCGTACCAACACTTATATGTATTGTTTGTTCTCGAAGATCCATAAAGTAATAATAGCACTACTTAATGTGAATTAAAAATGAAATAATTTTTTGATTTGCGCTTCGTTTTCCACTTTTCCGACCACTGCCAAATTTAAATTTTTATCTGTAAAAATTTGTTTTGCCAGTTTTTTTATATCTCCGGATTTTACACGCATAATTTCTTTTTCCATTTCCTTTGGAGTCTTTAATTTTTCTCTCATTATTTCTTGAAATCCGAAAAATTGTGCGAGTGAATCTGATGATTCAAGACCTAAATACATTGTACCGACTAGGTAATCCTTGGCTTTTTTAAGCTCTTCTTCAGAAACTGAATCGTCAACAATTTTCTTTAGCTCGCTTAAGATTCCTTTGATTGCCTGGTCAAGTCGATTTTTGTCTACTCCTGCAGCAATAACAAAATTACCGTGATCAGTTAGATCATTTATTCCGGATCTCACGTAGTAGCAAATTCCGAGTTCCTCGCGCATTTTTTGAAATAATCGTGAGCTCATGCCGTGTCCCAAAATTGTTGAAAGAACTTTTAATGCTGTCATTCTTTTGTCACGAATAGAAAAAGTTCTAAAACCTATGATCAGGTGGCTCTGATCTGTTTCTTTATTTTTTATTTTAATTTGCGGGCCGTTTTGTGATTCCCTAAATTTAGGCTTACCGACTACTCTGCCTACAGGAACATTCTTAAATGCTTTTTCAATTTTACTGAAAGCAATAAATGGGTTTACATCTCCCGCAACTATAACGAGAGTTTTTGGAGCAACATAATGAGTGTCCCGATAATTGATAAAATCATCGCGAACCATTTTTTTAATATTTTCTTTTGGACCGAGAATTGTCCAGCCAAATGGCGTGTCACCATACAAAAGCTCTTGAAAAACCTCATGGACGCTTCGCTGAGGCAAATCTTCGTACATATTTATTTCTTCTGTAATTACTCCTTTTTCTTTTTCCAATTCATCTTTTGGAAAAGTAGGATTCAAATACATATCAGCAATCAAATCCAGGATTTTTTCGAAATTTTTGTTAGCCGCTTTGCCATAATATCCAGTGACCTCATTTGATGTAAAAGCGTTGTGCTCTGAACCCATTCCGTCAAATTCTTTAGAAATGTCCAAAGATGTCGGGCGCTTTGTCGTACCTTTAAAAAACATATGCTCAAGAAAATGAGAAATTCCGTTTTTATCCTTTGCCTCGTATTCAGAACCAGCTTCAATTAGAGACATAACTGTAACTGAAGGAGATCCTTTCATAGGTACAACAACCATCCGTAACCCGTTTTTTAAGGTTTTCTTTTTAAAATTCATAATTTAATTTGAGAGTTGTGATTTTACAAAATCTTTGACTTCTTGTACAGACATTCTTTTTTGCTCTCCTGTATCTCTATCTCGAAGAGTTACACCCGCGTCTTTCTCGATGGTTTCAAAATCAACAGTCACACACCAAGGTGTACCGATTTCATCTTGCCTACGATATCGCTTTCCAATATTGCCATTATCATCAAACTCTACTGCCCCGAATTCTTTTTTCAATTCTTTATAAATTGACTGCGCTTTTTCTACCAACTCCGGTTTATTTTTTAGCAAAGGAAAAACTGCAATTTTTACAGGTGCAAGTTTTGGAGAAAATTTTAAATAAGTTCTTGTCTCGCCACCAAGCTCATCTTCAGTATAGGCTTCAAGCATTACAAAAAGAACAGCTCTGTCTACTCCACCTGAACATTCAATATCCCAAGGAATAAGTCTGTCTTTTTTTTCTTCATCATAATATGAAAGATCAACGCCTGAATATTCAGAGTGTCGCCTTAAATCCCAGTCAGCACGATGGTGTATCCCCCATGCTTCTTTCCATCCGGCAAATGGAGTATTGTATTCTATGTCCCAAGCGTCTTTTGCATAATGAGCCCGCTCATCTTCTGCATGCTGTCGAAATCGGAGATTTTCTTTTTTAAATCCAAGACCAAAATACCAATCCCATGCAAATCGCTTCCAATATTCAAACCATTTTTTTCCTTCTTCTTCTTCAGGTTTAATATAGTATTGCAATTCCATTTGTTCAAATTCCCTTTGTCGGAAAAGAAAATCTCTTGGAGTAATTTCATTTCTAAATGCTTTTCCAATTTGGCCAATTCCAAAAGGCAGTTCTGGATGCATTGAATCCAAAACATTTTTAAAATTTACATGGACTCCTTGAGTAATTTCTCCACGAAGATTAACATCAATTTGTGATTTCTCTGACGACCCAAGTTTAGTTTCCACTAGCAAATTAAATTTCACTGGCTCGGTCCATTCAACTTTTTTGCCTTCATGCTTTTTTTCATGTTCAGCTATTGCTTCAGGCTGATCTGCTCGAACACGCTCATGACAAATTTTACATTCAACGAGCGGATCATTTAAACCAGCTTCTCCAGTATGTCCTGATGCATCCCAAACTTTTCTGGGCATTAAAATTGCAGCAGACATTCCGTAAACATCATCACGTTCAGTAATAAATTTTTGCCAGAAATACTGCTTAATATTATTTCTTAACTCTACTCCTAATGGTCCGTAATCATAAATACCTGAAAGTCCTCCATAAATTTCAGATCCTTGAAAGACAAAACCACGTCGTTTACAAAGGGAGACGATTTTTTCCATTAGATCTTGAGTTTCCGACATATTTGTATGTTAACGTAAAGTACCAATAGTTTCAATTGCTCGAAAAATTTTTGATTGAGTTCAAGGCGAAATGAGAAAATGTGAGGAGCCTTACTAATAGTAAGGTGACGATCATTTTTGAGGTTTCAACGCAGAAATCGGACAAAAAGACTTGAGCTACTTTACAACTGTTGCTTGAGCAGCTCCCGATCCCGGATCACTATATTGAGTAGTAACCGCTGGTAAAGTAAGGGCTACTGGCGTATTTGTCCAACTATCTGTACCCGAAACTTGAATGCTTGATGTTAGCGGCGGAACTGTATTTATTTGATTAACGCTTGGAGTAATGCCAACTTGGAAAGAAACTTGCCGTGGTGAATAATTAAATCCTGTTCCAGCCGAGACATTTGAAGCATTCCAAGTAACTACGTGAGAATCTGGATTATAATTAATTTTTTCTCCCGATGGACTAGTTTGCCCTTTCCAAGAAACTCCCGGTGGCAAAGTTGCAGAAACCGTTGTATTGGAAATATCGTTTGTGGTGTTAGTTAGAAGCCAATTTACTGTATAGGTCGTTTCTTGGTCAGCTCGCGGAGGAATTGGTCCAGTGTTAGAAAATGTTCCATTATTTCTAAATGATTTTGCTGCCAAAGTCAGTGTCGATGCTACTTTAATGCTGATATCTGCTGTTGATTGAACAGGACCAGATTGCGTTCCGGATCTTGAGCCAGACATCACAACATGAACATCGATGTGCGGATTGCGAACTTGCCGAATTGAAGCTTCGTTTAGTGCACTGGGAGTTAAGCTTACCGATCCAGCATCACCTGGCAAGATTTCGATTAAATCCTTGTCCTGAGATTTGTCCCACAAAACAGTGTTATCGACTGAACGATAAAATCCACTGTTTCCAACAGAAACTTGATTGTGATCAAATCCATTGCCAAAAATTGTTGCTTGAATTTGGCTCGATTCTATTTTATCAGGAAGGGTGTTCTGCCACTTGATAGCTATGCCTGCAGATTGGCCTGGAGCCGTAACACTTGAGCCATTTGCCGGAACAAGTTCAAGATTAAAGAAGGATTTTCTGATACCAACAGTGGCCAAAAATTCTGATAAGGCTGTACTGAAATCACTGTCCCCTGGAGATGATGGTGTGCCGACAGAAACTCTAAACGATCTGTCTTCTTGATCTTGGCCGACCAAAGTTCCGGTAATAACCAAAGTTTTTTTGTCACCATTTTTTAAATCACCGATATTCCACACGGAATTATTTCGCAACGGTCTGATATTTGATGATTTGTAAGTAAATCCGTATGGATACTCAACTTTTAACAGCGTGTTTGATAGAACAACGGGTGAATTGGACGTGACATCAACAGAAAGCTGAACATCCTGGCCAGAATTTATTTCTTGAGGATAAGTAACATTTAAAAGTAACGGCGAAGAGCCAATAGAAACATCGTAGAATTTTTCCTTTGAAAATACTGCGTTTGAATTTTTAACTTTATATTCCAAACGCAAATCAAATGTTTTTATCGAATCTTTTTCACCAAAAAGCAATGCTCGGAGAGTATAATTTGCACTACCTCCAGCTTTTATGGTACCAAGATCTTCTGTCTCACGAGTCAGCGGTTTTGAGTTGTCCCCCACAGATTGACTCCCCTCTGGATAAATAATTTCAAGACTCACATCTGTAAGATCAGTACGATTCGCATTTAAAATAGTTAAACCCATATCCAATTCTTCACCAGAAGAAACCGAACTTGGAGAAACAACCTTAATATCTAAGTTGTTTGAGGAAATCATATTAAAACCACCCATAAAACTAAAAATAGCTGCACCCACTGCAATAACAAAAAAAATTACAGACCAGAGTAGAAATTTATTGAAAAAAGAATTATTCTTACGAGCCATTGTCTCTGGATTAAACTCAAATGTTTTTGGTTCACCCCAATTTGTAGGTGCATCAACATTGTGACCCTCCACAGGAGTGCGTTTTTCCTTCGGAACAATGTTTTCGTTCCTCGAATACAAGGTTTGTTTCAGCTTTTCAATTCGACTTTTATCAAAATCAGTCATATAAGAGGTCTTTATTATACCATTAAAACTTTATAATTGGCTTTCTTTTAGAGCAGTGTTAATCAAGTTGACTAGCATAGTCCTATGTTTAGACGTTTTGTCGAGAATTTCCTTTCCCCAATCATTTGGGTCTTTAAAATACATCTCATTATTTTTTTCTTTTGCCACATAGCCGAGTTCAAACAAAATTCGCAGAACAATCAAGATTTCAAAATTAGCTATATCATTTTCTTCAATATCTTTTAGAATGCTAAATCCACTTGAAACTATTTCGAAGATTTCCTTGTGAGGAGACTCGCCCACAATTGTCTGAGTTAAAACTCTAGAAATCCTAGCTAAAATTTCCTGGCCAAATTTCTGATTTTGGAAATAAAAATTCCCTTCGCTTTTGGCGTTTGTTACTTTCCAGATAGATTGCGCTCGAACAAAAGAAATACTTCCGTAAGAATATTCTTGAAGTGCTCCTTTTAATTTCGATTTATCTAATCTTGCTGATTTAGCTGAAGCAATTATTAATCCCAAATCACGAGTCAGGACAAACAAAGTTAAATCAGCATCGCCTGAAGTTAAGTGCTTCAGGACAATAGCATCAGTTGTATAAATATTATAAGCCATTATGACACAAAATCAACATTCAATTCTTCACCTTCTTTTTTATCTATTACCACTTGAAGTTCAGAAAGATTAGTAATTTTTATAATTTCGCTTTTATATGTAGATACAACTTCTGCTATCGAATTCGGGAGGAAAATCGTTGCCGAGACAACTTTTGTAGCGAGCAATCCTTTTGTTTTCCTTGAATCTTGAATAAAACGAATAACATCTCTCATTATTCCTTCGGTTTTAAGTTCTTCTGTGAGATTCGTATCAAGAACAACTTCATTCCCAGAAATTTTTACTACTTTTACATTCACTTCGTCAGCAATAATTTCTAGCATTTCTCTATCAAATTTTTCTGGAATAGAAAGACTTTGCAATGGCTGACGAATTTTGTGACCTGCTTTTTGTCTAAGTTCCAGTGCTCGAGATACAACAACTCTAGCTTTTTCCATTTGATCGAGCAAACCATTGTCTAACTTTGGTGCTTCTGGCCAATTCTCTAAATGAACACTTTCTGGATCATTTGAAGTCTTAAGTTTTTGATAAATTTCTTCAGCAAAAAATGGTGTGAACGGTGCCATGTATTTTGCCAATTCCATTAGTACAAACAAAGTTGTTCCAAGAGCTTCGTTCTTTTCGTCAACATTATCAGACTTAAACCTATCTCGTGATCGTCTGACATACCAAGTTGAAAAATCATTTACAAAATCTCTTATCGGGCGTGCTGATTCAAAAACTTTGAAATTATCCATGTTTTCTGTCCCACTTTTAATTAACTGTGCGAACCTCGATAGTATCCACTTATCTAAAACATTTTTGCTTTTGTTAGTCGTTTTTGTGTTCTCGTCTTTATATAATTCGTAAAATGCTACGATATTGTTTAATGGATTGAAGACTTTTTTTATTAATTCATCCACACTTTTCTCATCAAAGTTTTTTGAATCTCCCGGAGAATTTACTGAATACATCCAGAGACGCAATGCATCGACACCAAATTTATCTATAACTGTCCAAGGATCAACAACATTGCCGACAGATTTCGACATTTTTTTGCCCTCTTTATCAAGAATATGTCCGAGACAAATTACATTTTTAAACGCTCTGCCTTTTTCCATTAACACTCCAATTGCATGCAACGTATAAAACCAGCCTCGCGTCTGATCGATAGCCTCCGAAATAAAATCTGCAGGATAAAGTATATCTCTATTCCACGGATAATGATCTTGGGCAAATGGCATACAACCTGAATCAAACCAAACATCCATCACCTCTTTTACACGCTGTAATTTCTTTCCATTTTTATCTACTAACTCGACTTCATCGATGTATGGTCGGTGTAAATCTACTTCGGAATTGGAATTTCGAGGTAATGGCAAGAAATTAATTTCTCTAATTTCTCCGGTATCAAATGGAGTAACTTCAAATTTTTCTTTTTCTTCTCTTTCGTTAAATGCTTCATGTGATGAAATCAAAACTCTAAGCGGGTACTGATGAGAAATAACTAGAATATTTTTATTTAAATTTTTTTTCTCTAGATCTGACATAGCTTCAACCATTCTTTTTCGAACTCCAGCAAAATGCTCCATTGTGCCCTCATCTTCACACAAACCCTCATCAACGATAATTTCATTTTTTGGAATTCCAAAATATTCTGCAGCAAGTTCTGCAGTCTGTTTTGCTCGTCGAAAATTGGATGTAACAATTAAATCTATATTTTTTAATTTTCCTAATGATTTTTTTGCTTCAGCAATTCCCTTTTCGGTTATTGAATCATTTTCTTCTCCTGGATTTAAACTTTCTACATTTTTTTCATTACAAAGTGCCCAACCATGTCGCATCAAAAAATATTTATTCCCCGAAGTTTTTATGTGTTTTTTTAAATCTTCAATTGAACCCAGAACTGTAAAATTTCCTTCATCATCAAACCAAACAGGCAGAGGTGTTCCCCAATATCTCTCTCGAGAAAGCGCCCAATCCTTTATCTCACGAAGCCACTCACCAAATCGGCCTTCTTTAATATGTTCTGGTTCCCAATGAATTTCTTCGTTTTCACGAACAAGTTCTGAACGCAATTTTGACATCGAGATGTACCAAGAATCTCGCGCATAATAAATAAGCGGAGTTTTGCATCTCCAACAATGAGGGTACGAGTGAGTATAATATTTTTTATCAAACAATAATCCTCTCTTGGCCAAATCTTTAACAATATCTACTGCCACCTCTTCGTCTTTAACAAACCTGCCTGAGAGAAAATCCATATCATCTCCAAAATGCCCATCATCTTTTACCAAATGATGCTTCGGCAAACCGACAGATGTCCCTAGGACAAAATCATCCTGGCCATACATTACAGCCGTATGAACAATTCCTGTTCCATCTTCAGTGTTTACAAAAGGCGCAGCGTAGATTTGATAAGATTTTTCGAAAGCAATCGGATCTTTTTTATCAAATTTATTTGCAAGATAGTGGTAAAGTGGCTCGTATTTTAAACCGACTAATTTCACACCTTTGAATTCTTCAACTATCTTATATTCGTCTTCAACAATTGATAATCTTTCTTTAGCCAGAATTAAAAATTCCTCTCCTTTTTTTATTTTTACGTAATCAATATCGGCCCCTACAGCTAGAGCAACATTTCCAGGCAAAGTCCAAGGAGTCGTTGTCCAAGCAAGTAAATACGTATTTTCTTCCCCAACAACTTTAAATTTTGCAGTTACTGAAAGATCTTTGTCATCTTGATATCCTTGAGCAAGCTCATGAGAAGAAAGAGCGGTTCCACATCTTGGACACCAAGGTAGAACTTTGTAATCCTTGTAGAGTAAATTTCTGTCATTAACATATTTAATTACATTCCATACAGATTCGATGTATGCGTTATCGTAAGTGACGTAAGCATTGTCTTGATCAGCCCAGTAAGCCATTCTCGAAGTGAAATCTTTCCACAATCCGATAAATTCCCAGACACTTTCTTTACAGAGTCTGTTAAATTCGGCGATACCAAAATTTTCAATATCTTTTTTTGATTTAAATCCAAGTTTTTTCTCAATCTGCAATTCAACTGGCAAACCATGAGTGTCCCACCCACCCTTTCTACGAACGTGATAACCTCGCATTGTTCTGTAGCGTGGAATCAAATCCTTGAAAGCAAAAGGTTCCATTGTATGAAAAACTGGTTTTGTATTTGCAGTTGCTGGACCATCGTAAAATACAAACTCACCTTTTGGCGATTTTTTCTCTAACGACTTCTCAAAAATTTTGTTTTCTTTCCAGAAAGCTAGTATTTCTTCCTCCTTTATAGCAATTGGACTTTTTAAGGATTTATCTTCTCCTTTTTCCATATAGAGGTCATACTAGCATTTTTATTACATTCTGTCTGGTATTTTTATAGCAAGTAAATCAAGTCCCATTTCCATCACTTCAGAAAATGCTTTAACCAAAGTTAAACGATAAGGAGATTTAGGATCTTTTTCATCAATTATTTTGTGTTCATTGTAGAAATGGTTAAATTCGGATGCTAACTGAATTAAATATGTTGCAACATAATGAGGAGCAAATTCTGAACCTGCTCGAGCTACGATTGATGGAAATCTCTCAAGCATTCTTTCCAAATTTGTCGTTTGCCAGCTTTCTGGAAGTTTATTTGATAATTTAATAACACCTTCTGCCTTTTTTAAAAGCGATCTTGCTCGAACTGTTGAATATTGTAAATATGGGCCAGAATCACCTTCAAATGAAATCGATTTATCAAAATCAAAAATAATATCCTTACCGATACCTTGTCTTAAAATCGAATACTTAATTGCTCCTAGGGCAATAATCTCAGAGATTTTATCATCATCAATTTTAGCTTTTACCTTTTCTTTAACTTGATCAATTAAAGACTCCACAGAGATTATCGATCCGGTTCTTGATGACATTTTTCCAGTTGGTAATTTCAAAAGCCCATGAGATAGATGCATAATTTTGCCTTTGAGTTCTGGCATTACTTCACCAATAACTACTTCAACGACTTTGAAAAATGAATCCTGTTCGTTTGCAGTAATTGTTATAGACTTGTCGAAATCAAAAAAATCACTTTTTAGTTTGGCAATTCCAAGTTCTTTAGCTTCATATGTCGGAAGTCCATCAGAGTTTAGAAAAACACGTGTATGAGTTTTAGGCTCAAAGTTTTCTCCCTTAAAAACTACAGCTCCTTCACTTTTTTCAAAAACCTTACCTAAATTTTCTTCGACTAGTTCTTTACCAACTTCTCCTGTCTCACTTTCAAAGAAATGGAAATCAAATTCGCTGCCAAGCATTTTGTATATTGATTCAAAATGCTCGAGTGACTCTTTTCTTCCATCCTCATAAATTTGATTTATTTCCGGATCACTTTCGTCGTAAATTTTTTTATTTATTTCAATTATTTCTTCTTTTGCAATTTGATCCTCTTCATATGCTTTGTTTCCAAATGCATATGCTTCATTTAAATTCTTTCCTTTTTTTATTGCCCATACAGCTTTAGCAACATGCAAACCTTTGTCACCATGATAAGTTGCCGTTTGAACTTCAGCACCAAGAGATTTTGTGATTCGAGCAATTGATTCACCTATTGCATTGTTCATCAAATGACCGATATGAAAAGCTTTAAATGGATTGGGTTGAGTGTGTTCAATAAATAAATTCTCGTCAGAATTTTTTGGAATTTCTAAATTCTTTAACACATTTTCAAAATAATTTGGACTAAGAAAAAAATTAATAAAACCAGCTTTTGTTTCAATTTTTTCAACTTCTTCTGGTTTATGCTCATCAAGCCATTTCAAAATATCCTCTGGGTGACCCGACCCTCCAATAATTATTCCAACATTTGTACTATAATCCCCGAAATCCATTCTTTTTGGATAATCAATACTATAAATTTTTCCAAACTGAGTATTTACAAACTCATTTAATTTGAGTTCTTTTAACGCAGTATTTATTAAATTTTCTAATTTTTCTCTCATCATTTTCTTCCAGTACTTCCAAAACCACCTTCACCACGTTTCGTTTCTGATAATTCATTAACCTCTTTCACTTCAACTGTTTCCACTTTTTGAATTAACATTTGCGAGACTTTATGACCTTTTTCTATCGTGCAAGGTGTATTGCTTAAATTTATGAGACTAAGCATAGCTTCACCTCTGTATCCTGAATCTATCACTCCGCTTAAAGTTTTTAATTTATGATTAAATGCTACTCCACTTTTATCCCAAATCAGTCCCACGTAGCCGTCTGGAATCTCGAATGCAATCCCAGTTTTCACCTTATGTGCCTGCCCGGGTTCAATTGTCACAGTCTCATTTGAATACATATCCAGTCCGGCATCTCCTGGGTGAGCATATGATGGCAAAATGGCATCTGAATGAAGTTTTTTAACCTTCAGAATCATATTGGAATGATAACATTGAGCTCAAATTACAAAAAGCCCCGCTCTGACTTAGCAGCGGGGCTCTCTTATTTCTTTAGAACTTTTAATTCCATCTCCTTTCTTGCAAGCTCTCGTCCTAGGTAAAGTGCATGTGAGAATACGGACAGTACCTCATCACGTGAGAGTTGGTGTTCGATTTCCTCCACTGTCCTGCCGCGATATTCGCCAAGCTTCATGCCTTGAAACGAATGCTCGACAACGAGTTCAAGTGTCGAGCGATCGATAGTCACCGTAAAGGCGCCGTTCGGATCAAAACGAGGGCCCAATTTGCCAGTTGATTTATCGAGAATCTCGTCTGTCTTTTTGTCATCAACAATACTCTTGGCCCGAGAAAGAGCATTAGGGTCAATGCTTATTGAATGACTTATGACCGTTATGGGACCACGTTCTAAACCTGATCTTTCCGTAACAAATCTTTGAATAGCTGCAAGGCCGTAAAAATTCTCGAGCCATGCATCCATCGCATTATGTGCACGGAAAGTAGCAGTCATCGTGAGCTTTTCTTCGAATCGCCTGAAAAAAAACGTAACGAAGCATGGAAGGTCACGACCCATCGGAAGGTGTATGGCGTTATTCCAGAGAGTTGCAAAGGCACTTCGTGTGTCAGGATTTGAAGTCATTCGATCCGCAATGATTTCTAGCGAATCGATTGGCTTCTTATCGAGCCCCATACGAAGTAGTGAGCCATAGCTGTAATCGAGATCAGCAGGCTTTATGGGATCGAGAATCCGTTTTTGATAATCACGGAATCTTTCCAAGCTAAACCCCGCCGAACTAACTATTTCTTTTGACTCTTCACTTGGATCTTCCACAACAACACGAACATTTGGAAGTTCGATGCGCTGCTCGGGGCCACTACTTTTTGTAATAGTGGTACGATGACCAAAACGATAGAGCCGGAAGATAAGCTCACGCCAAGCTTCCGTTGGTCTCTCTCGCAAAATCTGATGACCAAACGCATTCGATGGAAAACGCGTGACAGCAGGTTGCGGAACTTCTGGCGGATCAATCCTTATAATTTCGTCTCCAATTTTCGGAGGCAAAGTTTCAAGAAAAGTTTTGATACCAACTTTCGTTTCGTTGGAACTAATTTCACCAAAGACAGAAATCTGTGGAGGATTTGAAAAATCTTCCCGCCTGACTTCGCCATCGATGATTCTTTCAGTACCAATGATCCGAAATGACTTTGCTCCAAGAAACATTACTTCTTCAAGCCCGTGCGCAAAGAAGTTCAGGAGCCACTCCCGCGAACCAGAGAGGTTTTTCCCGCAAATTACAATGTAGTGAATCTGTGGATTGTGAAGAAGATTTCGGAGCATGTGTGGCAAACCATTTCCGTACAGATTAGCCACTACAACAATTCTCGATGTTTCTGGAGATAAATCCACACCAGAGCTTTCCAGAACTTCGATAACTGACTCCACTTTTGACCATAGTGTTGCAATTCCAACATCTCCGGTCGGATTCACGACCCGGAGACGCTCGGCATAGTAGAGTGGAACGAATTCCATTTTGTCCTTTCAGCGGTTACCCGCAAGAAAATGTGCAATTCTTAAATTTTTATATCACTTTTACAAATAATAATAAAGTATAAAGAAAGACCGTACAGAATTACTTCTGTACGGTCTCTGTGAGTGGAATGAACTTGTAGTCGGTACGCTCACCAGCCATCAAAAGCTGAACGAAGAGTTCTCTGATTCTTGTTTCAGAGAACTTGAGTCTCCGAACTTTGATGCCAGCTCTCTGAAGCCAGAGTTCACTCATCGTTAGCTCGTCAAGAGTGATTGCTGGATTCCTGAGGTAATCTTTCCAGACCACAATCTCAGAAATCTTGTTCGGGATAATTACATCTCGAACACATCCCGGACAAGGAAAGTTTGTGATGTAAAGTGAGCAACCTGCAGCAGAAATTCCGAGTAGCGAACACTGTGCAAAAGTGTTTATTTCTGCATGAGCTGCCACACAAAACTGCTTTCTCTTGTCTTTCAAATCTTCGTAAGTACCATGACCTAGCAGACTATCTTTGTAGGCTAGATCCTGATAAAAACAAACACTTGTTTCAAGACAAGTCTCTACATTCGGCGGAGCTCCGTTGTAGCCAGATGCTACTTCTCGTTTGTCTCGAACAAGAACTGCGCCAACGGGTCTAACGAGACACGAACTTCTTATTGCAGAAACCATTGCCTTGAGCATGAACGACTCATCCCATGTAGGACGCATATACATCTCCTTTCTCGCAATACTTTTACATACTCTAACAAAAAAGAAAAGCGAGGCACGAATGCCTCGCTGTGCCAGAAATTATTCTTTAAGTTCCGGCTGAGTTTGTTTGCGTTGTTCCTGGACTCCTTGGAACACCGCATTGAAATTTCGAAAGAGCGCTTTGTAATTGTCTGGGTTTCTGTACTCCTTTTTCTTGAAACCATCCGTAAGTTCCTCAATTTCCTGCACCTCTTTCCATCCGTCTTTAAGTGCATAGGCGTAATACGGATACTCTCTTGGAACATTGGCAACCAGAACAATGTTAATTTCCCTTCCACGTTTTCGTGCACTATAAGTTCTGTGCATCCCATCGTTTATGAGAGGTACCATACGATTACCCGGTTCGTGAGAGATTTCAACGATTGGTGGCAGAAGTGGAATCGGAGGATCGAGAAGCGGATCAGAACCTTCTAGCCAGAAAAAGACTGCTCCTCGAAGAGCAAAGATGTCGATACTTCTTTTTTCAAAGGCGTCCGCGATTTCGAGAATGGTCTCGACCGTTCCCTTGAGGACGTACCGCTGTGGAGGATACAAAGCTCCTGTCATAACCCCAGGAACGATTGAGAGATTTGCACTCTCATATATCAGAGGTTCTCCAAAGCCCTTGAGCCGCACCTGCTTCAATCGACTAAGAAGTTCCTTTTCGTTGATCATTTCGTGTCTAAGGATACGCATCAGAACTCCCTCACTTACTGTACGTGTACACGTACATGTAGAATTCGTTCCACGATCTCACTTGAGTAATTTCTCGGGGTATGTTATCCCAAACTTTATGAGGCCACGAGAAAAGAAATGGATGGGGAACAATCCCAATCAAAGAAACAACGACGTCCAGATCATCATCGATAAACATGTCGAGTTCTCGACACGCTTCAACCTTTGATGAACCGTATGGAATTCCGATGATTGGCAAATCGAGGCCATTACTCCAAATCCAATTTTGAGCAATCCCTAGATTACCTTGTCTGAACGATCGGCTCGTAACGACAGAGATATTGCAACCAAACTCCTGAAGCATCTTAATATGTTCAAGAGCTCCAGGAACTTCTTCAAAAGGATGATTGCCTGTATGAACTTCTACTGCAACAGCCAGATATTGTTCTGGCGTGAGTAGGTTTTTCGAAAAAACGTATTTCTTGTTATAGTTTTGGGGTTCGATTTTTACCCCAAACATTTTTTCGGCAATCACGGGCTTCAGTGCGTCTGTATTCACGATGACACCGTCAAAATCCAGTCCAATATTCATCGAACTATCTCCTTCTTTTGAAGATATTACTTACCTATTTAAATTTAGTCAAAATAAAAAATCACCTTCGTGATTTTTTACTTCACATCCACCCCCATGCTTCGTGCAGAACCGGCGACGATTTTCATCGCAGCGTCGATATCGTTTGCATTCAAATCTGGCATTTTCTTTTCCGCAATAGCTCGAACTTGATCTTTTGTTAGAGTTCCGACTTTTGAAACTGTATTTTTTCCTGAACCTTTTTCTTTTTTTAGAGTTTTTAAAATAAGTTGAGTAACTGGCTCAAGTTTGTAAGTCATTTTGTAAGATCGATCATCATAAACTTCAACAATAGTCGGCACCATTTCTCCAACTCGATCTTTTGTCTCGTCATTAAAACGCTTTACGAAATCACCAATGTTAATACCGGCTCCTCCTAGTGTAGGACCAAGTTGCTGACCTGGAACGGCTTTGCCTCCAGGGATTAACATTTTTAGCTTTTTTGTTATCTTCTTTGCCATGTTTTTGTGTTGAAAGACTACTATAAAATTATTCAAATTGCAAATAAAAGACAAAGGATTGCGAGAAGTCCGCAATCCTTGTATGTCACTTACAGAGCTAGTTCTTTGGCCTTTGCCTCAAGCCTTTGACGATCAACTTCTTTCCTGAAAAGTCTAGAGTCTTTTTCCCTTCGTCTTTTCTCCTTTCTTTTCATTGCCTCCAAGATTTGTTTCTTGCGACCAAGGGCTCTCAAAAGATGCTTGTCCCAGTCATTCTTTTCAAAGTATTTGACCTTTAAGTCATGTTGCCAGTATACACAGAAGACCTGCTTCTTTTTGTAAGTTATCTTGATTTCGTCTCCACCAAACATGGTCTGTCCGAAATCACCATAAAAATTGAATCCGGCGAAATCAAAAAGTTCCCAGACTACATGCGTGTGTGAGCTACAAACTTCATGTTTCGTCTGTAATCCATGCGCACAAAGAATCTTTTTGACAGCCGAAATCACTACCTTAAGAAACTTCTCTCGCTTTTCCACAGCCTTGCGAAGTGCTACGTCTTGATTTGAAAGCTTTTTAGCCAAAATCCACCTCCAATTTCATCCTATTACTAAAAACTTTTAAGTCAAACACTGATTAGAAACTTCCAAATTTGGATGAAATCCGACGTGAGAAATTAAAAATGCGAGAAGCCTTAGTTAATGCTAAGGTGACGAGCATTTTTAATTTGGGAGCGAGGAGTTCGCCAAATTTGAAAGTTTAGAACTAGATTTTCTTAACTTGAAGAAAATCTAGTTCGACTGGTGTCTCCCTACCGAACATAGCGACAAGGACTTTAACTTTGCCTCTCTCCTCATCAACTTCGTTAACTTTGCCTTCCAAATCCTTGAATGGACCATCGACAATTTTAACAGCATCATTTAACTGTAAATCAATCTTATGTTTAACGTCTCCGGCATTCATTCGACTAAATAGAACTTCGATTTCCTTTGGATCAATAGGTACAGGATAGACTCCAGAACCAACAAAACCAGTCACTCGAGGAGTATTTCTGACAACAAACCATGAATCTTCAGTCACAATCATATCCACTAAAATGTATCCTGGATAAATTTTTTCCTCTTCTTCTACACGTTTTCCTCCTTTGATTTTAATTTTCTTTTCTGTTGGAACAATGACGTTAAAAATCTTGTCTTCCATGCCAAGAGACTCGATACGCTGTTTTAGATTTCGCATCACTGCGTTTTCATATCCAGCATAAGTGTGGATGACGTACCAATTGCGACCTGTGTTTAATTGCGATTTTGACATGCTTTTATATTACGAATTTTTGCAAAATTAAATGGAAAAGATAATCAAAAAATCCCAAGAAAAATGAAACAAGAATGGAAATCGCGACCACGACAATAGTAAAAGCTATTGCTTGATTTCTAGATGGCCAAGCCACATGTTTTAGTTCTGCTTGTGTGTCTCGTAAATATGACATTAATGACATAGATTTTGTGTTATTAAAAATCCCCTCTCGGGGTCAAAATGAATACTACTCCTTTTAAAAATTTAGTCAAATAAAAAAGTGGCCCTCTTATAAACCTTTCGCCTTATTGGCTAATCAGAGTGGGCCACGGGTGGTATCGCACCAGACTTTCTTAACAGTTTCCCCCGCCATCTCTTCAATAGCAGATAGTTGAGTTCCCTGTGGGGAGTCTGGTCGCTAACTTAGCAGTCGGATTCTGTAATTAACTCTGTACCCCGTAAGAGTATTCCGACAGGATTTTTGCTAAATCACCTCGTTTAAAGATAGCATGTACTTGTTATATTGTCAAGTATTCCAAACTTTCAAATTTGAATGAAATCCGAGGTGAGATGCTCAGAGGATTTTTGTTCGAGTTCAAGGCGCGAGTGAGGAGCGAACTGAGCCTTACAAGAGTAAGGTGAGGGAGAACCGGAGCGAGTAACGCAGAAATCGGACAAAAAGACCTGAGCTAGTCTACTTCATAGGTAATTGTGACGTTAGAGGTTACTTTATTCTGTCCCGTCTCGAAATCCGGCATAGTCGGAGCTGGTGAGGAAACCCCTGCCCCCATTGCCTTATCCATAGCGTAGTAAATTGGCTGTCCAGGTTCTTGGAAATTAACAACCTTGCCAAGTTTTACTCCAAGAGATTTTGCTAAAACGTTTGCTTTTTCTTTGGCGTTGGCAATTGCTTTGTCACGAGCCTCGGCTTGGATAGAATCCATGTCATCGATTGAAAAATTTGGACCACTAACATTTGTTGCACCCAATTCGCCTACTTTTGATAACACTGCTCCGGCGTCTTGAGTTTTTCTAACTTTAATAGTCACTGTCTCCGTTGCTTCATAACCAGTAAGTGTTTGTTTTCCTGGTGGACAATAGTATGGTGCTGTACCTTTTATTGCTTGGCCAGATACAGATGATCCGCTGTAAATCATTGGTTGTGGCTCGGGACAAACAGCAGATGAGTATTCGTACTTTGGATAAGAATTATAATAATTTGTTTGAATATCTTTTGAATCAATTCCCAAATCTTTGACAGCGGCAATAATCGCATTAGCTTTTTTATTTAACGCATCTTGAGCTGCACTTGCAGTTTTTGCTTCTTCGGTTACAGAAAAAGAAATAGTGCTTGTGTCCGGTACGGCATAAGCGTCACCGGTACCAGAAACTGTAATAGAATTTGCTGGATATTCTCCCCGACCAATATATTCGTTCGACTTAAATGCATTGACCGAAGCTGCTGCTAAATAAACACCAAGCAAAATTACAACTGTTAGAACAGCGTTGAATAATCTTCCTCGCTGGACATCATTTAATTGATTAAACATAGAAAAAAATTAATTAATAAAAGCTACTCTTATTTTATCATAGACGTATGGAGTATCTACTCTATGACATGCCGAAAAACGACTATGGCGCAGTACGAAATCACCGATCCAAGAAGAATTCCAATGATCACATCGCTAAACCAGTGAACACCAAGATATACGCGAGAAAATGAAACCACAAGAATAATGGAGGTGCAGATGCTATTAAAGATAATCCGAGGTAATGATGGGAAATAATCATCAAAAATATACATGAGCATCACAAAAAAGATTGTCACGAGCGCGGCATGATAGCTCGGCAAGCTTTGACCAAAAGCAACATATACCGCATCTTCTGGACGTGGAACATTAAGAATTATTTTTAAAATATAGACAATTATTCCGCCAGCGATAAGTGATGCGACAAACAACAACATATATCGAATATTTCTAATGCAGCAAATAAGTAAAGCGATGCAAACTGACAGCAAAACAAAATAAATAGAAAAATTGAAAAGTGTAGAAACAAGATACATCACCTCTGTTAACCCAGCAGTTCGAACACTTGCAAAATATTGTTGAATAAAAAGATCGATTGAATGCATGTTATTTTGACCAACGAGCAAAAATACCTGAGGGAAGAAGCCTGCCGGAATTTTCTCGTATTAGAAGTTCTCCTGATTGAATTTCCCCACCTAAATTGTCAACAGATTCACCCAGCATTTGCTTATAAGTCATATGCGAATAAATTGAAGAATAGCCATTTAGAATCATGGCAAGAGGATTTTCTGACCAAAGTTCTTTCAATCTAATTAGAAACGGCAAAAGATCTTCTTCGATTTTCCAAACCTCATCGTTTGCACCTTTGCCATAAACTGGTGGATCAAGCAAAATGACATCGTATTTATTTCCTCTTTTTATTTCTCGTTCAACAAATTTACGAACATCATCAACGATAAATCTCACGGGTTTGTCGCCAAGTCCCGAATCATCCAAATTTTTATGAGCAGCATCGACAACAAATTTTGAAGCATCTAAATGCACCACGCTAGCTCCGGCATGTGCGCAAGCCATTGTCACACCGCCTGTGTAAGCAAATAGATTTAAAACTGATATTTCTCGGCCAGATGATTTTATTTTTTCCTCTAACCATTTCCAATGTGCTGATTGCTCCGGGAAAAGTCCGAGGTGTTTTGAAGGAAGAAATTTTAAATTAAAAACAAAGTCAGCAAACTTTATTTGCCAAGTTTCCGGAATTCCTTCTTTCAATTCCCATTTGCCAGTCGAACCCTCGCGAATATATTTTGCGTCAGCATTTTTCCATTCGTCTTCCAAGAGAGATTTTTTCCAGATTGCCTGTGGATCAGGACGAGACATTATTATATTGCCATACCGTTCTAGCTTTTCTTCGTTGCCACTATCGAGTAATTCGTACCCTGAATTATGGTAGGTATCCGCTGATAGGATTAAAGTTTCCATGTATTTTGTATTGTAGAAGAATAACACATACTAAAAGAAATAAACTAAAATAAAAAACTACGCTATTAATTTTTTCAATTTTCTTTACTCTAATACTTAATTTCTTATCACCTTTTAAAAACGCAACTTTTTCAAACCATCTATAATATCGTGCCCATCTATTACCAAAACCTGGTTGCTCCATTTTTATCCTATCCCAATCAGGATATTTGGATTTTACATATCTTAATAAAATAAAAACTCGAATATTCTTTATTGCTTCCGAAATAATATTGGCCCAAATAATTCCTAAAAATAATAGGACTGGCAAATTTGATTCAGTCATGATCATTGAATTCCTTGTATTAAAAACGAAACCTGTCGTTCCCTATCATGATCAAGCTCGACAAGCATAATTTCTTGCCAGCGACCTTTGTGAAGATTACCTTTATCTACAATCATCGAAAGTGACGATTGCAAAATCATGCCTTGTGCATGGGCATGGCCGTTTATGCATTCCTGTATAATTCCGTTCTCATCTGGTTCACACAAATGCGTATTTCGTTTACCTCCTTTATTTTTTGAATCTCGAACATCATTGTGACCGTAGTCGTGCATCGGATCAGCAAATCGATCTAGAACCTTTCGCAAATCTGCAGTGTAGCCTAGCTCTTCTGTCGGGCCGATTAAATTTTTTTCGTTTTCGTTAACCCAAACACCGCATGTTGTATGGTGCGTTTGAATTAAAACACTTCCCTGCTTAATTTTTGATTTTTTGATTGCAGTTTCTACGTCTTTTGTAATAGTAATAAACTCCGTTCTAAACCGAGTCTTGTATTTTTTTGTTTCAAGGTACGTCCGAAAATTACTCATCAATCTTCAATGGCTTTGTAGACTTGCATGCCAAGTACTCCACCTACAATTGGACCAAGAACATACATTAATCCAAATGATCCCGCTCCAAGAGAAACTGCAGGATTTATAACTCCATTTGAACCAAGAAACCAGGCGATTGATATTCCAAGCAATAGCGAACCGCCAACAACCACTCCTGAAGCTCCTTGCGAAACTCTGTCATAGACAACTGAAGACAGACCAAACGTAAAGAAAAAGGCGCCTAGTGTTTCTGCAAATCCGGTCATTAAAGAATTAGAAACGTGAACTCCTGCCGAAACTCCGACGTGGCCAACTGATGATGCCAAAAAATAAGCCACCGCTGCACCGACAAATTGACTGCCAATATAATTTATAGCTTCTGCGGATCGAATCTTTTTAATCGACCAAAGACCGATTGTCACTGCTGGATTAATGTGTGCACCAGAAATGTGTCCAACAGAATAAACAAATAATGCAAGTACGAGTGCTGCTAAAACTGGCGTGCCAATACTAAACCTCCCGGCCAAGGACAACGCCACTGTTAGAGAAAGCGCAAACGTACCTAAAGCCTCGACAAAATATTTCTTCATATTGATATTTTATGTGCTAAAAGAACACACTAATTATATCAATTATTGTTCGAGTATAGATGTGCACTGTGAACAACGTTTTGCTCCGACTGGAATATCACTTAAACACTCAGGACATTTTTTTGTTTCAGGAGGGGGAGGTTTTTTATTGAACTGTACTAATTTGTTTATAGGAAGAACAATAAAAAAATAAATTACTGCCGCATCTATAAGAAAGGATATTAAATTGTTTAAAAAATCTCCGTACATGAATTTGCTGCCGTTTAACGTAAAAAATTGATTAGAAAAATCAGGCACTTTGGCTATAGCTGATATGAGCGGTGTTACAAAATCCTTAACAATCGAATTTACAACACTGCTGAAAGCTGCACCAATAACAACACCAACCGCCAAATCCACAACATTTCCACGCAAAATAAATTGTTTGAAGCCGTTCATTATAGTTTGTTTTCAGTTTTATAAGTTTCCTCGATTTTTTTAGCAACCTCAATATCACGATCTGTTACTTTTTCTCCGGAATCAAAACGCGTGAGTTCAAATTTAACCGTGCTGTAAAAAATATGCGTGTCAGGGTGGTGATCCATCTCTTGGAAATATGCTACCATCCGATTTATAAATGACAGAGATCCTACGTAATCAGAAAATTTAAATTCCTTTGAAATTTTATTGTCTCTATATGTCCAACCTGACAAATCATTTAGTGCACTTTTTATTTCTTCTTCAGTTAAAACTTTTGGTTTATTCATATCTTAACTATACTAAGAAGAAATGAAAACTTCTAAAAGTTCTATCTGATAGTTCATATTTCATGAAGATCAACTTATGCTCGTTCACCAATTTGTTGTCTCCACATAGCATGATACAAGCCCTTCTTTTCCAAGAGTTCATCATGAGTTCCAGTCTCAATTACAATTCCTTTCTCTAACACATATATTTTATCGGAATGCATAATAGTCGATAATCGATGCGCAATAAGAACAGTTATATGCTCGTGAAGTTTTGAAATATCGCGAATAGTTTTCTCTATCTCTCCTTCAGTAATAGAATCGAGAGCACTGGTTGCCTCATCAAAAATAAGAATGTTAGGATTTCGCAGCAATGCTCTGGCAATAGAAAGTCTTTGCTTTTCTCCACCAGAAACTTTCACTCCACCTTCGCCAATTACAGTATCCAAACCCTTGCCTCCGCGTTCAAGTAAATTTTGACATTGAGCCTTGTTCAAAGCATCTAGGCATTCTTCATCACTAGCACCTGAATTTACAAACAATAAATTTTCGCGGATAGTACCAGAAAAAAGTTGAGTTTCTTGAGTTACAAAACCAATCTGTTTGCGCAATTCTTCCTTGTCGATTTCACTCTGTGGCATATCGTTATAAATTACTGAGCCTTCAGATGGTTCATACAAACCTACCAAAAGCTTAACTAATGAAGTCTTGCCAGAACCTGAGGGGCCAACAAAAGCTATTGTCTCTCCAGTAGATACTTTAAAAGAAATATCAGACAGAGCTTTTACATCAGAAGATTTATATCCGAAAGAAATATTTTTAAATGAAAGATCTTTAATTTTTCCTAATGATTTAGGATTTAAAGCTTTAGGTTCAGGTTCTGTTTCCATGAGTTTGGAATAATTTGCAAGTGATGCCTCTGCCTGACGATAAGTACCAATAAAAGTGGTGATTTGTTGCATAGGAAAGAAGAGCCAGAATGAATAAATGTTTAGAGAAAGATACTGACCAAATGTGATTTTTTCGATAAAAATTAAATAAAACAAGAAAAGATAGAGTCCGGATCTAATAAAATTGGT
This sequence comes from Candidatus Zambryskiibacteriota bacterium, assembly GCA_003173855.1. Taxonomy (GTDB): domain Bacteria; phylum Patescibacteriota; class Minisyncoccia; order Phycocordibacterales; family DATDWN01; genus C7867-006. The sequence continues at coordinate 17,281 of PPGI01000004.1, read as the reverse complement.
GACAGTTCCTTGTATAAAATCAAGCATGCGCAAATATCGAAGTTTTTTTAATTCAAGAGCTAGAATTTTTTCTGTTACGCCGTTGAGTCTCGATACTTCCTGATTTGCAAGGCCGAGTGCTTTTACCAACTCTATATTTCGTAAAGATTCAGTTGTTGCACCAGCAAGCGCTGTTGTTTCTCTAACTATAATTTGCTGAACTTCTTTAATTTTTCTTGAAAAGATTATTGTGATCGTGCTGACAATACCAAACATTGCTATAAAAATAAGAGGAATAACCCAATAAACGAAAGCGGCGTAGATCAAAATAAAAGCCAAAATAATAACCGACATGAAGACTACATTTATTGTGTCTATCACCAATTTTTCTGTATCTTGACGAGCTTTCTGTAATTTTCCTAATGTTTCTCCACTTCTCTCATCTTCAAAAATCATGTAAGGAAGATCAAGAGAATGCTTCACTCCTTCTCGATACATATCCGCACCAGAACGCTGACTTATGGTATTTAAATAATAATCTTGAAAGTTCTTTGCAATACGAGAAATAAATGCATTTGCAACAAAAACAAGCAATAGAAAAATAGTGCCATGAAAAAATTCAGTTCGGCTAATTTCGTGGAAACGTAACGCATACTTATCAATAATCCTCTGAAAGATAATAGGCTCAAATAAAGAAAAAACTTGGTTTACAATAGCGAGGACAACAACCAATACGCAAAGTTTCCAATATTTTTTTAAGTAGGACCACAAAATTTTCATAAGTGATTAGTATATCACACACACAAAAACTACCTTTTTGGGGTGGCTATCCGGGGATGCTCCGGAACTAAAAGCTCCACAAGCTCTTGTGCTACTGCTACACCATAGCCACCATTGCGCTTCAATTTAACAGAAAAATAGCTAAAAATCTATAGTTTAGATATACTGCAAACGTTTAGCCCAGGTGTTGAAATTGGTAGACAAGCACCCTTGAGGTGGGTGTGCCGTAAGGTGTGGAGGTTCAAATCCTCTCCTGGGCACCGGAAATCACATGCTGGGAGCATGTGCGAGAGGATTTGAAAACCTGTGATAATTTTTTTGTGAGTTTCGAAGCAAAAAATAGAACAGGTGTACAGACTCTGTAAGAGTCTAGTCCTCTCCTGGGCACTTAAATTTTATTCAAAACAAAAAGGAGGCGACGCCTCCCTTTTGTTTTTCTGATTTTTTATCAGAAAAACTTGAGAACAATCCAACCAAAAGCAAGAGATAGCAGCGGACCGAGGAATGGAAAAACAATTTGCCAAACAGTTTCTTTTGTCGTGAATTTCTTTTTTCTCTTTGATTTACTCCATTCCTGTAGAGTCTTCCAATTACCTCCTCGTATATGTGTAGCGATAATGGTTAAACCAATGGCCTGCACAATACTTAATTCAGGTGAATGAAATACAGGTACTACAAACCATTTCCAGAGGATAGATATTGCGTAACCCTCTATAATAGTAGCAAGTACTCCATATAAGGCACCAACTGATATGGTAAATGCAACACCTAAAAACACCGCCCAAGCTTCAATGAGAAACTCCATCTACATCTCCTTGTGAAAGTCTTTTTAGATAGTAACACTTATATATATTTAGTCAAGTGGACTTATTCTTTGTTTTCCTCTACAACAGCTTCTTCAGTTTGAACTTCTGGAAGTTCGGCAATATTTCTCATTTGTCGGCGGATTTCTTTAGCTGCTTTTTCTCGGATGTGATAAAGTTTTGCTCGACGAACTTCTGATCGTTTAATTGTTTCAATTGAATCAATCATTGGAGAATAGAGTGGAAAAATTTTCTCAACTCCCACACCAGATGTAACTTTTCGAACTGTAAATGTAGCCCCTGCCTCTTTGCCGTGTTTAACAGCAATAACTAAGCCTTCGAAAGCCTGCAAACGAGTCTTTCCTTTTTCAACAATTTTTTGCCAAACACGAACAGTATCGCCTGCGCAAAGTGAGAGTTTTTTTCGATCTTCGATTTTAACTGGTGACTGCACTTGTATTCCTTGGTCTGCCATAAGAGCCTTAATCTAACACACCTTTTTTACTTTTGCAATAATATAATTGCTTCTTCAAAATCTGCAGGATATGGCGCAGAAACTGTATGATTTTGGTTATTTAAATCTCTAAATGTTACTTCCGATGAATGCAAGGCTAGACGGTTAAATCCTAATGTATTTGGGACTTTTGGACCGTATAATTTATCAGAAACTAATGGATGATTGATGGCCTTAAAATGAACTCTAATCTGATGCGTCCTGCCAGTTTCTGGTCTAACTTCAACAAAAGAATAATCATTATTTTCTGAAATAACTTTATAATTTGTTACTGCTTCCCGCATTTCTCCTCTTGCCCCACGTTGTGCTGACCATTTGCGAAAATCGGAAGAGCTTCTTCCAATTGATCGGTCAATTATTCCCTCTTTTTCTTTAAAATTTCCCCAGACAAATGCATGATAAATTTTTTTTATTTCTCGTTTTTTAAATTGATTTTTTAGGTACTCATAAGCTTTTTGATTTTTTGCAACAAGCATTACACCTGAAGTTTCTCGATCGAGTCTATGAACGATTCCTGGACGATAAATAACATTCCCATTACTGTCTCGTTCTGGCTCACCAACCTCTTTTAAATCAGGATATTTCTCTAAAATCCAATCGGTTAGAGTCGGTTCTTTTGTTTTTCCATCATTATGAACAACTAAACCTGCTGGTTTGTTTATTGCCAGAATATCTTTGTCTTCGTATAAAATAGTAGGTTGCATCAAGTGCGGGATGGAGGACTCGAACCCCCGGCCTATTCAGTGTAAATGAATTGCTCTAACCAACTGAGCTAATCCCGCAATAGAGAAACAATACTCTAAATTATAGGCTTTTTCAAGGAATCATTTGTTCTACATTTTTATTTAAGTATAATGATTTGATTATTATTAAAATTTATTTATGACAGACCGAGAACTATTTATTGAAACTTTGAAAAGTGAATTGCCTCGTTTTGAAAGAGTTATGAAAGCTGTTGAAGCCGTACCGAAATCAAGGCACTCGTACAAGCATGATCCAAAATCACGAAGTACATTTGAATTACTATCTCATACATTTGGATCAGAATCGGGAATGTTTCCTGCAATCCTAAAAAATGGCAAATTAGATTTTTCTTCTTGGCCAAAACCTGCATGGAAAACTGCAGAAGATGTAAGAAAAGAATTCGTAAAACAAATGAAATCAGCAGGAAATATTGCAAAGAAAATGTCTGAAAAGGATTGGGCAAAACCTGCACAAATGTGGATGGCAGGCAAAATGGTTTGGGAAGCTCCTCGCGGACATGTTGCTTGGGAATTTTTGCTCGATTTAATTCACCATCGTGGCCAGCTTTCAACACATTTGCGTCCTATGGGAGGCAAGGTCCCATCAATTTACGGCCCAAGTGCTGATTCTCAAATGTAATAAAAATGTGGTAATGTAAATACCACGCCCTTGTAGTTAAATGGATATAACTGCGGACTTCTAAGCCGCCGTTCGAGGTTCGATTCCTCGCGAGGGCACACATGTGTGAACCGGAGCGCGTAGGCACGAGGTCGGGTAGGGCAAATTTTCAGCAGAAAATTATGCCTGACCATACTAGGCTGAAGGCTCCCCTTTAATTCCGCCGCCTTGTTTTAATTTATTAAATTGTGTTTCTCTTTCGGAAGCTTGGCCAGCAATTTTCTGAAGTAAAATATCATTCAATTTAACTTGTTGCCCTGAATTAGTTTCATCAACTTGAAAAAATTTTCCTTTATCAATTTCTTCGTACAAATAAAAAGTAAAAATTATTTCCAAAGATAAAATTATAAAAGCAGTGCTTAGCATAATTCTCCAATCACGGACAGGACTTAATTTATGTCTTTTTTCAATCCGAGAAAGACTTAAGATTTTTTCATACCAAATTTTTATTTTTTCTGTAAATTTAGACATGTTATTTCATTTTTAAAACAGTCATATCAAAATCTAATTCCCAAGTATTTCCAACAGAGCCGACTTTTCTTACCTCGCCATTCACTTCATTAGTTGTATTTACTAAATTAATTTTATTTATTTTAACTTTCAATGGTAATGACTCAAGTTCTGATAAGAAAATATACGTTCCTGTCCAATCCCCAGTAGTTTTTGCTCGAATATTAAAAAAAGAAACTTTGCTAGTGGTAAGTGACGAATCGTCTTGAAGAGCAAGCGAATCAATACTAACTTTTAAATTATTTGATTTTGCCAATGATTCTAGATTTTCAATAAAATCCACGTCTTTATCGGTTCCTATAATTGAGCCGTTAACTTTGTCTAAATCATCTTCTCGGGTTTTTACTTGTTGTTCCATAGAAGCCAGAAATAGTTGTTTGCTCGACTGTGTTGATAGATCATTATTGATCTCTGCTATAATTTCATTTTTATTTTTAAGATCGGTCCAAACAAAATATATTGCTGCACTAAGCAAAATTATAAGAATCCCCAAAAGAACAAAATATTGTTTTAATTTTTGAGTTCCCATAAGTTATAAAATAATATTTATAGAAAATTCTAAATTGGAATCTTTGGTTAGAGATGACACGGGCAGATCGACACTTTTAAATACTCCAGAATTTTGTAAATTTTTTGAAAATGAAACAAGAGCTTCACGAGTAGCCGAAATTCCGCTTAAGGCAATACTTGCTGTTTTGTTTTTGTCATTATTTAATGTAAATGAAAGTTGATTTATGTGAATTGAATTGGTTTTTTTAGAAAGAATTACATTAAGTGCAGGTGCAACAGATGGATATTGAAATGAATTATCCAGAGTTCTAAGACGATTATTTGTTAATTGTATTGTACTAATAATAGAACTGGTGCTTGATGCTAATTGAGCTACTATTTTTGCATCCTCATTAACCAGCATTTCTTTTTTTCGATAATAAGAAGAGAGCCAAGATGGTGCAAGTAATGCAAGAAAAGTAAACTCAAGAAAGACAACGAATATCAATATGGCAATAAGCAGGCGGATTTTATATTCCGATTTAATTTTTTGTTTTAAGTTTTCAGGTAATAAATTAAACATTTTACAATAAATTTTCTGATGGCAAAGCTAAACCTATAGCAGCTACATATTTTAAAGAATCAGTAAATTGAATTTCTGGAATTATTTTATTTATATCAAAAACATTGGTCCAGACATTGCCTAAAATTGTTCTAGTTTGGTTGTGTGTCGAAAGATATTCAACTACAGCTGGAGAAAAATTCTCGCCACAAACGACAATTTCAGTGATTTTTCTTTCAGGTCTATCCACATTATCTTTCAGTGAATGCCAATACATAAAAAGTCTTTTTATCTCTTGAGAGATGAAATCCAAATTTGCTAAAGAATCACCCTTAATCGGAATTGTTGATGTAAAATTAACAATTCGATCACGAACCACAAATAATCCAACTTTTTCCAGTCCAAAATAAACAACAAGTGATGTCCCGGAAGAATTTTCCGAAAATAAAGCTCGAGCAATTGCATGAGACTCAATTTCAAGAGATAAAAGATTTATTTGGGCTTTTTCGGCAATACGTACATAAGTTTCGGCAACGCTAATTTGCAGAGTTGAAACAACCACATCCAAATGTTCTTTTTCTCTATGCTCTTTGTATTTGTAATCAAAAATTAATTCATTTTGGGGAACGGGAACATTTTCTTCAATTTTTGATTCAATGGCAGTTAATAATTCGTCCCCGCGAACAATCGGCAATTTTGCTGTAAAAAGATAAGCTTTTTCTTCTGGAAGAGAAGTTTTTACATATTTTAAATTTAGCTCTCTCTTTAAATCTTGGAGGGCTTTGACGAGAACTTCTTCGTTATTAACTTGCCCGTTAGAAATTATTCCTGGAGCAAGTGATAATTCTTTGTATTTATCAATTTTAAATTCGTTGCCCTTACGACTAAACTGAATTGCTCGAATGCCTGAATCGGAGAAAGCAAGGCCAGTGAATGGCGGAAGAAGAAACTTGGGAGGTGGAAAGGCGACAAAAAGCTTCTCTAATTTCATGAACTAATTATACCAAAGGAATTTAGCTTTCCAATTACTTAACCTTGCTACCTGGCGGAGTATTCGCCGAAGCTTCGAGAAGTGAGAAAAAATTATCGCCCGAAACAGCAAGGATCATGCCCTGGCTTTCCAGTCCCATGATTGTTCGTGGTTCGAGATTCGCTGCAAAAGCGCATTTTTTACCTATTAGTTCGTTCGGGTCTAGAAAATAAGCAGCAATCCCTGAAACAATTTGCCGTGGAGATTCTTCCCCCATATCAACAGAAAGTTTAAGCAATTTTTCCGATCCTTCTACAGGTTCAGCAGAAAGAATGTGACCAACTTTAATTTCTAATTTTTTAAAATCCTCAATTGTTATCATGAGTATCTAAATAACTTTTTAAAATAAGTGCTGCGGCTGATGCATCAAGCATATCATTTTTTCCTTGCAAACGTCGCGCTTCTTGTGAAGTTAAAAACTCTGGATGCATTAAGACTTCTAAATTAGTTTTTGATTTCAAATTTTGCACAAATGGCAGAATTTTTTCCATTATTTTATTATTTTCTCCTTTAAAATCTTTTGAGTCGCCAACGATAATTTTTTCAATACCTTGTTCTTTGGAAATTTTTAAAATTTCTTCAATTAATTTTTCTCCATTTACTAAAACCTTATGAGGAAAAGCTAATTTCCCTTCTGCATCAGATATTGCAATACCCACTCTTTTTTCTCCGTAATCAATACCTAAGTATTTCATAGTTTTTTTCGGTCTTTTACAAATTTTTGGGATGGGCTCAATGCTTTATCATGTCGGTGAATACATCCTGACCAGCAACAAGGCCGTCTCATTCCTTCAATTAATTCAGAGATAACTCTCCTAACATGATCTTTTCGTGTTTCAATTTTTTTGACAGAAACAGTCCAACAAATCCATTCATTTCGGGCAAGCGGAGTAATACTCTCCCATAGAGAAAGAGCTTTTGGTGAAGAAATAAGGGCTTTTTTTAAATCATCTGGAATTTTGTGGGCTGTACCTGAAGAGATTTTTTGATTAATCATGACTGCGGAAGCGGTGAGATTCGAACTCACGGTCCCTTGCGAGACTCTCGTTTTCAAGACGAGTGCGTTAGACCACTCTGCCACGCTTCCGTATTATTTTCCTTCAATTGTTTCAACAGTATATTTCCTAGCAATAAATCTGATATAAACGATATCAAGAATACCGATCGTATTGACGATAAGTAGAAGGATGAACCATTTTTTATGAGACAAACGTGCAGCTTTCCAAAGGGCAACTCCCTTCCATGGAATTGACCAGAGCAATATTAATACCATTAACCACGTTGGAAAATCTGGAATTCCTGTAGGGTTCATGGTGCTATCTTAACAGGATTTTGAGAGAATGCAATTACTTAATTCCTAATCCGTTTGCGATTTTTTGGAGATCAATACGAGCAACATTTAGCATTGCTTGAGCACTAATTATTTGTGAAGCTGAAATTCGGACTTGTGCAGGTGTAGAACTTGAACCTAATGCATTCCCAACAGCAGTTCCTGCAAGTGAACCGGAATTTGATACTTGAACTAACAAATCAGCGAGTGCTTTGCTGTCTGGTATTTTTGCTCCAGTTGTTTTTGCATTAATCGCCACTGCCTGAAGTTTTGAGGCAAATGCCAGAATCAGCGAGTTTGCAACATTAATTGCATCTGCTGCAGTTTTGATTTGTTCACGAGTTGGAGCTGTGCCCAGTGGTTTTGTTGCCACAGTAAGTTTTGCATATATATTTGCAAGTTCAGCTCTAAGTACTGTAGGAGAAAGTGATGAATCTTGGCTGGTAAAAACAGCTGCTTGGTTTCCGAACATATTAAATACACCAAACCACCATAAACCAATAACAACTACTATAATTACCAACACCCAAATCCATTTTGTTTTTGCCATATACGTTATATTATTAATAAAAATGAAGTCTCAACAGATTATACCATTGAAACTTAAGAGTCTAGGCAAATCGTATGTGTATATCTTTTTTGGACTTTTTTTTCTTCTAATTCAGGTAAATTCTCTATTTGCGACCAAAATACCGCCTCCGAAAGCTGCTCTCGATTATAAAATAATAACTTCTCTTAAATCGAACCCAACTTTGACTGGAACAGCCAGTAATTTAATTGCTCCTCTGCATCTAGAAATCTCTGCATCGAGCACAGGCGAAATACTTGTAGCAAAAAATTTAGACGTTAACGAAGAGAGATGGTCAACAACAATTTACCCACCAATTTCTGTTGGAGAATACTTTGTCACACTTTCTTCGGGCGGAATAATTTTAGATAGAGGCAGCCTTTTTATTGGAGCTACAGCACCAACACTAGCATTAGATCAAACTTTAGCGCCGTACGATGTTATTGATGGACATTTAATGCGATTTAAAATTCATGCAACACAAAATGTAAAAATTGCCAAACTTACTTTTAATCTTAGGTTGGACGCCGCTACAATAGACACTCTTACTCTATATGGATTTACGGATCTACTTTATTCATCTCCTATTATTGGAGAAACTGACGGATCAATCGGAACGACAGAATTTGATGCAACATCATCAATTGCAACGACATTATTTGATCCTCCGATAGAAATTCCTGCAGGTTCAAACTATTATTTTGATCTTGATGGATTAATTACTCCGGTAGATGACTCTTATACTGTAAAAACAACTTTGCTGGGCGATAAAATAATTGATTTTGGTAAAACTTTTTATGATCTTAAAAGCACCAGCAATTTTATCTGGTCAAATAATTCTCTCGACTTATTAGATGCTGGCTGGATTAATGGCAGTGCCCTTCCGGAACTTCTTTATGGACTGAATATTGAACGATACGCAACACCCGTTTTATCTTGTGATCTTGAAGCTGATACAAATATAATTGACTCACCTACAGAAGTAACACTTTCATGGTACACAACAGGAGCAAATCGAGTGGTTTTTGATGATGGTTCAGGAGCAGATTTGAGTGGAAGTAAAACTTTTGTTGCCTCAAGCACGCATACTTATATTATTAAATTATCTGGGCCACTTGGACCGATGCAGTGTTCAACTACCATTGTATTAAACCCTACTTTTGTAGCGACTCCAAATACGACGCCTACAGGCCCTCCTGGTGCAGCTTTTGGATCATATACTGCTAACCCAGTTGCCGGAACAGCGCCTCTTTCTGTTTCATTTAATGGTTCAGTGAACAACAACAAATCTTGTTTAGCTTCAATTTACAATTTTGGATATGGCGATAAAAGCACCACTACAATTTCTGTATCGAATAATTATTGTAAATCTAAAAATTTTAGTTTAAACCATAATTATAGTTCCGCAGGAACTTATGTCTCTGCTTTGTATTTAAAAACTGCAACTAGTTCAATTTTAGTTCAAACCCAAACTATTATGGTAAACAAAAAAGTGGCCTCTAGTTCAAATTTGTTTGCAACCATTTATCTTGCATTTAAAAATCTAGGAGATGCATTTGCAGGGTTGCTTAGCAAAATTAAAATTTTTAGTGTTACAAAAGTTACAAAAAAAGAAGCCCCGATTCAGATTATAGATGATGAAAGTATTGAAAAATCTTTTCAAAATGAACCGGAAGAAACACCGTTGCCCGGAGCATTGAAAATTCCAATACTTATTTATCATAGTGTGCGGCCTATTAATCAAAATGATTCAGCAGAACTTAAGGCATATGAAATTTCTCCTCAATTATTTGAGCGTCAGCTGAAATATTTAAAAAATAATGGATTTACAGCAATTAGTCTTGATGATGTAGCTAATGATTTAAAAAATGGCACAACCACACCCGGACAAAAACCAGTGGTTCTAACTTTTGATGATGGTTGGCAAAATCAGTACAAATATGCATTTCCACTCTTAAAAAAATACGGCATGCAGGCCACATTTTATATTTTTACAAATTCAATAAATAAAAATCATTTTCTCTCGACAAGTAATATTGAAGAGATGGAAAACGCCGGAATGATTTTTGAAAGTCATAGTGTAAGCCATCCATTTTTCAAAAATCTGCAATTGGACCAAGTAAATATTGAAATGACAAATAGCAAGAAAACTTTGGAAGCGATTTTAGGAAAACCTGTAAATCATTTTGCTTCGCCTTATGGGTATTCAAATTCCGACTTAATTGATTTAGCAAAAGATGCAGGTTACTTAACTTATCGAACAACTTATAAAGGAGTTTACCAAGATAATCCCCTACGACTAAGAGGAATTTTAGTAACCGCGAGCTTCCCTTATTTTGTTCAAGAGCTCTTACGTTAATTTCTTCATAAAAATGTAGAGACGTGTGAAATATTTTTTCTCATACTGATGTAGTAGTTACTGCCATGAGAAAAAATGCATTACAAACAATTGCTGTCGTTGTAGCAATGCTAATGATTGGAGTAGGAATCTTTGGTTTTTTAACCCTTTACCAAAATCATTTGCTGAACTCTAAAGTGGCAACTCTCCAATCCCAAATTGCAAGTCTCGAGGGTACACAGTCGTCAATTGCCACAGCGACTAAAAATGCTGTAGCTCAAATTTCTGCAGCAGCGAACAAATCCTCTAATCCAGTTCAAACACAAACAGTCGCAGCAAAATCCCAAGATCAATTAATAACATCGGCAGTGGCAAAAGAAGCACCAGCTGTTGTTTCCATTGTCATATCTCAATATGCACCGCAATATCAAATAAGTTATGAAAACCCGTTTGGTGATGATCCAAGATTTGGCAATATTCGCATTCCTGTTTACAAACAAGTAGGACAAACTTTACAAAAAGTTGGTGCTGGAACTGGAATATTGTTCACACATGACGGTTACATTGTGACAAATAAACATGTGATCTTTGATCCAAATGCTCAATACAAAGTCCTTCTCTCAGATGGAAGCGAAAAAATCGCCGAGGTTGTTTATACGGATCCAAAAAACGACATAGCTATAATTAAAATTAATGGAAATTATAATTCAATTGCCTCACTCGGTGATTCATCAAATCTAAAACTTGGTCAAACAGTTGCAGCTATCGGAAACGCACTGGGTGAATACAACAACTCGGTTTCAGTCGGAATTATTTCTGGACTTGATCGTTCTATAACAGCTGCAGATGAAAGCGGAACTCTTGAGACATTAAGAGGTGTTATTCAAACAGATGCTGCAATTAATCCAGGAAATTCTGGTGGACCATTATTGGATCTCAATGGAAATATTGTTGGAATCAATGTTGCCACAGATCAAGGCGCAAACAGCATTGGCTTTGCTATTCCAATTAATACTGTGAAAAGTATATTGAGTAACTACAAGTAAATGTAGAATTCGTTGAACTATAACTTTTTCAGCGCATCGCGGAGTGAGTGAATCATGAGCGCGAGGAAAATTTTTAGCAAAAAATTATTCCGGTGATGAAAAAGTTATAGTGAAAAAGAATTCTATTTTTTAAAGTTTACTCCGTAACAGTTAGAGTTCCCCACATTCCCATTGCTCTATGCTGACCAACTGCACAGTAATATTGGAACTGTCCTGTCTTATCTGCTGTAAACTCGACTACATCTTGCGAACCTCCTTTAAGTGTTTTAGACAAGGCATTAAATTCATCAATTTTGAAATTGTGCATTCCTTGCGTGTCAACAAAAGTAATTTTTACGTGATCTCCCTTTTTAACAGTCAAAGTGTTTGGAGTAAAAGAATAATTTTTTCCAGAAACTGTAAACTCTTTGACAGCAGGTGTTGTTGTAGCCATTAAAGGTAAGGCTGCATTTGGATTGGTTGTCTCTAGCGGTGCACTTGTTCCGCCATTTGTAGCAGGGTTAGGAGTGCTTGAATTTGAATTCTTATATATAAAATATCCTCCAACAATAATTATAATTAAAATAATTAGTCCGATTAATGTTCCTTTATTCATTGGTTTTTAAATACTAATAAAGCGATTGCATTGTAGCACACAATACTTTCACATGTTAACATAAATGTATGAATATTCGACAAACATGCGTTTTGTTTGCACGCATTGCGTTATTTGTCATCTATTTTTGGTTTGGATTATTAAAAGTAATAGGCATGAGTCCAGCAAGTCCAATGGTCGCAAGTTTGTTTTCTAAAACTATCGGGCCAATGATGCCGACTTTAAGCTTTAATTTGTTTATTATTCTTTTCGGACTCTTCGAAATGCTTGTCGGAATTCTTTTTATTATTCCCGGGCTAGAAAAAACTGCTGTTATTTTGTTTTGTCTTCATATGATAACAACTACTTTGCCGATTTTTGTCATGGGCAAAGAAATTTGGGTTCATCCATTTGTACCAACGCTTGAAGGTCAGTATATTATAAAAAATTTGGCGCTTCTTGTCTGTGTTCTGACTATTTGGGCTGCAATGCCGCCAAAAAAAGAAATCTATGGATAAAATTTCCTGGAAAGCTCACGAATATTTGCATCAAGAAAAAACCACAGATTGGTATTGGATTGTGGCAATTGTCACAATTTCAATCGCTTTGATTTCGATTATTTTAAATAACATAATTTTTGCAATACTTATTATTGTGGCTTCTTTTACCTTAACTCTTTTTTCCTCGATAAAACCAAAATTAATTGATATTGAAGTCGGACCAATGGGAGTTACGCTTAACAACATTCGCTATCCTTATAATAATCTGGAATCATTTTGGATTGAAACTCGAGACAGACATCCTCGAATAATTTTTAAATCTAAAAAAATTTTTATGCCATTTATTGTTGCTTTCCTTGATTCAGTTGATCCAGAAGCCATTCACCAAATATTAATTAATCATCTTCCTGAACAAGAGCACCTCGAACCTTTCTTCGAAAAACTCCTTATCTACCTGGGTTTCTAATTTCCAAATTTAGCGAACTCCTCGTTCCCAAATTAAAAATGCTCGTCACCTTAGCATTAACTAAGGCTCCTCGCATTTTTAATTTCTCACGTCGGATTTCATCCAAATTTGGAAATTAGTTAATTTTTATGCTAATTTAATCAAATCCTTGCTCTCGTAGTTTAATGGATAGAATGCAAGATTGCGGATCTTGCGATCCAAGTTCGATTCTTGGCGAGAGCACAGAAGCTTGTCTAATTTCTATTTCTTTTTCTTCGAGACAAATAATTCGATCGAGATTTTCGTGTAATGGCTAAAATTCCGACTACAACAATATAAGTTGTATAAACTTCAGTGGGAACATGATAGCTGCCATGATAAATAACTTCTAAAACGAGTAAACAAACAACTAAAACAGTCCAGATAAAAACATAAATTTCTCCAGGATGACGACCGATATTGTAGTCGTGCCATCTCTCAAATTCTTTTTCGGCAGTGTAAACTGCAAGAAGCGCAACATAAACAGCACAAATCGGACCGAGAAATCCATCAATTCGATTTTGCATTACAAAATCAACAAGAATAGAAATGTAGAGAATAAATGTCCAGAGGTTAACAAGATAGCGGTAGACTTTTGGATCAAGCAGATCGCCGGTACCTTTATATTTAGGCATTAATAAATTATACAACAAAAAACCGGCTTGTAGCCGGAATCCTGTTAGGCTGATCGTTTAACTAATGCGACAATCCTTGATTTCTTACGAGCTGCGGAATTTTTCTTAATTAAACCAGTTTTTGCTGACTTATCTAAAATCTTCTGAATTTGAGGCAAGAACTCTCGAGCTTCTTTTATTTTCTTTTGAGTAATAAGTCTTTTAATTTGCTTGATTGATTTATTGATTTCTTCTTTTTTATGCTCGTTAAAAGCATGCTTTCGCATTGATCCTCGAAGAGCTTTTTTAGCTGATGTTGTAATAGGCATGAGGTGCATACTATACCACAAGTTCTGTTTTGTAAATAGTGGAAATTCGATTTCTTTAGTATTATAGAGCCATGATTTCTCATCTCAAAGGCACAGTAATATATCAAGACCTTAAATCGATTACTCTGGATGTTTCTGGAGTAGGATACAAAATTTATACAAATACTGTTGGATTAGAGTCAAAAAAAGGCTCTGTTACAGAGTTTTGGACATACTTGGCTGTTCGGGAAAATGCTCTAGATTTGTACGGATTTCGATCAAAAGAAGAGCTCGATTTTTTTGAACTTTTAATCACTGTCTCAGGAATCGGGCCAAAATCAGCCATGAGCATTCTTTCTATTGCAACACTTCCTAATCTTCGTCATGCCATTGCCTCTGGAGACACAACACACTTAACTAAAGTTTCTGGTATCGGTAAGAAAAATGCCGAAAAAATTGTTGTTGAATTAAAAGATAAGCTTGCTGGATTAACTGGTGAAACAAGCATGATTACTGGAGACGTTGATGCAATTGAAGCTCTTAAAGCACTTGGGTTTGGCGAACGCGAAGCCCGTGAAGCGCTTAAAAAAACAACTGGAAATACAACTGAGGAAAAGGTAAGATCCGCATTGAAGAACTTAAACAAATAGATGCCTGAATTACCGGAAGTAACGACTACTGTTAATGGATTAAACGAAGTCCTGCCAAATTTAACTATCCGAGATGTCTGGACAGATTATTTTTTGCGTACGACACACAAAAGGTTAGACACGATTAAAAATGAAAAATATTTTAAAAATTTCAAAAAACAAATTATAGGAGAAAAAGTTAAGGTTGTTGAAAGACGAGGAAAAAACATTCTAATTCATTCGAGTCATAACAAAACTATTCTAATTCATATGAAAATGACTGGTCATTTATTGTATGGAAAATACAATTTCGATGGAAAAATCTGGAAAAGTAAGGAGAAATTTCTTTCAGATCCATTTAACCAATTTATTCATTTTGTAGTGGGCTTCTCAAACGGGAAACAGCTGGCTTTTTCTGACATGAGAAAGTTTGCCAAAGTAATACTTTTTAAAACAGATGAACGTGATGAGCTTAGTGATATCAAAAATCTTGGACCAGAACCTTTAAATGGCTTGTCTCTTGAGGTTTTTAAAAAACAATTGAGCAAACGTCCAAATAAAAAAATAAAAACAGTTCTTATAGATCAGGAAATTTTGGCTGGAATTGGCAATATTTATTCTGATGAAATTCTTTGGACTGTAGGAATCCATCCTGAACGATTGGTTAAAAACATAGAAAACGATGAGTTTAAGAAAATGTATGACGCAATGAAAAAAGTTCTGAAAAAAGGTGTGGAGATGGGTGGAGACTCTATGTCAGATTATCGAAATATTTATGGCAAAAAAGGAAATTTTCAAAACTCTCACAAGGCTTATAGAAGAACAGGACAAAATTGTCTAAAGCCTGGTTGTAAAGGAAAAATTATACGCAAAATTATAGGCGGACGAAGTGCTCATTTCTGTTCAATACATCAGAAATAATTTGTAGTAAAATTATGGTATGGATAATGATAACTGGTTAGGCATAGCCATTTTGATTGGCATTATTGCCATTGCTCTCTTTGGCGGCTCAAAAGGTGAGTCTCATAACGCTTTAATTTCTACTCCAAATCAAACTCCAGAGCAAAAGCAGCAAAATATTCAAAACCAGATTAATTCTGCACAAATACAGGTAAAAACATTAGAGAGACAAATCAAGGTTGCCGAAAATTCAAAAACTCAATCAATTTATTATGGAAAAATAAATCTTTCATACGTTAATCATTCAGCCGATCCAAACCAGGAATACATTGCCATTCAGGTTCCAAGTTATGGAACAACCACAATTCCTGTAACTGGATGGAAACTTGTTAGTACAAATACAGGCAATACTGTTGTAATTCCGCAAGGCACATATTTATTTTTCCAAGGTTCGCAAAATACAGAGCAAGATATTTATTTAGTTCCTTCTGACACAATGTATGTCATTACTGGTGTCTCACCTTTAGGAGTAAGCTTTAAATCAAACAAATGCTCTGGTTATTTAACTCAATTTCAAAAATTTTATCCTTATATAAATAAAGTTTGTCCAAAGCCAAAGGACGAAGGCTCCACGACTGTTATTCCGCAAACTTTGCCAAATGATTCTTGTATGGATTATTTGAACATTTATCCAAGATGCACAGTGCCAATTGCTAATCTTCCCAACACTTTGACTTATGAATGCAAAAATTTTATTGAGACTCGACTAAATTATCCATACTGTATTAATGCTCACAAAGGCGATATTGATTTTGACCAGCACGAATGGCGGGTTTATTTAAAACGTGGAGCAATATTATGGAAAAGTCAGAGAGAAAATATTGTACTTTATGATAACCAAAATAAAATTGTAGCAACTCTTACTTATTAAGAATTCTAAACAAAGCAACTCCAAAAGCGACAGAAACATTGAGTGATTCCTTTTTGCCTTGCATTGGAATTTCTCCTATCTGATTTGCTAATTTTAAAATATCATTTGTAATTCCATTTACTTCTTCGCCAATTATAAAAAGATTTTTGTTTTTTGTTTTTATTTTTTTGTAATCTACTGAATTATTGTTTTGTTCAATTGCGATAATATTCCAACCTTCTTTTTTTAATTTTGAAATAGTTGTTTTTGCTTCTTTTAAATATTCCCAATCGAGGACCTTCTCTGCACCCAGTGCAACTTTTGCAATATCAAGCCGCACTCTTTCAAATCTATCAATTGGTGTTGGTGTTGTGCCGACCAAATATAGTTTTTCGATTCCAAGCGTATCAGCTGTGCGAAAAATAGAGCCAACATTGTGAGTGCTGCGGATGTTATATAAAAGCACTCTATTCTGGCTTTTCATAGGCTCGACTATATCATATAATTATCTTATGCATCCTTTAACTGTATTCCCCGCACTCCTAACGTTTGGACTTTTCGCTCCATTTATTTTGCGAGTAACTGTAGGAGTTTTGCGACTTTTTGTAGGAGTTGAAAGATTTAAAAGCCAAGAAAAAGGTTCTCAGGCTATGTCCTTTTTATACATTATTTCAAGCGTACTTCTAATTATTGGTTTATATACTCAAATCGCCGCTATAGTTGCTATTTTCCTCATTTGGTTTGATTACAGAATGACAAAGAAACAAGGATTGATGACTCGAGAAAAAATGGCTCTAGCAATCGTTATGAAAATAATTCTTATATCCTTACTAGTTACTGGACCGGGAGCTTGGGCTTTTGATCTCCCACTTTAATTGATTTTTCCTATTTTTCTGTTATATTTTGTAAGTATTTTGCGCCCATAGCTCAGTCGGTAGAGCGGCTCCCTTTTAAGGAGAAGGTCGCAGGTTCGATTCCTGCTGGGCGCACA
>PPGI01000007.1 GCA_003173855.1 Candidatus Zambryskiibacteriota bacterium | reverse complement strand
AATGAGAGCTGTGCCAGCAGAGTTTGAAGTTATGATAGAGTTTGGTGCAAAAGAAGTTGAACCAGTACCACCATAAAGAACTCCGATCGAAGTTGTGGCAGAAACAATACCAGCGTTAGCTTGAAGTGGTCCATTGAAAGTGGTGTTCAAAGTTAAACCTCCTGTAACTGAAATTCCTGTTGTTGATGCATATGGAAAAATATTTGCAGTAGTTGTCGTTGCAAAAATGTATCCAACGTAAAGTGGAAATGTTGAAGTCCCAATAAATTTACTTCCATCATATGCAATCAGTGTATTGGTTGGATAAGTTGTTGAGTTTGTTCCGCCTTTTGCGATCGACAAAGTTCCAGAAATATTTGAAAGAGTTGT
Source organism: Candidatus Zambryskiibacteriota bacterium (assembly GCA_003173855.1). GTDB lineage: Bacteria > Patescibacteriota > Minisyncoccia > Phycocordibacterales > DATDWN01 > C7867-006. The sequence goes on along the minus strand of PPGI01000007.1, from coordinate 40,028 downwards.
TGTGGGCTGCCATGTTGGAACTCCGTTGAACAATGCTAAAACTTGTCCATCAGTTCCTGCTGCAGTTGTTGCAAGTGCTCCTGTTCCATTTCCCAAAAGAATTGAGTTTGCCTGAATGTTTGCCCAGCCTGTACCACCACCTTGTACAGTTAGAGTGCCCGACAGTGATGGCGTAAATTGCATCGTTGCACCAGTGCCGACAATTGTTAGTGCTGAAGTTAAACCATTTGTTGTTGATGTTGTTGTCGAAAGTGTAATTGTTGGACCGCTAGATGTCTGCCCGGTTGGACCAATGAAAGTAATATTTCCAGAACCTCCAGTTCCTGTACAAACTCCATTTACTGAAAAACATCCAGAGGTTAGATTAATTCCATTTGCAAAAGTCGATGTGGCAATTGTCGATGTGACATTTAGCAAATTAGTTTGAATGCCTCCAACAAAAGTTGAAGTGGCGGTTGTCGTTGCAAAAAATGAATTAGCAAGTACAACACCTGAAACTCCAAGTGTAACGTATGGTGAAGATGTTCCGATACCAAGTCGTGAATTTGTGTTATCCCAAACAAAATAATTTGAACCGCCAAAATTTCCTCCACCAGAATTGAATTGAATATTTCCTGTTGCTCCACCGGGAGTTCCTGTTCCACCAGTGACGGTGACATCACCGACACAAGTGCCATTTATCGCAAAACATCCAGTACCAGTTAAATTAATCCCTCCAGAAAATGTTGATGTCGAAGTATTTGTAACAATTAAATTATTTACTGTTGTTGTTCCAAGTGCTACCGAGGCATTTGTGTTTATTGTTGAGTTTGTAATCGATCCACCCGTAATTGCGGAGTTGTTGATTGTGATTCCACTTAAATTATTTATAACTTGGCTGTGAGCAATTTCTTGATAAATATTTGTAATGCTTCCTCCGCTTCCAGTCGAAAGATGTGAAAATTGGTTTTGAATATCATTATTTAATTGCTTAAGTCTTATCTCTAAATATTCTGATGTTATTCCTTGATAAATTGGCTGTTCAAGTATTGTTTGTGTCACTCTTTGAACTGACTTTTGTGCATCTCGGTTGCTTGGAATATTTTGCGCTTGCTTTTGAAGAGTTGTTACATAAGTTGTATTTATGATTGTTGGCGGATTAGAAAGCAATGCAACTATTGGGGAATAGACGTGGTCAAGAAGCCAATTGTTTACTGATTGATAAACGACAACTCCAGCATGATCAACTGGATTTAATGTTCCCGTTAAAGATGTGCTAGCAATTGTTGCAGTTTGTTTAACATAATCTCTTGCGTAAGAGTGATCGCTTAAAATATCTCCAACTGATTCTGAAATAAAACTGAATGCTTTATTGTGAGCATCACTAATAAAACCAGAAGTTCTGTTTATGGTTTCTTTAATCAAGTCACTTTCTTTTTCTGCAAATAACTGTGCTATCTCTAAAATCGATCTGGATGGATTCTGTGCAAAGTCATTAATTTTCTTGGAAGCTCTCAAATATACTGAAGCTAAATTTCCGGCATATAATTGAAGAACATCATCGAGATTACGATAAATATTTGATGGAGCTTGTGAAATTTTTTCAGAAACCAATGCAAGTGAAGTTTTCTCGCTTTCAAAATTTCGAACAAATGAAAAAAGGTTGCTAGTTAGTGAAACAACTCCGATAGTCATCACTATCGCAACTGCTACTGAGATAAGTTGCTTTGAAAAATTGTGTTCTAATGAAAAAAGAAATTCATGAAGAAATTTGGCCAGAGTTAGAACATTTTGGTTCTTAGAGACAGCTTTCTTTACCTCATCATTTGTAATTATTTTTTTTACTTCTCTAGGCGTCTTTTCTCCGCCATATAGATTTTTTGAATAATCGAAGGTAACTGGAGAATCCTTATAAGCTAGGATTGAAGACTCGCTTACAAACCAAGTTCTACCAATTCTTCGTGATTCAATTTTGTTGTATCGGCAAAGTTGACCGATATAGTCTTTGGAGTATCCAGTCAGACGTGCGGCATCCTTAACTGAAATGAATTTTTTATTATCAAAAAATAACTCGGAACCCATTGCGCTAATTATATATGTTCTATATGGGTAAAATATATAGAAAATCCAAAAAAACTGTGGAAAAATCTCAATTTCTTGTTTATCCAAGATTTTGGCAAAAAACCGTGATTTTGGTTTTTTTCGTAAAAAAATTTAGCTTAAAATTTGGCATATTTTTTTAAACAAAATTTTGATAATTTATTAACAAGCTTGATCAAAAAATATGGCCTAAAATTGTGAGTAAAATATACGGATCTAACTGAGTTTTAGTAATAATTCGTCGATAATTTAAATATACGGCCAAGATATTGATATAATATTACCTGATTACTTATCGTGAATATTATCCTATAAAAATATTTCATTATTTAATTATAATAAATATATATAATCGTTTATAAACTAGACTAATTTATTTATTAATGTTTATAAAACCTTATTAAGCTTTCTGCCTTAGAAACTTCCTAATACTCTTTGGACTTATGTTTGGCAAACTCCTTTTTTTTGATATAAATTCTGATACTTTTTCTGGACTTAAACCTTCCAAAAGTAGCTCCTCAACTGCTTTTTTTAGCTTAGGGTTTTTTATGATCTTATTATGCCTTAGCTTCTTATTTCTTTGGAGCAAAATTGAGCGTGATTGAGCTTCTAGGGCTACGTACTTGCCCTGAGTCGAATTATCAGTGATTTCAGTGTGTATTGTTGAAATTCCCCTATCTAAAATGCGGGATATTTCTCTTACTGGGTAGCCAGCATTAATCAATTTTTCAATTGCAAAGCGCTCCTCATAAGATATGTGCTTCTTTTTATTTGTCATAATTAGTACTAAATAATATTCCTATTTAAAGGTAAGTCAAATTTTGGGATAATATATTGATAATAAGCAATATATCGGATATCCAAGATTATCATTTTTCTTGTTATTATTTATTTACTTTAAGTATATTTTTTTTCAATATATTCTCTATATTGCAAATTCTCCTAATATTTATCAATTATCATTGATCTGGGGGGTTCTAAACCATATATGGCTAAATATGGCGAGTAAAAATGGCTAGAGTGAGATTTATTTATTGGATGATCGATAAAATTTAAATCTTATCCACTTTAATCAGCTTATAATCATTGCAAAAGTATAATAAAAAAATATAATATTATTAAGGTTTATTAATGTTTTATTTATGGCAAATCAATATATAACAATTAGACAGGCTTCAAAAATTTTAAATGTTTCTCCCCTTACACTAAGGAATTGGGATAGGAACGGTAAATTAAAAGCCAATAGACATCCTATGAATAACTACCGAGTTTATAAAATTGAAGATCTTGAGCGAGTAATACATGAGATTGAGGTGGGAGCGGGTCTGAGACGAAGCACTAAAAAAGAAGTCAGAAAGCTTATTGTTAAGCACCTTTCAGATGAGTAGTCGGAAACAAAATTCACTCAAGTCAAGAGTGAATTTTGTTTAATTTAGATAATTTTAATTCCCTTATTTTAAATATTCTAAAAGTATTTTTTTAAAAACTTCTGGGTTAAGTGATCCTTTTGTTTCTTTCATTGCAAGCCCCACAAAAAATTGTAGGAGAGATTCTTTGCCAGATTTAAATTCACGAACAGCTTCTGGGTTTTCGCCTAATATTTTTTCTACGAGTTTTTTTATTTCTTCGACATCATTTTTTTGAATCAAACCTTTCTCATTAGCAATAACTTCTGGATCTCTTGCATCTTCAAACATTGCTTTTAATATATCCTTTGCTCCACGAGATGATAGGTCTCCAACTTTTATCATTTTAATTAGCTTTACAAAATCATTCTTTGTGACATTACCTAATAAGTTATCCTCTGAGTTTTTTGATAGTCCACTTAAATCTGAGACAATGTAGTTTGAAGCTAATTTGATCAACTCCTTGTCTTTTAATTCATTTGAAACCTCCTCAAAAAACTTGCCTGTATTTTCATTGTTAATATAAACCTCTATATCTTCGGCTTTGATTCCAAAATCTTTTAATAGTCGGCTTCTTTTTTCATTTGGTAATTCAGGAAGTAATTTTTTTAAATTATCTTTTTTAAACTCTTCTACTTCTGAAATAATTAACTTTGGCAAATCTGGATCTGGAAAATATCTGTAGTCATGAGCCGACTCTTTTTTTCTCTGAGATATAGTTGCTTGTTTTCCTTCATTCCACCCTCTAGTTTCCTGGATAACACTCTCCCCTCTTTTAAGTAGATCGCTCTGTCTTTTAAATTCGTATTCAATTGCACGACCAGCTGCCCGAAATGAATTAATATTTTTTATTTCAACTTTTGTTCCGCGTTCACCCTCCCTTGCAACAGAAATATTTACCTCAACTCTCATTTCGCCTTTTTCCATATTTGCATCACTGACATCAAGGTACTTTAAAATCAATTGAAGTTCTTTTGCAAAATTCATTGCTTGGTCGGCTGAATGGATCTCTGGTTCTGTAACCAACTCAAGAAGTGGAACACCTGCACGATTGAAATCAACTAAACTGGCACCAGGAGTTTCGTGGGTTGATCTTGCTGTATCTTCTTCCAAATGAATTCGAGTTAAATTTATATTCGAAATTTTTCCCTGAGAAACTAGCGGAAATTTGTACTGACTGATTTGATAGCCTTTTGGTATATCCGGATAAAAATAATTTTTTCTATCAAATTCTGTGTAGTCTGCAAGGTTTCCTCCAACTGCAGAACCAACCAAAAGAACTTTTCGAACAGCTTCTTTGTTGATTACAGGCAATGTTCCAGGATGACCCATGCAAATTGGACAGGCATATATATTAGGTGTGCGCTCCAAAGGCACGTTTGCACATCCGCAAAACATTTTAGATTTAGTCTTGAGTTCAGCATGAATCTCAAGACCAATGGTCATTTTGTAGTCAGTTTCCATTGTAATAATTTTACAAGTTTCGAAGTTTCTTTACCAACAAATCTCTAAGATTTTTTAAAGATTTATCATCAGTTATTGAAACACTTAACACTTCTCTGTCTTTCTTTTTTAATGTTTTTATACGTTTATTAAGCTCATACTCTGATATAAGATCTGTTTTTGTTAAAAGTACTATCTCGGGTTTCTCAATCAAGGCTTTGTCATATTGCTTTAGTTCTTTGCGAATAGTGTTATAGACCTCGAGTGGATTATCGTGCTCGCAAGAAATGCAATGTAGAAGCATTTTGGTTCGAGCCACATGTCTAAGAAATTTATGCCCCAATCCCTTTCCAGCTGAAGCTCCTTCAATCAACCCTGGAATATCAGCAATAATAAATCCGTAGAGATCTCCAAGATTTGGAACAAGAGTAGTAAATTGATAATTTCCAATTTTTGCTTTTGCTTGAGTTAAATTATTTAACAAACTCGATTTGCCGGCATTTGGCAAACCAATCAACCCAAGATCGACGACAAGTTTTAATTCTACAAAAAATTTTCCTCCCTCACCTTTCTTACCTCGTGTCCATTGTTTTGGTCGAATATTTTCTGGTCCTTTAAAATGATTGTTGCCGTATCCTCCATTTCCTCCTTTCAGAAAAAATATTTTTTCTTCACTTAAAACCTCGACTTCTTTTCCAGTCTCTAAATTTTTTAAAACTGTGCCAATTGGAAATTCAATCACAAGATCATCTCCTGCGGCACCATGCATTCTATTTTTCTGGCCGGGCGCGCCATTTAGAGCCTTGAAATCTTTTATAAATCTGTACTGATTTAATTTATTAATATCACGAACACCGCGAACATAAACATCGCCGCCTTTTCCGCCATCGCCGCCGCCGGGACCAGCTTTAGGCTTGCCTTTTTGATGCATCCAGCTTACAATGCCGTCTCCGCCAGATCCGGAGAAAATATTTATAGTAAGTTCGTCTATGAACATGTGGCTACTGTACACAAAAAGCCGATCTTAGACAACTTATCCACAACAAAAAGTCGGAAAGTATTTTCAAACGATTTTGAATCTGGTACAAATATGGACAATCATTATAATAAAGATTTTTAAAACTATGGAAGACGATTTGGATCAAAAAGATATAGAAGGAATGGATGATGATGATATTGATGAAATGGATGATGATGAATCAGGAAAAAAGAAGAAACCAAAAAAGCATCTCGATCCTGATGAAGAATCTCTCGATGACCTTGCAGAAGAGGAGGAGGATGAAATAGACGAGTTTGATGATGTAGAGCCTGAAGACCGCTGGTAGTAAAAAACGCCTCAGGGCGTTTTTTACTTTAGTTTTATAAATCTTTTCTTCCCTATTTTATATATTCCAGGATTAGCTTTAAAATTCTCATCGGTAATTTTTTGATCAGGTTCAATCATACCTATTGCTCCATCTCCAACCAATCTTCGCCATTCACTCTTTGAAGAAACGATCCCCTGTTCGATTAAAACTTCTACCAATGGTTTTGACTCGTCAGAATTAACTTCTAAAATATTTTCTGGAACACCGCCCTTTCCAAAAGTATTTTCAAAATTTTGTTTTGCTTTTTCTGCCTCCTTTTCTCCATGATAAAGTTTTACAATTTCAATAGCCAAATCTGTTTTTAAAGCTTTTGGATTAATTCCTTTAGCTAATTCCTTTTCAATTTTTGAAATTTCTGAAAGCGTTTTATCTGTACAAAGTTTGAAGTATTCAATAATCAACTCATCCTTGATTGACATGACTTTACCAAACATTTCATCTTTATCATCAAGAAGAGAAATTAAATTCCCCCAAGAAGAAGACATTTTTCTGCCGTCTGTTCCAAGAAGCATGGATAGGGTCATTACATCTTGCTCTTTCTCGCCATATCTTTTTTGTGCTGTACGCCCTGCCTTTAAATTGAAAAGTTGATCAAAACCTCCAAGTTCTACGTCTGCATTTACCTTTACACTGTCATAACCCTGAAGGGCTGGGTATAGCAACTCAACGACATATACATCTTGCCCTTGTTCAATTCTTTCTTGAAAGTTTCTTCTTTTAGTCATTTGTTGGACTGTGAATGACTCCAAAAGTCTCCCGAGTTCAATTGAATCCATTTTTGAGAGCCATTCAGAGTTATACCTAACCTCTGCTTTAGATAGATCAATTATTAAGCTGATTTGTTTTAAATAGTCCTTGAGATTTCTTTGAATTTCCTCATCTGTTAGCATTGGGCGTTTTTCAAGTTTGTCAGATGGATCAGCAATTTTTGCTGTAAAATCACCAATAATAAGTACGGCTTTGTGACCCAAATCTTGAAAGGCCTTAAGTTTGCGAAGTGGAATGGCTCTGCCTAAATGAATATTTGGGCTTGTAGGATCTATACCTAGCTTTACTCTGAGTTGTTTGCCTGATAATAAGGCTTCTTTTAAATGTTCTTTTACAAAAATCTCCTCAACCCCTCTGGTTAACAGTTCGTCTATTTTTTCTTCGTCAATAATAGTTTTTGGAGTTCCAAAGCTAAACATGTTATTACTTTATCATAAATATGTTAGAATACGAGAGATGGTAAGAAAACTTGTCGCGCAGCATGGGCTGCGCAATATCGTTATTTTTGTTCTGTCCTGCGGAATTATTTTTGCAGGCCTCTTGATCATTTGGGTCTCAACCTTCCAAATCCCTTCTCTTAATACAATTGAGGAACGCAAGGTCACTCAATCAACTAAAATTTACGACAGCACTGGGAAAATTCTCCTCTATGACGTATACCAGAACGCCAAACGAACTATTATTCCTTTTGAAGATATTTCTCAAAACGTCAAAAGTGCCACGCTTTCAATTGAAGACAAAGATTTTTACTCACATGGCGGAATAAAAGTGAGTTCAATGCTTCGTGCGATTTTCGTTGATATTACACATTTATCCTTTAATCAAGGAGCATCGACTATAACCCAACAGGTCGTAAAAAATTCTCTTTTGACTGGCGACAAGACACCAACAAGAAAATTAAAAGAAATTGTTCTTTCGCTTAAACTTGAAAAAGTTCTATCAAAAGATCAGATATTTAGTATGTATTTAAATGAAATTCCTTATGGGGGCAGTATTTATGGAGTAGAGGAAGCTTCACAAGCTTTTTTCGGAATTGATGCTAAAGATTTAGATATTGCTCAATCTGCTTATATTGCTGCCCTACCTCAAGCTCCATCTTATTATTCACCATATGGTCAACACAAAGATGCTCTTGAGGCTCGGAAAAATTTAGTTCTTAAGGAAATGTTGAGAGATGGAAAAATTGATGAAGCAGAGTATAAACAATCAGTAAGCGAAAGGGTAGAATTTCTTCCTCAATCGAGCGGGGGGATTAAAGCCCCGCACTTTGTAATGTTTGTTAAAGATTATTTAGAGAAAAAATATGGTTCAGATGTTCTGGAAGAAGGAGGATTAAAGGTTACAACTACTCTTAATTATGATCTTGAAGCCAAAGCTGAAGAAATTGCAAAACAATATGCTGCAACAAATGAACAAAACTTTAATGGCTCAAATGATGCTTTTGTAGCCATTGATCCAAAGACTGGTGGAATTTTGACCATGGTTGGTTCACGAGATTATTTTGATACAAAAATTGATGGTAATTTCAATGTGACCACAGCGCATAGACAACCTGGTTCTACATTTAAGCCTTTCGTTTACTCTGAAGCATTTATAAAAGGCTACACACCTGATACGGTTCTTTTTGATGTGCCCACACAATTTGCAGCAAATTGTCCGCCAGACAATTTTACGAGTGAAAACAACTGTTACGCCCCAGGTAACTATGATGATAAGTTCCGAGGTCCAATGACGCTTCGCAATGCACTTGCCCAGTCAATCAACGTTCCTTCGGTAAAAGTTCTTTATCTTGCCGGAATCAGAGATTCCATCGATCTTGCCTCCAATATGGGAATTCAAAGCTTGGGAAATCCAAATCAATATGGATTAACACTTGTGCTTGGAGGTGGTGAAGTTTCTCTGCTTGATATGACATCCGCCTATGGAGTATTTGCAACTGAAGGAATACGAAACCCCTACACTCCGATTATTAAAGTTGAAGATAAGAACGGCAAAGTCCTTGAACAGATGCAAACGCATCCAACGCAGGTTCTCGATACAGAAGTTGCAAGAGAAATTTCCGATATTTTAAACGATAATGTTGCCAGAACTCCTTTATACGGAGCAAATTCAGTCATTTATTTCCCTGGTCGTGATGTTGCTGTAAAAACTGGTACCACAAACGACTATAGAGATGCCTGGATAGTGGGATATACTCCTAGTGTGGTAGTTGGTACGTGGGCTGGAAATAATGACAACACTCCGATGGCTAAAAAAGTTTCAGGGCTGATTGTTGCACCAATGTGGCGAGCCTTTATGGATGAAGTCCTGAAAACCGTACCAGTCGAGAATTTTACAAAGCCAATTCAGGAAGATTCCTATGATCTTAAACCTGTTTTACGAGGTAAATGGCAAGGAGGTATTTCAAATATCACTCAAAATCCAAATGTTGATCCAAATATTCCCTATGATTCCGTCCAAGAGGTTCTTTCTGGTGGGGTACACTCTATATTGTATTGGTTAAACAAAGATGACCCTCGAGGAGCACCACCAGTAAATCCGGCAACTGATCCACAATTTAATAATTGGGAATATGGAGTTCGACAGTGGGCTTCAGCTAACGGTTATCCGTAGTTAGCGAATGTCAGTTATATTTACTCCATTTTTTAAAAAATCTTCTAAAATTTTTGATTTATACATAAAAATTTTATTTTTTTGAGCAAGAGATGCTTCGATATTCAAAATTGCATTTTTTATTTCAATTTTTTCAATACCAATTTCAATTTCAGTTTGGTTTTTTATAATCTCTCTTATTTTTTCTTTTTGTAATTCAGTCGATTCTAGAGACTGGGAGAATTTTTTTAAATAATTAGATATATTCCACATTACTTATTCATAGGCATTACTAGATAAAGAAATGACTTATCATTGACTCCCCTAATAACCATTGGTTTTGATGTATCAGAAAAAGAAAGTGTTACACTATCAGAATCAATAGATTGGAAACAATCAACAATATATTTGTAATTAAAACTGATAGTAAGCTCGTTTCCGTTTATTACAGCATCCAGGCTATTGGTATTTTCTCCAATATCCATATTTTTTGTAGTAATTTTAAATTGTTTCTCTCTTGGCAAGATTTGAAAAACAACTTGGCTAAATTTATCAGCAAAAATATTTGAAATTCGAAGACTAGAAATAAAATCTTGTTTAAGAAGTGTTACTTCAGTTTTAGTTTCTTTTGGAATTATTTGCTTGTAATCTGGGAAGGCTCCGTCAATTACTCTTGATGTTATATAAAGATCTTTGTAAGTAAATGAAATCTGGTTTTCGTTTAGCCTAACTTCAACATCTTCTTTAATATCCTCAAGAACTCGAATAATTTCAGTAGCATTTTTAAAAGGAATGAGAATTTGACTAAATTCTTTGTGTTTTTTTGCATTTATGCGCTTTTCAGCCAATCTAAACGAGTCTGTAGCCACAAAAATAACATTATCTTCTTCTGAAGTAACTAAAATACTTGAAAGAACAGGTCTGATTGTCGACGCTGATGCACTATACATCACTGATTTGAATCCCTTTATTAGTCCTGGCGCATTAAAAGTGAATGGTTTGTCACTAGAAATCTTTGGAATATTTGGAAAATCATCAATTGGAAGTGATTTTATAATCGAATTAGAGTGTTTTGTTGAAACTTTTAAATTTCCTGAAACTGATTCAAGGATAATATTTTTGTCTGTTGTAATATTTGAAATAAAATTATGTAAGATTACACCTGAAACAGCAATTGAACCTTCTTTTATAATTTTCACAGGTAATTTAATTTCAATACCCAAATCTAAATTTGTAGCTTTAACAGTTAATGTAGAATTTTTTGCTTCAAGAAGAACACATCCTAAGACGGGTAAAGAAATATTTTTTCCTGTTATTCTTTCTGCCTTTCCGATCGCATATAAAAGTTTTTCTTTCACACATTCAATATTCATAGTATCTATTTATTCTTTAAAAAATTCTTGTTTCTATTAACTCTGTGCATATCTTAGAAAACTTAATTTAAACCTTATTTTAAGCCACATTTTTACAAACTTTATGTGTAAAACTCCGGCTTAAATGTGTATAACTTCATTATATTTTCATAAAACCCCTCTTTTGTACACCTGTATTATTTTTTTATCCATATTGTGTGTACATAATACGAACAGACTATCCACATAGTTTAAACAAAAATTGAACGTAGTTGATTTATTTCTTGGATCAACATTTCATCCGATTTCATATCATTTTTTATTTTTTCACACGAATGCATAACAGTTGTGTGATCTCGACCGCCTAGTTTTTCACCAATTGCAGGATATGAGATATTAAAATCTTCTCGCAAAATGTACATTATAATTTGCCGAGGCTTTATAATTTCTTTTTTGCGTGTCTTATCGTAAATTAATTGTTCTTCAATGTTATAAAAATCGGCAACAGTCTTAACAACTTCCTTGGTTGAGACCAGTTTTTTTGGTTTTGCATTGTTTTTTACAAAATTTTTAACTTCCACAAGAGATAATTCCCTACCTTTCATTTCTGATTGTACTGCGATTGAGTTTATTATTCCCTCTAATTCTCTTATATTTCCAGTTACTGAATAAGCCAAGTATTCAACCACTTCTTTTGATAGCTGAAACGGTAGATTTGCAGATTTTGTGCGTATAATAGCCGCTCTAGACTCGTTATCTGGTGCTGGAATATCAACAACCATCCCTGCACTGAATCTAGATTTCAGTCTTTCTTCTAGATCTTGAATGAGGCTCGGATGTTTATCTGATGAAAAGATGATTTGTTTGTTGTTTTCGTATAAATGATTGAATAAATGAAACAATTCCTCTTGAGTTTTTACTTTGCCAGAGAAAAATTGAACATCATCCATAATAAGAACATCATATTTTCTGTATTTTTCCTTGAAAAAATTCGGTTTGTTAAGTTGCAAGGCGTTTACGAGCTCTTGGCCGAATTTTTCTGAAGTAGTATAAAAGACTTTTCTATTACTTCCGCTTTTTAAATAATTTCCCACTGCTTGTATTAAATGAGTCTTTCCATGTCCTGTTCCTCCGTAAATAAAAAGCGGATTATAGACAATTCCTGGTTTTTTTATGACTGCTTGGCTTGCTGCATAAGCAAATTCATTAAAAGGACCAACAACAAACGATTCAAAGGTGTATCTGGGGTTTAAATTATCCTCTTTATTTATGTAAATATCCGCGATTGGCAGCTCTTTTGTGATTTGAATTGGCTTCGGTGCTTCTTGTTTATCACGGAGTTCTTCTTTGGAGATAATATAATGAAGAGATTGGATGTTGCTTGAGAGGTTTCGAAGGGCTCGGAGGATTGTATTGTGAAATTTTGATCCAAGCCAGTCCTGAACGAAAGTATTTGGCACTCCAAGGTAAACTGCACCATCTTCCATCTTCACAATCTGAGTATCTTTAAACCATGTATTAAAGTTTGGTTTTGAAAGGGTCAGTTCCATTTCGACCAGAACACTATCCCAGAGTTTTTTCGTATCCATCATGAAATTATTATATAGATAATAAAAACATTTTATACTTGTTAAAAACCAAAGAATATGTTAGTAATATGTGTATAACATGTGAATATGAAAATTCTCTAAACTTTTAAGAGCATGTCAAGAACATACCAACCAAAAAAACGAAAACGATCAAAAACTCACGGATTTTTGAAACGAAGCCGATCAAAAACTGGTAAAAACACTCTTCTTCGACGTAGGAGAAAAGGTCGATACAAGGTAACAACTGTTTAATTTAACTATGCTCCCGAAAAAGAGGAGAATTTCTCGAGAAGAATTTAAAATTACTTCTCAAGCTAAACGATATAACTCCCCTCACCTTCTTTTATCTGTCGTTAGCGGCTCTAAATTAAAAGAAAGCAAATTTTCTTTTTCTGTTTCAAAAAAAATACTAAAATCTGCAGCTTCGAGAAACAAATTTCGAAGACAGGGCTATTCTGTAATTGGAAAATTATTATCAAAAATAAAATCTGGTTATTTTTGTTTCTTTTCTTTAAAAAAATCAGATCAAAACTTAAATTTTAAAGAAATTGAAAAAGAAATTATTGGGTTACTAGAGACCGCATCTGTGCTACTATAAACGGACATGACAGCTATATTCCATAATCTAATCACAGTTCCATTTTATAACGGTTTGATTCTACTCATGGATCTTCTCCCAGGATTTGATGCGGGAGTCATCATTATTGCTTTCACTATTATTGTAAAAATTATACTTTTACCCCTATCCTTTAAAGCTTCAAAAACTCAACTTCAAATGAGAAGTACAGAGAAAGATTTGGCTCAAATCAAGGAAAAATATAAAGACAAAGAAGAGCAAGCAAGAAAAACAATGGAGTATTACCGAGAAAAAGGTATCAACCCATTTGCTGGATTTTTTATTCTAATCATTCAATTCCCTATTTTGATTGGTCTATACAGAGTATTTTTAAGATCTGGTCTGCCAAATATAAATACAGCCATGCTTTATCCATTTATCCACGCTCCACAAGCTGTAAATATGGTTTTTTTGCACCTTATTAATATCTCTGATAAAAGTTTACTTTTAGCAGTTATTGCAGGCATAACAACTTATTTCCAAGTTAGTATTGCAAGTGGCCAATCTGCTTCTGGAGGAGCTCCACAGGGAGATGTTGCTCGAGCAATGCAAACTCAAATGAAATATTTTTTTCCAATTTTATTAGGCTTTATTGCTTATTCCATTTCTTCAGCAATCGCCCTATATCTTATTACAAGCAACGTTTTTGCAATTCTCCAAGAACTTTATATTAGAAAAAAATATCACAAAGCAGTTACAGTAGTATAGATTTTTGGCTATTATATTTCTCGAAGAGACCGCTCGCTCCGCCAGCGCTCCGCTCACTAGTTCTCAGCTCTCCGACTTGTCAATGAACCGCTTTGCAGACGTTGACAAGACCGGGCTCTCGGCTTGCGAAGTCTCTTCTCGAAACATAATAGCCAGACTATTTAAGCAAATTTATGCTCCACAAACTCCCATCTCTTTTATTTACGAACACCAGGTAATCTTCTTTCACTGAAAGCGTAGGTTTTACAACATCAACTGCACCTCCAGCATCGTTCGATAAGTTTTCTATTAACGAAGACTTGTTATTTTTAAGATCAAACTTCCAAATATCATCTGTAAACAAAACTTGTCCTTGGTACCAAGAAATCATACTCGAGCCATCAAGATCTTCTCTTGGAACTGCGCAGAATATAACGTTTGAATCTTTTTTGCTCCAAACACATTTATCGACAATTGTAGCTGGTGTAACTTTTACTGAAGTATTTGTTTTAATATTATTAACAAACATCGAAATTCCCGAGTCGTTAAAAGTAAACAATACCTGAGTTGCTAAAGGGTCAATAAGTGTAGAAAGTCCCGGCCCGGATAAAATTTTTGAAACCGATCCTGATCCAGTGCCGATAAGATAAGCATATCCCGTAACATTTTGAGCAGGTCTTGTGGTTAGAACAACTGTTTTATCATTTACAAATTGTGAGTTGAGCTCACGAATAACAGAACTCCAGATTTGTTTTTTCTTGGTTCCATCAAAATTTGAAACAAAACCAGATGTACTGTCTCCATTATCAACTAAATAAAATACATTTAATCCTGAGACAGATGCATCCGTAATATTTGGAACCATTTTTGTTCCAAGAACCATGTTTTCTGTTGATGTGGCGCTAGATTTTATGTTGAGTGAATAAGTATCAACCGTTTCGTTGTTGTCTTCAAGCGATCTTGCAATTAAAACATTGTTTTGACTTCCCCAAAGCGCATCATAGACCAAAGGCAATGTAGTATTTGATACCCGATTTTGATTTGGAGAAAACAATTCAATATCAAAAATATGACCTGTAGCTTTTTCAATATAGCGGACAACTGTTCCTGCTTGTTTATCAAAAAGTCCAAAGCCACTAACTGGTTCAGCGGAAAGTTCCCGCAATTTCAAAGTGAAGTTGGATTGGCTATTTTGATTTTGGTTTGGATTGGGGGTTGGTACGATTTCATTTTCTGTTGATGTGCTGGGGCTGTACTGATTGCCGCCAAATGGAAAAAAACTTTTAAAGCCAACTACAATTGGATTTTCTCCAGAAGTATTATTGGATCCACTAATATAAAAATAACCAATGGCAATAAGGAGAAGGACTATTACAACTACAGAAATGATAATGAATGTTTTTTTCATAATTTAAAAAGTTGCATGCCAGTGTGCCGTGCTGCCTGATGACTGTACTTGTCCACCACAAGTCGCTCCAGGAATCTCATATAAATATGTTCCCCCATTGAATGAATATGATTGGCAATTCTGGGGAGTTTGGCCACCTGTAATAGCTGATGTAATCGCACTATCTGCTCGAATATCAAGTCCAGTTCCCTGGCCATGACTCCCACCCGAGGTATGGCCTGGCTCTGTTCCACCTGTAATGGTAACTGTACAATTACAAGCCGATTGCAAGGTTTTGACACCACTAATAGCTTGACTTTGAAGTCCATTTAAATCAACACAACCTGTTGTTTGTCCTTGCAAACATGGTCCTGCAGCGATAATTGACGAACCGAGCTCTGCTCTAACCTGAGCATCAGCATTGATTTGATCTTGTGTCATTGGTACTCCAGCTATGTTTCCACCACCACCTCCACCGCCAGCTGTTACTCCCCCAGTTGTGGGTCCGGGAATAGAAATTGGTCCAATGCCTAAATTAAAATTAAGCATCTGAGGATTAATAGTGTTTAAAATAACGTATGCACCGATGACTAAAAGCAATCCAATAAGAGCATTTTCAATTTGCTTTCTTCCTTCTGATTTATTTCCAATAGCATCGCTTGTGGTGTACCTTATACCGCCAATAGTAATCATTATAAAAGCTAGAATTGCTCCAATTCCTATTGCAAAAGTAAAAATGGCTGGAATATAACTTGATAATGATTCTGTCGCACCATTTCCCAATGGCAAAGGAGCAAGAGGAACATAGTCAGCTACATTTGCTTGAGCCAGGGCAAAAACTGGTACAGCAAAGAAAACCAGATTTAATAACCAAATAAATTTTTTATAATTTTCTATCATTTTTGTCCAAAACTTAAATTAAAATTAGTCGACGCTAGTTCAAGAATTTTGTTTGCATTTTCGATTGATAAAGAAATATTTGAAGTGCCAGTCTGATTTCCTGTTTGCCTAAAGACTTCTTGTGACCCGTTGTTTCCAGCAGGCAGGCCGTTTATTGCCCATTTGTAATCTAAATCTGGGCTTCCTAGTGTTTTAGTGCCAAAGAAATATGGTATTCCAATAATAGTTATTTCTTTTGAATCATTTAAGTCGAATTTGCCATTAAGCGCGTTTTGGAATTGAATTCCATAAAGTGGATTTTTTCTATATAGGATAATCATCGGATCAGTAGCTGCAATATTTAAGCTTGCATGCGCTATATCATTTGTGGTTGGTGAAGTTATCTCCACTTCCATATTAATTGGTCGAGAAATTAAAGGTGAGACGAAACTAAAAGAATTTTTTCCATAACCTGATGCATAATCAACAACGCTTCCATTTTCAGTCCATTTATAAATTAAATTTTTTGCTGATAGTTCGACTCCTCCAGAAAAAATGTGTGGTACAGCAATAAAAGTTATTTTGTCTTGAAACGTAAACATGGCTTTCCCTTTATAAAATGGAGGTGTATAGCTGTCTGCTTGCCACATTAAATCAACATCAACTGGCCTAAATCGAAGGCTTTTTGATATGCTCTGACCTCCGCTTGTTGTAATGAAAATATCAAGTGATGTTGTAGTATTCATTGCTCCAGTATTGAAAGTAAATTTTTTTTGTCCACGTCCAGAAAGAACAGTTTTGCCATTTACTTTCCAAGTTATGCTTGCTTTATCAAGGTCAGTTTGAAAACTTGTAAGTGTTACTGTCACTTGCTCATTTGGTCCAGGCGAACTTGGAACCACATCAACATTTACTTGGGTAGAGAGAGTACTTTGAGCAAAGACTATTGAAGTTAAGCCAAAAAAAATTAGAAAAAAAGCAAAAAATACTGAAATTATCACGTATTTCATTAATTTAATTATACCGTAGAGATTGATGGCCAAAAAATCGTTTATACACACTAAGCTGCTTTATCTATGTCCGAAGGAGCACTCCTATTTTTTGCAGGATTAGTAATCGTCGTTTCTCTTACTTTATTTTTAGCTCTCCATAGAGCATAATAATAAATTCCATCTAGGCACCAAAACGGCAATGCGTCGACATCAGGTATTTCTTCAGCAAAAAATGTTGCTACGAGCGCTATCCAACGTTTTGGATCTGACATGCTCTCTCCTCTCAAATGAAGATAAAAAGGTAAAGCCATTCCGACAAAGATATCAATAAATCTGTTAGCAATCACTCCAATTTCCAAAAATACATCTAAGCCTATTTGTATCAAGTCAATAGTTCCGAGAGCTCCAATTAAGAGTCCCCATTCAATATGGGACATTTTTGATTCATTTTCCATTCCCTATACATTACCACATGAATTTCATTGAGGAAAAAAGAAATTCTAGCTTTTATTTTGTTCTAATTCACCCTTGGCTTTCTTAATAGCAAGAATTTGTGATGGGTCAGATGTAATAATTTGATCTTCGGTATAAGAAGCGATTATTTTAATAGCAACGTGTTTAAGTCCGGCAAAGAAAATTCCTTCCCCAACATCTGATTCAAGAAGCAAGTATTTTTCTTCATCTGTCAGATTAAATGTTTGTTGCAGCTTATCAATCGTTGTTGGTGATTGTTTTAGTAGAATTTGAATTGATGAGTTTGTAATAATCGGTACTCCATATGGAGATTTCAAGAAATCATCAACATCTTGGGTAATTGTGGCCAAGCCCAAGTAATATTTTCGTCCTCGTTTTGCCAAGCTAAGCAGGAATGAGGCAGTATCTTCTGATTTCATCATCCACCAAGCCTCGTCAATAACAAGCAATCTTTTCTTTAGCTTTTTTCGGATCATGTTCCATATATAGTGCATGACAATATACATGGCGATCGGTTTAAGCTCATCCTCCATATCGCGAAGAGAGAAAACAATAAATTTCTTATTGATATCAATGTTTGATGGCTTGTTTATAAATCCAGCCCAAGTTCCACGAGTATATTTTGTAAGTCTTTGCGCAAGGGAATCCCCCCCTTCCATTCCAGAAAGCACAAGTTCAAAGTCTGACATTAATGGCGGTTCAATGTTTTGAAAATCTGAATCAGCGGTGATATCTTTTAATGCATAAGTCTCGGTGATTGCTCTGTCAACAATCGCATCTTCTTCAGGAGTAAGACCCCCCATCATAATTCGGAAAAGTCCAACAAGATTAATGATGTTTGATCGCAAGACATTTGCAAACGACTCACCTTCTCCGGGGGTAGGTAACTCAAATGGATTAATATGATGTTCGCTATTAAGCGAAATATTAAAGTATCTTCCGCCAACTGCTTCAGCTAGATATTCGTATTCTCTTTCTGGATCTAGTACAATAATATCTGTATCGAACATCAATGTCCTAAGAATTTCGAGTTTAGTCGCATAAGATTTACCAGCACCAGATTTTGCAAATGTAATTGAGTTGTAGTTTTCAAGTGAAAAACGATCAAAGAGAACAAGAGATGAGTTGTGGCGGTTAATTCCATAAAGAATTCCTTTGTCAGATGTGAGGTCAAATGAAACGAATGGAAAAAGGGACGAAAGAGGAGAAGAGTTTAGTTTAGAGTAAACCTTAAGATTGTCCGTGCCAATCGGCATTGTTGTTTTGAAAGCTTGTTCTTGTTGGAAAAGTGCAGGTTTTACGTAAACCAGCTTTGATTCAAGTATTGATTTAATTTCTGATTCAATTTTATCCAATTCTCCTGCAGAATCTCCATAAATTGTTAGATAAAGCCCGACATCAAAAAGCCTTTCTTGAGCTTGTTGAAGCTGATCCCGAAGATTTTCCAAATCCTGATATGCCGTATCAAGCATTGGATTTCGGACCAAACCTTTGGCTTCGCGTGTGTTAATTTGACTTTGAACTTCGGCTACTTTTTTTTGAAACGACCGGAGAACTTGAGATGTTTCGATGGGTTGAACAAAAATTGAGACATCAAAAACCTTATCGAGATTGATAATTGGAGCAAACCATGATTCAGCAAGATAACGTGGATAAGAAATAACAAAAAAACTGCGAACAATTTTTTCTCCAAGATTAATTTCCTTCGGTGTAACCTTTAATGCGCTTGGAGCGATGACATCTTTTAATTCTAATGCTCCAGAGTCAGCAATTTCATGCGGCAAAATTGTTGAGATTTCTTCTGGTTCCTTATTATTTTTTAAAAAATCGAACATTGCCATAACTAATTTATTTTTATGGGCTTTTCAGTATCCCCTGGATTAAATAATTTGTAGAAAAGCTCTATAACCTCTTCTGTGCCGAGCCTGATAACTCTAATTCCACATCGAGACAGGCCTTGCTCAACTACCGAAACACGCTGTTCAAGTTGAGTCCTGTTTTCTTCAAAACTCGCTTCTTTGGCTTGTTCTGCTTCAGAGGAAGATTTTTTCTGGAAAATTTTAGAAGTCACTCCTCCTTTTATATTTATTATCGCTGGGTCATATGGCACAACAATAAAAAAACTTTTGATCATGATATTTGTCGTTTCTGTAAATTTTTTGATGAAATCAATATATTCTCTCGTTTGAATTTTCATCAAATCATTTACTTGTTCTTTATAGCGATCCTCAAGGAGTGCAATATATGGTCGAATATCAAGTCGGCGTGATTCAATTACAATTTCAACCGGAAAATCGAGAGAATTTAAGAAATCTTGAAACTGTAAAATTATTGCCTGGCGCTCATTGTCTGATTTAAGAGAAAAGTTTAAAGATGAAGAAAGAACTATTCCTCGCATTGTGCCATCTTTTAAGACAACAATGCCGTCACGCACTTCTTGAAGAGGGACAAATTCTTGTGTTGGTTTCGAATTAACTGCCATTTTTTTATTATAACAAAATTATTTCGTCGTCTTATTCTCTCCTGTGAGAGGGTTCAGATTTTCATTTATATCAAGCGTCCATGACAGCTCTTTTAACTTGCTATTCGATAGTTTGGGCACAATTACTTGCGAAGGATTAGTTTGGCTAGCGCTTTTTGCTGGTTTTTTGTTTTCTTTTTTCCAAATATAGAGATTTTGCTTTGTGTAATAAAAGAATGCAGCTTCGAGAACATCAATAAACGGCTTGTTGTTTACTTTATAAAATGCCAATGCTAGTGAAAGTCCTTCCACCCCAGCAATCAACGGAAGAGCAATTATAAAAGGCAGATAATTAAAGATGATAAATGACATTCCAAATCCGCCGACAATATAAATAAATTGCTTGACCGTAAATGGTCCGATGATTTTGTCTTCGACTTCAATAAATTGTGGTACTTGATATTTCATGTTTAGTTTAATGGCTCTCGATAAGGATCAACGTTATATTTTTCCGGAGCTTTCGGTGGTTCGGATGTCTGAGGTTTCGGTGCTTCAGTTTTAATTTCAACTTTTGGTTGAGGATTTTGTACTGGAGGTGGCGTTGGTTTTGGAGGTGTTGGAACAATAGGCTTTGGCATTGTTTGAGGAGTTTCGTTTGTGACTTGAGTTACAGGTTGTGCAGGCAAATTTTGTGGTTTTATTTCTGGAACTGAGGTTTTGATTGGACTGACTTGTGGCTGAGGTGGTCTAGTTACGTTTGTTTTCGCTGTTTTTTTCTTTAAATCTTCGTAAATTTGTTCAGCTAATAATTGAGATACACTGAGGTTTGAAGTTATTTTTTCTAAATTCTCCTTTTCTTTTCCATCTTCTATAACTAAGTTTTGTAATAATTTATATAAGTTGGTTTTTTGATCAGCATTGAGTGAATATTTTACAGATATTTCATCAAGTCTGTTCTCGTTTGATTTATTTAAATTTATTTTCTCAGGAACTAAAGCAGATGGTATCTTTTTAAAAATATTTTCTTCAAGGTCATCTTTTAACTGCGATAACTCAATAATATTTTTATTGCTTATTTTCGAAATATTATTCATTGCATCAGAAAATGATTGTAGTCCGTACATTGAATATAAAATTTCACTATCAGCCAAATTTGATTGATCATCATTTAGTCCTGATTTTTTTAAAGCATTTTCAATAAATTCACTATTTTCAGGATCCATAATAAAACTTTGCATTTCTGGTGAAAGTTTTTTGTAAGAATTTTTAATTTGTTCTTTTGTGTAAGTCATATTATGAGAAATTACTTTGACCATCTGGAGAATTTATCCATGTTCTCAAATTCTGGATTTTTTGTGGTGCATTTGGAACTTGAGCGGCTGTATCAATTGCATCTCTTATCATTTGAATATCTGCACTACTCATTTCTTGGCCCATTCGCTTTAGCATATTTGCGGAATATTGATTTAATACTTCAGGATGTACAAGTATTGATTCTGTAACTTGTGCTCCAGCTGGATTTACAAATGTTACATTTGTACCAGCTAAACCAGCAACATCTTTTACACTTAATCCCTTTGTTATCATTCGCTTAACTAAAGCAGGATTAGCAGTGTGATTCGGTCTTGAAGTGTCGAGAGCGTCTAGAAGTTGAGCTAATCTTGTATTTCTAACTGCCTGTTTCTGTCCGGAAGTAAATTTATTGCTCTTTATTATAGACTCTACTTGCGCAGGTCTTAATTCACTAACAAATTCAGATCTTGAAAGATAACTTGTATCAAGCATTTCAATTTCAGAATCTGACAAACCCTTAATTCTTCCACGAGCAGTTTCAACGCGTTTCGCAGCTTCAGCTTGTATAGGTGTTCTTTGACCGGCTGGAATCGCAAGTGCAGCTAAACCGGGGCCATCATTAATTGCTTCGATTTCAGCAAATCTTTTATTTTTAAGTTTATCTTTTTCATCATCAGATAATTGATCACTCTTATTAAGTGCTTCGAGTTGTTTAACGCTGATTTTATTTGCGAAATTTTGACTATCAAGCAATTCTCTATTGCTTGTAACAAGAGCTTCAGTTTGTTTATCAGAAAGCTTAGATAAAGCTTTTTCCATTGCATCGATTTGTGCTGTGGTTGCTGTAGACTGTGCTCCTTCAATAACCGCTTGCCTTGCTTCAGCAATAGCCAATTCAGCAGCGTTTGCTGCTTCTTGTTTTCTAATTCTTTCGCCTTTTTCTTTTTGCTCTTCGACAAACCCCTTATTTCCACCTCTACCAGTTCCAGCGAGACTGCTTAATGGAGCTGCTGCTGGAATATCAGGAATGTTTACATCGTTTAATCCCATAGCTTTTCCAACCCTTGTTCTTCCTGCTGTTCCTTCTACAAGATCACCCACTGCACTTGTTGGTACAGTGGCATTTCTTGCATCAAATGTACCACTTCTTGCTTGCCGAGCTCCATAAAGTGTTAATCTTGATGCTGCACCTTTAATTCCAGTGTCTTCTTTTGCTGATCTTTGCAAATTAGCGTTATCTGCAATATAAGCACCAGTTCTTCCCAAGGTTTGTCTGCCAAGCCAACCAGTTCCACCAAAAACTGCATCTCCAGCAGTTGCTGTTGCCCATCTAGAAAGATCTTTAATATATTCTGATCCCTGGGTTGCATATTTCTTTGAAACAACTAATGAAATTATTGATAAACCAATAACAATTCCAAAATTGAATAATAGATTAATTGATCCACCAACAGCTGCAACATTTGACGTATCAGCGATTTTAGGAAATTGTGAATAATCAAGAATATTTGCTCCAGATATTCCATTACTAAGTAGAACTAAAATGATCCAAGTCATTATCATAAATATTGGAGCAAAAAGAAGTTGTCCCCAAAGTGAATTCCACCATTGGCTTGACCATTTTCTTACTCCAGGAAGAGCTGAACCCATGAAAGCAACTGGAGAAAGAGCCATGAGAACAATCAAAACAATGTATCGTATCCCAAACAAAATGCTTACAGCAAAAAATACAAACGCAGTAATAAGAAATAAAATTGAAGACATCATATTAGCTACCAAATAGCTATAATTGTCTGTTCCCTTCCCAAGTTGGACTGATTGTGTGCTCCAGAATCCCTGTAAACCTAAAACTTCTTGATATTTATTGGATAAACCGTAGTTTGTATCGTTTGGAGGAGGAGTGCCGATAACATTTGTGTAAATTCCTAAAGTAACAATATTTGAAGCATCAATTAAAACTTTTGTAACAAACAAACTAAAATTAATAAGAATTGCTGCTAAAACTAAACTTGTTATAAATTTTCTGATTTTATCGGTTGTTTCATATCCAATAATTACTAAAATTCCGTAATAAACAAGAAGGAATATAAAAGCAATATTCATTAAGTCCCTGACAACTTTCCAGGCTATGTTTATTCCAGGTATATCGTTTATATGTTGCCTCATCTGGACAACTGTCAGATTGATAACAAAATTAAGTAGTAATCCGCCCCAGCCCATTATTAGAGCTGTTATTTTTTGAATAAGAAAGAAGATCCAACTTAAAACTGGAGCAAAGACATCACCTGAAATAAGTTTAAATAAACTTGTGAGTACACCACCCTGTGTACCTTGTTGCTGGTTTGCATAATTAGGATTGCCATTAGTATCATTCGGAGCCCAGAATTGATTTGTTTGATTACATGATGATTGCGGTACATTTGTTGTTACTCTTGGAAATGCATCGCCGCCAAATTCGGTTGTACATGTCCCAAGTGCTGATTGAGCATTTAAATTTGAAATAGGACTAAAAAATCCGACAAACAAAATCAATATGAGAATGTATTTTAAATTTCTCATGTTATTGATATGGATATGCTGGAACAGAATTTGGATCTACGTAATGACACTCTGTGCTACAGCTTGCTGTTGTTCCGTCACCGACCCATTCAGGACCATTTGTTCCATTTATTCCGGCGTTTGAAAGAACGTCAATCAAGTCTCCATTTGGATAAGCAATAATATCGACAGAAAAGTGTCCGGCAGGTGTAGTACAACCCGCACCGGCTCCTTTTTCAAGTACTCCACCACCAACAGCAATTGCGGCTCGGCGTGTTATTTCAAATGTTGCACAATCATTTGAAGATGGATTGATTCCTTGTGCGATCACAGAATTTTTTGCATCAATAACCGCTTGAACTTGACTTGGAGTTGTATGAGAATTTGTTCCGTCACCGCCGCCTCCACCTCCACTTGGTCCGCCAGTGCCACCGCTCAAATTTCCACCGCCGACGTCAATTGGCGGAATGCTTACAGGAGTATTTGAACAGCTCTCAGTTCCTGGTGTAGTTATACAGCTATCAATTCCAGTTATAGGATCTGGCGTACATGTTGTTGTTGGAGGAGAATTTGTACATTGAACTGTACCACCCGTAAATTGTGTTGGGTCTGGATTTGATGGCTGGAGTCCGGGATCGTTTGCTAATTGACTTGCAAATGATGTCTGACCATTTGAAGGCTGGCTTGCACCAAACAATCCACTGCCAATACCGCCGACAACTCTGCCAATAACTTGGTTAAGCAAAGCTCCAATAATTTCGTCAATCTCGTCAGCCTGAACAACTCTTGCCACCCCACTTCCTAAAACGTTTGAGAGCTGATCTTGGATAACACTACCCGGAGTGATTGTTGTTTTAGCTGCACTGCAGTCACCTGTTCCGAGTGCAGGATCAAGTTCATGACCAGCTGGACATTTTTCCCAAGATAAAATTCCCCGACCCCAATCAAGCTGCTTTGAGTATTTATTTTGCGCATTGCCAATTTGAATTGAGAGTTGGTTTTGATTGTCAAGATACGACCCATATGGATTGTTCTGGTTATTTTGAGTTACTTCAAACCAACCTGACCAACCTCCTTGGTCAAAATCTCTGGTAAATTGCTCGTAATTATTTTTTATCGTTGTTAAATTACAGGCGTAAACTTGATTTTGGGAAAGATAATTTTTAACAAGAGCAAGTCTTACTTGTGCTCTAAATGGCGAACACAGAGCGTTCATTGCAGCACTGTTTGTAGACAGATATTGGCCAGCAGTGTTATCGGCAACGTTTAAGAAAAATTGACCAGGATCCGTAACATAAGCCGGATTTCCTTGAAAACCGGAGTTAATCCAATTGACAGTTTGAGCAGTAATGCCTTTGATTATTTGATCTGCAGCAATCCAGGCAATCGGATCAGCTACCAGCTCTTTTGTCGCTTGAACAACATCAAAATATTGAGCGTGAGCTTGAAGCGGTATAACAAGGAAAAAAAGAATACATACGAACGTGCTTATTCTTGATCTAAAACTCAAATGTACTCTCTTAAAAAAAGACATAACGGTGTAATAATTATACAACGCATGTCTTCGCTAAACTAGCGATTCTGTTGAAAACTAACGAGGATTATAGGCCTAATTTTTGGCTAAAGTAGTTATTTAAGTTGTTTAGTGCCACATTAAGTTCCTGGATATTTTTTGTATATTGGCTCATACCGCTTAGACTTCGTGCTGGATCAGAAAATATCATCCGCATGTCAGAAAGATTAGAAATTATGTTACTAAAAGCATTGACGAGCCCCAAATGAACCGCTACTGCACTCGGCGGAACGGAAACAGCCAGCAAATCTTTTATTCCGGCATTGCCAATACTGATAATTGCATCAAGTCGAGAGATAACATCGCTTTGTTTTTGGTTTTGCAAAGCGTTGCTTAAGACGGTTAGAGGATTATCGTGGACTTCGGTTGATCTAGTTTTAAGAATCAAATTGACTGTATCTTTATAATGTCTAATCGTATCTGTGTTATCTTGGGAAATTAAATGCAAATTTTGGGCGATATAAGTTGGTCCAGAGCGTGAAGAATAATATTTCGTATTAATAATATTATTTACGATCTGATTTACCTGATCTTGAGTCAAGTTTGCGCCTCCTTGCTTAGCCAAAAGATATTGAGAAAATAAATCTTTTGAGAGCTGGGCTGTGACTGTCGTGTCATCGTAGCCTTTTGTATTATTTTTGGTCAGATTTGTATAAGTTTGATTTGTATCAGTTGAGACAATGATTTTTTTCCAATCATCGCTTATATTTTCGTCATTTTGGTCAGTTTTAGTAGCGATTACTTCGGCTTTTTCTAAAATTCGAGAGTTATCTGGATTTCTCTCAAATAGCCAAAAACTAACGACAATGCCAGCACAAATAACTAAAACTGCGTAAACATAGTTTGATCTCGGTGACATGGGCCAATTATATCACGATTGTTATGATGATGACCGCTAAAAGCATTGCGTAATGCAAAATAAAAACTGGCAATTCTCTGTAGGGCTTTCTTGTAAGCAAATTGTATCCTAAAAAAGCTCCAGGAATGGCTGCAAAGTAAAGATTTGGAGTTTGAAAGATAATTGGAATTAATAAAAAACTTAAACCGAACAAAATACCTACAATTTTTGGTCCATACAAAACTGCTAGAGTCTTAATCCCCGCTCGGCTGTCCCCCTCAATGTCTTTTATGTCGCGAAAATTAATTTCCAAAGTAAAAAATAATAAAATTCCTAAAGCAATTAAACTTGGGAAAGCAGCTACAGTTTTATTAAAAGAGAAAAAATAAAATCCGGACAGTGTTGCAAGCAAACAAACAATAGCAATTAAAAATGACCCAAGCAGCGGCACACGCCGTAGTCGAAGAGGCGGCACAGAATAAATATATGAAACGAGAAGGCCAATTGTCGAAAAGAAAAACATATAAAATCCTGCAGACCATGATCCAAGGAGAGCAATAGCTAGATAAATAAAACTGGCTTGTCGCATGTCAGAGTGAGTAAGTGTTTTTTTAACAAGTGGTCGCGATGTATTTGTCACTTCATCAATTTCTACATCCTCGAGATCATTTATATGAACAGAAAACATCCATACTCCGAACCAAGCGATCAGTAAATTTATAAATCCAAGAGTATCAACCCAAGATAAAAATTTTCCAAAATGAGCTAACAAAGAAAATCCTGCACCAAAAAGCAATGTTGAAAGATAATAAATTATTCTTTCTGGTCTGGCATTTTTTAAAACCGCCTTGAATTTTTCCGGTTCGATTTTGTAAAAGAAAAAATGAATTAAAATTACTGAAATTACAAAAAATATTTGTGAAACTAGCTTATCAAATCCAAGTTCTAAAAATCTTAGAGGTGAAACTGACACTGCAGTTTCGTGTAATGTGTTATAAAAAATATTTGAATTGATAATTAATTTGTTGATGTAATAAAAAATATTTAAAATATTTCCTCCTTGATCATGTGCACCTATTAAATATAAAAGACTTGGCAAAATTCCGATTAAAAACAAAAAAATATAACAAAAAATTAAAGCCAATAAAGTTTTAGAAACACTTTTTTGACTGGACCAGAGATAATAACCCAAAAAAATAAAAAAAATTAAATATCCAAATCGCATGCCAAGCGTTACTCCATAAACGGGCTTTATAGTAAAAAATTTAAAGAAATCCAGAAATAAATTTTGTCCAGTATCGTAAATATAAGACATCACCGCGCCCTTTCCACCACTTAAAAGAATATCCAATAATGGCGATATCCAAATAAGTGGTAAGCCGAACAATAAAACTTTAGCAGTTTGCTTGTAATTTTTTACAAAAGAACCAATGATAAGCGTTAATCCAATTACGACTGTAATCCAAAACAAACCATAATGAATTAGCGTATAAGCATCAGAAGGAATAAAACCTGAACTTGATGGGCTTGAAAGAGATTCAAGAAAAATTCTCACATAAACAATTGCAATAAAGCCAAAAATCCAAGAAGCAAGTGTTATTTCTGTTTCTTCTATAGAATCAAAAAATTTTCTCATACGATTATTCTACACAAGCTAAGCCAATCGTGAAGCCTTAAATCTTCTGCTCTGATTTTAGGATTTATTCCAAGTTCTTTTAGAGCTATTGAAACTTTTTCTTCGGGAAATTTTTTAACTAAATTGGCAAAAAGCTGTTTTCTTTTGTGCTTGAAACCAGCATGAACAAGTTTCCAAAATAAATCTCTGTCAATTTCCTTAAATTTATTTTTTGAAATATTTTCAATTAATAAAATTGCCGAATCGACATTTGGTTGTGGCGTGAAAGCTCCACGCGGAACATTTTTTATGATTTTTGGTTCACCATAAGCTTTGACTGATATTGAAAGCAAGGATTCCTTTCTATCTTTAGCAACAATGCGTTCGGCAACTTCTTTTTGTATTAAAAGAACCATAAGTTCAGGTTGAACTTTTGCTTCTAAAAACATTCTTAGAATTTGTCCGGTTATATAATATGGAATATTGGCGACGACTTTGTAAGGGTGATCGTAAAACGACAAAAGATTTGTATCAGATTCCAAAATATCTTTGTGTAGTATTTCCAATTTTCCTAACTGAATTTCTTTTTTAAATTTTTCTTCCAAAACAGGAATTAAACGGTCATCTTTTTCCACAACAATTACTTTTGTTGCAAATCCAAGTAATATTTCTGTGAGTGTACCTTCTCCTGGGCCTATTTCTAAAATTATATCGTCTGGAGTTGGTTCACTTGCGTCTCTAATAACAATCAAAGCCGGTTTTGATTTTAAAAAATGTTGCCCAAGTGATTTTTTTGCTCTCATTAAAAATCAATACTGATTAATGGAACTTTAGGCCTAAAATTTCCCTCATATTCCAGATATTTTTCCGAAATATCATCAATAAATTCCGAACGCGAATTAACTTCAAGTGACCCAAATATAGTACGCGTCTCGGCATGTGTCAAAATAATTTTTTTTCCTGCTCGAGTCAATGCCACATAGAAAAGTCGTCGTTCTTCTTCGTTGTCTTCAGCTTTTTTCTTTGATTCATTTCTTCTGTGAGGAAATAAATCATCTTCCAGCCCACAAATAAAAACATAATCAAACTCAAGTCCTTTTGAAGCATGAACTGTCATCAGTTTTACTCCATTTTTTGATTTTTCTGGACTGTCTGTATCAGTAGCAAGTGACATATCAGTTAGAAATTTCTCAATTCCTTCTCCGGGCGGATATTCATCATAAGTTAAACCAAGTGAAACAAGTTCCATCACATTTTCTAATCGTTCAATATCTTCTTCAAGGCCAGTTTTGTACGAATCTTCAATACCGGAATTTTTTATTATATATTTTAAGGCGTATGAAACTTCTTCTTTGCCTAAAACTTCTCTGAAATCCAGGAGCATTTTCTTAAAATTTTCAATTTTAATTTTCATACTTTCCGGCAAATCATTATCTCCAGAGATAATTTTTTTTAAAGTTGTTTTTCCGATTCCCCGTGCAGGAACATTAATTATTCTTATAAAATCGCTGCCAACTTCTCCGCCAATCGCTGCACGAACATATGAAATAACATCTTTTATTTCCTTTCTTTCAAAAAATTTCACACCAATCATTTGATACGGAAGATTGTGAGCTAAAAAAGTGTCTTCAAGCACTCGAGATTGAAAGTTTGCTCTAAAAAGTACAGCAATTTGGTCTGGGTCGACTCCAG
Source organism: Candidatus Zambryskiibacteriota bacterium (assembly GCA_003173855.1). GTDB lineage: Bacteria > Patescibacteriota > Minisyncoccia > Phycocordibacterales > DATDWN01 > C7867-006. Next base: position 10,387 of record PPGI01000007.1, on the reverse strand, counting down.
ATTCAATTAACTCTTTTGATCTTTGGGCAATAAAATACGCTTCGTCAATTTCATTTCGCGCACAATATAAGCTGATTTTTTCTCCAGTGGAGTTTTCTGTAAAAAGTTTTTTGGGAATCCTGAAATTATTTTTTTCAATGATTTCATTTGCTACTGAAAGTATATTTTTTGTTGATCTGTAATTTTGTTCAAGAAAAAATGTTTTAGTCTCAGGAAATGTTCTCTCGAAATGAAGCATATTTTTTATCTCTGCCCCTCGCCAGCTGTAAATATTTTGGTCAGTGTCTCCGACAACGCAAATATTTCGGTGTTTTGATGCAATTAATTCAATGATCTCATTCTGAACTTTGTTGGTATCTTGATATTCATCAACGTGAATATAAAGAAATCGTTTTTGATATTTTTCTAAAATGTCATTTTTGCGCAAAAGCTTTAAAGTTTTTAATAATAAATCATCAAAATCAAGCGCATGTTCTCGATTTAAGATTTCCTCGTATCTTGTCCAAGCTTTTTTTGTAAGTTCGCTTGTAAAATCATAGGAACCATGTTCCATATATTCATTTGCAGAAATACCCCGACCCTTTTCTTGAGAAATTATATGTCGAACTTTTTCTAAATGTTCTTTTGGATCAATTCCAATCGAGATAAGAGCATCTTTGAGCGCTTTTTTTGAATCTTGAGTATCAAAAATAATAAAATTTTTCCCTAAATTTAGGATTTCGGCATTTTCTTTTATGACTTGAACTCCAAGAGAATGAAATGTGCTAATAAATGGTGGTGTTTTTCGCAGATGTGAAAATCCCGGATCATTTTCAAGAAGAGTTCTAACCCGATCTCGCATTTCTTTTGCTGCTTTGTTTGTAAAAGTGATAGCTAATATATTTTGCGGTGAAATTCCAGAGGCAATCAAATGCAAAATCCTATGTGTAAGTGTCTTTGTCTTGCCTGCTCCTGCTCCAGCAACAATTAAAACCGGTCCTTCGGTCTCTAAAACCGCTTTTTTTTGTTCAGAATTTAAATAATCGAGATAATTCACGAAGTAAGTATAACAGACCACGACGACTCGCAACCAATTCAAATTTCTTAATAATTTTTTAATTGGGTATAACGTGGTGATAACTGCTATTGACCCCGATTGATTCATAAATATACTTAAAGAATACCGCAAACAAGAATTCAAAAATATGGCTTAAATTAGCCGTATTTATATCAGAAAATCCAGAATATTTGTTAACTTTTAGCTTATTTTAAAGCTACAACAAGATCTCGAAACTAAGCCCGGTCTAAAAAGCATTTCTCGGCAAATTAAAATTCTGTGTCGAAAGATGGGATCAAGACTTATTTCGGTGAACATAGCTACAATTCTGATTCTAAATCCGGTAATTCTCGGATCTCTTTTAATACCTGTTCAAGCTTATGCTTGCAGTTTATGGAATTTTGATTGGCTTTCTTGTTTTTATGCTCCGAAAAGTGTCGAAGCCCAAGATTTAGAAGCAAATTCACAGAATATTCCTCTACTTCAGGCCGTTATTTCTCCAAATTCAGATGCTTCTTCAACAAACGACAATTTGATTATTGTTGAAGGTACATCACTTTCACCAGAAACAGAATCTTTGCCGGCTCTAAAAACACTTGATGATGACCAAATTAGCCTTTATGTTGTTCATCCAGGCGATACCTTGCCCGCTATCGCTAAAATGTTTGGTGTTTCAGTAAATACTATCCGTTGGGGTAACGATTTGAGTGGAAATACTATAACTCCCGGCCAAACATTGGTCATCTTGCCTCTTACTGGCGTAAAACACATCGTCAGACGAGGAGATACACTTCAAAGTATTGCTAAATTACACAAAGCTGACATAAACGATATTCTCCAATACAACAATCTTTCTCTCAATTCTAAGCTTTCTCTTGGTCAAGAGATTATTGTGCCAGACGGCATTGAAGGAGGAGTTCAATCTTCTGGATCAAGTTCGGGTGTTGGCAAAACAGGCCCATTGTATCCAATTTATGATGGTTATTACATGCGACCAATTGTAGGCGGAGTGAAAACTCAAGGAATTCATGGTCACAATGGTGTTGATCTTGCTTCTGTTTACGGAGCAAATATTTATGCAGCAGCTGCAGGTGAGGTCATTATTTCAAAAAATTCGGGATGGAACGGTGGTTATGGGGAATATATTGTTATAAAACATGATAATGGAACTCAAACCGTTTACGGACATTTAAGCGAAACGGATGTTTCCGTAGGCGATACTGTTACTCAAGGAGAAGTAATTGGAAAAATGGGAAGAACTGGTCATGCCACAGGAGTTCACCTCCATTTTGAAATTAGAGGCGCTCGCAACCCATTTTAATCTACAGTTGTTGATAGCGTTTTGGTCTATATTGTAGAGCCTCCAAAATATGATTCGGCATGATTTCTGGCGCTTCTTCCATGTCAGCAATTGTTCGAGCAAGTTTTATTACACGATGATAAGAACGAGCTGAAAGATCAAATTGTTTTGCGCTTGTATTTAAAATTTCTTTTACTTCTGGAGAAAGTTTGATGTGTTTTACTAAATCCTTTGAAGTTAATTCTGCATTCGTTTTTATTTTCAACTTTCCTTTTTTGTAACGTTGCTCCTGAATTTTTCTAGCATTTTGAACTATTGGTCGCATTTTTTCCGTACCTTCATGCAAATCTCGCGCATCAGTTAATTTTTCATGTTCCACTTTGGAAACTTCTACCCACATATCAATTCGATCAACAATTGGTCCAGACAATTTCCTTTTATATCTTTCAATGGCTTGAGCTGAACAAGTGCATTCTTTGCCTTTAACACCATAATTCCCGCAGGGGCATGGATTCATTGTGGCAATTAAAATAAATTGTGCCGGATATTTTACAGATCCTTTTGCACGAGCGACAGTTATTTCTCTATCTTCGAGAGGTTGGCGCAAACTCTCGAGAACTTTTTTATCAAATTCTGGAAATTCATCCAGAAACAAAACTCCTTTGTGCGAGAGAGTCACTTCCCCAGGTTTTAAATTTGCTCCGCCACCTACGAGCGAAACATACGAGGCTGTGTGGTGAGGCGAACGGAAAGGTGGTTCAACAACTAATCCCGAATCAAGCATTCCGCTTACAGAATAAATGCTCGTAACTTCAAGAGTATCCTCAAATGAAAGTCGAGGTAGTAAATCTCTAAAAGCTCTGGCAAGCATTGTCTTGCCTGTTCCAGGCGGCCCATACATTGCTATGTTATGTCCACCGCTTGCGGCAATTTGCAATCCACGTTTGGCTGCTTCCTGGCCTTTGATATCAGCAAAATCAACTTCAACTTCTGATTTTATTTTTTTCTTAACCTTTGCTTTGAAAGGAACAATTTCTTTATGTTCAATTTTATTTTCTTCTCCTAAGTCTTTGGTATTAATATGTGCAATTACATTTTCCAGAGTTTCTGCTGGATACAATTTCATTTCAGAAATTATTGAAGCTTCTTCGGCATTTTCTTTTGGCAAGAAAATTTCACGAAATCCAAGATCCTTAGCTTTTTGAGTAATTGGCAAAACACCTTTAACAGGTCGCAATTTACCATCGAGTGACAGTTCTCCAATAAAAATTTTTCCTTTTGTTTCGGCTTTGATGTCTTCTGAAGTAATCAAATAAGCAATGGCAATAGGCAAATCAAAAATCGGTCCTTCTTTTTTAATATCTGCTGGGGCAAGCGAAACAACAACTTTTTGATTTTTATTTTTTGGAGACTTGAAGCCGGAATTTTTAATAGCTGCTGAAACTCTGTCTTTTGATTCATCAATCGCCTTGTCAGCGAGTCCCACAATTGAAAATGAATGCAAACCGCGTGAGAGATCAACCTCGATTTCAACTAACTGTGCCTTGAGCAGTGTGGTCTGAAGTGAGTAGATTTTTGAAACGGACATGCCCACACTCTACTTACCGGCAAAATTTTTGCAAGCTATTGCATATGTTGCTTACAAGTAGTGGCGCTAGGAATTGCTTCTAGTCTATCATCTTCAATTTTTTCTCCGCCAACTTCGCAAATTCCATAGGTTCCATCTTCGATTTTTTTCAATGCAGATTTGACTGCCTGCAATTGAATTTCGAGTTGTTCTACAATAGCTCGATTATCTTCGTAACTTTCAATTTTTTCCGCTACATCGCCATCATCTGCTTCGTCGACGTCTTCTGTGTTAGTAGCTTCCCAATCTCCTTTAACACTTGGATTTTTTCGTCCAACAGTTTTTAATTCAGCCTCGAGTGTTTTCAGCTCATTCTCGAGCAGGGTTTTGAAATGATTTGTGTCTGTCATAGCCTCACTATATCAAATTTTTACTTGCTTTGCTGGCTGATAAAATATTTACCAATAATTGCAGAAAGAATATTTTCGTTAGTTGTTATTACAAGCGTTTGTTTGTCGATAAAGGAATATAATAAAAGAATATTTTGATTAGAATCTCGAACAACTCTCAAATCCTTATTTTTGTAAGCTTCATCTTCAAATTGTGTTGTACTTCCTAATGTAATTCCAAATGACTTAGATAGATCAAGAGGCATATCTTTTTCCCATCGCAACATCCCCGCATAACTAGATGGATAATCTTTTGTAGTTAAAATAACAAATGGTTCATTGTGATCAAATGAATAAATTCCAAACATATAACTGTTTTCAAATGATCTTGCTAAACTTGCGGGCATTCTCGGCGCAAATAGTGGAAGTACTTCTCCAATATTAGCGTTTGCACTTATACTATTTGTTGGTTGTAAATATAAAATCGAATTAACTTGTATATTCAATTTATTTTTTTCTGAATTAATTTTTTGGGCAAATTGAGAAACAGAAAAACCTGAAATTGAAAAATCTATTTCCTTTGAAAACGGCAGCAAAGCTTTAGTTTGTTTTTCAACAATCACTTTTTGATTTGATTGGAAAAAGTAAACGCCACTAACAATAATAATTCCACCAACAATTAAAATTATGCTTATGGTAATAAATAATTTATTTCGAAAAACACTAATTTTTGGAACAGCACTTATTTTTTGTGGACTTTCTTCTTTTCTCTTTTGTTCAGCTACGAGAATAGTTGTTGCACTAGCTTTTCCATGCGAAAGAATTTCTTCTACGTCCCCTTGGTAAGTTCTAAGAGACTTGATTGGTTTTTTTTCAGGATCCATTTAAATATTCTAACAAAATTAATTGTACCAAAAAACCGCCAAAGCGGTTTTTTGAAGTTAGTTAGCTGTTACCTGTTCTTTAGTTTGTATTTTCCTATTCCCTTCTCTGTATCCAATTAAATATTTTCTTGGATTTAGATCTAGATCGATAAAATCATCCGCAGCCTCAATTAATTTTGATGAAGATGATTTACCAAATGACATTACTTCAACTTGGCAACCTTCATTAACTTGCAAATATTCAACAAGTGGGATGAAATCTCCGTCTCCCGAAACTATAATGACTGCATCTAACTTCGGTGCGAGCTTAATTGCATCAACAGCAAGACCAACATCCCAGTCGGCTTTCTTTGCTCCTCCAGAAAAAATCTGTAAATTTTTTGTTTTAGTTTCAATTCCCATTTTTCCGAGTGCTTCAAAGAAGTTTTTCTCATCTCCTGATTCCGTAGTGATGACGTAAGCCACTGCGCGTATAAGTTGTCGGCCAGCCAGACCGTCTTTTACAACTTGTCCGAAGTTTACTTTGCAATTATAAATATTTTTTGCCGAGTGATATAAATTTTGAGTATCAATAAAAACACCAACTCGTTGATTTTTATGTTTAATAACTGACATATTTTAAATTTAACTTATAAAAATGATACGAAGCGAAAACGAATATAAAAAGAGAAATTATTTCTTCAAACCTAATTTTTTGGTGATTGCATTAAAACGTCTTGGATTTTTCTTTTCCAAATATTTCATGTGGGCCTTTCTGTTTGCCACCATTTGCAAAAGACCTCGTCTTGAGTGATTATCTTTTGCATTTTTCTTCAAATGTGCTGCCAACTCGTCTATTCGACGAGTTAAAATTGCAATTTGGACTTCAGGTGAGCCAGTATCTGACTCGTGTGTCTGAGAGTCCTTAATAATCTTTGATTTTTTCGCTTTGCTAAGCATCAAAATTAGGATATCACAAATATTAAATTTAAGCAAGGCCTAACTATTGACATATTTTCAATATATGATATAGTATACCTAGGAGGTGCCAAATGGCACAGTTTTCTGTGATTCGTGGTCTGGCTGTTGTCCGCTCGTTCGTCGATGGAGACAGAGTGTTTCAGCCACCATCGTCCCATGCAATGACGCCGACGAATCCGGATCTGGATCTCCAGATCATGATCTCGCTTTGCGAGAGAGGGCGTGTTGCCGAAGCTGAGCTCATGTTTCAGAGTTACCTTCTGAAACACCCGCTCAGTCAGCAGCACTAACGAGCAGAACCGCTCGAAAGAGCTATCATTGTTAATTCGATGGTAGCTCTTTAATATTGTGCGACGTACCTGGTATAATTTTTAAATGGCGTCACTAAAGAAACTAAAGACCGAATTTTTAGAATACATCGAAATTGAAAAAGGTAGAGCTCTTAGAACAATTGAGAATTATGATCATTATCTTAGTGTTTTTATAACTTTCTTGAAAAAAGACAACCCGCAAGACATTACTGACGAATCAATTAAAAGCTTCCGACTCTGGCTAAACAGGCAGCCTGTTTCTAAAGAGAAAACTGTAGACAAAAGAACTCAAAATTACTATTTAATTGCCCTACGAGCATTTCTAAAATATCTTGCTCGCCAGGGTATTAAATCTTTGCCTGCAGAGAGGATTGAACTAGCTAAAACCTCGCAAAGATCTCTAGATTTGATTACGAAAGAAGAACTGACTTCCCTCTTAAATTCTCCCAAGGGCTCTGATTTAAAATCTCTACGTGACAAAGCGATTTTAGAGCTGCTTTTTTCAACAGGATTACGTGTTTCTGAACTTTGTGCCCTAACACGTGATATTAATTTGCGCTCTGATGAGCTTTCTGTTCGAGGAAAAGGTGGGAAAATACGGGTTGTTTTCATATCTGACGCTGCTCGTAAGTCTATTAATGCCTATTTAGATAAGCGAACTGATATGAACGCTGCGTTATTTGTGCGTATCTCTGAAGATAAGAAAGACAAGAAAATTGATGAGAAAAGGCATATGGATCGTCGCTCAGTTGAAAGAATTGTAAAACATCACGCAATAAAAGCTGGAATTTCAAAGAAAGTCACTCCTCACACCATTCGCCATTCATTTGCAACAGATTTATTATCAAATGGTGCAGATTTGCGTTCAGTTCAGGCTCTTCTTGGTCATTCAAGTATTGTAACTACGCAAATTTACACTCATGTGACAGATAAACATCTTCGTGACGTGCATAAGAAGTTTCATAATAAACGTTAAGTTTTACAAGCACTTTTCTAAGTATTATTATTCGAGAGGAGGCTCTTTATGACAAGTCTTCAAAGATTCCTTGTTGCCGTTTACAGGCTCGAGTGGTTTGTAAAGAATTACAGACCAGGACAACTGATGTACGCAGACGGACGTGTTCTTGCGATATTCTGATTTTTTAAGGCTCGGCACTTAAGTGTCGAGCCTGTTACATTTATTAATATTATTGTAAACTTCTCGTATGAAAATTTTCTCTTGGAATATTAATGGAATAAGAGCAGTTCATAAAAAAGGTTTACTGACGAAATTTATTGATGAATACAAGCCTGATATTGTTTGCTTTCAAGAAACGAAAGCTGAAAAACATCAAAGTGAGGTAGACTTAAAGGACTACGAAGAGTACTGGAACTCTGCAATTCGTAAAGGTTATAGTGGTACGGCAATTTTTACTAAGATAAAGCCAATTTCAGTTACTTTAGATATCCCAGAGGAAATTTGTAAAAAATCTTCTCTCAGCGACAAATATGGTGATCCAAATACTGAAGGAAGAGTTATTGCTATGGAATTTAAAGATTTTTATCTAGTAAATGTTTATACACCAAATGCTAAGGATGATTTAAGTCGAATTCCTTTGCGGCACAAAGGTTGGGATCCGTGTTTTTTAAAATATGTTGAAAAACTTAATTCAAAGAAGCCCGTCATCTTTTGCGGGGACTTAAATGTGGCACATACTCCTGATGATTTGGCTCGGCCAAAAGAAAACGAAGGAAGAAAAGGTTTCACTATTGAGGAACGAAAAGGTATAGATAATATTATTAAGAAAGGTTTCGTTGATACATTCAGAATGTTTAAAAAAGGAAATGGCCACTACACCTGGTGGTCTCATTTTGCAAATGCTCGTGGAAGAAACATAGGTTGGAGAATCGATTATTTTTTTGTAAGTGACAAACTTAAATCAAAGATTAAAAAAGCAGCCATTCACAGTAATGTTCTAGGTTCGGATCACTGTCCTATTGAAGTAGAGATTACACTTTAAGTTATCCACAGTTTTAAAAGACATGTCCTTTACATGTCTTTTATGTTTGCTAAAATTATTTTTGGAATCGTAGTGAGATGTTCGTAAATAAACCCTTGCGGGCTGACCATTGCACTGTTCTTTGAACGTAAAGTACTCTTTGGGAGTGGCCACTCCCCCTACTAGAAGGTTTTCTGGTTTTTTCTAGCGAGGAGATAAAAACGACCTCAATTTATTTATTTTTTTAGCACGTCGTTATCAGTGCCAAGTTAGGAATTGCTGGGGATCTCTTCCCTATAAACTGTCCTGTTGATTTGCAGTCGAGAGATTGCTAGTCCAGGGCAGTTTTCATTTATAAAATTTATTGTACCCAATGTTTTCCTCTAATTTTTTTTACTTCAGCATCGTCTGCTTCTTCTTTTATCTCTTTACCCTTCTCGCCAAGTTTTTTGAGTTCATCTTCAGGTAAATTAATTAATTCTTTTGATTTTGACTCTAAGTATTTTTCAGTATTTTTTTTAGGATTTTCCAAAACTTCTTCAAGTAAAGCATGCAAAATAAAACCAATTTTTGGACCAGGAGATGTGTTTGTTATTTCCATTATTTTTTTACCATCAATTTTAAGCATCCCAACAGAAATTGGATCGCGCAGGGCTTCCTCAATCATTGCATGGTATTTTCTTAGTCTATAAGGATCCTCTTTTGGCCTACCTGTTCCTATACGATCTGCTGTTCTAACATCCATTAAATCCCAAATATTTTCTTTTCCAACATTTGTTATCATTCTTCGAACAGCTGACAGCGTGATTTGTTCTGTATCAGAAAAAAACATATGCCATCGTACTAACTTTGCCACTTTTTCAATAATTTTTTTTGAATATTTTAAATTTTCTAAAATTTTCCTAGCTTTTTTTTCTCCAACAACTTCATGGCCATAAAAAGTCCAAGTGTTTTGTTCTTTTCCCCATCTGCGTGATTCAGGTTTTGAAATATCATGGAATAAAGCAGCAAGTCTAACCTCCAATGGATAATTTTTATCTGCAGAATGTTGAAGGGCACGTATAAGATGCTCCCAAACATCATAAGCATGTGCTTTATTTTGTTCTACTCCAATTGTTTCAAGTAATTCAGGTGCAATATATTGAAGTAAATCTAATTTTTTCATCAAAATAAGGCCATACATAGGCTTTTTTGACATAATAATCTTTGTAAACTCGTCTCTGATACGTTCTTTTGAAATATTTGCTAATAATTCCCTATTTTCAAAAATTGCCTTCTCTGTTTCTGGTTCAATTGAGAAATCTAACTCACAACTAAATCTTATGGTCCTTAAAATGCGTAATCCATCCTCAGTAAAGCGTTTTTCAGGTTCTCCAACAGTTCTTATGATTTTGTCTTTGATGTCCTTTAAGCCTTGATATAAGTCAATAATGCGATTATCTGATATAGAGTAAGCCAAAGCGTTAATTGTAAAATCCCGCCTTTTTAAATCATCTTCAACTTTTGTACTAAAGGAAACTTTATCAGGATGACGGTTGTCACTATATGTAGATTCAAGCCTATAAGGAGTGATTTCTACTTTTTTTAAGGTTTCGTCTTCTATTTCTTCGCTTAACACAGCTACTGTACCGAAATCATTTTCGTAAACTGTCTTAGAAAATAAGGATATAATTTGATCCGGTAGAGCATTAGTTGTTATATCCCAATCCTTGGGTTCCCTAACCAAAATAAGATCTCTAACGCATCCTCCAACTAAAAAGGCCTCAAAACCAGCTTTCTCAAGTGTTTGAGTTATATTAATTATTTCTTTTGGAATAGGAAAATCTTGCTTCATAGGTATTAATAATTATAGACCAACTTGTATTTTTATAGTATATTTTAGCCACGCACCCGTAGCTCAATGGATAGAGTACCGGTCTTCGGAACCGTGGATGTGGGTTCGATTCCTGCCGGGTGCACCA
>PPGI01000012.1 GCA_003173855.1 Candidatus Zambryskiibacteriota bacterium | reverse complement strand
CGCGGTTAGCTCAGTTGGTAGAGCATCTCATTGACGTTGAGAGGGTCAGAGGTTCGAGTCCTCTATCGCGCACAGTAAAAAGAGCACAAACAAAATTGTGCGATCAAGCAATATTGACATAATAATTTTGTTGTGCATAATAAAATCAGAGGTGAGCATGGAGTTTCTTGCAGTTTGCAAGTTCGAAGACAGCAGTCTGGAATCTTACATCGATTACTGGATTTTCGCGAGTGGTAACAATCTGGACTTGGAGACATTCAGGAAAAGATACAAAGAGCAATTCGGCTGTCCTTCAGTTACAATTCTTACAGAGGAACAGTGGAAAAGAACGAACAATCTCTACGTTCCCTACATTGTCGAGAACGGGATCGTTCACAGGCTGAGGACTGGTATCGTTATCTAAGAGGTCTGGGAGAAATCTCAGACCTTTTGCTTTTCCACAAAAAAGACTTGACATTAAAAATAGATTAGAATAATATATGGTTGTAAGTGGAGGGTATGGAATTGGTTGGTCGAGGAGTTCGCGTACGCAGCTTCTCCCACAATTTCTCCCTCTCTTACAATCGTCTTCGGCAGTTGGACGTCCAATTGCCAAAGCTTGTTCTTTTCTTGGTTGTCACCGCATTGCGACTGGCAACATCCCCTCGTAGCCATCGGCTACGACCACGTTTACACAAGCTCCGACCTTCGGGTCTCGGAGCTTTTTTTTGAATTAAAAAATTTGTATAATATTCAAACTATGATTTACGATTTAGTAATAATTGGAGGAGGACCAGCGGGAGTTTCTGCGGGTGTTTATGCTTCACGAAAAAAATTAAAAACACTTTTAATTGCTCCAGAATTTGGAGGACAATCAATCGTTTCTGAAGGAATAGAAAATTGGATTGGAACAGTAAAAATATCAGGGCCGGATCTTGCCAAAAATTTAAAAGATCATCTTTTGGCCTATGCCGGTGATTCAGTAGAAGTTAAAGAAGGGGAATCAGTGACTGATATTCAAAAAAATGGAAATGGCTTCAAAGTTATTTCTAACAAGGGAGAATATGAGACGAAAACAATTTTGATTACGACAGGTTCAAATCGAAGAAAGTTAGAAGTTCCAGGTGCAAAAGAATTTGATAATAAAGGTCTTACGTATTGTGCCTCCTGTGATGGACCGCTTTTTGCTGACCAAGACGTCGTAGTTATCGGTGGTGGAAATGCTGCTTTTGAAACAGTTGCTCAACTTTTAGCATATTGTAAAAGTGTTACCCTTTTAAATCGATCAGAAAATTTTAAAGCTGACCCCGTAACAATAAATAAGTTAAAAGAAAATCCAAAGTTTAAAATTATAACTAACGCTATTCCAAAAGAAATTAAAGGTGATCAATTCGTAAACGGTATTGTTTGGGAAGATTCTAGTACCCACGAAACCAGGGAAATTCCTGTTTCAGGAATTTTTGTTGAAATTGGACTTATCCCTACAACTTATTTTGCAAAAAATATTCTCGATTTAAATCAAATTGGCCAAATCCCTGTTGATCCTCGAACTCAAAAAACTTCTGTGCCAGGAATTTGGGCTGCCGGAGACGCTACAGATGGACTGTATCATCAAAACAATATTGCCTCTGGCGATGCCGTTAAGGCACTTGAGGATATCTACATGACCTTGCACACAAAATAAGCAAAACAGACTCATCTGCGTTGTTGCTGTTCAATTTTGTTCGTTCACCTTACTACTTGTAAGGCTCACTCACAAAATTTCCAGCGCCTAGCATCTAAGTCCGTTTTGCTTATTTTGGTCTCGAAAATTATATGATTACTTCAATTTAGACCTTCTCAAAAATGCTGGAACTGCACCCCACTGATCCTCATCATCATCGAGTTTGTCATTTGGAACAGGTTGAGCTGTTGGAATTGAATTGTAAATTTTGCCTTTTTCTTCAACTGGTTCTTTTGTTGCAGCTTGTGTTGCTTGGAAAAGAGTTTTCTTTGTGAAATTTTCTGGGAAATTTGAAGCGATAACTGTAATTCTCACTTCACCCTTCTTTAGTTTGTCATCACGAACTGTACCAAAAATAATTTTTGCATTTGGATCAACTGATTCAGTAATAATTTTTGCAGCATCTTGGATTTCAAACATTCCCAGATCATCTCCGCCGGCAATTGAGAACAAAACTCCTTTTGCGCCATTGATCGAGACTTCAAGAAGAGGGGAGTTAATTGCCATTTTTGCAGCTTCTTCTGCACGTCTCTCACCTGTAGCAGTTCCAATTCCCATTAGAGCTGAACCGGCATCGGTCATCACAGCTTTAATATCAGCAAAGTCGATGTTAATTATTCCAGGAGTTGTAATTAAATCTGAAATTCCTTCGACTGCGGATTTCAGGACATCATCACACATTGCAAAAGCGTTTTTTGCTGTTGTTTCTTTTGTAATAGTTGAAAGAAGTCTATCGTTTGGAATAACGATTATTGCATCAACTGCAGCACGAAGTTCTTCGAGTCCTCCTTCAGCAATTTTCATTCTCTGTTGACCTTCAAAGAAAAATGGTTTTGTTACAACTCCAACAGTAAGAGCTCCCATTTCTTTTGCAACACGTGCAACAATCGGAGCTGCACCAGTTCCAGTTCCACCGCCAAGCCCGCATGTTATAAATGCCATGTCAGCACCTTTGACTGATTCTTGAATTTCTTCTTTCGTTTCTTCAACTGCACGTTTTCCAAGTTCTGGATTCATTCCCGCACCAAGACCGCGCGTTAAGTTTTTACCAATATGAATTTTCCTTTTTGCTAATGAATGATGAAGATCTTGAGAATCAGTATTTACGGCAATAAATTCTACGCCTCGAACATCTGAATTAACCATGTGGTTAATGGAATTTCCTCCAGAACCACCAATACCAAAGACTTTTATTCGAGCAAACATTTCTACATCAGGTTTTACTTGTGGCATAGGTAAGATACCCTATACTATCACAAAGAATTTAAATAAAAACAATTGACATGAAGAATGGCTTCTGCTCCTGTAAATTAAGTAATTTAAGGCAAAAATTGCTTAAACCAGCCAAATATTTTCTCTCCAGATTTTGACATTCTATGTTTCAATCCAAGATTTACCTTTTCTTCTTTTGAAAATCCAAGTGTACAAAGTCCGTAAGCAACTGCCCATGTTGAATCCTTAATGTGGTTTTTTTGATCAGACAAAGTCATAGTGGCAATTCGTGACGGTAACTTAAGTGCAACTTTGGCAAAATCTTCAATTGTGCCGATTCCTGAACCACCACCAGTAATAAAAATTCCAGCAGGCAACAATCCGTTTCTTCCAATTTTTTTCAAATGATTTTCAATTAGTTCAAACATATCAGATAAACGTGCTGAAATTATTTCCTCCAGCTTTTTCTTTGGTATAGAGTTTAATCCTAAACTTCCAATTTTTATATTTTCGGCTTCTTCGAGAGGAATTTTTAGTCCGAGCGCAATGTCATTTGTAATGTCGGTTGAGCCAATAGGGAAAACTTCGAGAGAAACTGGGATATTATTTTCAAATACAACAATGGAAATTGTTTCCGCTCCAATATTTGCCAGAACACATCCAGCCATTTTTTGTTGTTTAGTAAGTGTGACAAATGATGCGGCAATTGGCGAAGCAATGACATCAATAACTTCGATTCCGGCTTCCTCAACTGCTTCGAGTAAATCATTTAAATGTGGTTCGAGACATGTGATGAAAAGCATTTTAACTTCAAGCTTTGTGCCCTTCATATCAACAGGAGTTTTGGTCAATACAGTTTTCCCATCAATTTTGTAGGAAATGGGAATGCTGTGAAGTATTCGATTATTTTGAATTAAAGTTGGTGAGAGATTTTTTTCGCAGGTCTCCGTCAGTTTTTCAATATCAAGTTCTGTTATTTGCGAATCAGCCCGGCCAATGACAGTGCTTGAACTTCCGACAATTCCAGAAAGTCCAATTCCACCAACAGCAATAAAAGCTTTAGAAATTTTTACACCAGAAGTTTTTTCAGCTATGCGAACTGCAGCACGAATACTTTCGGTTACGTCTTCACTATTTATTATGTAACCGTGTCGAAGCCCTTTTGATTCAGCGAGTCCAGTGCCGATGATTTTAGGAGTATTTTTACCGTTTTCCTTAACGAGCTCTGATACCACCACACGAATCTGGTAAGTTCCAATATCTATTCCAACTGTAATATTTCGAAGCATTATTAAATAGCAGGAGGATCAATTTGTGAGCAATTTTCTTTCTCACATTTTTCTTTTTTGAGACGCTCATCTTTCCAGCGAAAGATTCGCTTTCCTCGGCTCAAGCCGTCAAGAGCCTTCGTTTTGCTCAGGTCATTGACTGCACCACGCTTTTCGCCTGCGGATACTCAAAAAAGAAAAATGTTCAACGAAAATTTAATTAAACACCAAACTGCTTGCGCAATTTTTCCTCTGCTCTTTCCATTTTACTACCGTGTTTGAATCCTTTCAAATGCATTAAACCGTGGATAAATAAAAATCCAACCAAATTATTAAAATTTCTTCCAAATTTTTTTGTTTCCTTTTTTACAACAGTTGGAGTTATGAAAATTTCTCCATTATTTTTATCAAGCGGAAAACTCAAAACATTTGTTGGTTTATTTTTTTTTCGGTATTTTCCGTTTAATTTTTTGGATTCTGATTCATTTATAAAAACAAGAGAAAGTGAGTATTTTTCTCCCAAAGCTTCATTTTTGATTTTGCTAAAAGCGAGGCCCGGCAGCCTGCTTTTGGTCATATTTTTCAAACTAAATTTATTATCCATAATCTCAAACTTTAAAATTTGAATGAAATCCGAGGCGAAAGAGAAAAATAATTTGAGACGTATAGTAATACGTTGAGAATTATTTTTTGAAGTTTAACAAAGGAGTTCGTCAAATTTTAAAGTTTACTTGCGAGATTTACTAAACTCTGTCATCTTACCCATCTTAAGCAATTCCGCAACTTCCTGTCTTCGCTTCAGGACCTTAAGAGTTTTTTTCTGCTTTACGTATTCAGATTGTTTTCGAGCAGCATAGCGTTTTGATCGGACACGAGGTAAAACACCTGATCCTTGGACTCTTTTTGTGAATCGTCTGATCAAGTTTACGTTATTTTCGTTTCCGCTTTTTACGACTTCTGCATTTATCATAGGTTCATACTCTAACAGAGAAAGTGATTATATGCAACAGCTTGGGTCTTTTTATTTCATTTCGTTGTTGGACTTCAAAAAATTCTCGTCAACGTATTATTGTACGTCTCCTCGGATTTTTTTCGTCCGCCTAGAACTGAAACAAAAATCCTCCAAGTTTCATTGCGTACCGAAAAAACAAAAGCACCCGCGCAAATTCGCGGGTGCTTACCATTCAGTCTACAGAATCTACGATCTCGTCCATCATGACCGGCTTCAAAGTGCTCATCAAATCCTCCTGCCAAAAGGCGGAAACTTACTTTTTCTTGCCAAATTATACAGAAAATACTAATTATGTCAAGTTAAACTTATTTCTTTGCTTTTTCGAGTCCTTTTAGAAAATTAACCAAGTCATTTAGAGCTACAGTTTCTTGTTCACGATTAACCAAATTTCGAACAACCATCGAGTTCTCAATTGCTTCCTTTTGTCCCATGATTAGAACATGTGATGCTTTCATGTATTCTGCACCAGTCAGTTGGCCGGTGATTTTGTCCTTTGTAATCGAATGATAAACAGTAATTTTATTTTTGCGGAGCATTTCAACAACATTAAGAGCTTTGATTTTGGCAATTGCTCCAAGTTGAACGAGATAAAATTTTGGACGTTTGATATTTTTTATCAAAACCTTTTTAGACATTTTTGGATTCTTTTTCACAATTATCGTTGCGCCTATCGACGGAATATCTCGTTTGCCACCGATTTTTTTAGCCAAGTGATTATAGCGGTAGCCATAAGCAAGCAGTTCTCCTTCGTCATTTTCCTTTCCTTTTAAACTTCTAACTTCAAAAACTGTGTAAGATGCGTACAGTTTATTAGAAAGAATATTAGATTTTATTTTGTATGGGGCTTCAAACATTTCGATTGCTTCAAGAACTTCTTTGAAATGCATTCGAGAAATTTCCGAAAGGGAACTTACAGGTTCAGGCGCGTTTGACTTCAATTCTTTATTTTCCGGAGCATTATTTAAGAGAATTGAATAATGATTTTTCTTAAATTCATTGCGCAATTTAGAAGGGATAACATGAATATGTTTTCTGAAATAACTTCCAAGTTCACGTTCAAATCTCGATATGGATTCGCGATCGCCAATACTATTTATATCTATGTAAAGATTGCCATATCCCAAGTCGCTTAAAATAGCCAAAATACATTTCAGTAAAAGTGCTTCAGAAGTTGATCGTATGCTGCCCATAATTTCGAACCCATACATTTCTACTGCCGGTTTTTTTCTCTGTGTGCTGCCTGGAAGCGGTTTTTTAAAATGTATTGCAAGAGGTTGAGCTTCAAGATCTAATCTATTTTCGTTATACCATCGAGTGAGAGCCACTTTTTCTTCAATATCTCCGTAATAATCAAAATCTTTAAATTGCTTTGCTTTATGTGTGTCATCGCTTGTTATATGAGGAGGTTTAACGACTGTAAATCCATAATGCACTGCAATCTCTCCGACTTTGTCCGTTACGCTTTCGAGGTGATTTTTTTCTATTTTAACTTCTTTTTTCGACATACTAGTTCTAACTTTTTGTATCATCTCCAGGCAGAACAGAAATTTTTCCTAGCGGCCAGAGTCGAATGATTGGTTCACCGAGAATATATTTTTTATTTAATGGTCCCCAAGATCGCGAATCAAAACTTTCTGCCCGATTGTCTCCCATAACAAAGTATTCGTCGGAGCTAAGTGTTTTTGTAAAATTTCCCGGCAAGGTATGCACGACGTATGATTGGTCGATTTCGAAACCATCTGGGTGATCTTTGTTAATGATAGTGACAGTGTTGTCTTTCATTACAACGGTTTCTCCCGGCAAACCGATTACTCGTTTAATAAAACTTTTTGTCGGGTCATTTGGATATCGGAAAACGATAACGCTATTTCGCTCCGGAGTTCCAATTTCATATTTAAGTTTATTTACGATCAGGTAGTCGCCAGTCTTAAATGTTGGGTCCATTGAAAGTCCGTCAACTAAATATGGTTCTGCAACATAAGCTCGGAAGGGGAGAACAATACCAAAAGCAATCAAAGCAAAAATCAAAATTTCCTTCAAAATTGATTTTGTAATTTTTTTAGGAGTTTGTTCGGCTTCCATTAAAAATGGGATTATTTTTATATAAATTTGTGTAAGTATAGCAAGCACTACCTATTTGACACAATGGGGAATGGCATGATTTGCTAAAAATTTAAATAAGATCTCTTTTTCCTCATAACTTTTTCATCACCGGAATAATTTCGTGCTCGAAATTCTTCTTACAGAAGCTGTACACCTTTCGCACTAAAGTACTCAAGGTCTTGCGAAGCTACGCTTCTCACCTCGCGCTCGTGTCTTCACGCACTCCGCGATGCGCTAAAAAAATTATGAGTCAACGAGATCTGTGATATATTAACGTCATGTCATACATAATTGTTGGACTAGGAAATCCCGGAGAAGAATACACAAACACTCGTCACAATACTGGAAGAATTCTGGTTTCTTGGCTGGGAAAAGCCAATGACGCCGAATGGAAAACAGATTCCAAAATAAATGCCGAAGTTTCAAAAATAAAAATTGGAAAAACCTCTGTAACTTTAGTTTTACCGAACACTTTTATGAATAATTCTGGCAAATCTCTTAAAATATTAGTGACAAATGAAAAAGCTGCACAAAAATTAATTGTAATTTATGATGATCTTGATTTGCCATTTGGTACGACAAAAATTTCTTACAACAGATCATCTGGCGGCCATAAAGGGCTTGAATCAATTATAAAAGCAATAAAAACACAAAATTTTGCTCGTATTCGTGTTGGTATTTCTCCTCATACCGCAACCGGAAAAATTAAAAAACCCTCTGGTGAGGAAGCTGTAACTAAAGTAATCCTCGGTAAATTTAAAGATAAAGAAATTAAAGATTTAAAAAAGATATCCAAAAAGATTGATGAAGCTGTAGAAACCTTTGTTTCTAGTGGTCTTGAAAGAGCAATGACAAGTTTTAACTAGATTCTAACTTTTTATTGTGCTATAGTAATGAAAGAAAGGAGGTACACATGCCTGTAGATTTTGTCTACTTCGAAAACGAAGAAGTTGACGAAGAGGAAGATCCCAGGGACGAGGTTTATATCAAAGCTATCGACATTGCTTGCAAACAAGGGAAGACTTACGCCACTGCTCCGACTGAGCTTGAGTTGTTCTCTCTCGTAAAGTCGGATTTCGTGAAGTATTACACCGAAGTTGAGGCTAATGATTTGACTCATCAACCCTATCGCAGGCAGATGAACTAATGCCTTTACATTCAATAAGATAGGCCTTCCACCACATGCGGGGAGGCCTATTTCATTTCCTGAATTTAATCTTTTTTAGTTGGATCAATGTAAGAGAGTGTCATCTTCTGCTCCTTCGGATCAAACATTGTAATCTTGAATTTGTAGCTTTTACCAAGTTCTAGTTTGTCATGCAGTGCCTGATCAGAACCAAATTCTGAAATATGAACAAGTCCAGCAATTCCTTCTTCAATTGAAGCTAATGCGCCATGTTTATTGAATTTAATAACCACCCCATCAACAACATCATCTTTTTTGTATTTATTTTCAGCATCTTTCCAAGGGTTTTCCTTAAGTGCTTTAATTGAAAGCGAAATTTTACCTTCTTTTATTTCAATAATTTTCACTTTTACTTTTTCTCCAATATGGAAAAGCAATTTTGGATTATCAACTAATGCCCAATCAATTTCTGAAATGTGAACCAGGCCTTCGAGTCCTTCCTCAAGTTTTACAAACACACCGAAATCAACCATTCCAGTTACTTCTCCAACAACTTCATCACCCAAAGCATATTTTCCAATAATATAATCTTTATTTTTCTGCTCAGGATTCTTTTCAGAAAAAATCAGCTTTCCCTCCTTTGGACTTGCACCAATAATTGCAACGGAAATTTTCTGTCCGACCAGTTTTTTAAGTTCTTCTAGAATTCTGTCTTTGTCACCATCCGCGACACGAGGGTAGTGTTCAGTTTTCAATTGTGATGCAGGCAAAAATCCAGTGATGCCTTGCCATGCAAGAATCAAGCCACCTTTGTTTGCTTCCAAAACCGGAAGTTCGAATATTTTCTTGTCGCGAATTGCGTCTTCTGCTTCAGACCAAATAAGTGCTTGTCGAGCTTCTTTAAGAGAAATCTCAATGTAGCCGTCTTTATTATCCAAACTTACGACTTTCCCGGCAACGCTGTCTCCAATATTTATTTTTTTTATAATATCGCGAGCATTGATGTATTCACGTCCAAAAATAATTCCTGTTCCAAATGGTGGAATATCAACATAAACACTGGCTTTTTCGATGCCAATGACTTTTCCTTCTATTACGTCGTCAACTGATGGGGGAGTTAGACTCGAATTTAGAATTCGTGCCATCTCACCATCTTTTTTCACTTCGAGAGTTTCATCTCTCTCTAAAACATTTTTTGCCATGAGTATATTGCAAAGGTGGTTTGCTCTCTAACTACCAGAACTGAATGAGGCAAGGTTACACTTTTTGCGGCTAATAATATACGTGTTTTAGTATACATAAATCTGTGCAATTGCCTATCTTGACTAATTTGAATTTTATTATCTAGTATTAACTCCCTTTTCTATTTAGAAAATTTTATTATAATTTTCACGTGGCTTTAAAATTTTTTCTAACATTCTTCTTTACGGTTTTAATTGTCAGAGGCTATATTTACATCATTCCTCTTCCCAGTGTAAAAATTAATGACTACCGAGTTCACCATTATTTATGGGGAATTATTGGAATATTGATTTCTTTGCTGATCCACTCTTTGATTATTTTCGCCATCAGTCTTGGCTTATTTGTTGATGAGCTGACATATATTTTATTTTTCGAAAGTCACAGTGACGATAAGGATCACGAAAATAATTACTCATTAATTTCCCTTGGAGGCACTCTTTTTTGCATAATTATCGTTTTTCTTTTACGAAAATATCTAATCTTGCCGTTTAAATAATAATTGCTACACTTTCAAGATGATTATCACATACCACGGAATTGATTTTTTCAAAGTTACTTTTGGCAATACAACTATTGCTGTAAATCCGATTTCCAAAGATTCAAAATTCAAAAGTTCGCGTTTTGGAGCAGACATAACCCTGGTCTCTCTAAATAGTCCTGAACACTCTGGATCCGATACAACTTCACGTGGAGAAAAGGAATCATTTTTAATCAATGGTCCGGGGGAATATGAAATCGGTGGAGTTTTCATAAAAGGTTTTCTCTCTGGTACAAATTATAACGGCTCAACACTCAATACTATTTATATAGTGTCACTTGAGGGAATGAATCTATGTTTTCTCGGAGCACTTTCTGACAAGGAATTATCACAAGAATTAAAAGAAGCCATTGAAGAAACGGATATTTTGTTTGTGCCAATTGGCGGAGATGGAGTGCTCGATGCAGCTACCGCTCACAAACTTGCAGTTCAATTTGAGCCAAAACTTATTATCCCAAGTCACTATGGCGATGTTGGAAATGGCAATGCTCTTAAGAATTTTCTAAAAGAAGCAGGCGAAGAGGGAGTAAAACCAACGGACAAATTAACTATTAAGAGAAAAGATGTTGAGGGCATGGAGGGAGATGTTGTTGTTCTTGAACCTGTAAGTTAATGTTTGATTCATTAGAAAAATTAAGATCTAAACCTGATAGAGCAAAGAAACGATTTGCTTTTTTAATTGCACTTCTTGTTGTCGCTATTATTTTTTCAGTTTGGCTCACAGTTTTGTACCCAGAATTCAGGAATGACCAAAATAAAGTGGAACAAGTTTCTAAACTTGAACCAAGTCCATTCGGAGCTTTTACAGATTCTGTTGGCAATGCTTTTTCATCAATTAGCCAAACTTTTGGAGAATTGAGACAAGGGATTAGTTCATTTACTACATCTCCAGCTTATTACATCTCAAGTTCAACAAATCAATAATTTCTTTCTCACTGCATTTCTCGAAGAGACCGTTCCGCTCCGCCAGCGCTACGCTCACTAGTTCTCGGCTCTCCGACTTGTCAATGAGCTCCGCCCATGGCGGGGACGTTGACAAGACCGAGCTCTCGGCCTGCGAAGTCTCTTCTCGAAACGCAGTTCGACGAAATTATTAGAATCTCGTTGAGCCATAACTTTTTCAGCACATCGCGCAGCGCGTCGGCGCGAGCGCTAGGAAAATTTCGAGCATGAAATTATTCCGGGTGATGAAAAAGTTATGGTGAATAAGAGGTTAATTGTCTATAGAAATTATAGAAAGAATATGATATAATAGCCTCACAATTATGGCTAAAAAGTCTGACGAACCAATAAAATCTCCAATTCAAGCGAACATTATTTCGCAGGAAATTACTCAAGAGATGAAGACCTCATTTATCGATTATGCGATGTCAGTTATTACTGACCGAGCCCTTCCTGATGTTCGTGATGGATTAAAACCTGTGCATCGCCGAATTCTTTACGCCATGAATGAACTGAAGTTGACTTCTGGTGCAAAGCCTCGAAAATCAGCGACAGTGGTTGGAGAAGTGCTTGGAAATTATCACCCGCATGGTGATGCTGCGGTTTACGAATCGATGGTCAAACTTGCTCAAGATTTTACGATGCGCTATCCGATGATTTTGGGACAAGGAAACTGGGGGTCGATTGATGGAGACAATGCTGCTGCAATGCGTTACACCGAAGCAAGAATGACTCGTATTGCTTCAGAACTTTTGCGAGATATAGAAAAAGAAACTGTAGATTTTATTCCAAATTATGATGGTACAAGAAAAGAACCGAAAGTTTTGCCTACAACTGTACCAACACTGCTTTTAAACGGAACACTTGGAATTGCTGTTGGTATGGCGACGAACATTCCTCCGCACAATTTGGGAGAAGTAATGGATGCCATTATTCATTTGGTTGATAACAAAGATGCAACTACTGAAGATTTGCTTCAGTTCGTCAAAGGTCCAGATTTTCCGACAGGAGGAATTGCTTTTAATCAAAAAGATATAAATCACGCATACGCAAGCGGAAAGGGAACTGTAGTTACTCGTGGTGTTGCAGAAGTAGTTGAGACAAAATCCGGACAATTCCAAATTGTTATCAGTTCAATTCCATATCGAGTAAACAAATCAAATCTTATTTTAAAAATTGTCGATCTGATTCGTGAGAAAAAACTCGAAGGTATTAAAGATGTTCGTGACGAATCAGCAGATGACATTCGTGTTGTTATCGAATTAAAAGGTACCGCTCATCCTCAAACAGTCCTCAATTATCTCTACAAACACACACAACTTGAAGAGCCATTTCACTACAACATGGTGGCGCTGGCTCACGGAGTGCCAGAAACGCTTTCACTCAAGGGAATTCTTGAGGAATTCGTTGATCACCGAAAGGAAGTTATAAAGCGTCGAACGGAATTTGATTTGAAAAAGGCTCTTGAGCGCGAGCATATTTTGCTAGGTCTTAAAAAAGCGCTGGATCATATTGATGCCATTATAAAACTGATTCGCGGATCAAAAGATACTCCTGAGGCACACAAGCGCTTGATGGCAGAATTTAAATTCTCGGCAATTCAAGCAACAGCAATTTTGGAAATGAAACTTTCTCGCCTTGCTGGACTTGAGCGAAAGAAAATTGAAGATGAATTAAAATCAGTTCAAGAACTTATTGAGGAATTGAAAGGAATTTTGGGAAGCGCAAAGAAAATTCTTAATATTATTAAAGACGAATCGAAAGAAATTAAGGAAAAATTTGGCGATGATCGCCGAACAAAAATTATAAAAGGTGGTGCACAGGTTCTCTCTGTCGAAGATCTGATTCCAGACGAAGAAAATGCATTAGTTTTGACTGCTGGCGGATACATCAAACGAACAAACCCTGACGAATTTCGAAAACAAAAGCGTGGTGGGGTTGGCGTGGTTGATTTAGATACCAAGGAAGAAGATTTTGTTACTCATCTTTTGATTGCCTCAACGCACTCTGATCTTCTGTTTTTTACAAACAAAGGAAAAGTTTATCAGTCAAAAATGTATGATATTCCGGAAGGCAGGCGAGCAACTAAAGGTAAATCAATTGTCAATTTCTTACCACTTTCTGAAGGAGAAAAAATCACTTCAATTTTGCCAGTTTCAAAAGAAAGCAAGAAGATGGAGGGTGCAGTAATGATGGTTACTAAAAATGGCGTTGCCAAAAAAGTTGAAGCCAAAAGTTTCCATGATGTCCGTATTTCTGGAATCATTGCAATTAAACTCGACGAAGGTGATGCACTTATTTCTGCATCAATTGTTCATAAAAAAGATACAGTGATGGTTGTTACACTAAAAGGTCAGTCAATTCATTTCAAAGAATCTGATATTCGCGAAATGGGACGAACAGCAATGGGTGTTCGAGCAATAAAACTCGCAAAAGGCGATTCAGTAATTTCTGCTGAAAATGTTCCAAATGAATTAAATAATGCTTCTATCATGGTCATTTCTGCAAACGGATATGGCAAATGCACTGATATTGATGAATACAAGGTGCAGAATCGCGGCGGATCAGGAGTAAAAACTGCCAAAGTTACTCCAAAAACTGGAAATCTGATTTCAGCCAAAGTTTTTGCTGAAGGTGAGGGTGAAGTTGTGGCAATTTCAAAAAAATCTCAAGTTATCCGCGTTGATGCAAAAGAAATTCCAGTTCTTGGTCGCCAAACTCAAGGAGTCCGAATTATGAAATTGCGTGAGGGGGATTCGATAGCATCTCTCATTTGCTTGTAGATAATATTGACTTTTTAAAGTTTAATGTTATTTTTATGTAGGAGGTAGGATTTGACTGCCAAAAAAGAGAAAAATCCTGATTTTCTTGTCATCGGTAAGGCCAGATACAAACGTATTCCATATGGGAGTGAAACACGGTTTGGAAAGAAAGAGCTCAGAGAAATACTAAAGGATTATCCGCTTTGTTCGGATTGTCACGCTGCAAAAGGTGAGCTTCACTCAGCTCCCACGAATTACTACGGCGAGTTTAACTGCTGTGACATAGAAGATTGTCCAAAATGCCATGGGCAACTTCTCAGTTGTGGCTGTCTTTCAAGTTAGTCCCACACGAAGAGCTTCACGCTTTGTGTGGGGCTTTTCTGTTTACAAAATCTGAATTTGGAATACTATTCTATTGGAGGTATGCATGCTTGAATTATTGAGAAATCTGAATCAAAGCTACAGTGAAAAGGCGGATGAGTTTCTCTATCCTTATCATCGCAGAGTAATAACATTATTACTCTGGCAAATGGTAGGGATAGCGTACATATTATTTATGGTCTCTTGTCCATTCTTTGCAATTTACGCATGGATTAAGCACACCAGTGAGCTACTTTTCTTTTTGTTTGTGCTGACTCCTGCGTTTGGGTTTCCTTCAGCTTGGATGGCATTCCATGTCATACGTCACGCAAGTTGGCACTTTCATGCTCGTCTCTCTGAATAGCCCGTCGGCAAAACCCGACGGGTTTTGCCATTTACAGAAATTTCGTCGAGAAAGAAATTTGTGTGGATACAGCAATGTTTTTGGCTAAACAACACGATATAATAGTATTATGTTCTCTGACCCGGTAAAAATTATAGACGAGGCTCAAATTTTGCCAGGCATGGATATCGCTGACCTCGGTGCTGGTTCGGGCGCTTACACATTTGCAGCTGGCAGGGCACTGCTCTCGAGTGGTCGGGTCTACGCCGTTGATGTTCAAAAGGATCTCTTAACAAAATTAAAAAATGCTGCGGTAAAGGCAGGGCTTTATAACATTGAAGTTATTTGGGGTGATTTAGAAAAACTAAATGGAACAGGACTTCGTGATACTTCGATTGATCTTGTGCTGCTAACTAACATTATGTTTCAAGTCGAGGAACGCTCCACTCTAGTAAAGGAAGCAAAGCGCATTCTTCGTCCAGCTGGGCGCGTGATGCTTGTAGATTGGATCGATGCTTCAGGCGGAGTTGGTCCAAAAAAAGAAATGATTTTTTCCAAAAATGAAGCAAAGAAACTCTTTGAAAAAAATGGTTTTCATACAGACAAAGAATTTGATGCGGGATCGCATCACTACGGAATAATATTTAAAAAATTATGAGTAATTTTAAAATTGCAGTTCTAGCTATATTTTCTATCTGCATTGTCGCTGGAGTAGCTATTTTTGCACTTTCAAAAAATAATGCCGGCAGTTCAGGCAATCTAGTCGTTTGGGGAACAGTTTCAGATGATGCTTTTAATGCAGCTTACAAAAACTCGACTCTTAAGTCGAATAAAAATGTAAAAATTTCTTATTTTAAAAAAGATCCACAAACATTTGAAAGTGATTTTGTTGAAGCCTTGGCAGAAGGCAATGGTCCGGATTTGGTTATCATGCGAGATGATGAGATTTACAAACAATCAAACAAACTATTTTTGATTCCTTACGCAAATTATAGCGAGCGAAATTTTAAAGACAGATTTATTGAAGAGGGAGAATTGTTTTTGGAAAAAGATGGGATTCTTGCCTTGCCTTTTATTGTTGATCCAATGGTCATGTACTGGAATCGTGATATTTTCTCAAACAATGCAATTGCCAATCCGCCGAAATATTGGGACGAAATTTATCCGATTATCGACAAAGTAACCAAAAAAACTGCTCAAGCTGACATTTTGCAGAGCGCCATTGCCTTTGGGGAATGGGATAATGTAACTAATGCCAAAGAAATCGTTTCGATGATTCTGCTTCAAGCCGGCACACCAATCACGGCATTTGATACAAATGGTAAACTTACATCAGCACTTCAAAACAAATACGACTACCCAATCCTGCCAAGTTTTTCGGGAGTTAATTTCTACACCCAATTTTCCAATCCAACTTCACCGACTTACACTTGGAACCGCTCTCTTCCAAGCTCTCTTAATTTCTTTCTCTCAGGTCAGTTAGCAATGTATGTTGGTTTTGCATCTGACATTTTCTCCATTCAGCAGAAAAATTCGAATCTTAATTTTGACCTGACTTATGTGCCACAAATCAGAAACGCTCCCAAAAAAGTTGTTTTTGGTCACATGTATGCAATTTCAATTGTAAAGCAGTCAAGACAAATTCCAGGTGCATTTGCTGCTCTTGATGCGCTTACTCAACCATCGCCAATCCAAGCTCTTGAAGGAGTTACAAATTTGCCGCCGGTAAGACGTGATTTGCTTGCAGCCGTGCCAACTGACGCTTATAAAGGGGTCTTTTATAATTCAGCGCTCGTTTCGCATTCGTTTCTTGATCCAGATCCGGCCGCAACGACAAATACATTTCGTGATATGATTAAATCTATAACAAGTGGTCAAGCGATGACATCAGAGGCTATCAATCGCGCTCACCAAGAGCTCAATTCAGAATTAAAATGACATTGAAAATTTTTTCTACACTCCTAACACTATTTCTCATTTCAATTCCAATTTTTGTTTCGGCTCAACAGGCAAGGAATGATGGCGGAACAGGGATAGTTTACGATTGTTCAGTAGCTGATCCAACGAGACCTCCCGGTGAATGTGATTTTAATGATGTGATTGCAGCTATAAAACACGCATTAGATGTCGGAACAACAATTGCCCTTGAATTTTCTGTAGTTGTTATTGCTTGGGCTGGCGCAAAGTACATGATTTCTGGAGATAAACCAAATGAACGGAGAGAAGCCAATCAAATGCTCCGTAAAGTTGCAATTGGTATTTTTTTCATTCTTGCCGCTTGGCTCATCGTCACACTTGTTCTAAATGGCTTACAAGTAAATAACAATGTTAAACAATATTTTGGATAAAATATGAAAAAAATAATTCAATTTTTTACAATTCTGTTCCTTTCACCTGCACTGGCTCTTGCTCAAGCAGGATCCAATCCGGGAAATACTCAAATTTACATTCCAAATCCCTGCACCGGCTGTGGCAATGACTTTATTTCACTGCTCTCAGCTATTATAAACAACATAGTCATGCCGATTGCGACAGTTGTTGTGGTCGTTTTGATAATTTGGGCAGGATTTTCTTACCTTACTGCTCAAGGTAATCCACGAAAAATCGAAGAAGCGCACAAAAGATTGCTTTGGACTTTGATTGGCGCTGGAATTCTGCTTTCCGCCGCCGGGATTTCTCTCGTTGTCCGAGCAACAGTAGAGAATTTACTGCACTGATATGAAAAATTTAAAATATTTTGCATTAATGTTTTTACCTACACTCGCTTTCGCTCAAAGTTTTGATTTAGGCGGAAGTAATTTTCGCGGAGTAATTTACTATATTCTCGATGCCATTTTGGTTCTGATTCCAATAATGTTTGCTCTAGCTTTTATAGTTTTTTTCTGGGGTTTGTCGAAATTTATTTTGCATTCTGACAATGCGGCTGACATTAAAAAAGGCAAAAACTATATGTTCTGGGGGATCATTGCTCTCTTTGTTCTGCTTTCTTTCCGAGCTATAATTAGTTTTGTATCAAGTGATTTGGATCTAGGTAATTCAAGTGTGGCTCCGCTTTTGCCATCATCATATATTGGATCAGACATAACATAATTCTATGAAAAAAAATATTGAAATTTCGTTAGTTTTCTTATCAGCTCTTCTTCCAATAGTTACCGAGGCGGCTTTTAGCGGAGTGCTGGGATTACTAGCTGACATAAAATTAATTATTGTCCAGCTCATCCCAGTAATGTTTGGTATCGCTCTCATTTTCTTCTTCTGGGGGATGGTTCAGTTTATTTCGCAGGCGGGCAACGATAAAACTCGTGAAGAAGGTAAAAAAAAGATGCTTTGGGGAGTTATTGCCCTTTTTGTGATGTTATCTATTTATGGAATTCTTTATTTTATTGGCGATCTTATTGGTATTGCTCCAGGAGGCAATCTTTTACAGGGTCTTTTCTCAAATTAGTATATTTTTAAAGGGTTTTATCCACAGTACTCTTGTATTCAGAGCTATTCTATACTATAATTTAACCATTACAGGTAATTAAAGGAAAATATGAAAAAATTTGTTTATGCAGTGTTAGCTTTTGCTCCAGCATTGGCATTTGCTCAGGCAAACCTAGGTGGTATTTCATCACTAGTTGCCAATATTGCTGGTATTTTGGTTCAAGTTATTCCAATCGTCTTTGCTATTGCAATTATCGTCTTCTTCTGGGGAATGGTTCAATTCCTACGAGCAGCTGGTGATGAAAAAGCAAAAACTGCGGGACGAAACCACATGATCTGGGGAGTTATCGCTATCGCTGTGATGATTTCAATTTACGGTCTAGTTGCATGGCTACAAACAGCAATTGGAATTGGAAACCAAACATCAGCACCTCTACCTACAGTTCAAGGTCTTTAATTAGCTCTCGATGTCAAATATCACAATTGTTCCTTTTCTAAATAAGGTCAACAATTTGATTTTGAATCCGCTGATTACACTTGCCTTTGCTATCTCTCTTGTACTCTTTGTCTACGGTGTAATTAAATTTCTCTCGCTTGATGCTGGAGATAGTAGGCGAAAAGAAGCTCAGAACTCGATTTTCTGGGGACTTGTCGGGATGCTTATCATGTTCAGCGTTTACGGATTGATCAATTTTGTTCTGGCAACATTTGGAACTCCGACATCTGCTGTCCCATATCTAAACGGAAAGCTGTAGAGTTATTGAAAAAAGCCGCTCGAGAAATTTCCTCGGGCGGCTTTGCGTTAGCTGCATTTCCAGAGAACCTTTTCAGGTTCGCTGGTTGCAGATTGGTACTGTAGTGTTCTAGATCGAATGACGTGGTCTGGCATCTGGATGGGCGATATCAGGTACTTATTTCCCTTGTCGTCCATAACCCAGAGAGGACCTTGAGGCTTGCCAAAGCAGTTTTTGTAGAGAATTATTGGAACCTTTTCGCTCCAAGATCCCACAGGTCCAATAATTGTAATCTCCTTTGCTCGGTTCAGGTCACGCTCTACTCCAGAAGTAACAAATTCTTTGACGCTATAGTGATTTCTCACCCACAGCGCCATGTCGAGATTGCCTTCTTCTTGAGATAGATCGTAACCCAGTTGGTAAGCAAATTCTGCCCAATAGATCTGGTCAATTTGCATGACCCCAATGTCTAGTTCATGGCCAATTCCTTTTCCTAACAAGGGTCGTCCAGTTGAGTCGAATTGGTTGCATCCAGATTTTTTCCTTGAGATTACCACCATCTCCTCGACATCCTTCGGGTTGGCGAGATATTTCGAGAAGTAGGTTCTGACTCCGTCACAACCTTTCTCGAAAACCGGCATCCCCAGAGGACCTGAAGGCGGACCTAAAGGTGCTGTTGGAATGGTCCTTGCCGTAGCTTGCGGAACGCCAGGTTTCCAAACTAGGACAAAGAGCATAGCAGCTAAAGTAAACGGCACACCCAATCGCCCCAATTTGTGATGAAGAGGAGCTTTTCCTCGTGGGACCATCAATGCATAAGTAATGAGAACAGCATGGAGTATCCACATTTTCAAATTAAAGAAAATGTTTATACGCCACCAATCCCACCAAACTGTTGCAAGGATGACATGGAACATAATGAGCCCGAGAATGATGAAAAATTCGTTCTCTTTCCACCATTTTTTTCTTTGCCACCATTTTTCAGGTGGAATCTGAGGCTCATTAGATGTTGCGGGTGTCGTTCCGCCTGCTCTTGTCGCCTGCTTAGTTTGAGGCGGCGGGGAAGGAGGTTCCGAGTTATCTCTAGCAGTCAGATCAACTTTAGCCGGGAGTTTTTTTCGTAAGTACCCGAAAGCGATTACTAGAACCAGAAGAATTATGTAAGGAATCACTTTCGCCCTCCATCTTGTTGTTGTGGTGGCCTCTGTCCACCTTGACCTTGTGTGGGTGTCGGCGGATTATCTTGTGATGGAGGAGTTTGCGGGATGCGCTTAATGAGCTCCGCTATTCCTGCCACAGCTCCAAACATATTGTCCTGTGGAACAATGATCGTATTGGCAGTTTCAAGTCCACTTTGAATGGCTTCGATTGCTAACGCGTATTGTCCCCCCGAAGTTGCAGCAACTTTTGCACGTGCTTCTTCTCCTTCAGCTTGAGCCTTGAGTTTTGCAGCTAGAGCTGCAGCATTTCCTAAACCAACTTTTTCCAGACGGACCCTTTCTCCTTCAGCTGCACGCATTACTGCTTGCTGCCGTGGCAGAGAAGAAGAAGCTTCTCGAACAGCTGTATTCAAGTCGTGACTGTAGTTAAACGGTTTGATTCCGAAGAACTTCACCGTTATACCCCAATCGTTTGTAGTCTCTTCAAGTTCACGAATTACTTCAGCTTCAACTTCTTTCAATTTCGTTTGAGCTTCAGCAGCTGTGATTTTTGAAAAGATTGAGTTGAAGGTACGGACTGCAGTGTCGTCCATCTGACTCTGTGCTTTGGCTAAAGTGTTTTTAGAGCCAAGTCGCACCACGAGTTCATAGAGGTCATCGATTTGCCAACCGTATGAAGCTTCAACTTCAGCAGTATTTCGCTGGTGATAAGCATCATCCTTCGGAATAGTTCGCTCATGACCATCAAAAGTCTTAAACTTAACTTCTTCCGTAGGGTTTGGAGCAAATGTTACTCGGACCGGAGGGGAAAAACCTAGTGGGACAGTATCTGCATCTCCATGCCAGATGAATTTTGGGTCATCAGGAATGTCTTTTTCGATTATTCTTGTGGAAGCAACAATCAAACTGCAGATTCCCCAAGGAACATAGACAAGACCTGGATTGACGTCATACATGTAGGAGCCAAACAAAAGAAGAATTGCTTTTTGATCAAGTTTTACCATTTGAATACTCTCCAAATTGTAAAAAATTTGAAGCATCAAAATGATAAACCCGAAAGTTGAGAGACCTAATCTTGAGAATGTTGTCCACCATGTATCGCTGCCTTTTCCAATCAAAATCATGAAAAAAGCAACACTTGCGACAATGACATTCACAATCAGAGCTAAGAATTCAATTTCAGAGATCGGCGGCTTCGTTTTTCTATCGTCGGCCATTTTCTTTTCCTTTCAATCTAGAACGTCAAATAACTTAAAGGACGGACGGAATTGTCGCGCCTTTGTTCTGAGCGCGATTTTATCATGAAATATTAAAAAGTCAAGCCGCCGGAACGATCCGACGGCTTGCTTCTCGAACTATTCAGTTGTCTCGCTCCGCTTTTCGGCGGCCCGATCTCGTGCGGCCTCGGCCTGTTGTTCAGCGTCTGCTGCTTTGGCATCTTCGACTGCTGCATCGGCCTCTTTGGCTGCTTCATGAGCATCGTGTGCTGCACTTTCTGCTGCTTCGACATCTTCTCGAGCCATATGTACCTCCCGATTTGAGTATAGAATGTCAGTCATTAAAATATTATGAATTGCTTTTGTGTATGAAATAAATAATCAAAAAAGCGGCAACTAGTATAATTATTGGTAAATAAATCCAATAAATTATATTAAATGGTTCAGGTTTTATTTTTAAATCAAAACTTGCACTTGCGATTTCGTTGCCCTGATTTATAAAACTTAAAATTAAAGTGTAATTTCCTCCTGGCAAAGTAACAGTTTCCCCAGTTGCTTTTCCAGTGCCTGCATTTATAATATTTGATTCGAAAAAATGAGTATCATTTTTTGAAATTATAACTCGAACGTAATCATATTTAATATTTGAATCTACTTGTTTTAAAGCAAAAGTAAACCAAGTGGGGATGTTTTCTTGAGGCGTATGATCGTACGTGTAAATTACACTATAAACTCCTGAGGGTTTTGTAAATTTTATTGTTGTATCGTCATCAGCATGAATTAAGAGCGGAAAAAGTAAAACAAAACAAATTGCTAATAAAAATGTCCGCTTCATACCTATAAGCTTCATACCTATAATATAAGAATATCTTCATGAAGAAATAATTAATCAATCTCGTTGAAGAAATTTACTCCAAATGAAAATGTTCCTCAAGACATTTAATCGAATCTCGAAGATCAATTGATTTTTCTAACACTGGTTTCCATAAATCTCCTTTTTCCTTAATACGTTCCGGAATGCTTAGAATATTAAAATCTTTTGGATCATATTTTTTTAATTCGCTCCATAGAAGCGGAGTGGAAACTGTGGCAGACTCTGCAGGACGTAGAGAATAAACGCTCGCCAGAGTTTGTCCGCGCCTGTTTTGCAAATAATCAATATAAATTTTTCCTTTACGTTTTTTTGGAATGCGTTCAATTGAGGTAATTTTTGGAAGTCTTTTATTCACAAGTCTCGCTAAAATTTCTGCAAACGGTCTGATCTGGTCATATGTGTATTGTGCTCCAAGAGGAACGCAAATGTGCAGTCCGCGTTTACCAGAAGTTTTGATGTAATTATCCTCACAAACTAAATTTAAAATCTTATGTGTTTCTTCGGCAACCTCGATTAATTCATCGTGGCTGTTTTTATCAGGATCAATGTCTAAAATCATATAATCCGGTTTATCCAAATGCTTAGTTTTTGAATTCCATGGATTTAATTCAATACAGCCGAGATTAGCCATATATAGGAGTGTTTCTTTATTTTGGCAAACCATATAGTGAAGATATGAATTGTTACTTTCTGACCATATTTTTTTAATTTCAACATAATCAGGAACAGAAAATGTTATATCCTTTTGAAAAAATCCTTTATCTTTGATTCCATTTGGATGTCGAAGAAGATTTTGGGGGCGATCTTTTAGATAGGGAAGAATTAAGTCCGATATTTTTTCATAGTAATCAATAACATCTCCTTTGGTGTATTTTTCTTTAGGCCAAAATATTTTCTCTCTGTTTGAAATTTCTACAGTTTCTTTGGTCTTAACATCAGGTCTAATAATTTTGGGTAAAGCTTTCTCTGCAACTTCCCGAACAACTTCTTTGGCTTTTTTATCGAGTCGAAGTCCTGCATAAATTGGGTGGCGCATTCGTCCGTCTTGAGTCCATTCAGTAAATTTCACTTGGCAGACATAAACAGGTTTCACCCAAGTGATAAGGGAATTAATTTTTATTTTTTCTTTGACTGTTGGAGTTTCTGTCTTTACTTTCTTTAATTTAGAGACAATTTCTTTTAATTCTGATTCTGTAAATCCTCCTCCAGAGTGGCCTATATATGTCAGTTTCTTATTTATATATGCTCCTAAAACCAGCGCTCCCATGAATTTTCTACCACCTCGAGGTTCAGTAAAGCCAATAATAATTGCTTCTTGCTCCTCAACATTTTTTATTTTAAGCCAAGAAGGAGATCGAACATTTTCTAAATATTTGCTCGAAGCTTCTTTTGCCATCATTCCTTCCATATGCTTTTTTCTCATTGTTTCAAAGAATTTTTTTCCGTGAGTTTCGACATGTTCGCTAAAAAGCAAAATATTGTCTTTTTTTGGCAAAATTTTTCGTAATTTTTCTTTCCTTTGAATCAATGGCAAATCTCTTAAATCTTTTCCGTTGAGATATAGCAAATCAAAAATTGCATAAACTAATTGAGCTTCGTGTTTGTGATAATCTTGCAGAGTATGAAAATCCGGCTTGCCGCCTTTTAGAGCCACAATTTCTCCATCAAGAACAAGATCATTTTTTTTAAGTTTCTCTAATGCTTTAACGACTGGAATATAACTTGCACTAAAATCCAGTCCATTGCGAGAATAAATTTCAATTTTTCCATTCTCGATTTCTGTAATTGCTCGATAACCATCCCATTTAACTTCAAATATCCAACCTTCTTTGTCAAAAGGCTCCTCAACTCGTTTTGCAAGCATCGGTTTTATTTTTTTCATTTAGAAATTTCCTTATTTGATAAAACCGATTTATCTTCTTTTAAAATATCTTTTTTTGAAACGTACTCGTCTTTTTCTTTAATCAATAGCCAGGCATTTTCGTCTTTACTGTTTTTCATTTTAATTAATGCAAAACCACCCTTTAGTTTTTCACCCAAGAGAACTATTTTTAATTCACCATCGGAGAGACCCTTTAAAATTTTCTTTTCAGTTTCTTTTTTATCAAGAGTTTTCGAGTCAGTATAAACTCCGAAATCCCAAACAATCACTTGGCCTGCGCCATAGTTTCCTTTGGGAATTTCTCCTTCAAATTTCATATAGGAAACCGGATGATCTTCAACTTGCATCGCAAGTCTTTTGTCTTCTGGGTTCATCGATGGTCCTTTCGGAACTGCCCAACTTTTTAGTACTCCAGCAACTTCTAGGCGAAAATCGTAATGTAATCTTGTGGCAGCATGTTTTTGAACAACAAAATGTAATTGCTTTCCAATTTTTGTAATTTTACCTTCAGGTTCAGGAGTTGATTTGAATTTTCTCTTTTTGTTGTATTCGGCAAGTGGCATAGCATTAGGCTGCTACTTTTTGTTTTTCCATCTCTAAACTCTTGCGAAGCGCTGCCATCAAATCACGCATATCTGTTTTAGGAGGTTCCTTTTCATCAGATACTCGAATTGTTTTGCCTTGAGCTTTTTTCTCAATTAATTTTTTCAAATCTTCTGTATAGGTATCGTGATATTCTGATGCTTTGAAGTGATCTTCAAGTTGCTCAATGAGCATGATCGCCATATCGAGTTCCTTTTGTGAAAATTTTGCTTCTTTTGGAATATTTATATCTTTTGGTGGTCGTAACTCGTCATTGTATCGAAGAGTGACAAGCATCAGAGCCCGATCTTCTGGTTTGATCATTGCAATATGTTCCTTGTCTTTAAAAACAATTGTTGCGATTGCTACTTTTTTAGATTTTTTTAGCGCTTCACGCAAAAGCACATATGCTTTTTCTGCTTTTTTATCTGGTTCAATATAATATGGTTTGTTTATGTACTCGCTTTTAATTTCTCCTTCTTCGACAAAATTTAAAACATCTAAGCTCCTAGTTTTTTTTGGATTAGCCTTTTTAAAATCTTCATCAGTTAAAATTACAAAATCTCCTTTTTGATATTCATAACCTTTGACAATATCTTCATATTTCACTTCCTTGCCTGTTGATTTGCAGACTTTTGCATATGAAATAGGGCAGTTGCCATGCTTATCAAGCAGTTTAAATTTAAGTGCGCGATCTTCTGATGCACCGTAAATGCGCACCGGAATATTAATTAATCCAAATGTGAGTGATCCTGACCAAATAGCTCGCATGATTTCATTATACTAAACTTTTAATATTAAATTCAGGTGAATGAAAAGCCGCCCCACCGGGGGCGGCCTCTGGCTTATGGTCCAAACTCAATCTCGAAATTTTCTGTCGATGTATCCTCTGACGAGAGAATGACCTTGATTTCTACATCGAAAGATTTTTCGAGTTTGTGAGCTAACTCCATGCATCGCGGTAAATAATGTCTACCAAACACTTTCAATTTCCATTGAGACAAATTAATTGTCCCAATAAATGATCTCCTATCTTTCATAAAAAATCTCAAGAGAATGTTTGGTTTCGGCATCACTGGGTCATCAAACAAAATACCCAGTTCATCTTGGTGTTCATAATCGGAATCTTCAACTCCTCTATAATCCGCAGGACAGTAGCCATTTTCCACCAAGAACTTTGCAACGCTAACCTGAATCGTTTGAGTGACTTGCATTAGA
Source organism: Candidatus Zambryskiibacteriota bacterium (assembly GCA_003173855.1). Taxonomy (GTDB): domain Bacteria; phylum Patescibacteriota; class Minisyncoccia; order Phycocordibacterales; family DATDWN01; genus C7867-006. The sequence goes on along the minus strand of PPGI01000012.1, from coordinate 3,600 downwards.
ACCTCCTAATCCAAAATAATATTACGTAAAAATGACATTGTCAAGTAAGCAAAACGCCCGCGACTAGCGGGCGCTTCTCGGGACGTATAGAAATTGCATGAAAGCTGCAAATCTACTTGCGTCTTTCTGCAATGTACGAAGTGACTTCTTTGTGTTCCAGGGAACAATTCGTGGAGTCGAGTGGGGAAGAATTACCCAACGATTTCGATTTCTCTTTCCAGCATTCTGATGTGAAAGAATTCGATTGACGAGAAGAATATCCTCTCGATCAAATTCAATCCATGGATAGGGAAGTCCCCAATTTTTGTGACCCTCGCATAATGATAGAGTTTTCACACCCATCATTATCATCGCTGCGACAAGATTTTTGATTTTGTTGTCGACTGGATCGCCGATCTTATCTTTCAATGATTCAGTGATTGCCAGTGCTTTCTCGAAAGTCATTACTGCTTTCAAGTTTCACCTCAGAAATTTATGATCGGAATTCTATTGGTAACTTGCCATTTAAAATGGCATCACGGTTTACCTCAAGGAATGAGGCCGGCATGACTGCAATGAAGCGAATTCGCTCTTCAAGGTCAAAGATTTTATACTTTGTTTTTTCTGAGTTTGGATCGCCTCCGGCATTTTCTGGGAGCGAGAGCTCATAATGCTCTTTTGTGAGTTTCTTGATGAGTTCTGCTCTCTCGAATCTTGTCCAACTCGAGCTGATTTCCATAAAACCTCCGTCACGACAATATCATTTTTAACAACTTTGTCAAATAAAGCAAAACCCGCCTGAATAGCACGGGTTGTGCATCAGGCGGGATTAGAAAGGTGGGGGAACTGTGTACTCTGGAGAAAATGCAATTTGAAAATTAGCCACGATCCTCTGACCTTCTTCAATCAAAGTAACCTCGTGTTTGTAACGACTTACCTCGATTATTTTTAGTCTGGAACCGTTATAGACAAATTTTTCAGATAGAAGTTCTCCTCCCAATTTAGCTTTTTTCAAGGTGAAAATGAAATTGAATTGGCGAACTTCTTTACGAACGTATTCATCGATGTGTTCTGGAAGACGTCCTCCAGTAAGATACTTTGCAAGATCAAATCTTATTCTTACCGGTTTTGGCCAGCGAAGAATAAAATAAATAGCCCAGTATCTTACGTTGTACACATTTTTATATTCGGGGATACTTTTGCGAATTCCAATTTCAACAAGGCCTCGCTTGAATGTTGTTTCAAGAATTTCACTCCTCCAGACAATTCTTTTAAAAATTTCAAATGTTAAGGATTCCATCAGCACCTCTTTTTCCATATTACTTATTTGAAAAGTAGTTGCAATAAGTAACCCGCCTAAATTAGGCGGGTTTGTGGAGTTAGTCCACCAGATCTCCTGTCTCGATTTGGAAATCAAGATCTCTCAAGATGAACAAGAGTTCGACATACTTTTTGATTGTCTTGCCAAAATGTCGATTTCGAATCCTTCAAGCGAACCATTTTTATCTTTGAAAACTCCTGCAGTTATTGTGACAGAGTATCCAATCATGCGGAGAGTGTTCTCGAAGCTGACGGAGTTTTCCGTCGCCGAGTTGGCGGATTACGCGTCTATGATCTCACCTTGAGGACCCCATACCATCAGCATCGCTTCGATGGTTCCGTCACCACGCCGAATGGAGGTGACTGCAGCGACCTCGCCGTTGAATCCAGCTTCTGTCAGTCGTCTCTTGATTTCCTCGTTTGTGCGAGCTCCTAGCTTGCAGTTTTTGGCGAGCAGAGTTGCTTCATCATGGGTAAGTTCGTGGAACATTTTTGGCATCGTTGCCTCCCTAAGTAAACAATATCATATTAAATATAGTATGTCAATCTACTCATACCAATTCGAGGAGCCATTATAATGTGGTTCTCCTCTGAAATAAACATGGTTTTTGCAATTTGGACAAGCTGCATAACCGTTATTTTGATTTACATGAAGTCTGACAATTTTATCATCAGTTTCTACGCATTTACTACAAAAAGGTCCATCAGTTTTATCATCTTCTTTTTTTAACCAGTAGCAGTTATTTTTAAAATCAGCGTTTTCTTTAAAGTTTGAAATGTCTTTTAGTTTTTTTATTTCCTCCTCAAGTTTTTGTATAGTTCTTTGGTTATCTAACAGCTCCCTTTGAGCATCAAGAATAAGCTGATATTGTTCGATTTTATCAGCTTCTCTTAAAACTTTTGCTGCTGATGTCAAACCATCAATTATAGTTATCATAATCGGTGGGCGAGAGAGGACTTGAACCTCCACACCTTGCGGCACCGCTTCCTAAGAGCGGCGTGTATACCAATTTCACCACTCGCCCGATATTTTGTCAAAAATGTCTTTTTTACGCTTCAAAAATGGAAGATCGTTCTTATGATACATTAATTTTAAAATTTTTCCACCGTCATTTTTAGCATATGATAATGTATATACGCTTTTTCTTTCATCTTTATATATATGACCGCCAGTTATTTTATAATATTTTAAATTTTTCTTATGCATCCATAATAAAAAATCTAGACTAGCAGAAGTAAATCTCACCTTTAATTGCATATGTTTTGATTCTGGATGATTAAAAATTGAAATATTTCCATCTCCATCTAAACAACCTCTAAGAAAATCAGGGAAAAATTTTTCTGGAACTTCAACTTTTTTGATTGTTTTTGATTTTTTAGAAGTAATACCAATTGAAAGTAGGTAATCATAAAAATTTGTATCACCGAATTGAACAACAAAATATTTTTTAATTTTAGAATATCCTCTCGCTTTTTTACCAATTTTATTATCTATATTTAGACACTTTCTGAATAGGCGAGCGAGTACCAAATCTTTAGATGTAAATGAAATATGTCTACCATCTATGGATAAATAACCATCTGTGGCAATTAAACCAATTGTATATGCGAAATTTATACACCATTTTATTTTTACTTTTGATTGCCTTCTTCTCATATCAATATTATACTAAGACATATAGTGAATGCCAATATAAAAATCAATTGAATTAATAAAAAAAATAAGTTATTGTAAATAATGTTGCGCCCATAACTCAGTTGGTAGAGTAGCTCCCTCTTAAGGAGAATGTCGGAGGTTCGATCCCTCCTGGGCGCACTATGACAAAACGAGACGAAAGACTGACAGAAATTCTTCGTGATATGGGAGCAAGATTTTTACAGGAAAATGCAAGCAAATCCTCGCTTATAACTGTCACACGCGCAGAATTAACAAAAGATGCAAAACGTGCTACTATTTTCTTTACAGTTTTTCCGGAAAATTTCGAAAAAACGGCTCTAGAATTTGCCAAACGAAAGCGAAGCGAATTCAAAGAATTCATTCAAGACAATTCAAGTTTGGGATTCGTTCCACAAATGGATTTTGAAATAGATTCTGGAGAAAAAAATCGTCAGAGAATTGATTCTCTGTTAAATAAATAGTCTGGCGTAGTAGCCAAGTAGTAAGGCAAAGATCTGCAAAATCTTTATACGGCGGTGCGATTCCGCCCTACGCCTCCAGGCTCGGGTGGCGGAACTGGTATACGCGTTCGACTTAAAATCGAATCCCGAAAGGGGTATGGGTTCGATTCCCATCCCGAGCAC
>PPGI01000014.1 GCA_003173855.1 Candidatus Zambryskiibacteriota bacterium | reverse complement strand
GACCCGAGGAGATTCGAACTCCTGACCTCCTCATTGCAAATGAGGCGCTCTACCAACTAAGCTACGGGCCCAAGTGAAAAAACTGTAACAGATTTTTTGTGATTTTACAAATTATGATATTCTAATTCAATTGATTTTGGGCCTATAGTTAAGTGGTATAACACATCCATGGCATGGATGTAGCGGGAGTCCGATTCTCCCTAGGTCCACTACAAAAACAACAAGTTACGATCTAAATCTTCGGAATCGGTGCCTTTTACTTTTCTTTTAATTGCCTTACTAGCGGAAGCGAGATGGACTACGCCACGACCAAATTTTTTTTCGAGATTATCAATTTGTTCGTGAATAGTTTCAAATTTTTGAGTTTTTTCGCTTCCGCCAAACAAATCAAGCTGGGTGGCCTCTTTTGGCGTAAGTTCATACAACGTTACTCCAGTTGTGCGGTACAAAACATCTGGACGCCACATTTTGTGGAAAAATTTGCGCAAATGTTCAGTAATAATTTCCGGACTATTTGTCGGAACAGGAAGAGTAATTCCAAATGTGTGATATCGAAACTGTTGGGTTTTCAGAAACCAAGAAACTGATTTGGGAATAAGATCGTAGTAACGAGCTTTAGAGCATGCAAGTTCAATATTTTTGGAAAATTGGGAAATCAAGAAATTTTTATCATTTGTAGCAGGCCAAAATGTTCTGGTTTTTTGGATCGATGAATAAGTTTCTTTGGGTTCGGAGTGAATTTTTAAAATAGGCTGACCTCTAAGCTCTCTCCAGATTACTTCAAACGGCTCTGGCATATTTTCCCTAATCCATTCAATTTTTAAGTTCACAAAATCAAGAGCAGTTTCGATACCTAACTTTCTTAACTTCTTTTCCGTTCGATAACCAATTCCCCAAATTTTTCCTATTGGAGTTCGATTGAGATACTTTGGAGCATCTTCGATCTCGATAACAGTCAAGCCGTTTGGCTTCTGCCATTTTGAAGCCACCTTTGCCAAACCCTTGGTCGGTGCTACACCTAAAGAAACTGAAAGTCCGAGCTCTTCCGTAATTTCTTTTTTAATCCGTTCGGCAATTTCTTTGTAAGTCATTTTAAGCGGTCGCTCCAAACCGGTTAAATCTGCAAAACATTCGTCAATCGAATATTCTTCAACATCATCTGCATAACGTCTGACAATATCAAACATTTCAGTTGAAAATTTTGCATAAGATTTATAATCTCCAGGTAAAATTATCACTTGAGGAAAATCACGTTTAATTTTAAAAATAGGATCACCACGTTTAAGTCCCAAGGCTTTGGCTTCATATGATAGTGCCGAAGCAATACCGCGCTCTTCTCCTGTAACAGCAGGCAAACCGCGCAGCTTTGGATTTTTAGCTACTTCGCAGGCAACGAAAAATGAATCTCCATCCATGTGCAAAATTGCTCTTTTCACGAGCATATTATAAGTGAACCTTAGTTCACCTGCAACTACTTTCTCCAAGCAAGATGAATCAAATGATGAACGAGGTCTTTAAGTGATGAGCCTACATCTTCCAAAGCTAACCGGATTTCAGATTTTTCATGAAGTTTCGGGGTTGTTCTAATTTCGAGAAAATAAACTCCACGTTTTGGAGAAACAACAAACTGTGATTCGGAAAAATGATTTAATCCTAAAACACTGTGCATTTTTCGAGCAGAATTTTCTATTGTTATTTTTTCGTCCTTAGACCAATTCCCAACTGGCGGAAAGTTATACAAACTTTGTCCTCGAAATTGCGGCACAACAAAACACGAAACAGCCTGTCCTGGAATATATTCTTCAACAAGTGCACTACTATAATTTGTAAGCAAACTATCCAAATTACTATAAAAATCTCCAAACGAATCTGCTACTAAAAAATCTTCACCAAAACTTGTTGGTTTTATAACTAATGGATGTGGAATTGAATTCCATATTTCTTGAGCACGGTTTTCAATAGAGTCGGTGAACCTGACCACCATCCAAACCGGAGTTTTTATTCCATTCTCTTTAGCTTTTTCTTTTGCCAATCTTTTATTTAAAACCAAAGCCGAATGATACGAACTTGTGTAAGGAATGCCATGATGATTTAAAATATGCTGAATTCCTCCGTCTTCTCCAAATTGCCCGTGCAGAGCGTTAAAAACCACATCAACTTGCTTTAAAATTTTGTCAGGTGATTTCCTAACTCCACCAACATGCCATGTTCCATCTCGTGAAATAAAAATATCGACTGGTCGATGAGTTTCTGACAAAATATTTAAAACTTGAGCACCAGTAGCAAGTGAATTTTCGTATTCTTGCGATGGTCCACCACGCAAAACTCCGATTCGTAAAGATTGAGGCAAAGTCTCCATAGAATCAATTATACACTAAACATTTTTCAACAGAAAAATATTCCGGCGATGAAAAAGTTATGGTGAAAAAGAGATTTGATTTAAAATTTTATAAAGAAAAAGGCCGCTCGTGAGAGTGACCTTTGTGTGTGTCCCTAGGGGTGACGGCCCAGTGCTCGCATTGCGAAAGATTGTGTTTGCGTTCATGGCTCGCGCCTTGAACTTCGTTTCGTATTTCGGGGAAATCCCCGGGAAGACGACCCGATGCTAACTCAGTCCCTGTGCCCTGTGGGCTCTGAACCTGTCACACCTAAGTACAAGTGAAAGTGTATACAAACAAAAATAAAAAGTCAAGAAAAAAATTATCCAAAAATAAAGTTGACTCTATGTCAAAAATTTGTTTCTTAATTTAGTATGATACGTGATTCCGAAACGATGAGATTCTGAATTAGCTAGTAAAATTTCTCTCTCATGTACTAACCATTTTCGATCCCCTAAAATTTGCTTTGGTCTATGGTACTCATCTTTTACAACTGAAACAACAGGAATATGCATTTTACAATTTGCTAGTATTCTCTCCATCACACGTTTTTGTGCAAGTCCACCATCAACAACAATCAAATCTGCCTCCGGCCATTCATTGTGTCCAAGTCTGCGGTACAAAACTTCTCCAAGTGCTTTTGTGTCATTTATTCCCGGATCTTCCTTAATTTTAAATTTTCGATAATCAGATTTTTTGGATTCACCATTTTCTACGACAGTCATCACACCAACAACATTTGTTCCAGAAAGATGGGCAATATCATAGCTTTCGATTCGAAAACCTTCTTTTGAAGAAATAGCTTCTTCTTTAAGAAGTGCAACATCTTGAATATGGTTTAATGAGAATAATATACGTTTAGTAATGTTTGCATTTTCGAATTCGTGATTTTTTGCGAAACTTTTCATTTGTTTCTCAAGGTTTTTCACGAGTCTTCTTTTATTCCCTTCAAAAAATAAAACAATATTTCGAATAGTCTCGGCATATTCTTCGCGTGCAATCTCCCCTGTGCAAACACCAGGACATAATCCAATCTGTCTATTAAAACATGGCTTACATAATTTCTTATTTTCTTCAAGGTCCTTCTTATCTTGCGATATATCGAAAGATATAGGATTTTTATTTTTATTTAGTTTTCTATTTTTTATTTTTTGTATTTGATCTTCACAAGAAGTACATTTGTCATCGCGATATGGAAACATTTTACGAATAATTTTTAAAGCGACACGCAACTGCCCAGCATGAGGAAATGGCCCGAAAGTGTGACCAATTCTAAAATTTCCAAGATTTGATTTACTTCGATATATCGAAGTAAGTTTATTTTTGTTATTTTTTATGTTCAAAAGATCTCTACCACGAATAATTAAAATTCGTGGAAAATCCTCACGAGTTATGACAACAAAATTGAAACTTTTATTATCTTTTTCTTTAGCATTTGCCTGTGGTTGATGTTTTTTAATCAAATTTGCTTCAAGAAGAAGCGCTTCAAGAACCGAGTCATTTTTTATGTAATCGATATTATCAAAATCGCGCAGCATTTTTACAATTACAGGCCCACGCGTTTTCAAAATATCATCACGAAAATAACTGGCTACTCTATCGCAAAGTGATGTAGCCTTTCCAATGTAGAGAATTTTCGACCCACGTTTAAAAAGATACACTCCTGGTGAATCAGGTAATTCTGCTATTTTTTTTCTTATGTATTGACTTTTCATATATTTATGATACTATGTATTTCGGAGGCTCAAATGAGTAGAAGGACTTCAATGATTCTTGATGCTATAGCTGTACTTGGAGGAATGTTAGCAGCATCCTCCACACCATTCCAGTTGGGACCGTTCACCATCAACCTGTCAGCGGGTGTCATTACGATGTTTGCATTCAATGCACTCGCTCTTTGTACTGACGAGATCATTCGAGTAATCAAGGAAAAGAATGGAACTTAGGCGCCTTCCGGCGCCTTTGTCGTTTCTTGACATTATCTATTATAGTGTTATTCTGTGGATTGGAGGTTTGCATGCGAGAAGTTTTGATTGCAATCGTAGCTCTGGTCATCATGATCTGTGTCGGCAATGGAATAAGAGCAAAGGTCCGAAAGGGCACCCTGCCGAAAGAGTACGATCCCAATCTTTGAATATCATTGAATGGAGCGCCGGGGAACCGGCGCTTTCTTTATTTGCGATAAGCCCTATACTGCTTTAATGCTTTTTTAAGGTACTTTCCAGTATAACTTTTCTCATTGTTTGCCACCTCTTCCGGAGTACCCTTGGCAATGAGTTGGCCACCTCCCTCACCACCCTCCGGCCCAATATCAAGAATATAATCGGTTGATTTAATAACATCCATATTGTGCTCGATAACCATAACTGTGTTTCCTTTATCAACCAACTTTTGCAAAATTTCTATCAATTTTTTGACATCCTCGTAATGAAGTCCGATGGTTGGCTCATCAAGAAGATAAATTGTTTTTTGCAAATGTGGACGATAAAGTTCTGACGAAATTTTGACACGTTGAGCTTCACCGCCAGAAAGTGTTGTGGCTGATTGACCAAGTTCCAAATACCCAAGACCTACTTCATCGAGAGTTTTCAGACGATCAGCAACAGCTGGAATATCTTCAAAGAATTTAAGTCCTTCCTCAACAGTCATTTTCAGCACTTCGTATATATTTTTCTTTTTGTAACGAACTTCAAGAGTTTCCTTCATAAATCGTTTGCCTTTACATACATCACAAGGAACATAAACTGTCGGAAGAAAATGCATTTCAACTTCAATCATTCCATTTCCTTGGCACGTCTCGCATCGACCACCTTTGACGTTAAATGAAAACCTGTTTGCTTTCCATCCACGAGCACGTGCCTCGGCTGTTTCAGAAAACAAATCACGAATAAAAGTCCAAGCACCAGTATAAGTTGCCGGATTTGAACGCGGAGTTCGACCAATTGGTGATTGATCGATCAATATTGCTCGGCCAAGATATTCTGTTCCAGTAAAAGAACTTGCGTTGTAAATATTTGCTGAACGATATTTTCGATCAAATCTTGCTTGCAGATTTCTGTGCAAAATTTCATAGACAAAAGAAGATTTACCTGAACCAGAAACTCCTGTAACAGCAATAAATCTGCCGAGCGGTATATCAACATTTAAATTTTTAATGTTGAATACTTTTCCGCCACGAATTTGAATCTCACCTCTTTGTTGATCTCGACGTTCATCTGGAACTTCAATTACCTTATCTCCACGAAGATAATCTAGAGTCACTGACCCAGAATTATTTTTCTTTGCAGTTAGTAAATCGTCCAGATAATCTGCGACAACAACATGTCCACCGTGAACTCCAGCGCCTGGACCGATATCAACTAAATAATCAGATGAGAAAATTGTGTCTTCATCGTGCTCAACAACTAAAATAGTGTTTCCTAAATTTCGAAGATCAAGCAAGGTTTTAATCAAGCGATCATTGTCTCGCGAATGGAGTCCAATTGTCGGTTCATCCAAAACATATAGTGCACCAACAAGACTGGAACCAAGCTGACTAGCTAGGCGAATACGCTGAGCCTCACCTCCAGAAAGTGTGTGTGCTCGTCGATCAAGCGATAAATATTCAATCCCAACATTTAACATAAACTGGAGTCGAGATTCAATTTCTTTCATCACGACCTTCGAAATATTTTTTTCACGCTCAGTGAGTTTCAAATGTTCGAAAAAATTAAAAGCATCTTTTATAGACATTGCTGTTAATTCGACTATATTTTTATTTCCAAGCAAAACATGCAAAGCTTCTTCTCGAAGTCGTGCCCCCTTACATTTTGGACATGGTTCATTGCCAAAAAAATGCCTGGTTCCTAAACCATTACATTCTGGACACGCCCCATATGGTGAGTTGAATGAAAACAATCTTGGTTCTACTTCCGGATAGGAATAGCCATCACGTGGACAAGAGAGAGTTGCTGACATGAAAAATTCCTCTGGTTTATAGTCCTTTCTTTTTTCTTCAGCCATATCTCTGAAAAGAATTTTTACTTGGCCTTCTGATTCGTGAAGAGCTTTTTCCAAGTCTTCTGACAATCTTTCCTCTGCACTTTTTGGATCATCCTTAAAGTCGAGAAGTGAAATGCTGTCTACTTGAACATCAATAGTGTGTCTTTGATTTTTTGATAAATCCACACGATCACGAAGTGATTTTCTTGCGCCATCAACCATCACCGTCGTGTAGCCTTTGCCTAAAAGATCATAAAGCAACTGGTAGTATTCGCCTTTTCTTCCCTTAACTACAGGAGCATAAATTTCTACATTAACTGGAAGAGGAATTTTTTTGTCAGTTTTCAGCTTTTTGTAATCTGAGATTTTCTCTATAACAAAATTTTTAATTTCCTCATTTGATAGTTTCTCTAATTTCATTCCGCAAACCAAACAATGCGGTGAACCGACTCGAGAATACAAAATTCGAAGATAATCATACATTTCTGTAATTGTTGCTACAGTTGAACGAGGATTGTTTGATCGAGATTTTTGATCAATTGATATTGCAGGAGAAAGTCCAGTAATTTCATCAACATCCGGTTTTTGCATTTGTCGTAAAAACTGGCGAGCATATGAAGAAAGTGATTCGACATATCTGCGCTGACCTTCGGCAAAAATCGTGTCAAATGCCAGAGAGGATTTTCCCGATCCAGATAAACCAGTAAAAACCACCATCTTATTTCGTGGCATTTCGACTGTTATATTTTTAAGATTATGGGTACGGGCACCCTTTACAATTATTTTTTCTTGTGATTTCTCTTTCATACGCGTAAATAAGACCGCGTTTCGGCCTATATATGTGGGTAGAATAGTAGCATATACAAAAAGGCGAGGCAAAAGCCCCGCCCCGACTATCTCAGTGATCTCGCTGATAAGAGTGTCCCCCAAAGTGCAAACACCGTGAAAACGACGATGAACGCGTACATCCAATTGGCTGAAAGGGGCATGTGACCTCCAACAAATCCACAATTACATTATTATGAAAATTTGGTTTTGTCAAATTTATCTCAGTAAATCCTTGTTCCTTGGATTTTTAATTTTTTTTGGTTTACTAAGCTCAAACTTTTTTTGAAGTTCTAAAATTTCATCACGCAAAATTGCTGCTGTTTCAAAATCCAAAATTTTTACGGCGTTATCCATTTGCTTTTCTTTTGTTGCAATAAATTTTTTCGGGTCTTTTTCAAACATTTTGTTATCAAATTGAAGCAGTGACTCAACAGTTTTAGCGTGTTCACTCTTAAGCTGATCGGTAATATCCTGAATCTTTTTAATAATTGTTTTTGGAGTAATGCTATGTTTTTTGTTGTATTCGATTTGGAGTGCTCTGCGTCTATTTGTTTCATCTATTGCAGTCTTCATCGATCGAGTTAGATTGTCTGCATACAAAATGACTTTGCCCTCAGTATTTCTAGCTGCTCGACCAATAATTTGAATAAGTGAAGTCTCGGATCGCAAAAAACCTTCTTTGTCAGCATCTAAAATCCCAATCAAAGTCACTTCTGGCAAATCAAGACCTTCACGCAAAAGATTTACCCCAACAAGCACGTCAAATTCGCCTCGACGAAGCCGAGTGAGTATTTCAATTCGCTCTATTGTTTTAATTCCACTATGCAAATATTCTGCACGTAAACCTTTTTCCTTGAGATACTCAGACAAATCTTCTGCCATTTTTTTAGTAAGCGTAGTAGCAATGACACGTCCACCTTTTTGAATGGCTTTTTCGGCTTCCGCAATCATGTCAAAAATTTGTCCGCGATATTGGCTTTTTTCTACAATCCCACGAACTTCTACGATCGGATCAACTAATCCTGTCGGACGAATGACTTGCTCAACAATTTGCTTTGAATTTTCTTTTTCATATTCTCCAGGAGTTGCAGACGTATATATGGTCTGTCCTACTCGTTCCTCAAACTCATCAAATTTTAAAGGTCGATTATCTTTTGCACTTGGGAGTCTGAAGCCATACTCAACCAAACTTTGCTTTCGAGAAGCATCTCCTGCATACATTCCACCAATTTGAGGAACAGTAACGTGCGACTCATCTATGACTGTTAGAAAGTCGGCACTACCATCTGCTTTGTGAGGAAAATAAGAAAGCAATGTGTCTGGTGGTTCGCCAGGAGCTTTGCCCGAAAAATGTCTCGAATAATTTTCAATTCCGTTGCAATAACCCATTTCGCGAATCATTGCCAGGTCATATGTTGTTCGACGCTTCAGTCTTTCAACTTCTAAAAGTTTTCCTTCCTTTTCTAATTCCGCCAATCGATCTTTCAATTCAGCTTTGATCGTCCTGAATGCCCTCTCACTTTGTTCATCGTTTGAAATAAAGTGTTTTGCAGGATAAAGGAAAAATAAATCAATATTTTCGATAATCTCCCGAGTGATTGCGTTTATTTTTTGAATTTCTTTAATTTTGTTTCCTTCAATTTCGATTCTGTGAATTACTTTTTCTGAAACTGGCATGATTTCAATCCAATTTCCTGTTGCTCGAAATTGTCCTGGAGTTAAATCAGCTGAAGTGCGCTCAAAATGAATATCAATCAGTCGCCTGATAAAATCTGTGCGGGAAATTGTTTTCCCTTTTTCAATTCGCATATTTACTTTCTCATATTCAACTGGAGAACCGAGACCGTAAATGCAGGAAACTGATGCCACAATGATTACATCTTTCCGAGTGAGTAAGGCTTGAGTTGAAGCGTGACGAAGCCTCTCAATTTCTTCGTTTACCATTGCCTCCTTTTCAATATAAGTATCAGAAACTGGCATGTAAGCTTCTGGTTGATAGAAGTCGTAATAAGAAACAAAATAATGCACAGCGTTTTCTGGGAAAAATTCTCGATATTCTTGCGCCAGTTGTGCAGCCAGTGTTTTGTTGTGAGCAATAACTAAAGTTGGTTTTTGAACTTGTTCGATTACATTTGCGATAGTATAAGTTTTACCAGATCCAGTCACGCCTAAAAGAGTCTGTTTATCGAGACCTTTTTTTACTCCGTCAACCAATTCTTTAATTGCTTTTGGTTGATCTCCCGCCGGAGCAAACTCACGTTTTATTTTGAAAAAATTTTGGGACATAGATGCATTTTATATAACCACTTCTCGCCCAGCACTTTGCAAGCAAAGTGCTGGGTCGCCGGCTGGAGCGAATTCACGTTTTATTTTGAACTTTGCCATAAATTTCTTTCTCACTACTTTTCGAAAAGAGCCCGCTCATTCGGCCAGCGCCGACTCGCTTGTACTCGTTTCCGCAACTTGTCAATGAGCCTGCTTTGCAGGACGTTGACAAGAGCCAGGCTTGCGACTGTGTAGTCTCTTTTCGAGAAGTAGTTCGAGAAATTTAATACTACTATTTTTTTATAAAATAAAAAAGATATCGGAGCATTTTTGTATTTTTATATAAATACAGCTCTTGCGATATCTTTTTGAATGTGTGGAATTCCCAATTACAACCGCTACTTACTGATCGATTCGGTCCTGGTGTACTCGATCGAGCTTCAACTCGAACTGTTCTATCAGACCTTCCGATTTTACGTACTTCCTTTCCACCATCCTGTGCCAACCTAAGTTCAGAAGATTGTGTTCCGCCACCTCAATCCATTTGTACTTGGATGTGGGTCCAAGAATGACGAAGAATTTGTAAATCTGAGTCTTTCCCATTCTTCGCCAACCGAAAATGAATCCCGATTTGGTTCTGTAAGTGAAGCCCTTTGAATTTGCTTTGGCAAACACGTGACGTAGATTGAAATCTTTTCCTGTGGAATATGCTTGATGCAAAAGTGCAAACATCACATATGCTTCTGATAATTCGAGCAAATCTGCTACTCGAACCATCACATCAGGAACTGGAACTCTTTCTAGTGCCTGGCTCACTGATTGACCGATCGGAGTTATTGATCTGATCTCCTTCATCCCATCGAAAAAACCTTCGAAAGTTTTGACGTACATTCGAAACCTCTCGAGCACAATCGGGATCTTCATCTCTCACCTCTCTTATTGTTTACGAACTAACCTCGTGTGATTATACATGACAATAACACTTTGTCAATTTTTTGGAATAAAAAATACCGTGCCACGGTGGCACGGTTTTACAATTCTGGGTGTTTTTTTTGTTCACTCCTCTAAATGATACTTCTAAATGAACTGGTGGGTGGTGGGTTGCCGAACCCTGGGGTCTTGCCGGTGCTAGCTGCCGGCTCGTTTTCGTCTTTTTCTTTTTTTTGAATCGGCACTTACGCGGCCGGTGCGGCGCACAAGGCGCAATCAACGTCTAAGCGAAACGGAAAACGGAACGCTGAAGTCGGAAGTCGGAAGTCGGAAGATAAACGTGAAAGGGTTATCCGAGAAACGTCGTCAAAGCGCAACCCACCATCCGAAGTTAAGTATATAGGAACCTTCATTTTTTGTCAAGCGCGCATAAAACGAAAGGCGGTCTCACGTTGAGACCGCCTGATAACGGGTACTTTTCAGACCGAAGTGGTCTGCCTCCCTTGACCCGAAGTTAGGAGGATCTATGAAATGATGGAAGGTGGAGCAAGGAGCTCGAATGAAGGAGGTGCCAGAGTGTTTCGATCTCTAGCTAAAACAGCAGAGATGGCGATTAGGAGACAGTTTCGGCTGGACCAGACCCCGATAAGGCCTGGAGCTTTCCGAGCTGGGCAAACCCCACCTTTCCGTAAATTAGTATATAAATTAGTATATATGAAAGATACAATTCGTCAACTACTTCTTCGATTCAGCGAGGACTTGTTTTATCTCATCTAAAATTTCGTCCAAAGTAACTGTGGCTTTTACAAGAAATCTTGCTGCGCCCATTGATTTCCCTTTTTCTGTATCAGATGGCTGACCAAGATTTGAAAGCAAAATTACTGGAATATCTTTCATTTTTGAGTCACTCTTTATTCGACGCAAAATCTCATATCCATCAATTCCAGAAAGAATAATATCGAGTAAAATTATGTCTGGTTTGTCATTTGCAATCATCTGCAATGCTTCTTCTCCATCAGCTGTATGAGAAAAAATGCATTTTGTTGAAGCAAGTTTTCTAGCAATAATATCATTTAAAAATTTATCGTCTTCAACCCAAAGAATTTTCTTACCCTCTAAACTAACTGAAGGCACGTCAGAAGTTTCCTTTGGCTTTTTTTCGGCTTCACTTAAAAATTGATTTTTTACTTTTTCCAAAACTTCTTGTGGATCAAACTGTGCTTTAACAAGATAATCTTTAACGCCAAACTCTAGAACACGATTGATCTCAACTGGCTGACCCGAATTTGAAATAACAATTACCGGAATGCTGGAAATATTTTTATCAATTTGCTTTGCTTCGAGAATTTCGTAGCCATTCATATTGGGTAAAACAATATCGAGCAAAACAAGATCGGGTTTCATTGTTTTGATTTTTTCAAAACCCTCTTTACCATCCCGTGCAAGTTCTGTCTCGTAGCCTTCTTTAGTCATTTTTTGGAGTAAAACATCTCCCAAAAATACATCGTCTTCGATTATTAAAATTTTTTTCATATTATTTTTTTATTTCTGGCTTCGGTTTGTCTCCTGTCCACAATGGCAAAGTGAAATAAAATGTAGTGCCTTTATTTTCTTCGCTTTCAAACCATATTTTCCCGCCATTTTTTTCAACAATTGTTTTAGAAATATTTAAACCTAAACCAGAACCATCTGTTTCAAATTTGATTGCATTTTTAGCTCGGAAAAATTTCTCGAAGACATTTTTCTTCTGGCTTTCTGGGATTCCAATGCCATTATCCTGTATTGAAACTTCTAAAAATTCTCCTTTATTTTGAGCATCAATATAAATCTTCCCACTAGTCATTGTATATTTTATAGCATTTTCAAGCAAATTTTGAATAACTGCACGAATAGTTTCTGCATCAACACAAACTTCCGGAAGATTTTCTAGTTTACTTTTAAATTCAATCGAGATTCCTTTTTTGCTTGCTTGCGGACTAATTTCGAAAATTACATTGTCCATCAAATCAACAAGATTAATGCATGTTAAATTGTATTTTACTTTGCCAGCCTGGATTCGATCTGCATCAAGCATGTCATTTACGAGGGTAATCATTCTGTTATTGGATTCGTAACTCTTCATTAAAAATGTTTTCTGGTCATTGTTTAAATCTCCCAAATCGCCGTTTAGGAGCATGTGGAGTGTCCAGCGAATTCCTGAGAGTGGCGTTCGCAGCTGGTGAGCAACGACAGAAATAAAATCTGATTTGGCTTCATCAAATTTCTGTAATTTTTCATTTGCTCTGTTCAGTTCGAGATCACGTCTGACCAAAAGTTTAGTTCCCTCTTGAGCTTCGTGCATTTCTTCTTTTAGTGTTTCAAAATTTTCATCCATTTTTTCTAAATTTGAAAGAATAAAATATCTGAAAATTACGAAAACAAAACAAGTAAAAACAAACGACATGAAAAGACTCGAAGCGAGATCAACTTCAAGATAGATCATTACTCCTGCAAAGAGCACAAACAAAATTGGCAAAACGTAAAGTAATTTATATGACGGATGCTTCATATTAATCCGCGAGAACACAAATAACTACTGTCTCGTTATGAAAAGCTGGATTACATTTTTCTAAATTTTTAACTTCACCACCAAGTGGAGCCTGTTCACCATATGTATAAAAACCAATTAGAGGAGTATCGTGACCAACCGCTTCTTGAATAGCTTTAATTTCATCACCTGAACTGTCACCAAAGAGTTTGTTTCGAGCAATGCAATTAAAAATAACTACGGCTTTTGGAGCACTGCCATCAAGTTGAGTAACGGCGTTTTCTGCAGCGAGTTTTGCAACTTTTACAGCGTCTTCGCGACTACCGACCATAAGTCTAACTTCTGATCCTTCAGGAATTTCTGCTGCACAAGTAATCGAACCGTGTTCATCAACTGTAAGCGGATCACGGATCAAGAGTTCGTCGTTTCCTGCTGCTTTCATACCTAGCGGATATGTAATAGCAAGTTTTGCTAAAGTTTCTGTTCGCAGTGAAGCTGTTTCTGCTTCTCCGAAATAATCTTCGTAAATTTTTATTGCTGGTTTGTCATTAATTGTATGAATTACAGAACCAGCGGACTTTGTTACTGTCATTGGTTCGCCTACTGGAATCCAGCCATGCTTTACACCAATACCGATTTTAAATTGTCCTGAAAGTCCAAGTCCAACAACTGCGCCAGAATAAATTTTATCATTTACATATTGATATGTTTTTTTGAATTCAAAATCATCACCTGATGCACCTCCAACAACTGGGAAATGTGGCCCAAGTTCATCGAGAACACCTCGAACAATATCTGCACCATTTCCAGTAAGTACGTCTGGTATCATCATAAATGCTTTCAGGTCTTGAACTTGTTCCTTTACTTTTTTTGCGGCCATTCTCCCGGCTTCACGCGGTCCATTTGCAATGTTTTCTCCAACTCCAACACTATATTTTATTTCTGGAGATTTAATAGCCATTACAGCCACTGAATGCTCCTTAACCGGACCACTAGTTATAATTTCTCCAGAAGTTGATGAACCAACGAGTAGTGCATTTGGCGCAACAGATCTAGCCCCTTCCACAACTTTTTGCTGATCATATTTAACAGATGCAAAAACAATTAAAAGATCTGGGGTTTTGTCCCCAAGATTATTGACTGCATCCTGAGATGCATTTGCTCCGACTGTATATGGGTCATCACCTTGCCCCATTCCAACTCCAGCTTTAATTCCCATGTAATAATTGTAACATTAACAATCTGTTACAAAAATCAAACTGTGGAAAAAATTAGTGATAATACTGTTTCAAAAAATCTTTTTTGTAAGATAGAAAATCACCGGAAAGTAAAGTTTCTCTCATTTGCATTACCATGTGAGTAATAAAATAGATATTGTGAATTGAAATAAGTGTCGCACCCAAAATTTCTTTGGCATGCATTAAATGCGCAATGTAAGCACGAGAAAAATTTTTACAGGCATAACACTTACAATCATCAAGCGGAGTGGAGTCATCTCGAAACTCTTTATTCATAAGATTGATTCTGCCATTTTTTGTGTAAACCATGCCATTTCGACCAATTCGTGTTGGATTTACGCAATCGAAAAGATCGCAGCCTTTCTCAACCGCACCAAAGAGATCAATTGGTTCGCCAATGCCAAGCAAATGTCTCGGTTTTTCCTTTGGCAAAATGGAATTCACCCATTCGACAGCATTCGTCATATCTTCTTTTTCAAATGATCCGCCAATTCCAAAACCTTCGAAATCAAGATTTCCGATAAAAGTTGCACTTTCCTTGCGCAACTCCTCATTTCGCCCACCTTGAACAATTCCAAATAAAGCTTGGCCTGTATTTTTTAATTTATGATATCCGAGGCTCTGTTTTGCCCAACGATGTGTTCGATCAAGTGCTTCTTTTTGATAATGCAATGACTCATGAGGTGAAGTGCATTCGTCAAAAGCAAAAATAATATCTGCACCTAAATTGTGTTGGATATTAATTGATTTTTCTGGAGTAAAATAATGTGCTGATCCATCATCGTGCGCTCGAAACATAACACCGTTCGGATCAATTTTTGCAATTCGTGGTTTGTCTTCTTCGTCACTTTGTTCAGAAAGTAAAAGTTCATCTGATTTTTTTAAAATTTTGCTCAACCCTTTGCCATACGCTGCACCAAGTGAAAAAACTTGAAAACCACCGGAATCAGTCATCAAAGGTCCCGACCAATTCATCATTTTGTGGAGACCCCCAAGTTTTTTAATTTGCTCCGCTCCTGGATCAAGGTATAAATGGTATGTGTTACATATAATAGTCTGTACGCCTGTCTCTTTAATTTGATCTGGTGTCAGACCTTTGACTGTAGCTTTTGTTCCAACTGCGACAAACGCCGGAGTTTTTATTTCTCCATGTGCTGTTTTAATTGTCCCAACACGAGCTAAACCATTCGAAATTTCCTTTTCAATTTCAAAAGAAAAAGTCATTGAGATACATTAACATTTTTTTGTATAAAAAAACGAGTCCCTGACCCGGCGAAGCGCCGAATCAGGGACTAGATCACTACCTGCTAGGGACATCACCAGACCTTGCTTAGGGGTCAAGTAAGCACCTGTCGGGAAGGCTCCAGCTTCCCCGACACTGAATCAGGCGAGGGCTGGAACCCTGTTCCCTCTGGAGACTTGCTCTAGCTTAATAAGGTGGCGTTTTTGGGGCCACCCGGACCAACAAGCACCCGAGGTCCTTTTTTTAGAAACCTAAGTCTCCTTCGCAATCTAAACTTAGCCTATCACACCTAACAAACTCTGTCAAGAATTCTGAATTTTCAAATTTGGATGAAATCCGACGTGAGAAATTAAAAATGCGAGGAGCCTTAGTTAATGCTAAGGTGACGAGAATTTTTAATTTGGGAACGAGGAGTTCGCCAAATTTGAAAGTTCACCACTAATGTGGTTTTTCTACTTTGAGTAATTCGATATCAAAAATCAATGTCGATCCGCCAGGAATCGGACCATAATCATTTGTTCCATAACCAAGTTCTGGTGGAATAGAAATTGTTCTTTTGCCGCCTTCGCGCATTCCAACAATTCCTTTGTCCCAACCTTTGATCACTTGTCCTGAACCAAGATTAAAAGAAAATGGCTCGTGTCGAGTAAGCGATGAATCAAAAACAGTTCCATCAACAAATCGTCCGGTATAATTCACTGTCACTCGATCTCCTACTTCCGCAACAGCTCCTCCGCCGATTACATCATTTTGAACAACAACTTCAGGTGCTTTTGCTATTGAATTATTTTGATTGTTAAGTTTAAAAATAGATAATGCTGTCTGGCCAAAAATAAAAAAGAATCCAACTATAAAAATTCCTACTACAACTGCTATTCGCTCCTCTTTGTTTAAGTTTTTCATATATATATATTGTACATCCAGGACATGTTGTAAATCAATTAGCAATATGTTAATTTGCGGCTAGAGAGGTGATTACATGAGTGACTATTCCAAAAGGGCTCTTTTGCCTAAATGGTGGTACTCAAATGGGATCACCATATCAGCAGATGCTGGTGCAGGTAAAAGCGCAGCAATAAGGGGACTTCGTGAATTTTACATAGATGATTGGCGAGTTAGGTTCATCAGCATGGGAAAGGTCATGAGGGAAATTGGCGAACTCCATGGTTTTAAAACAATCGAGGAGTTTACTGATTACATACTTGAACACCCTGACATGGGTTTCGATGAGATGATAGACACTGAGCAAGCATTGTATGGATCTCAAAATCATACTGTGATTGAAAGTCGTCTTGCTCATGCTTTTTGTCCACATTTCTATCATGTTGTTCTTCTCTGCCCTTCTCGCATCCGAGCAGAAAGAAGACAGGGTGATGAGAAGTACAAGGACCTTTCAATCGATGAAATTGAGCGTCAGATCTGCAAGAGAGACCAGAATGACAGAACTCGATACGAAAGAATGTACCCAGGCAGTCTATGGGTACCTGAAGACTTCGATCAGATTATTTATACGGACAAAACTACAAAGGAGGAAGTTCCTCAATTGATCATCAAGGGTCATAAAGACTGGCTCGATGAGCGGATAGAACACATCCGGTACTCGATCGCTGGAGACTAGCAGGTCGGAAGATAACACTTCCGGCCTTTTCTTTTTTCATGTAAAATTAAGTGATGGCAAAAGAAAAAATTAATCTTCCACCAAAACATCTCCCAAAAGAACCACTATCAAAAGCAGAGATTCACGAAACGGCAGTCGAGCGAGTCTCATTAATTTCCCGCGAATTTACGGACGGATTTAATTTTCTCGCCAAATATCCTAGATCAGTAACTTTTTTTGGCGGAAGTCATTTCAAAGAAAAAGATAAGGAGTACAAAAAGGCAAGGTCACTCGCCTCACGAATTTCTAAGGAATTAAGCTACTCGATTGTTACTGGTGGTGGCCCTGGAATCATGGAAGCGGCCAATCGTGGAGCCTTGGAAGTTGGAGGACAATCAATCGGCTTAACTATTGAACTTTCACATCATCAAGTGATGAATAATTATTTGTCTGATCATTTGAATTTTTATTATTTCTTTTCTAGAAAAGTCTGCCTCTCCTTTTCTGCTGAAGCCTATTTATTTTTCCCAGGAGGTTTTGGAACGCTGGATGAATTTTTTGAAATAGTGACCTTAAACCAGACTCACAGAATCGAAGAAGTACCAATGATTTTAGTCGGTAGTGATTTTTGGAAACCACTTGATAATTTGATGAGAAAAGAATTTCTTTCTCGTGGCACAATTGATGAGGATGATCTTAAATTTTACAAAATTCTTGATAATGAAGATGAGATAATCAAGATCATAAAAAACGCTCCAGTCCAAAACGGTATTAAATTTACTCACAAAGATTTAGCTTCTGCTGGAATAATTATAGAACCAGATATTCAGACGATGATTTAATATGGAAAAAGAAAAATATAGAAGCTTGGATTTAGAATATAAAGGTTGGATTCTGAAGGAATATAAATATTGGACATTGTTGTTGCATGAAGAACAAAGATATCTAGGCAGATCATATGTATGGCTTTTACGTTATGGTGGAATGCAAAAATTTTCAGAAATAACAGACGAGGAATATGCTGAATTAAGATTAATTATTCGAGAATACGAGAAAGCGATTGATAAAATATGGAAGCCAGATTTTATGAACTACGCGTGGCTCGGAAACATATTTACACATCATGGAGGACATGGACATTTGCATTTAATTCCAAGATACGAAAAAGAACGCGAATTTGCTGGTCAAAATTTTATTGATACAAGATGGGGTAAAAATTATGCTCCATCAGATAAATTTGAAGTTTCTGAAGAAGTACTGGAAAAAATAAGAGATTCTATTTCTGTATATCTTTCTTAATCTCTTTAAATTCGTTTTCGATTTCTTTTAATCTTTCTCGTGATTGTTTTATTAGTTCTGCGCCAACTTTCACCTGTTCTAAGCCTTTTTCGACATCAAGTTCTGACTGTGACTCAAACCAATTCACAATTTGTGCCAGCTTTTTTAGTGTTTCGTTTAAATTTCCGTTATTTTTTTTGGACATTGGATTAGGTTACTCGTGATTTGATTGCTCCATCTGAAACAAAAACATTTAATTCATCGCCAGATTTAACATCTTTAATTTTCCGAATTATCTTACCATGAGATCTTACAATACTGTAGCCTTTTTTCAATTGTCTCATTGGACTGTCGAGTTCAATAGTTTTCGCATTTTGATTTATAAACTGCTCAGCATTTTTTGATAATGTTTCAAAGCCACGAAACAATTCCCTATTTGCCTGATTTAATAATTCTCCAATTCTTTTTATCTCTGAACCTATAATTTCTGCCTCTCTAAACATTGTATTTTCAGCTTTTCGGAAAACATCAATAATATTTGATTGAAAACTTGAAAATATTCTTTCACAAATTAAATTTATGTTCGATTTTGCCTCACTCCAACTTGAATTCAAAAGATTTGCCACCGCTGTTGGTGTTGAAACATTTCTATCTGAAACCAAACTAACCAGTGGAATATCTTTATCATGACCAATTCCGGTGATAACTGGCGCAGGAAAATCTGCAATTTGTCTCACCAAAGTTTCGTTATTAAAAGATTGAAATGATTCAAGTGATCCACCACCCCGCATTAAAATCAAAACATCAAGATACTTGTTCTCCATAGTTTTGACTGCAGACATTAGATCCCTGATAGCTTCTTGCCCTTCAACTTTTGAATCGACAAATAGAATTTCATATCCAAATTTGCCAATATTAGATAGAAAATCGTTTATAACTGCTCCAGATCTTGAAGTTATCACTCCAATTCTGTGGGGGTAGTCTGGAATTTTTCTTTTTCGGAGTGGAGAAAACAAACCCTCCAATTCCAATTTCTTCTTTAACTTTTCGTAAGCAATTTGCAGTGCGCCTTCACCGACAAGTTCAATCAATTCAATATTCAATGTTAATGTGCCTTTCGGTTTATAAATATTTGGATAGGCGGTAACAATCACTTCTAAACCATCCTTCAATTCAATGCCAGAAATCATAAAATCTCTTTTCCACATAAAGCAATTAATCGAACTTTGATCTTGTTTATCTTTCAATGTGAAATAAAGATAGCTTCTTTCTGGATACAATTTTACCTCTAAAACTTCTCCAATAATTTTTGCTCGCTCTTTTATAAGAGTTCGATTAAGCTGATCAAGATAGTGACTTACGGAAATTGGGCTAGGCTCCTTGGTTGTGTTTTTTTCTTCTAACATGAATATACTCAATAATAGTTGGGATAAACGAAACAAAAATAATTCCTAAAATTATCGGTGTTAAGTACAAATGTGCATTTGGAATACTTTTACCTAGAAAATATCCAAGTGATGTCACGACTGGCACCCAAAGCAGACCGCCAAGAATATTGTCACGCATAAATTTTTTATAATTCATATCCACTGCACCGGCTAAAGTCGGACCAAATGATCTAACAATGGGAATAAAACGACCAATGATTATTGTTTTATCACCATATTTATCAAAAAAATTCTTTGTATAATCTAAATGTTTTTTCTTGAACCAATATCTGTCATTTGAATTTAAAATAAAAGTTCTGATCCTTTCGCCCATAAAATAGCTGAAAAAATATCCTAGTACGCTCGCAATATAAAGAACTATTACGAGTACAATGATATTGAAATTTCCTTGGGAAGCTAGAAACCCAGTTGTAAAAAGTAAACTATCACCAGGTAGAAAAAAAGTTACTGGAAATGATTCAAGAAAAATAATTATAAAAAGGAGTATATAACTAAAGAAGCCAAGCACTTCGATCAATTGGATCAATTTTTCCATGAGTGCTATCTTATCACAATATTAATCATATTTCTCAATAACTTGACAAAACTTTAGGCTATAGTATAGTTTAGCAGTATGCAAGTGTTGTCAGTCATAATGACTGAAATATCTTGCACGTTTGGTGGCATATGCATGCAAATTACTGGATCATCGGCGGCGGCATCGTATTCATTGGGATCGTAATACTTACTTGCCTTCTCGGAGCATCAGGAAAAATGGCTGACGAGGCAAGGGGGAAGATGTTTCAACGAAATTAATTGGATGAGGGCAGGTCAGAAGACGACCTGCCCTTTTCATTTCCACAAAAATTTCTGGTTTTACACAACTTACCCACAGGTTTTACACAAAATTACATTAAATTTATATTGACTTTTAATATTTTTTGAAAGAAAATATTTATAGTTACCTTCTCGAGAGAATTCCCTTTTAAAAATTAAATCAAAAATGTCTCGCTGTATCGCGTGTTATGAGCATTCGATTAGAGACAACAATTAGATAAAGTTGGGACACCCTCTTTGAAAGAACGGTGACACAAGAAAACAAAACCTCAGGCGCAAGCGGAGGTTTTGTTTTTATATCAGAAAAAGCCGCTACAGATCAAACGACTTTTTCTGTAACGACTACTTTTTATCAGACGGCCAATTTTTGATTGCTTCCTCCATCTCATCGACACCTGGCAATCCATTTTCACGCAAATTTCGCAGTCGCAGTTCACATTCTGCTTTTGAAAGCAAAAAATCTGAATCACCTTGTGGATCTTTCAGAACGAAAAAGACTTCATCGCCATTATATTCGTATCTCACAGTCCTTCCCTCCTAATTCAGGTTATAACATTTAGACTATTAATTTTCAATAAACTTGAAAGATTAATCGATTGATGGTTGTATTATGAATTAATGAAATCCTTAAAAAACTGGTTTCTCAAATTTAAGCAATATTATGTTTCCCATAAAATCATATCAACTATAGTTATTATTTTGATTTTAGGAATTGGCTATTACGGTTTTAAAAAAGTAACTGCCACATCATCAGAGACTCGGTATGTCACGTCTACAGCTCAAATCGGAACACTAATTTCGTCGGTAACTGGTTCTGGCCAAGTCTCATCATCGAATCAAGTCGATTTAAAACCAAAGGCAAGCGGTGATGTAATTTATATTGGTGTAAAAGCAGGAGACGAAGTCAAAGCTGGAACTTTAATTGCTGAACTTGATCCACAAGATGCACAAAAAGCAGTTCGAGACGCAGAAATTAATCTAGAAAGTTCTCAAATTGCTTTAAACAAACTTACACAACCAGCTGATAACCTTTCTTTAATCCAAGCTCAGAATGCACTCAATCAAGCACAGGCTGACTTACTGAAATCTTATACAGATGGCTGGGATGATACATCTCAAACTTTTGTTGACCTACCAAATATTATGAGTGGTTTGCAAAATCTTCTTTATGGAACTGATTTAACTCATGGCGCACAAGATAATGTTTCTGCATATGCCGATATGGTTTCTAGTTATGACTACGGTGTTAATAATTTTAAATCTGCTTCTGAAACAAAATATAACGCTGCTCGTGATGCCTACAATAAAAATTTTGTTGATTTCAGAAATTCTTCAAGAACGATGGCTACTTCAAGCATCGAAGACTTAATTCAAGAATCATATAACACAACACTTGCTATTTCTGATTCTATAAAAAGTGCCACTGATTTATTAAATTTTGTTAAGGATGATTTAACTGTTCAGAACAAGCAAATTCCTTCTACTGTTACTTCGGCACTGACATCTCTAAATACTTACTCAACTCAAGTTGCCTCACATGTTAGTGCACTCCAGAGCGCATTAAGCACAATTTCAAATTCACGATCATTAATTGCAGAAAAGTCTGCAAGTCTAACCAAACTTCAAAATGGGGCAGATCCACTGGATGTAAAAAGCTCACAATTAAGCCTCATGCAGCGACAAAATGCTTTAATTGACGCTAAAAATACTTTGAATAATTATTATGTTCGTGCCCCATTTGATGGTGTGATAGCTTCTGTTTCTGTAAAAAAATATGATTCAGCTTCTTCGGGAACAGCTGTAGCCACAATAATTACTAATAAAAGAATTGCAGAAATTGGATTAAACGAAGTTGACGCCTCAAAAGTAAAAGTTGGACAGAAAGTAACACTAACATTTGATGCAATCGATGGACTTTCGATTTCAGGACAAATTGCTGAGATTGATTCAATAGGTACTGTCTCTCAAGGAGTTGTTACTTACAATACTCAAATCAGTTTTGATACACAGGATGATCGAATAAAACCGGGCATGAGCGTGAATGCAAATATAATTATTGAAGCAAAACCAAATGTTTTGATGGTTCCAACTTCTGCTGTTAAATCGCAAGGTGGAGTTTCCTTAGTTGAAGTTTTTGATGCACCAATCAATCAAAATGGAAACCAGGGTGGAACTTCAAATATTTTACCAAGAGAAGTTATGGTTGAAATTGGAGATTCAAGCGACACCTCGACTGAGATCACCTCGGGCTTAAAGGAGGGAGACATCGTTGTTACAAGAACAATAAGTGGTCAGACAACAACAGGAGCAAACCAAACACCTACTCTATTCTCGAGTATAGGGGGACGCACTAGCGGAGGTGGCGGAAATGTAAGAACTTTTAACATTAGGCAATGATTGAGGTAAAAAATTTAGGAAAGACATATCAAAGTGGAGAGATTAAATTCACTGCTCTAAGGAATGCCTCATTTAAAATTGAAGATGGTGAATTTGTGGCTATTATGGGGCCGTCTGGATCAGGCAAATCAACACTCATGTATCTTCTTGGTGCACTCGATACACCAACAGATGGAAGTTATTTTCTTAATGGGAAAAATGTCGCGGATTTAAGTGATGATGAATTAGCTGATATTCGTAAGAACAAAATTGGTTTTGTTTTTCAATCTTTCAATCTTCTTCCACGAACAACCGTTCTTCGAAATGTAATGCTACCCCTAATTTATGCTGGGGAAGAGGAGAATGAACGCGAAGAAAAAGCTAAAATTGCCCTGCATTCTGCAGGATTAGATGAAGAAAATTTTAATCGTAAATCAAATCAATTGTCTGGTGGACAAATCCAGCGTGTAGCCATTGCAAGAGCATTAGTAAATAATCCATCACTTATTTTAGCTGATGAGCCAACAGGAAATTTGGATACAAAAACTGGGGAAATTGTTCTCCAAACTTTTCAAAAATTAAATAAGAAATTAGGACGAACAATTGTTTTGATTACCCATGAGCATGATATTGCACAACACGCAGACAGAATTATTCATATCAAGGATGGCGAGATTATTTCTGACAGCAAAAACCATAATCGAAAAATAATTCAATGAGAACAAAAGATATTTTAGATGAAACAAGAACTTCCCTCTCAGCAAACAAAGTTCGCTCTGGTTTAACAATGCTAGGAATTATTATTGGGATAAGTTCAGTTATTGCACTTACATCCATCGGTCAAGGTGCTCAGAGTGCGATTACTGCAAATATCCAATCGCTTGGATCAAATTTGGTTTTAGTTATGCCAGGAGCTCAACGTGGCCCTGGAATTCAAATTAGTTTAGGACGAGGAACTGGAAGATCGCTCACACAGGAGGACGCTGACGCAATCAAACAAGATGTGAAGGAAGTTCAAGCTGTTGCACCAGAAATTTCTGGACGCTATCAGGTAACTGCAAAAGGGACAAATACAAACACTTCTGTTGTTGGAACTGTTTCAAGTTATCCTGAAGTCAGAAATGTAGAAATTGACGAGGGATCCTTTATTACAGATTTAAATGTCAGAAGTCTTTCAAAAGTTGCCGTTCTTGGACCTACTGCTCGTGATGATTTATTTGGAGAAGGAGCTGAAGCTTTAGGACAATATATAAGAATTCGCAATGAACAATTCCAAGTTGTTGGTATAACAAAAACAAAAGGCGGAAATGGTTTTGGGAGCCAAGATGACATGATTTTTATACCAATTTCAACTGCACAAAGATTTCTAGCTGGCGGAGATTATTTAACAACAATTAGTGTAAAAGCCCAAGATGCAGATAGCATGTCTCTAGTTCAAAGTGAAGTAACAAATGTTTTACTTGATAGGCATCATATTTCTGATCCAGCCCAAGCAGATTTCAATACCCTAAATCAAGCAGATATTGTAGCTACAGCTTCAAGCGTTACTGGAACATTTACAACACTTCTTTCTGCTGTTGCTGGAATTTCATTGCTTGTTGGCGGAATCGGCATAATGAACATGATGCTAACAACTGTAACTGAAAGAACAAAAGAAATTGGTCTTAGAAAAGCAATTGGTGCAAAGAAAAAAGATATAAGTAACCAGTTCTTGATTGAAGCAATTGCACTTACTTTTATTGGAGGATTGATCGGAGTGTTGCTAGGCAGTGCATTTTCTCTAGGTATTAATGCTTTAGGAGTTTTAAAAACTACAGTTTCAATTTCTTCAATTGTTTTAGCTTTTGGGGTTTCTGCAGTTATAGGTATCATATTCGGATACTATCCAGCACGCAGAGCCTCCAATCTAAACCCTATTGATGCTCTGCGATATGAATAATGAAAGAAGTTATTAATAGTATATGTAGTAATAATTATGAACAAAACAATAACAGCAATAATCGCATTGGTAGTTATCGGATTAGCTTTTTATGGAGGAATGGTATACGGCAGAGGTCAGAGAGCTCAAAGAATGGGTCAATTTGCCTTTGTGGGTGGTCAAGGAATGGGCATAGGAAGAAATGGCACGGGAATGGGATTTATTGGCGGACAGATTATTTCAAAAGATGCTCAGTCAGTAACTGTTAGTGTTCGCGGAGGTGGATCAAAAATAATATTTACTGGAAATCAAACAGCAGTTCAAAAGTCAGTTTCTGGATCATTAAATGATTTACAAGTTGGACAAGAAGTTACAATTACAGGAACACCAAATTCTGATGGCAGTTTTATTGCTCAAAATATTCAAATTAGACCAGCAAGTTCAACTCCAATTAGAAATTTCTAAACTAGGCAAACTGAATTAAGGCAGTAACGTTTACCAGTTTCAGTCGGGCCATCATCAAATACGTGACCAAGATGTGAACCGCAGTTTGAACAAACGACTTCGGTTCGATGCATTCCTATGGAATCATCTGCAATTTCTTTTACAGCACCAGGTATAGCCTTATCGAAACTTGGCCAACCAGTGCCAGAATCAAATTTAGTCTTTGAATCAAAAAGTTCTTGGCCGCAAACTTTGCATTTATACATTCCAGTCCGGTCATCATGCAAAAGTTTTCCAGAAAAAGGTGCTTCTGTTCCCTTTTCGCGAAGAATATGATATTCCTCAGGTGTTAGTTTATTTTTTAATTCTTCTTCGTTTATTTCCATATTATATAAGTTTAAATCTCGTTGACTAATAACTTTTTCAGCGCATCACGGAGCCCGTGAAGAGGCGAGTGCGAGGAAATTTTTCAGTAGAAAAATATTCCGGCGATGAAAAAGTTATTAGGAAAAAGAGATTTAATTTTCATTTTTTGGATGGTTAGCTAATAAATCTGCAAATTCTTTTTGAACTTTTTCTAACTTTGGATTAATGACAAGCTGGCAATATCCCGCGTCAGGATGATTGGCATAATAATCTTTATGATAATTCTCTGCAGGATAGAAAATATCAAGCGGCACTACTTCTGTTACAATTGATCGACCCATTTTATTTGATTCATTTAATTTTTTTATGAATTCCTCAACTTCTTTCTTCTGGTTTTCATTTGTATAAAAAACTACGGAACGATACTGTGTGCCGATATCATTTCCCTGTCTATTTAGCGAAGTTGGATCATGCGAAGCAAAGAAAACAGTCAGTAAATCAGTGTACTTGATTTCATTTGGATCAAATTCAACCTTTGTTGCTTCAGCATGGCCAGTGTTGCCGGAACTTACCTGTTCGTATGTCGGATTTTTAACTGTTCCACCTGAATATCCCGGCTCGACACTTTTTACACCTTTTAGCATTTTAAAAACTGCTTCTGTACACCAGAAGCAACCTCCCCCAAATACTGCTAGCTCGTGTTTCATATTTTTAGCTCAGGTCTTTTTACTCAATCTCTGCGTTAGAATTTCAAAAATATTCGTCACTTTACACTTGTAAAGCTCCGAGCATTTTTTCATTCCGCCTTGATTTTGTGCAAAAATCCGCTGAGATTCTTATTATAACATTCTGAAATTATTTGTAGTGAAGAAGATACTTAACTACATCTACAATCGTAAACCAAAGAGACTTAAGAACTGGAATCGAAGCAGGAATAAAAATGACAAGAGCGATAAGGAATATAAAATCACGCCTGATGATTCGATAGATTGTATAAATCAGAAGTAATGCCACAACAATGGATACTGCTTGATGATACTGTGCAGGAAAATAATTCAAGAACTGAATGTAAAGATTTTGGGCATTTATCGGGTTGAATGAATTTATGTTTATATAATTTAATGGGTTCATATAATTATTTTATCACACAAAACCTGGAAAGAAATCAGTCTTAATGTCACTAACTCCCATTCCCTTTAGTAAATTCTCAAAAGCTGTAACCATTCCATGTGGGCCAGAAATATAAAAAGTTCGATCACGATAATCAGGAATTTCTTTTTGAATCATTTCCGCACTAAGTATTCCGGCTCGCATATTTGATTCTTGTGTTCCATCTTTCAGATTATTAACTATATGAATTGTTTTTACACCTAAAGACTCTGCTTGTTTAAAAATTTCATCATAAACTATATCTTCTCGAGTTTTGACTGAATTTAAAATAACAATATCTCGCTTCTCCCCGGTATCAATCATTTGCTTTAAAATTGCTCGATAAGGAGTAACTCCAATTCCACCCGCAATAAAAACCAATTTTTTATTCTTGTCGCGAGGCAAAACAAACTCCCCTGAAAGCGAACCTGCAAAAATAGTTCCACCAATTGGCAAATCCCGAAGATCACGTTTAAAAGTGCTTGGCTTGTCATAAAATTTAACTCCAAGCCTCATTTCTTGATTTTTCTCCATTTCACTTGGTGCTGAAGCCAAAGTAAAATATCGCCTATTGCCTCGGAGATCAGGTTTATTTACAGCCAAAGTCCATTCAAGATATTGACCGGGCAAGAATTGAATTTTTTGCGGAGTTGTAAAAATAAAATCGTAAATATCTGGTGAAATTTTTATTTTTTCTTTTAAAGTTAAAATTAAACGTTCTTTGGAGCTAACAAAATATGAAAAAATATTTCCGACGAGAAGTGCGAGTTCTGGTGTTGAATAAAGTGAACCAATATGAATTGCTGGAGCAAACAGAAATCCAACGAGCGTCCCATAAACCATTTGCCAATTTATTCTTGTTGGTGTTGTAAATGGCTCAGTAACCATTATAAATGCAAAGAATAGAATTGGAGTTGAAAAAATAATACTTTGAACTATTTGCCAAATTGCTCCAAAATTTTGGTATGGCAAGAAACTCGCAAGCATAGTCATAAAAGCAGTAAAGAAAAAACTCCAAACAAGATCAGATCGTAAAATTTTTCGAACAATTAGCAGTCCACCGATGAGAACAAATGGCATTAAAAGCTTATTGCCAATCCACCAAGTAGCTGATGTTTTAAAAACTAAAGTCACAATAGTCACTCCAAAAGCCGCAGGATTGAAGATATGACGTTTTTTTATAGTAATTAAATACTTTGATGCCATTGCCATAAATGAACCCCAAAAAGCAATAGTGTAATAGAAAATATCCGTCCAAGTTTTTAGAGGAGAAATAATTAAGACAAGAATAAAAGCGGTAATGTAAAACGACTCAACATTTGCAGTAACCTTAAAAAGTCGCGAAAATAATTCGTTCGTTCCCCAACAAACAAATAAAATAAAAAAGAAAGAGAAAATGAATTGAAGTGGACCAAAATTCATTTTCCCAAATAATGAAAATACCAAAGCAATAGCAATTAATGCTTCGAGATAGTACATCACGAGTCTGTACATCGTTATTTTGTTTAAAAAATTATCTATGAAGTTCATTCTGATACGAATCTCTTATTCACCATAACTTTTTCATCGCCGGAATAATTTTTTGCTAAATTCGAACCCACATCTCGAAAAGAGATTAATATTTAACATAGTTTTTAAATCCTGATGTTTCCGTTGCGATTCCTTTATTATCTATCATATAACCCTCGAAGCCAACTAGATTTTCGATAAAATTAATACCCTCTCTGCCCATTGCAAATGCAGCTGTAGCAAATCTGTCAGCTTCAAAAATATCTGGACCAATAACCGAAAAGCTAACAATGTCAAAATTATTTTCTTTTGTTTTTGGATTGTAAATATGATTACCTCTTTCATATGTTCCCGAAGTAGCCATGGCTAAATTCTTACCACTTACAGTTTTAACAATATTTTCGTGTTTCCATGGATCTCGAATACCAAGTTTCCAATCTTCTTTTTTTTTATTTTTTCCATAAGTCTGGATATCTCCACCCAAATCAATGTAAAAATTTTTATGTCCCAGATAATTTAAAATTTGCGAAGCATTGTAAATTGCCCAGCCTTTGACAATTCCAGACGGATCAAATTTTCCATCTGGTTTTTTAATATCAAAATATCCATTTGTTTCTATTTTTGTTTCATTTGCCAAATAAAAAATAGTTTCCATGTCTGAACTGGAATTTTGTATTTCAATTTCTCCACGATTTATTGCACTGATTTCACTTGTTTCTTTGTAGGTACTAAATTTTTCATCAATGCACTTTAAATATTCAAAGACTTTATTTATTGAATCATCGTGGACACCAGGATCAACAATCTCGAGTGTAATTGTCATTCCCATCAGACTTCTAGTCTCTTTCATGGCTAATTTTTTGCAATTTGAAGTGCTGATCCAAGAGATTCATTAAATGCGATTGTGCTATCAGTTGCCCCAGAAACTATGTCAACATTGGCTGTTTGAGATTTAATGGCTTCAGATTTTAGAATCGGCATAGCTTGAGTGTTTATTTCAACTGATGTTGGCCTGTCATTTGGATATTTTAAAAATTTTACATCAGTTAATTTACCGCCAGAAATTATAGCCCTGACCTGCATTGTTCCGTAAAAGAAATTGATTGAATTCCCGGTATATGATCCGTTTTTATATTGACCTGTTGGTTCGGGTGTAGGAGTCGGAACTGGTATTGGCAATTGAGTTGGATTTGGTTCAATTGAGGTTGGCGTAGGCGTTTCTGAAATAGGAGTTAGCGGCACATCTTGTGCACTTATTTTTTTAAAAAAATAATATCCACCAAATGCGATTACCACAATCGCACTTAAAATAGCTTTTTTCATCCCGTTAGAAATAGGAAACTTCAAATTCGATTTCGAAGACCCTAAATTTATTATTTCGTGGTAATTCGACCTTCATACGTACTAGTTTCCGTTATTTCTAACGGGATTCATATCGACCTATTCTAATGCTTACCACTTTCTATTATTACGAATTTTCCTAGTTTTTTCAAAGGCTCTCTGTATTTGACCAGGAACAATTCCATTGTCAGCTAATATTTGCTTTAAGCTTTTTCCTGAAGCCATTTCTTGTTTAACCTGTACCGGATCAAGACCGAGGCTAGTTGCAAGAGAAGCTGCTTTTGTTCCAGAATTCCAGCGATGCATTATATGCATTCCTGTAGCGTTTGTTTGTTGTGAATATGGCGCTTGGTAATCAGTTTCTGCAAAAGCAGTGTTAGCTGTACCCATAAGCAGCATTCCGGCCATAAGTCCCGTTCCAGCTCCTGCAATCAACTTTTTATGCATTTTCTTCCAGCCCTTATAATATTTTTTCTTCATCAATTATAAATACCGATTAAATTTAGACTTTATTTCATCTCGGCTTCATTAGACAATATTTAGTCGTTACCGACAATTTTTCTAATTCCATAAGCATGGATTTCCCCATTTATCATGTCCCCAGCTACAAAAACTTCATCTTTTGGTACAAGGATAACGTGAAATCCAGTGGGGGCAATAACTTCAATATTTCCGTCTGGCCAAGGAGTATCATAATCATCATAATCCATAAAAAATGTGCTCGTTGATACGCTTGTGACCTCGCCCATGAATATACCAATTTTTCGATGAGATTTTCTTAAACCGTCATACAAACCTCCTGCAAATGGCAGTTTGCTTGCTTCAGCTTCGCGAAGAAGTCCCCGATGAAATGATGTAACATCTATCAATGACCCGAAAACGGTAATCAAAGCCAAGCTGACTAAAAATAAATAGATAATGGGGCTGTGATAACCAAATTTAAATTGTTTTAATAGCCAATCCAAGAACAAAAGTAAAATTGCATCAATTATAAACAAAACCCAAGGGAATAAGAGCAGAAATTTATAAATTCCTCTTGCACCAAAACCCAATAAAAACAAATGTCCGCCAGTTTTGAGGCTAAAAATAATGTAACTCACAAGAACAGCAGTAATAATGAATGTAATCACAGTAATTGTGCCGAGGAGTATTACTTTAAATACGAAATAAGCTTTCGGCTTCATCGAAATCTTGCCCTCCTCAATTTTTCTCAAAACTTGATCTTTTAGTTGCTCATTCATGTTTGTTTATATCAATTCCCAATTCCTTATATTTCTCCTTTAACAATTCTTTCGCCCGCATAATTCTTACTCCGACTGTACCGACCGGAATATGAAGAACTTCAGCTATTTCTTTATAACTCAAGTCCTCAATATAGTACAAAACAAGTATCTCCCGATATTTCGGCTCTATTTTTGATAATCCTTTTTCGACAATCTCCTTCATTTCTTTTTCCTCTGCTTCTTTTGAAATTGATTCATCGGTTACAGTGTGGGCAAGCAAGGTATCGAAATCAAACAAATACATCGGACCAATCGAATTTTTTTTCAAAGCATTGATGTATGTGTTGTGAGCAATGCGATAAATCCACGGGGAAAATCGCTGTTTGGTATCAAAGCTTTTTATATTCTCAAATGTTTTTATAAAAACATCCTGAACCACATCCTCGATATTATCCTCGTTTGAAAGAAACTTTTTGCCATAACGAAACAGTTTCGCCCCATAGCGTTCCATCAATATGCCAAACTTGTCGATATCACCTTCTTGTACAAGCTTGGCCACCGTCTCGTCAGTAAGTTGGGGCTCGGAATTCATCAATATACTATACAGTACAAAATTAATCTTTGCTTAATTCTAAAAACCGAGCTTCTCTTTTACAATAATTACATGAACTAATCTTTTTAAAAATGGTGGTTCTCTTCTAAAGATTAATATTTTTGATATAGCACTTCCAGCTGCTCCTGTCTCTTTCATACGCTTGTTTTCCAGAGGATAAACATATTCTTCAAGTCGTCTCATGCCGTCTTCAAAAGTTTGAGTAATTTTCTGACTACTGACAACCAAAATAATATTTTTTGATGTAAAAACTAAATGCGGCAACTGACTCCCGGAATTTGAAGCAATAATCATTTGCCCGTCGCTAACTAACGCGTGAACACTTCCTAAATAATAGTCAGAAAGCACAGAAGTTTTGCGAAGTTCTCCTTGTTTTACCGGATCTTTTTCGGCTAAAATATCTTCTTTTAGATTTTTCCAGCCGTGTTGGCCAGATTTCAAATATTCGATGTAACCAATTTCCTCTAAAGTTCGTGAAGCACCACTCATCACAGAAACTCCGGGAGGAATTAAAGATTTTATTTTCTCCAAAGCTTCAGATCTAGTATTAACAACAATGCCTTCAATATTTCGATCTTTTAATCCAGATATAACTTTCTCGATTGTAATATCGTCTGCAAGAGTTTGAAAACTATTCATAACAAAATTGTAAATTAATCGAATTAAAAATGAAAGGCTCGCCATACTTAGCGAGCCTCGAAGCCCAGAGGTCCTCTGCCGACCTCAAAATTTATAGGAACACCTTGAGCACACAATGGACAATCCATTGCTTTCCAAGATTTGAAAGCAATGTTTACAAGAGATGAGAGTATTGGGATTTCAAGATCCGCGGCCGTAACACCTCCTAGATTCCAAATTGCACCAAGACCAATAACTCTGCCTCCATATTCTCTGACAAGTTGGATGATTTTTCTTGAAGTTTTACCGGAGTTGATTGTATCTTCTACAACAAGAACATTTTTATCGTTAACAAACTTTGAAAAACCATGAGCAAATTCAAAGTCGTCTATTGTTCTCTTTTTTTCTGCAAAGACACTACAAACTTCTCTTCCCACTCGCATTGTCAAACTAAATCCAACTGAATGAGAAAGAATTATTCCTCCTTTTTCTGGCGCTACTACAGTATCAATACTGGTTACAAACGCAAATCTATCTGCAATTTCTTTGCATAGCAAATAGATTAATCTTGTATGTGGATAAATTTTGTATTTATCCACATACTTTGAACCGTGCTTGTTTGCCGCATATCTAAAGTGGCCATCAAGTAAAGCTCCAGTTTTGCGTATTCGATCATGAACTTCTTGCTCACTCATTGGCTGCATTACTCAATCCCTTCCGAACTCTTTGAGTCCAACTTGGATTTCTTCAAGAATCCGCATGACTGTGTCGTACGGATTGTTTGACATCGTTACTGGCCGACCTACGATGATCCTATTTGCACCAGCTTGGATTGCTTCGAACGGAGTCATCACTCGTTTTGGATTTTGATCATCACCAGGCACAACAACTCCTTGCAGCCGCACTCCGGGAGTACTAACACTAAAGTAGTTACTGAAGTGCCTCGTGATAAGCGGTATCTCATATGCAGATGCCACAAGTTCTGAAATACCAGCAAGTCTTACCTTTCTTACTCTCGAAATGAGGTGGTCCTCACTTAGAACCTCTGAATCAGTCATTACCGTGACACCAAGAACTTTTGTGTCGGGCAACCAAAGCTTCAGAATTTTCATTGCCTCAACAGTTGTATCACTGTAGACGGTGATCATTTCAGGTCTTGCCTCATTAAGCAACACTCCATCAAGTTCAAGAGTGTTCTTAATATCGACAAGCTTAAGATCGGCAAAGACTCTCATGTTCTGGAAATGGATAAGATTTATCAGATCATACCCAATTGCTCGAAGAACAGGGCCAACTTTGATTGTTACATTTGTTCGTTTGAGTTTCTCGACAAGTTCTGTTACCAGATTCTTGTATGTGTAGCGATGACGATCAGTCCTAATAATAGGATATGAGTCGGCCGCCACAACTAGGTAGTCTGACGGTCTTCCACTCATCATCATCTCCTGTAAATGTGCAGTCTGGTTCCAGCCTACTAAAAATCGAGATAATTGCAATTAATTCTGTTGTTTGGATACTTCGATATATCGCAGTACTTCTATTTCATACGGAATATCGTATGATAAATTAATTATTGAAATAATTTACAAAACAAAAACCATGTTTGATCATGGCTTTTGTTATTAGAGAAACCTGAGATTAGTGAACTGTTGTCGTTGTTGTCGCATTTGCCCCTACATTCCATTGGCGGAGTTGAACAATGATTTTTTGAACATCTTGTCGAGCGGTTACTAGATCCTCGTGAGCAATTTTTAAATCAGAACGCGCCATTTTAAATGCATCATTGTTTGCTTTCATCACAGCTTGATCACCGTTGTCTGGTTTCAAATTTGCAGTGTGCGCTACTGAAGCATCAGCTTGGATCTTCGAATCAGCAACTTTTGCTGTTGCCTCGGTAAGCAAAGTGTTCAAGCTTGAAACATCTTTACCAGCATTTTGAGCGTCTGTAATTTTTGCCTGAATTTTTGCGCTAAGTGTTGCAAAAAGGTCAGCAGTTGTATTTATTTCATCAGCAGCTGCAGCAATTCTACCTTGTGGCAAGACAACCAAAAAGATTCTGTATGATTGTGTAATTGATTTTATATCAGCTTTCAGGGTTGTAATATCTGTGTCTGCTGCAATTTTTGTCTTCAAATTAGTCAAAAGTGTAATTTGGTTAGACAATGCTGCTGAAATATTTGTTTTCTCGTCCGCCGTCAGTCGTTTTAGTTCTCCAACTCGCGAAGTTAGAGTATTTAGAGCATCAATTCGCCGATCGATTTCTTTATTTGCCCTGTCTTTTGCAGTATCAATTCTTGTTTGAAGTTTTGCATCAACAGTAGTGTTTGTTCCACCAACTTGTGCATTTGCATTAACAGTTGCGTTTACATCCAACGCATAAGCGGCAAATGGAAGGATAAGCATCGAGCTAAGTACAAGAACACTAGAAATTTTAACTATATTTTTCATATTCGTTTATTATTCTGTTTGTTGAACTGGCTTATCATTGAAGCTCTGGTCGACCGATGTTCTACTATTATCAACTGCATTCATGTGTGTATCTATTGTAGAGAGATCCTGATCGAAAGAAGTGTTTGCATTAATGCTTGACGCAACATTTGTTCCATTTGTTTGATTTTGCGTATTTGTTGTTTGTGTTTCGGCAACTTTTGATGGTTGTTTAGACTGCCAATGCCACCATCCAAAAGCTACTGCGGCAATTACTACAAGTCCAATTACATATTTCGCCATAATTTTTAATTATCGAATAATTCTTGATTTTACCATACCTTCACATTAATGAAAGACGTTTTGGTTAGTTTAATTGTTACAACAAAATAGCCCTATTTTAGGGCCATTTTGTAGGGTTATTTAGTCGTCGTCATCGTTATCACCATCACCTTTCTTATTTCCATGATCTAACTTTTTCAATTCTTTATTTTGGTGCTTCCAGAAATCCTTGAACTGCTTTCCGAATTTCTTGAAGAACTCACCGAAATGATTTCCTTTATCTTTGTGTGTATTTGTCGTTGAAGCGTTAGCGAAATCTTTTCCGGTTATTGATGTGCTTGAGGCAAGAACTACTCCTTTGTAATCACCCGTTAACTGAATCCAACCTGCTTTGTTTACTTCTTCGATTGAGTAAGTACCTGCAGCAAGATTTCCGAAACTGTAATTTCCATTCGAGTCTGTAGCTGTTGAGGCTACTGGAAGATGGTTCATTTTCCACCATCCCATTCCACCGTAGAGGTTAATGGTAAAGCCGGCAAGTCCAACATCTCCAGTGTCATTTATTAGATTGTGGTTTACATCACTGTAAACTGTTCCTGAGATACTTCCAGTTCCAGAAGGCGGAGGAGTTGGGGTTGGTGTAGGTGTTGGAGGTGTTGATGTAGCTAGAACTTGAACTGGAAGACATAATGTTGAAGCAGAGTTATTGTATTGATCTCCTGAATAGCTTGCTCTCCAATAGAATGTACCTGGAGTATTGAATTGAACAGAGTTTGAAGTTGGAACTGTGGCATCCAATACTGTTACAGAATTAACTAGAATTTGGTTTGAAGTACAACCATTGTCAGTAAAGTATCTGTAAGCGACTGTTCCTGTAGCATTTGCTGTAGAGTTATTTAGAATTGCACTTTCTGTAACTGATGTTCCAGCTAAAACTGTAGTTGATGATAGTGTTCCTAAGATCGTTACAGAATTAGATGTAGCAAATAGTGGCTCACATGGACCATCTGTCGGAGCATAAACATCTCCCTGGCCGTTATAATGGACCTTGTATGAGAGGCCTGTGCTAGTAATTGTCGTAGTTCCTGATTCTGCAGATCCGCCAGAGTTTAGACCAACTGCACTTTGTGTACTTGATGCAGTTCCTGAACAGCTTGTGTTCGAGTAAAGAGTAAAATCAACTGTTCCTGTTGGTGTTGGTCCAGAAGTTGAGGCTACGTTTGCGTTATCATGAACATTTGAACCGATTAGGGCTGTACTTATAACAGTATGACTTCCATCATGAATCGATGAGCTAACAGTTGGTGTTACTTGAGCGTGAGCAAGAATAGCACCGAACAATGCCACTGCACCGATCACTCCAACTGAAGTGGCAATTCCAGCCGGATGCTTTAAGAAGTTAGTTATGTTTTTCATAAGCGTAATTTAAGGAATAATTACAGGTATTATGAGTTACCTGTACTCTACGAGACGCTAGCAAAATATGAATGTTACGAATAATTGTATTGCGATATTTATTCATAAAAATGTCAATTAATCTTGATTTAACAATTTGACAATATGAGATTTAATGTTAATATTTAATCGGAGGTGCTCATGCAGCACAGCAGTATTTTGAATGAGATCATGGGCACAAATCTTACGCCCGAGAAAATGCTAGAAAGCTTTCTCTTTGTAGAAAGAAGGACTCTTGAAAAGTTGATTGAGGATTTCGAGCTAACTACTCCAGAACAGATCGACATCATTAGATCTCTGTTTCGCTTCAGAAAAACATACGAATATTACATTCTTCTCTGGGA
The DNA here is from genome assembly GCA_003173855.1 of Candidatus Zambryskiibacteriota bacterium. Taxonomy (GTDB): domain Bacteria; phylum Patescibacteriota; class Minisyncoccia; order Phycocordibacterales; family DATDWN01; genus C7867-006. Next base: position 8,177 of record PPGI01000014.1, on the reverse strand, counting down.
AACAGGGCAAGGTAAAATGCGAGCAAACGCCAGAGAAGATGCCGAAATGATTTTAACGCAAGCAAAGATCAATCTGAATCGAGATTCACGAAGTTGCTTTTCAAAAGAGAACTTCTTCGGGAAAATACGATTTATGCTTCTAGCTTGCAAAGAACTCGAAGTAAGCGTACGCAGTCGAGCGACTTATGTACGTTGGGTCTGCAATTTTCCAATTACACCAACAAGGACTGCTCAAGAGCTTTTTGACCATGAGCTGTACACTGGAAATATTCCACACGTCTACATGCACATGGCTTCAGGCTTCATACGGAGGAGACTGGTAGACAAGGAGACTCCTCGACAGATCTGCGGACATTACAGAACTTTCTTACGTGAACTTAATATCAGTCGAGCGCATGCTCGCTGGTTCAACACACGTTATGCTGGATCCTACGGATCTCGCCAATAACGAACAAGGGCGACCTCCTGACAAGGAAGTCGCCCTTTACTACATAAATAATTTTTTTCTTCTTTTAGAGAAGAATCAACTCACTGGTTGGACACATCCCTTTCAAGCTTTCGCCCTCTTACTTTGCGAACCGAGAGATCCCAGCCCTTGGGGATTTTCCGTTATCTAAGCTATCATACTATTTCTAAAATTGCAATGAATACAAAAACTCCCAGTTAGGGAGTTTTTGATAAACCACACAAGGAGAGATTATGACAAATGCTTAGATACAAGCTTAGTCATTTCGAACATGGATACAGTTCCCTTACCTCCGAACACTTTCTTCAGATCGCTGTCAGCATTTATGTTCCTTTTGTTCTTCTCATCTTGAAGACCATTCTTCTTGATATAGACCCACAATTTCTTTACAACCTCTGATCGAGGCATTGGGCCTTTGCCGACGATAACAGCCAAATCTGAACTAACGTTCATTGGCTTCATAAATGCTGAATTGCTTTTTGCCATAATGTTTAAAAATTACTAATAAAACGTGACTTCTATAGTATAACAGCCCTCTCTATATTGTATAGAGGGGGTGTTTATAGCAAAACATATATTAAAATTTGCAAAAAGTGATAGGGTGTTGTCCTATTTCTTCCTTGGAACCTTTCCACCTCCACGACGAGCTTCAGAAAGTCCGATAGCTATTGCCTGCTTCCTTGATTTTACCTTTTCTCCACTTCCACCTGACTTAAGCTCGCCATGCTTCCACTCATGCATAACCTTTTTCATCTTCTTTTTTGTTTTTGGTCCATATTTTGTTGGCATATAAATAATTATTACTCCTCTTCTTCAGACGCTCCGACTGCAGTGAGTGATTCATCCATGCTATCTTTCATAACTGAAACTAATTTATCATCTGCTGCATTTTCTTCTGAAAGCGAATCGGAAAGCAATTCTGCAATGTCATCGTAGCCAAGAAGGCTTGCTTCCTCGATAGCAGACATATAACCTGCCATTTCGTAATGCTCAACATATCGAGCAGCAGATGCCAGCATCGCATCTTTTAGCGCATCTGGTGCATCAGCATCCATTACCCATTTACCGTCTTCGATAATTCCCCGCACACCTTCGGCTTTTAATTTCTTCGGTTTTTCTTCAAGCATTTCAAATGCCTGCTCAAGCCTATGCGCTTGTTCTTTTGTTTCTTCTAAATGCGAGCTAAGCGCGTCTTTTAATTCCGGATCACTTGCTGCCTCCACCATTTTTGGCAGGGCTTTTATGATCTCGTTTTCGATGTCGTAAAGCGCCTGCAGTTTCGCTAAAAACGAATCTTGTAATGTATTAATTTTTGCCATGTTTTAAATTTAACTAGTAACATCTGAATTGTAGACTAGCTGTATGTAGACAGGATGAATAAGAAAAGGCGCCGACCAAAGTCGACGCCTCGCGAATCTAAACTGTAACGAACCTGAGAGCCTCATCTCGTGCTCGATTCAAATCTGCCATCGCTTGGTGACTTCCACCACGATCTGGATGACGATCGAAGGCAAGCTTACGATACTGGCTTGTCACTATTTTTCTCGTGATAGTAGTTCCCCATGGAATAGCGAGCACAACTCTCCAAGGGAGTGGAGTCTGTGGCTGTCGCGGTGGTGGGGGTGGAGGCGGAGGGGGAGAATATCTCGTGTCGTTTGTACTCCTCGATCGAAACGGATCCGATCCTGAGTAAGGTGGTTTTGTCCTCAGTTCGAGAATTTCTTTCTTGAGTTTTTCTGTTTCAGCTGCAATGTGCTGGACTTCATAAACCCAAGAAATTGTTCGTCTTCCTTTTCTCCCCAAAGCAGAGTGATAGTACAAAATATCACCCTTCCTTGGATATGTAGGTAAATGACTCCCTACTGCAGAAGCGATAACTACTCCATCTCCAAAGTCAAAGAAATGTGGAGCGTAGTCATTGAAGTGAAAGAAAACTTGATCATTCGTTACTTCCTCCTCAATGAATCCGAACAACCTCTGATGATTCACCATCACTACCTTGCCCTTTTTCGCAACAGACATGTCAAACTCCATTCCTGTCTAAAATCGGCGACAGGTTACCGATTACGTCTGAAAAAAGAGTAACATTAATTACTTTCTTGTCAAGTATTAGAAATCTATTGTATCACCTGCTTTCATTGAGACAAATTCGATACCAGATTGAGTCAAAACAGTTTCTGGAACCATATGATAAAAAACAACTGCTTCGGTTGCTACAACAGCATCGTGAACTGGAAAAGCTTTTTTTGGTTTAACATGCAATGCATATCGAAGCGCATCAGAAATTTTGCACCATGGTCCAGCAACAGGCAGAGCTAAAATTGGCACTGGCCTACCAGGTTCAGTATATGAATCACCTGGATAAAACAATTCATCAGCTATAAAATATCCAGTATTTTGGACTTGGCCAAACTCCTCAAAAATTTCTTCGTGCCTATGATCATACGCTTGAATAGAAATCTCACCAAAATCATCCATTGTTTTTCCTTCTAAAACAGAATGAGAAATATTTTCTTTGTCCAATAACTTTCCAACTGCTGAATTAGTGATGATAATAGCGTTCGGATTATTTTCTTTTATTTTCTTTACAGATTCAACATGAAAATGATCGGCGTGTTCGTGAGTGATTAAAACAATATCAATACCCTTAACATTGTTTTGATCGGTCGTAAAACTTCCAGGGTCAGTCAAAATCTTTTTCCCCCTCGTCTCAATTAGCAAACAACAATGTCCAAATTTTGTAATCTTCATATAAATTATTAATAAAATTTTTTACTTCGATATATCGAAGTATCATTCCCGAAAGAAACTGTGTCGTCCTAACGGGATAAGTATCTTGAGTTTATTATAAACTAGATGGAGAAAGAATTAATACTCGATTGTAATTGGAAATGAGAGTGATTTATCTCGAGCTGGATCACCGGATGGATTGTCGTTTTTTAAAACTAGTGTTGCAGGACCAATGTAGGATTGTGGAACAGTTAAATCTGCTTTAAATGGAACAAATTCTGTTGTCATCCAATCCCCTTGGGCTTGAGCTGGAGTTTGCGCAAGGACATTTCCATTTTTATCTAAAACTTTTACTGGAAACGAAGCTTCAAAATACCAACTGCCTCGAGCTTTTCCTAAAACGCTAAATTGCTTGCCAACAACTGCTCCTGGGTATGGCAATTGAACAGTAATCAAGTCCGGTGAAGCATTATTGTATGTAAAAAATTTTTGCTGTTCACCATTATTATTTTGACCCGTCATAGGCACTTGTGTCCTAAAAAAATTGTACCAAATTAAACCACCTCCAATTAAAACTAAAATTATAATAAAAGTAATTTGTTTTCTCATTCTACTATTATAACAAAAAAGAAGGCGTGCGCCCTCTCTTTTGTAAGTGGGAAATTATTAAGTTTTACATATCAGATCCTCCACCTCGTCCACCACCACTACCGCCTCCTTTTCCTCCTCCACCTCCGAATTGAGAGGAAATTTCAGCGCTATTGTTGTAATCCATATCAGGAAGCCCATTTAGTGCATCGATTACTTCATTAGGAGCTCCCTTGCTTTTAGCATAAGAGATGATTTCTGCTTTATCAGCAGGGAAATCAATACCCGACAGATATTTTTGAACTTCTGTTGGGTTTACGGTTTTTGTAGCCATAATTTATTTTATTTAGTTAATAATAAATTGATCACTATAAACTAATAAGAAGCTCCGCTTGAATTTACGCAGAGCAACCAAAATTATACTGAGAATTGATTAAGATCAGATGAAATTGCGAAAAAATAGAGACTTCGGTGTGAAATTGGATGAAAAAAATATGAAATTTATGAACTTGATGGTTTTAAATTTTCCCGCAAACTTTCGGAATTAAAATAGAGTGCAAGTATCGACAAAATTGCTAAAGCCACGGATGCACCGAAAAATAAGGCTGATTTGCCGCCGTATGCAGACATAACGTAAGATCCGAAAACAAGAAATGCGAGAATTGAAACACCAAAATCCATTTTCATTACCCATTTTAATTTCGGATTCGTCAATCCACCAAAAATAACTAGTAGCAGAATCATAAAAACCGAAAGTGGAACAGGAAACGGAACTTCGTTTTTAAAAAAAGCTGCAGAAACAAGCAGAATTACAGCCATTAAAAGGTAGATTTGTCGAACACGCGAGCTGTATTCTTTTACTGGTTCTTCCTCCATTTATAAATTATATCAAACCGGCTACACCTATTTCATTCATAAAAGCATCACCTTTACTTTTGTAAAATTGTTTCACATTAAAAATGTAAATTTACCTTCATGAAAACTAAAAAAATCATTCTTTATTCTGCTAGTCTTTTTGCTGCTGTGCTTCTTGTTATGGTTGTTGTTGCAAATAGAAAATTGATTGCAGATACACATTCTGCATTTACTCCTACGACGTATGCCACGACAACTACAGAACTTGAAAACAATGGAGTAGCTGATCAGAGCCTGACACAAAATGACCCGCATACAAATACAGTAAATATTGTTGGCAATGTTCAAAACAATTTTAATTTTCCAGCAGTTTTGAACATTGATTCCCAAGGGAATGTCTTGATTCGAGGAACAGTTCAGTCCGTGCAAAATGGAATAATCATTGTCTCAAGTTGGATTGGTCCCTGGAGAATACAGACAAACAATACTGTTAATTTAGGAAATATAAAGGCTGGAGATTTTGTTGGTGTCGAAGGACCGATTAGCACCACCCAATCATTTACTGTAAACGCAACATTTATTAGAGATTGGTCGCAAAATACTCCTACACCAGTGCATACACCAACTCCAGTACCAACACCAGCACCTATCCCGGCTCCTATTCCTCGTCCACAACCAACTCCTATGCCAGTTCCAACACCTGTTCCGACTCCAGTACCAACACCTACACCAACACCTCAACCAACTGTAACAATATTTGCTTCACCAAACAATATAGTTTTTGGAGGAGCCTCAACACTTTCATGGTCTACGACTAATACCTCAACTTGCAACGCAAGTGGTGCCTGGATTGGCCAAGCTCCAACTTCAGGTTCACAAATAGTATATCCATCCACTAATTCAACTTATACTTTAACTTGTTCTGGTCCTGGAGGAATGGCAACAAATTCAGCGACAATAACAGTTTTCTCTCAACCTACACCTGTTCCAACACCCGTACCTTCGCCACAACCAACTCCTGTTCCAGTCCCGACACCCGTACCGACTCCAGTTCCAAGTCCGGTTCCAAATCCTACTCCCGTCCCTACACCAGTACCTCAAACACCAGCGCCACCAAATAATGGCTACGTTGTTCCGACAAGTCCTCAAACATACTTTGTGGGTATAGTCTCAAATGTTACTGACACAAGCTTTAACTTAGCTGATACAAGCGGCATCTCATATATCGTTATTCCGCATAGAAACACCGCCATTTGGAATATAAATGGCATTCAGATTCCAATAAACGCACTCCATTCTGGAGATACTGTAAAAATCAATGGAGTTGTATCTGGAAATACTATTAGTCCAAATTTAATTCGCGATACTTCAAACTAAACTAATTAATTTAAAAAAGGCGAGCGCCGTGTGTTTTAAAGCGTGACCAAAGATAAAATGCGCTGTAAAGATAAATTAATCCAACAATAACATATATTAGATATGCACTGGAAATGTTCATTCCTATATTTGTTCCTAAAAGTCCTGCAACACCAAGATTAAGTCCAGAAATAATACTGACCAAAAAAATATTAAAATCTTTTTGGACCTTAACTCCGAAAAGATTTTTGTTATTTTGCTTCCATCTATAAATTAAATAGGCTGATGCTACTCCAGAAATAATCCAGGAAAATTTTAATAATGAAAGAACAGCACTACTGTAACCGAAAACTTTTAATGCTGGAGGAATTCCGCCGAGAAAAAGTGCCAGCGCTGCAACTACTAAACGCAATTCTGACCAAAGAAAACTATACTTGTCCAAATTATGTTTACTCATATTTTTGGCTATTGAATAATAATTAATTATATCATCTACATCTTCATAATTCATCTGATCTAAATGTTCATTATATAGAATGAGTTATGCAAAGGTCGTTTAGCATTAAAATTCAATAAAACATATGTGGCAAAATACATTGAATGGAGTGCTCGGACTAATACTTTTCGTTCTGGCATTCGTAGGTTTAACAGGTGCAGCATTAACGTGGACCCTGGCGATAATTGGATTGCTAATCGCCATTATAGGGTTCTCAGGTAGCGCAGGCACTAGAGAAATCTATCGGGAACAGCGCGGGACTAGATAGCATATATAAGAAGTAAGTAAAAAAGCCCGATCGGGCTTTTTTACTTTGTTGGAAATTCTAGAATTTACTAATAATTAGGGATTGTAATTTGGTGCTGTATCAGGAGCACTTGAACCTCCGCTTGCACCGCCGACAGGATTTGGAACACTTACATTAATATTTGTACTTGGATTTGATCCTCCAGTTGCTGCTGGCCTATAATGTCTGATTAACGCATACGCTCCTATTGCAAGAACTATAAGCAAGACAATGACCGCAACTGCCCAACCTCCTCCATTATCTACAACAACTGGGTCGTTTGGTCGTGAATTATTGATTATTTGTGCCATAAATTATCTTTAACTGATAATCATTAATTATGGACAATTAAAATGTAGAAATTATGAAGTTTACCAGACTTGGAAGATCTCTCGCGAACCACTGACATACATATCATTCATTCCATTCATTTTTTCCATTGATTTTTTCATCTCTGGAGTTGGATTTTGATATTCTTCCCAACTTTTTTCATAAGCTGTTAGATTGTCATGTTTCGATAGCATTATTACTCTGTGGTATTGTCCCGTCATATCAGTCATGATATGCAGCACACTTTTATCATTACTCATTACTTCTTTAAAAAGTTTTGCCATTTTCGAAGCGTTCCCAGGTTTACAAACAAATGTGTCTTGTACGATTATCATTTTATTTAAGTTAAAAATAATTTCTAAATTATAACTTTAGAATTGTGAATTTCAAATGATAATTATTTTATCAAAAAACTCGATCCAAGAGGTACGTAACTAGAATAAACAACTAATATTAATAGAATAGCTAGAAGACAGGCAAAAGTAACAACAGTTTTTAGAAAAAAAGTTAGAGCTTCGCGTTTATGATTTTCTAAAAAAAGTCGTGCTGGTTCGTAAAAAAATAATACTCCCATAAGTGCCACTGATAAGACAAGCAGACATAGTACAGCCATTGGTGCAAGAATTGTCGTGTTTTGCCCAATTTGTGATTGGGCTACTACCTTAAACATAACAAAAACAAGGCCGACAATATATCCAAAGGCTACTAATGCATTTATGTACGGATTTTTCATATGGGGAATTCTATCATTTTGGTTTCCCAAAGTATACTTTAATTGGATTCTTTCCACTTATCGTCAAGGCAATAGATCTCATACATCCATCATCAATATCTCCATTTAATTTCTTTTTTATTTTTCCTCCTGTCCGAAGAATATCATGAAAAAAATCATATGTCAAATTAATTCAATATTTTATTTCTATTTCCTAGCAAAAAGTCAGAAAAAGTGTAATATTAGATTGTTTTATTGTCTGCAATAAAACTAATAGATAATATTGCCGACTCGTCTAACGGTAGGACATCTCCCTTTGGAGGAGGTAATTGGGGTTCGATTCCCTGGTCGGCAGCAA
>PPGI01000015.1 GCA_003173855.1 Candidatus Zambryskiibacteriota bacterium | reverse complement strand
CGCCCATAGCTCAGTCGGTAGAGCGGCTCCCTTTTAAGGAGAAGGTCGCAGGTTCGATTCCTGCTGGGCGCACAGAGTGAATATAACAAAAGCTCCGCAGACAAACAGAGCTTTTGTCGGCGGAGCAAATCAGAGAAGAAAGTCATATTCTCCTCTTGGTGACTTGGTATTAGGATCACGAATTCCATCTACCCTATTGATCTTACTAACTGTAGCTCTGTCCAAACCGAGTCGACGACCAATAGTAGCAAATGGCAATTCCGTAGTTTTTAGGAGATGGACAACTCTTTCCCTTTTTTCATCCGTTACCCTAGCTATCCTAACTTCTCCTTTCATACAACCTCCTGAAATCACACTAACAAAGTTTAATTAAATTTCCAATACCCATTTTTCAAGCATAATTCCTAGTTCCCCTTCACCTTGGCGAACTCTATGAGTCATTTCTACCAATGAATTTGATAATTCTTTTAGTTTCTCTTGTGAATATTTCTTTGCCCCGGATTGTGTATTTTTATAAACAAAAGGAGATAAACCTGATTCAGCTGGATTAGATTGGCTAGCAATCAGCATATTTTTTATCTGCCAGAAAAATATTCCGTGAATCTCTTCAGGAGCAACTCCGCGTGATACAAAATCAATATAACTTATCCAAAGTTTCTTTTTGTCTTTGTCTATAAGTCCGTTTGCCACAGAAAAAATGTTTGGTAAATCTTTTTTTGACTCTTGCTTTATAAATTCTTGAACTTGCTCTGCTTTTTCTTTTATTTTTTTTAAACTTTGTGCATCAATACTTCCCTCAAGAACTAGAAAAATTTGGTTTGATTCTTTCATTAGATCAAGCCGGTCGAGAACATATTGTTTTGCATCCTTGATTTCAAAAACATAATCAAGAACAACTGTATATTTTTGCTCAAATAAACCTTGGGAACCTAAAAGTTCGTCAAATTGTGCTTCCGACCAATTCTCGCTATTTATTTTAAAAATTTCTGCATCCGGCCGCTTTTTTTGTGCCAATGCCAATAGATCGTGTAGTTTTTTTCGTGATTTTTCCCGATCTTGTCCATATACAACGTAAAACATATTTATTAAATTTTTTGGATTTCACTCCAATTTACTCCGACAGATGAGTCAGCTGCCATAATAATACCTTGTGTTTTTTTAGGATCAATGACACTTTCCATAAGTTTTTTTATTTCAGGAGAAACTTTTTTTACCAAATCATCCTTGATCTCATAAACCAATTCATCATGAACTTGTAACAAAAGCCTGACATCTTTTTTTAAATTCTTCTTTTTTAAATATTCGTCAATATTTATCATGGCAATTTTAATAATATCAGCTTCCGTTCCTTGAATCGGCGCATTAATTGCCATGCGTTCTGCTGCTGCTTTCATAAAAGGCAGTCTAGAATGAATATCCGGGAAATATCTCCTGCGACCAAAAAATGTCTCGGTGTAGCCCTTTTGAGCGGTTTCTCGCTTTACATTATCCAAATACTCTCGAAGCCCTGAAAAATTTTTAAAATACTCGTCTAGAAATTTTTGAGCTTCTTCACGATTTGTACCAATATTTTTCTGCAACGCGGTCACACCCATACCGTACATCACCCCGAAATTTATTACTTTTGCTTTCCGACGCATTTCTCGAGTGACCTCTTCTGGTTTAACTTTAAAAACTTGGCTTGCAACAGCATTGTGAAAATCCTCTCCACTTTTAAAAATTTGAATCATTTTTTTATCTTCGGAAAGAAAAGCAGCTATTCGCAACTCAATTTGTGAATAATCAAAAGTAACAATTTTATAACCTTTTTCAGCAATAAAAGATTTCCTGATTTCGCGTCCAAGTTCAGATTTTATTGGAATATTTTGGACTCCAGGATTTTGCGTGGCCATGCGGCCAGTAGCGCTACCTGCCTGCAAAAACTGCGGGTGAATACGATTGTTTTTATCAACCAAAGTTGGAATAGTATCAATATAAGTACCCAAAAGTTTTGCCAACTCTCTATAATCCAGAACTAGTCCAGCAATGGGATGTTCGTCTTTTAATTTCTCCAATTCTGATTCTTTGGTGGAAAATCCTCCACTTGCATTCTTTTTTTGATTTTTTCCTTTAATCCCCATTTTAACAAACATTATTTCAGCAAGTTGCTTTGGAGAATTAATATTAAATTCCTCCCCTGCCGCTTCCCATATCTTTTTCTCAAGTTTTGCCAGCTCTTTATGATATTGTTTTGATAAATCTTTTAATCGTGGGACATCAATTTTAATTCCAACTTCTTTCATTTCCCGTGTAATTGGTATAAGAGGACATTCAATATTATCAACAACATACGAAAGATTTTGATCTTTGATTATTTTTTCCAAAACTTTTCGAGCTTCAGAAAGAGTATCGGTATGAGTGTATGACAGAATTTGATCCAAAGTTGGATTTGTTTTATTTGAATCAATAATCCAAAGCAAAACTCCCACTTCGTAAATATCTTCTTCGCTTTCATTGCCAAGTGGTTTTTCCGGAAGTTCAAGTGACAGGACTTCTGCAACTTTTATCGCCAAAGTCCTAAATTCAAATTCGCGAAACAAATTCTCGACTTTTTTAATATCAACGTCGTCTTTCCAAATTTTTTCGGGCAATTTAAAGTTTATCGGAGCATCGCGTCTGATTGTCGCCAATGTTTTTGAAAAAATAGCTTCTTCTTCGCCTTCTTTTAAAAGATCAACAATTCTTTTTTTAATTCCAGCTTTTTCGAAGGATTTTTCATTTTTTTTCAATTTTTCGTAAATTTCTTCAATTGAACCAAATTTTACAATCAGTTCTTGTGCAGTTTTTTCTCCAATTCCAGCAATACCAATTATATTGTCTGACGGATCACCACGCAGACCTTTGTAATCAGGCAATAATTTTGGGGGGAATCCAAAACGCTCGCGAACCGCATCTTCGTTATAAATAACCGTATCTTTAATTCCTTTGCGAAGAGTATAAACTCGGACTTTATCGTCTTCAACGAGCTGCATCGTGTCCATATCACCCGAAGCAATAATGACATCGATATTTTTAAATTTTTTATTTATACAATCAACAATTGTTCCAAGCATATCGTCTGCTTCAAATCCCGGACACGAATACATTGGAATATGCATGGTTTCAAAAACTTTTTTTGAACTTTCAAGTTGAGCAATTAGCGCATCATCAATTTTTTTTCGCGTGCCCTTGTAATCTTTATAGGCTTCATGACGAAGAGTTGGTTCAGGTAAATCATAACAAGCAATAAGATAATCCGGTTTTAAATCTTTAAAGAGTTTTATTAAAAAAGTGCAAAGCCCATAAAGAGCACCCGTTGGCTCTCCCTTAGATGATTCGAATTCTGGAAGCGCATGATATGCCCGATGTAAAATCGCGTGAACATCAAGCAAAACAAGTGTTTTTTTGGAATTGGATTTGGTCATCTTTTTCACTATATCAAATGTATCTTTAAAAGAGACTACACAGTCGCAAGCCTGGCTCTTGTCAACGTCCTGAAAGGCTCATTGACAAGTTGCGGAAACGAGTACAAGCGAGTCGGCGCTGGCCGAACGAGCGGTCTCTTTTAAGATACATTTGGTCCATTATATCATTCAATTTCAATCTCTCTCGATGACTCATTTTCAAGGACTTTAAACGAAATTTTAGTGTGTTCTGGCATAATATCTGCCACTCTTTCTGGCCATTCGATTAATATCAAATTTTCTGGATCAGAAATAACTTCCTGCCATCCAAGATGCAGAAGTTCTTCTGATTTTTCTAAACGGTATACATCAATATGAATTAAGCGTTTAAATTTTTTATTTTCTAATTCGTAAATTTTTTCTATAACAAATGTTGGACTTGTTACTGTATCATTTACTCCCAATATTTTTGCAATCATTTGGGTAAATGTTGTTTTTCCATTTCCGAGATTTCCATTCAAACCTAAAACAGTAGCCTTAGTTTGTGGTTTTAATTTTTCGACCAAATCTCTAGCGATTTTTTCGGTTTCTTCCAAGCTATTAGATACAAATTTCATAGAGTGATACTAACAAAAAAGCCGCCCGAAGGCGACTGACTCTGTTTTTATCGCGGCGGCGCGCTGCCGCCGCGATCGTCTAGCGAATGTTCCAGACTGCTGGGTACTCTCCACGACAACCTTGACCGTAGCATGGCTGAAGATAAATCTGCGGCGACTGGAAGGATTCAATACGTCCTTTCGGAGTGTCTTTCTCTCGATTGGCCGCAATGTAATCCGGATCAGGAACGGCAACATATGAAATGTATGTCATTCCTGATGTCCAATCTATCCGCTGGATCAAAACCATCGATCCACCAGGACAGAAATGTCTAACGACAATCCGTCCTTTGTCTCCGCCAGTCTGTCTGATCATCATCGGGTAGTCCTTGTTGTTGATGATGGTCATTGCGGAGTGAACAAATCCCCATATTGGTTTTGAAGCATCTGGATGAATCCAGACCTTCGCTGTTTCTTCAGGTGTAGTGCATACGATGTCAGAACGACGTTTGACGTTCGCTTCGTTTTTTGCCTGCTTTCCAGGATCTTCTTCTTGTTTCTCGATGATCTTGTCTGCCTCACGCTCAACTCGAAGCTCTTTTTTCTGAACTTGCTTTTTGAGAGTCTTGTAATACTCCTTCTTCGCAATTTCGAGAGCAAGCTCACGCCGCTTCTTGTCTTCGGGCGTCTCATTGTCAGGCTTCTTCTCGAGGTAAGCGATCACTTCAGGCAAAGTCATCTTATCCGAAACAACTGGTGCCGAGACAATGACCAAATCCGTTTCCGGAGAAGATGGGACCGTCGGTGACTGCGTTCTAACGTGCTTTTCTGCGCATCCAACCGACAAGAAAACCGCAACCAGAACGAAACTCAAATAAGTGCGCATATAGTTGCACCTCCTGACAACATATTAACTTAAAAATAGTTAATTGTCAATAGGATAATATGGCTTAAACTATAGCGAAAAATGGTATTATTTAGGGATGGTAAGTTTTGATGAGGAAAAGCAAAATAAGCGAATTGAAGACCTTCGAAAGCAAGAGGAGGAAAATTTGACAGCAACAATGGCAGAAAAAAACGGCGTTCCCTATCTTGATCTCACTGTCACTCCGATTAACATTGACGCACTGCGTGTAATATCCGAAACTGACTCTCGCGAAGCCCAGATTGCCGTTTTTAACGATGTAAATAAAATTCTTTCTGTCGGTGCACTTTCTCCGAATGCTCAACAAACTGTAAATGCAATAAATAAATTAAAAGAAAAAGGCTACTCAGTTGAGCTCTACATGGTATCGCACGCAAGTCTCAATAAAGTTTGGGACAGATACAAAGATTTGTCATATTCCTTTGAAACAAAATCAGGAGCACTAGATATTTCGAATGAACAAATCATGGATTTCTTGGCAGAAGTTCACACTATAACTGATGTTGAAAATTTGATTGCTGAAACATTGCGTCTTAAGAAAAGTTATCGAATTTCTCGAATTTTAGAAATTATTCTTTCTGGTGCAATTGCCACAGAAGCTTCTGATATTCATCTTGAACCAGAAGAGTCGCATGTTAGGCTTCGTTACAGGCTTGACGGAATGCTTACTGAGATTTTGCAATTTGATTTGGAGACATACAAATTACTTATTTCACGAATTAAGCTGATTTCAAATTTAAAATTAAATGTCACTGGTGCTCAAGACGGGAGATTTAGTATAAAAATTAGAGAAACTGAAATTGAAGTTCGAACTTCCCTGCTTCCTGGTGCATACGGTGAATCAATAGTTCTTCGAGTTCTAAATCCAGAGACAATTTCTGTGCCGCTTCAAGATCTTGGAATTAATGACCGCTTGCTTAAGGTGATTATGCACGAAATTTCAAAGCCGAATGGAATGCTTTTAAACACTGGGCCAACCGGTTCTGGAAAAACAACAACTTTGTATGCCTTTCTTAAAAAAATTCATACACCAGAAGTCAAAATTATAACTATAGAAAACCCGATTGAATATCACTTGCCAGGAATAGTTCAAACTCAAACAGACGAAAAGAAAAATTACACGTTCGCTGAAGGACTTAGGAGCGCACTTCGCCAGGACCCGGATGTCATAATGGTTGGTGAAATTCGCGATAAGGAAACAGCAGAAATTGCCGTGAACTCCTCACTAACAGGACATCTCGTTTTTACAACACTCCACACAAACAATGCTGCCGGAACATTTCCAAGATTGATTGACCTTGGCATTAATCCAAAAATCATCTCCTCTGCTATAAATTTAGCGATGGCTCAGCGTTTGGTTCGAAAGCTTTGCCAGAATTGCAAGAAGAAAGTAGAACTTCAAGGTGAAGACAAGAAAACTGTTGATGAAGTTCTCGAAAGCATAACTGACAAAACTTACTTAGATGGAGTAAACACAAAATATATTTGGCAAGCGGTTGGATGCAAAGAGTGTAATAACATTGGATACAAAGGCAGAATAGGAATTCACGAGGGAATATTAGTTGATGAAAACGTTGAAAAAATAGTTCGAGACAATCCAAGTGAACGTGAAATTAAAAAAGCCACTCGAGGACAAAATTTACTTGATTTAACTCAAGATGGAGTAATTAAAGTGCTAAACGGCATCACCACACTCGAAGAATTGCGCCGGGTAATTGACATTGAGCGAGAATAGTTTGGTGGACAGGAACTTTTTAAAAATTTCTAATGTTTTATCCACTTGCCTAAGAAAGTTTCCAAACTATACTGAAGATAAGATTTATTTTTGGACAAAAAAAGCTCCAAAATATGAATCTCTAAGCAACACTTTCAATAGTCAAACCAAAAGCTAAGTGTTTTACCAAGGATAGCTCCAGCAAACTGCACAAAGCAGCCACCAGAGTGTCCTCGTAGAAAAACTCGTAAGCGCAAAGCGCTCAGTTGCTTAGAGATTCATATTTTGGAGCCTCCAATCTACTGTTTTCTAGACTATACAATCAAATTTCGCTCCTTTTTAAGTACAATAGTCTTAGGCCTACAACCTATCATAAAAAGCTTTTTTTGTCAATACTGACATTAATCTCCTGTAGTATAATTAAAGATGAATATGAAGAAAAAAGCCTTTAAAGAACCTGGAGAAACAGCTGAATCTGATGCTTTATTTCTTGATACAACCCTTCGTCCATCAAGATGGGATGACTATATTGGCCAATCCAACATTAAAAAAAATCTTCGAATCCTTTTAACTGCCGCAAAAGAAAGAAACCACCCGCCAGAACATATTCTTTTTTATGGACCTCCGGGACTAGGTAAAACTACCCTTGCACACTTAATTGCCAAAGATACAGGAGCACAGATGAAAGTTACTTCGGGACCGGCAATTGAAAAAGTCGGAGATCTAGCATCAATCCTTACCAACCTTTCAAGCGGAGACATACTATTTATTGATGAGATTCATCGATTGAATAAAACAATAGAAGAGGTACTCTACCCTGCTATGGAATCTGGTTCACTTGATATCATTATTGGAAAAGGGCCCTCTGCTCGAACAATTCAATTGGAGCTTCCTCCATTTACATTAATCGGAGCAACTACAAGAATCGCCATGATTTCTTCTCCGCTTCGTTCCCGTTTTTCTGGAGGCATTTTTAAGCTTGAATTTTATTCAAATGATGAGATTGAAAAAATCATAACGCGTTCAGCAAAAATTTTAGGAATTGATCTTGAAAATACAGCGGGTAAAGAAATTGCCAAGCGTTCTCGTTACACTCCTCGAACGGCTAATTATTTTTTAAAACGTTGTAGAGATTTTGCCCAAGTAAATAAAACACAATTAAATAAAAAATCTGTGGATGAAGCCTTAAAACTTTTAGGCATTGATGAGGTTGGATTATCTCCTTCAGATCGTGATATTTTAAATACAATTATTAAAAAATTCTCTGGTGGACCTGTTGGTTTAAATACTTTGGCTGCGGCAATGTCAGAAGAACAGGCAACAATTGAAGAATTCAATGAACCGTATTTAATCCAGCTTGGTTTTCTTGAACGCACTCCACGCGGCAGAACTGTGACTACGTCTGGATACCAACATTTAGGCCTAAATTCTCCCGCTTTGTTATAAAAAGAAGGGAGCCATTACCCGATAACGACTTCCTTTATAATACTAAAGATTAAAAGGTAAAGTTAAAAAATCCATAAAAGTAAAACTGTCCCTTATCATAAAAGGTGGAGTCAAAAATAACATAATACAAATACTAAGATATCCAATCACTAATACTACAAATAAAATGATTAGATTTTCAATAATAATCTTGCGTTTCATTAATTAAAATAATACCATATCTTTACAATGTCAGGACACAACAAATGGTCAAAAATTAAACACAAGAAAGAAAAAACTGATGCTCAAAAATCTAAAATTTTTGGTAAAATGGTGAAACTCATCCAAGTTGAGGCCAAGAAGGCACAAGGCAATG
The DNA here is from genome assembly GCA_003173855.1 of Candidatus Zambryskiibacteriota bacterium. Lineage (GTDB taxonomy): Bacteria > Patescibacteriota > Minisyncoccia > Phycocordibacterales > DATDWN01 > C7867-006. The sequence continues at coordinate 803 of PPGI01000015.1, read as the reverse complement.
TAAATTCTCCTGGACTTAAAGCGGCAATCGAAAAAGCTAAGTCTTTTAATGTTCCAAATGACAATATAGATCGGGCAATTAAAAAATCATCTGAAGCCGGAGCTTTAGAGCAAGTAATTTATGAAGCCTATGGTCCTGGAGGATGCGCTATGATAATAGAGGCACTTACTGATAATAAAAACAGAGCAAATCAGGAGATTAAAACAACTCTTTCCCGACATGGATTTTCAATGGCTGCGCCCGGATCAGCTAGCTGGGCATTTTCTCATAACCCCGGAGAAGATTGGATTCCAACTTCAACAATGCAGTTATCTGAAGAAGACGGAAATAAACTTGGTACACTTATTGACGAATTAGAAGAGTCAGATGAAGTTCAAGACGTTTTTACAAACGCCGAATAGTTATGAGAATCATATCTATAGATCCAGGATATGAGCGGCTAGGAATTGCTGTAATTGATAAAGAATCTAAAACCAAAGAAATCTTAGTTTTTTCAGAATGTTTTAAAACAAAAGCCAAACTTCCCCATCATGAGCGTCTGACACTAATTGGTAACAGAATCAAGGAAGTTATTAAAAAATATAAACCGGAAGTACTTGCAACAGAACAGTTGTTTTTTAGTGGCAATCAGAAAACGGCAATGTTAGTGGCTGAAGCTCGTGGAGTAATTTTATATACTGCTAGTTCAATGGGTTTGAAAGTTTTTGAATACACTCCAAACAATGTAAAAATTGCCATAACTGGCTATGGTCGAAGTGAAAAAAACCAGATGATGAGTATGGTAAAAAAATTAATTTCCTGCC
>PPGI01000002.1 GCA_003173855.1 Candidatus Zambryskiibacteriota bacterium | reverse complement strand
CAGGTTTTTGCACCACTTGGAGCAACAAATAACTATGCTGCTTCCTTTATGAATGGAAATGTTGGTATCGGAACATCGTCACCAGCACAAAGATTTTCATTAATTGGTGATATGTTCCTTAACACTTCTAATATTTTGCTTGGAACGACAACATCAGCATCTGGGGCAACAACAACAGTTAAACTGATTGCCACGACTACTGTTATAGTTAACTCAAATGCACAAAATGCCTTTTCAATCTCAACAACAACCTTTACAACAACTGGAGCAGGCTCTTTGTATCCTCCTTATCTTGGGTCTACGAACCATCCAGTATTTAACATTGCAACAAATGGTGCTACAACTACAGTCGGATTCTTTACCGGAACAACAACAGGTTTATATGCTGGAGTTGGACCAAGCTTAACTCAAAATACAAACTTAATGGTATTCGGCGAAGGAAACGCTACAACTTCACTTTCCATTGTTCGAGGAGGTCTTTGTGTCGATAACGATGGTTGGTGTACGACAGCTACATCTTCAATCAGCTCACAACTAGGTCAAATAGTTGCACGAGGACTTTCATCTGGAGGATCCGACGTTGCTGAAATGTACAATTCTGATCAAAATCTCGAGCCTGGTGATGTTGTTGCTACTGCTGGAAATGGAAAAGTAAAATTAGCAACAGATCCAAAAACAACTCTTGGCATAGTCTCTACATTGCCTGGTCTTACTTTGGGTAGTGGACCAAATTACGAAGGAGGTGGTTATCCAGTAGCACTTGGCGGTCGAGTTCCTGTTCAAGTAAGCAATGAAAATGGAACTGTCCATGCAGGTGATTATTTGACACTCTCCTTAACTAAACCAGGAGTTGCAACAAAAGCAATCAAAGCCGGACCAGTTATTGGTCAAGCTCTTGAAGATTATGATGGAGTTAGCGGCAAAGTACTGGCTTTCGTAAAAAATTCTTACTATTCCGGGTCATTTGCAAATTATGGATTATCAATGTCTGGAAATATTCCAACATCGTCTGATCTTTTGAATCTTTTCACAAACAGCTCAAATTCATCATTCGATCAATCAGAAATCACAACGGACAGATTTTCAGCAAGTGAAGAGATTATTACCCCAACAATTACAACTCACACAATTAATACTGATACTCTAACGGCAAGTACCATTAATGGAACAGAAATAAATAATATCAAAAATAGAATCTCAACTCTTGAAGGCAAAGTTGGTCTGGAAAATCCACAGAGTATTATTACTCAAATTAACGGACTTGTTGGAATTGGTACGACAACACCTACTGCAACACTCACAGTTCAAGGCAATATAACTCTTGCTGGACTATCACAATCAGTTTCGGGAGCAAGTGCAGTTTGTCTTGGACCAAACAATGAGCTCATGGTAAATCGAAGCCAGTCTTCATGTTCAACAACCCTAATTCAAACTCAAAATAATATCGCAACATCATCAATAGGTCTTGATCTAGTTCGACAATTAAAACCTGTAACATTTGATTACGGTGATACTAGTGGCCAACACTTCGGATTTGTTCCAAGCGATGTTGATATTCTTGAACCACGACTTGTAAATCATAATGCAACCGGCACAGTGACAACTCTTCGATACGATGAAATGACATCAGTATTAGCAAAAGCAATTCAAGAGATTGATATGAAGGTAACAGACATTGATACACGATTAACAAATCTGGAAAATCTAATTGGTACGTCAACACCTCAAACTTCTGGACTTTCATTTGATGATATTTTGTCCGCTTTCAAAAATGGGTTTGAAACAATTGGAGCAAAGTTTGTCGATGGCATCGCATACTTCAAAAACATTTTTGCAGATAAGCTAACAGTCGGTTCGGCACAAAAAGCTGCTGGAATTACACTTTATGATGATGTAACCGGCGAGCCATATTGTATGAAGATGCATAATGGTCAGATGGTTTCATTGCCGGGCACTTGTGATTCGATCGCTACTTCAACGCCAACAAATATTGCTTCAACAACTGACAGGACGGCACCTACAATTACCATTCTCGGAGATAATCCAGCTCAAATTACATACGGCACTTCATACAATGACCTAGGAGCAACAGTCACCGATACAAATGCCGATGGTACAATAAACAACAATCTTGGCCTTCACTTTACCGTCGACGGATATGACACGCCTAATATAAATATTGATACTACGGCCTCCTCAACAGAGGGATTAGCCACAACTACACATACTATTATATATAGTGCGGTCGATGGGGCAGGAAACTGGGGATATGCTACAAGAACTGTTGAAGTACTACCACAGCAATAAAATGGAAAATCTAACAATATTAAAAATATTTAGGGAAAAATTTCTGAAATCAATTGTTTTATTATTGGTGATTTTTCAATTTACTCCTGGGCTATTATTCTCAGCCACTGTTTCCAGAGTTGGAGTTGCTGTATCTAATACATCTACTGCCAATACGGGATCCATTACTTTTAATGCTTCATCAACCTCGCAGCTGATTGTTGTGGGAGTAAATGGTATTCAATCAACTGCTAATTTTTTTACAACAAATAATTTACTTATAAACGGTTCAGCCGCAAGTATTGGTCCAGATTTTGATGGTACTACAGGTCTTCCTTATTGTGTAATGTTTTACTTTGTTGCCACAACGACAGGAAATCATGTAATTCAATGGGATTGGGGAGGCACATCGACTGCACAAGAAGGTGTTGTAATGTCAGTTGCGGCCTATACTGGTGTAAATACATCAAATCCAATTGGAAATACAGGTGGGCAGCAAGATTCTGATAACAACTTTACAACAGGATCACTTTCAGCATCCACAGGAGATATGATTGTTGCTCATGCTGGTGTTTTCGGTACAGCATCAGCTGCAAGTTGGAATAATGCAACAGAAGTATTAGATGTGTTCTTCAATAGTGAAGCTGGTGCACTTGCAGAAGCAAGCCCAACTGGGGCTACTACGGTATCTGCTGATGGAATAGGGTCTGGAAGAGATGGTACTGGTTGTATTGGAGGAATGGTGATAAATCACTCCACTTCATTTAGTGGGCCATATATAAAATTTAGAGGGAAAGTAAATATTCGTGGTATAGTTAAATTTCGCTAAATGAAAAAAACGAAAATATTATCCAGTGCACTATTGATTATTGCAATTATTCTTTGTATCTATGTTTTTTCACGTAAAAATGAAATAAATAAAAATAAAGTTTCAGAAGTTTCAACATCTACTAATGTTGCCGAAATCTCAGCTTATGAACAGATTCCTAATGCAAATAGAATATTTGTATTTGATAATTTTCATGGCTCAGTTAACATTCATCCCAAATTTGAATTTGAGTATCCAGCAAATTGGGTAAATGACGGACAAAACTTCAGCCCTCAAAAAATTGAATATTACGATATGTTTAGTCCGAAAGCTCCATTTTATTTTGATTTAATTCGTTCAGATGTATTTGATCAGACGGAATTTAAATATCAAATAGACCACAGTAAAAGAAAATCTCCTGATACACACGGAACTATTAATTACAAAGAATTTAAAAGATATGATCTGATAGATTACGGCTCATATGGAGGGGACTCAGCTGGAGAAGTAATTATTTATGTGGGGCCAGCAATAAATATTGATGGTCTAAATTATATTCTTGTCTTTCATTGGGAGGAAAAACCACTTGCATCCTTTATGCAAGGTAATGATCTCAAAGTTTTTGAAAATAGCGTAAAATCACTTAAATTTACAGAATAGGATATACTATTGTAGATGGAAAATAAATTCTCGATATTTTTATTTGGAGTAATAATTTTGGTAATTGGAATCGGTATCGGTTTTGGTATTGATAAAAAAATTAATTTTACTCATTCAAATGTTGCTAAATCAATTGGTTATGAGCTTCATGAAGGAGGAGGAAGATTTACAAACCCACTTCTTGAATGCACAGGCTCTGATAATAGTTTCGGCCAAATTAATGTTTCAAAATCAGGATTAGAAAATTTAGTTAATTCGATTACGGATTCAGGAAAAGTAAAATTGATGTCAGTTTACTTTAGAGATTTAAACAACGGTCCATGGATTGGAGTAAATGAACATGAAAGATTTGTTGGCGGAAGTTTACTAAAAGTTCCTATTTTAATCAGCTATCTTAAATTATCTGAAACAGATCCAACGATTTTAAATAAAACAATTGACTATAAAAAACAATTAACCACTAATTTGCAATATTTTTCATCTTCAAGACAACTAGAAGTAGGAAAATCATATACGATTGAGGAATTGTTAGAAAATATGATTTATTATTCAGATAATAATGCGGCACTATTGCTTTCAAATAATCTTGGAACAAGAAATTTTGATGATATTTTTACAGCTCTTGGTATGGGAACTCCTGATCCGAATTCGCCTTATCCAGTTGATGCCCAAACATACGCAGCTTTTTTTAGAATTTTATTTAATGCTTCCTATTTATCACGTTCAACATCAGAAAAAGCTCTTGATATGCTTTCTCATGTAGAATTTAACCGTGGAATACAAGGACAACTGCCAAATAATATTGTAGTCTCGCATAAATTTGGTGAAAGAAGTGATGGCGATATAAACCAACTCCATGATTGTGGTATTGTTTATTATCCAAATAACCCATACCTTCTCTGTATAATGAGTCAAGGCGGAACATTTCCTGATATGGCTGATGCCATCGCCAAGGTTTCCAAATTTGTGTATGATCAAGTCAAAGCCGCACAATAAATTTATTAATGGAAAGCGAGGTATTAGGACAAAATCAAGGAGAATGGTTTAAAAAAAGAGCATTTTCTTTGTTGCTTGTTTTTTCGCTTTTGATTTCTATTTTTTTTATTCCTTTAAATTTTATTACTCCTCAATTTGGGTCCAGCATATTATTTATTTTTACAACTGCAATTGTGTTTATATTATATTTTATTTGGTGGACAAAAAATAATTCTATATATTTTTTAAAGCAAAAAAAACTTACAATTTTAGCTTTTGTTATTGTGCCTCTAACTTATTTTTTAAGTGCATTTGCTCACGGATTAAGCCGTTTGCAGTTTTTTGGATATACATTTGATATTAATAGTTCTGGATTTATTTTATTTGGTTTTTTATTTATGTTTCTTGTTTCCCAAATTTTTAATAATAAAATTCAAATTTTTTATTCCATTTTTCTTATAATTGCTTCATCAATTATTTTATCCATTTTTATTCTTTTAAGATTCATATTCGGAACAGGCTTTTTATCTTTTGGAATATTTAATGACATAACATCAAATATTATCGGAAGCTGGAATAACCTTGGAATTTTTTATGGAATAATTCTGATTTTATCCACTCAACTTCTAAAATTATCCGATATTAATAAGATAGTTAAAATAATCTTTTCTTTATCAATTGTAATTTCATTATTAATTTTAACTTTTGTAAATTTTAATTTGATTTGGATTATTCTCGCCACATATTTTCTTTTTGATTTAATATATTCGATATATTCTGAGAGAAAATTTTCTAAAATATCTCTTTTATTACTTTGCCTTTCAATAGTATTTGTAATTTGGGGTGGAACAATTGGCAATTATTTATCTCCAAAATTAAAAATTACAAATGTTGAGATCAGACCCTCATTTGCAATTAGTTATGAAATTCTTAAAAATACACTCCAATCAAATTTCTGGCTCGGCTCAGGTCCAAATACTTTCAATCTAGAATGGCTTAAATATAAACCAGAAAATATTGGACAAACTGCATTTTGGAATACCAATTTTTCTGATGGTTCTAGTCTTATTTTGTCATACATAATAACTACTGGAACATTAGGCTTGCTAGGATGGATATTTTTTTTCGGCTTCTTTATTTATCTTGGAATTAAATATGCATTTTTAAATATTGAAGATAATTTTACTCGTTATATTAGAATTCAAGCATTTTTAATTTCCTTATATCTTTGGATAGTATCAATATTTTATGTTCCAAGCGCGATTATTCTGATGCTTGCTTTTTTCTTTACGGGATTATTTTTTTCCTCAATATTAATAGGCAACGAAGATTTAAAAATTATAAAAAATAAAAAAGGAAAATACATAATTTATCCAATTTTTTCATTAATTTTAATTATTCTTCTCTATACTTTATATATTTCAGGCCAAAATGTGCGTTCATTATATTATTTCAAAAAAAGTTCTGATGCATTAAATATTGATAAAAATGTCGAAGCTTCAGAAGACTATATAGAAAAAGCAATTTCTATTTTTCCAGAGGATACATACTATCGGGCTCTGGCTGAAATTGAATTACAAAAAATCACAAATGTTGTTAACGAAAATAGAAATAAAATTTCAAAAGCTGATTTTGAAAAACAATTTAATGATGCATTAACGAAAGCTATGCAAGCCGGAATTTCTGCAAAAAACATCGACAAACAAAATTATTTAAATTGGCTTTCTCTTGGACGCGTATATGAACTGGTTTCTGTGCCTCAGCTAAATGTGGCAGGAGCTTACGAAAGTGCAAAACTTGCATATACCGAAGCATTAAAAATAAATCCAAAAAATGCAGGCATTTTATTATTATTTAGTAGAGTGGCGATAAATCACGGTAACTTAGAAGAAGCAAAAACATATGCTGAACAGTCAATTTCCCTTAAAGACAATTATCTGGATGCTTACATGCTTCTGTCACAAATCGATTTAGGATTGGGTGATGCACAAGGTGCTCTAGCTGCAGCAAAAAAAGCGAATGAAATTTCACCAAATAATCAAAATGTTTTGTATCAACTCGGAGTTCTAGAGTTTAATGTTCTTGATTTTAAGAATGCAATCGATACATTCGTAAAACTTCTATCAATAAATTCTCAATATGATAATGCAAAATATTATCTTGGGATTTCGTATGAAGCAATTGGGGAGCACCAAAAAGCGCTTGATTTATTTTTAAATTTAGAAAAAAATAATCCCAATAACAGCCAAGTGGAAACTATTTTAGAAAAATTGATAGCAGGGAAATCAATTTTTACTTCGCCGACAAAAAATAAAAAATAGAAAAACACCCCGCTTTACGGAGTGTTTTTCATTTTTCCCTTGTATCTGTAAGCCGAATTCTGTTTCAAACCTTTAAGTTTGACGATAGTTATTTATCTGTTTTCTCTGTTACCAAAGAAAATCAAGCGGCACTCCCCGCACTTTCTTGCAGTAAATTATATTAGAGGTTCTAAATAAGATTTAACTTTGTTTAGACACCCAATATTTTAAATTACTATAAAAAGTGCGGGACACGGCCTTGCACGTAAGTAGGAATTTTGCCGTTTCATTCCAGTATTGCTACTAGATTCTTCCAATATGGAAGTCCTAAGTTCTCACCTCGGACGTTTCTGATCGCATCCCTCGAATTGCTTCGGATGGGCGTTACCCACTACTATCCTCCAGCCCTTTTGATTATCTAATGGAGTTTTATTTACTTATACATACTCGTGAAATACGAATATATTTGGTAAATATTTCCCTTCGATGATCAAAAGAGCTGGACGTGTTCGGACTTTCCTCTCTGCCATTAGCAAAGCAACTATCCGATACAAGTACTGTTATTATACTATGTTTAGGAATATTGTCTAGATAGAGAAAAAATGAATTTTATGGCCTGATTTATCAACATTTTAGCTTTCAATAGGCATAAGTTATTTATATAATGAAACAAAATCTAAGAGTAATTATATGGAAGAATTAGTTACAAAACGCGATATTCGTCAATTGTTAAACAAAATATGTTTTTGGATTCTACTCGGAGTAACTTTTTTGGTGCCTCTTTTCTTTATACCGGCAAATTTTATGCCTACTCAGTTTGCTACCAGCCTAGTTTTTGCTTTTGGGGTTATTGCTGTTGTACTTATATATATAATATCTGGCTTAATTTACGGGTCATTATATTTGCCAAAACCTTCTAAATATATAATCAGTTTTATTGTTCTTGTTCCAGTGGTCTATACATTAGCGGGCATAGCTAATGGTTTTTCTCGACTGTCTTTTTTTGGTTATACTTTTGATATAGGCACAGTTGGTTTCATACTTCTTTGTTTCGCTTATTTATTTTTAATCTCAATATTATTTAGAGAAAAAAATCGTATTTTCTATTCCTATTTTGCAATTTTTATTTCCTCGCTTCTCGTTGCTCTCAATATAATTATTAGAATGATCTTTGGGCCTGGAGTTCTTTCATTTGGAATATTTAATTCAATCACTCAAACTGTTATTGGAACTTGGAATAACGTTGGAATCTTCTTTGGAATAATTGTCCTGCTCTCGCTTTTAACCTTAGAGATGTTAAAAACCAGTCCTTTACTGAAAGTGATACTTTTTATCGCACTTCTTGTATCGCTTTTTTTCCTAGCGCTCGTAAATTTTACGACAATTTGGATAATAATCGCAGTCTCTACATTTTTGTTTATTCTATATTCTTTGTTTTCTTCCCAAAGCATGGAAGTTTCTTGGAAAAATAGATTTCGAAGAATTCCTATTTACGTAGTTGTCATATTTTTTGTCGCAATAATTTTTTCAGTTTGGCCAGGTTCAATTGGGGGATTTCTTTCAACAAAATTTAATATTACCAATATTGAAGTTAGACCATCGCTTTCTGTAACTTTAAACATTGCAAAAAATACAATTTCTTCACGACCTCTTTTTGGCTCAGGTCCAAATTCATTTGTCACACAATGGCTCCAATATAAGCCAGATGAAGTTTTGACTACAATATTTTGGAATACAGACTTTACTAATGGCATTGGTCTAGTACCAACATTTGCTGTAACAACTGGAATTATTGGAGTTTTAGCTTGGCTGTTATTTATCGGTTTTTACATTTATTTAGGAATAAAATCTATATTTTCAAAAACTGAAGATTACTTTGTTAAATACCTTATCGTTTCTTCGTTTTTTGTTTCAATTTATCTTTGGATATTAACTTTTGTTTATGTCCCTTCTGTGGTAATTCTGGTGCTAACATTTTTCTTCAGTGCAATATTTTTAGCGGCATTATATTTATCAGGCATTATTCCCACGGAGGAAAAAGTTTTTTCTTTGCATCCTCGAAGTGGCTTCGTTTATTCACTTGTAATGATTGTTTTTCTAATTGGGGGAGTAACACTTGGCTATGGGCTTGTAGAAAATTCAATGTCTCTTTGGTATTTCCAGAAAAGTGCTTATGAATTAAATACTGTCGGCAGTCCACAATTGTCAGAAGAATATATGAATAAAGCTATTGCTGCAGTTCCAACAGATGTTTATTATCGAGCGCTTTCAGAAATTGATTTGGCCGAACTTAATCAAGTAGTTTCTCAGGATACTTCAAAAATTACTCAATCTCAATTGCAAAAGCAATTTAATGATACGCTGGGAAAAGCTATCAAAGCAGGCTTGGCTGCTAAAGACTATGATTCGACTAATTATTTAAATTGGGTTTCACTTGGAAGAGTTTACGAAGCAGTTTCCCCAACACAATTTAATATTTCCGGTGCTTATGAAAGTGCTGGACTTGCATATTCAGAAGCCCTTAGACGCGATCCCAAAAACCCAGCCATACTTCTTATGCTTGCTCGTCTTGCTGCAGAAAGAAATGACTTAACTACTGCAAGAAATAATGCTCTTCAGGCTATTTCCGTAAAAAATAATTATCTTGATGCCTACTTTCTTTTGACTCAAATTGCTGTTGCAAATAATAATATTAGTGAAGCGATCCAAGCAGCTACTGCATCGTCAGTGATCAATCCGACAGATCCAGCAATCTTTTTCCAACTTGGTTTACTTAAATACAACGTTTCAGATTTCAAAGGAGCAATCGAAGCTTTTGAAAAGGCCACAAGCATGACTCCAGATTATGCTAATGCAAAATATTTCTTGGGTCTTTCATATGAAGCAACAAAGCAACATGATAAAGCTATTAAAGAATTCGAAGATTTAACCAAAACAAATCCAGATTCAAAAGAAGTTCAAGCTATTCTAGCAAATCTCGAAGCTGGCAAGCCAATATTTACAAGCGCACAAACTAAACCAGAAAAAGGAAAATCACTTCCAGTCAAAGAAGCAGTCCAATAAAATGGTAAAAAGATTTTTCGATTTCATTAACAAGGAGATAAACGGCCTGCACCAGGCCGCTTATCTTTTAGGATTTTTTGCAATATGTTCACAGATTCTTGCTTTAGCGAGAGATAGAATCCTTGCATATGAATTTGGAGCAGGTAATACTTTGGATCTGTATTATTCGGGTTTTAGGATTCCAGATATTTTGTTTGTGACAGTTGCTTCCATTGTTTCAATTTCAGTATTGATCCCTTTTTTACTTGATGCCTATGATCGAAGTGAGGATGATGCCAAGAAATTTATTGATTCTGTTTTTACATTCTATTTTGTTTTTATGATTGTTGTGAGCATTATTGCTTATTTTGCAACACCTTTTATTTTAAAAATTCTCTTTCCTGATTTTGCAAAAGCTAATACATTTGGAGAACTCATATCGCTTACACGGATTCTTCTTCTTTCCCCATTGTTTTTAGGTTTTTCAAATTTACTTGCAAGTATTACTCAAGTTAATAAAAGATTTTTTGTCTACGCTCTCTCTCCAGTTCTCTATAATATAGGGATAATTATTGGAGCTGTTTTTCTCTATCCAATTTTTGGTCTCGCTGGCCTCGGATATGGAGTTATTCTTGGAGCTTTTTTACATTTTGCTATTCAAATTCCAGTCGTCTTAGAATTTCGAATGCTACCAAAACTTCATTTTCCAATAAATTTTAAGTCAATAAAAAGAATAGTTTATACTTCATTGCCGAGAACAATTACTGTTTCATCAAATGAACTCGCAGAATTATTTTTAATTTCCTTTGCTTCTTTTTTTACTACAGGATCAATTTCAGTTTTTAATTTTTCTTTTAATTTGCAAGCAGTTCCATTTTCAATAATTGGTGTGAGCTATTCTCTTGCTGCCTTCCCAACATTGACAAGACTTTACTCACAGGGATCACATGAAGAATTTCTAAGGCAAATGATTGATTCGAGTCGCCATATTATTTTTTGGTCCGTTCCAATTTCTGTTCTGTTCATTGTTCTTCGTGCTCAGATAGTTAGAACAATTTTAGGTACAGGACAATTTAGTTGGAATGACACGAGGCTTACAGCTGCAGCACTGGCACTTTTTACAGTTTCACTTATTGCTCAGAATCTTGTCACTTTGTTTGTAAGATCATATTACTCACAAGGGAGGACAAAGACACCTTTATTTATGAATATTATTTCGGCTGTCGTCATTGTTCTCGGGAGTTTTTATCTAGTTCGAGTTTTTAATAGCAATGTATTTTTTAGAGATTTTATAGAATCAATACTTAAAGTTTCTGATGTGCCGGGAACAGTTGTGCTTATGCTGCCGCTCGGGTTTTCAATAGGGGTTGTATTAAATCTCCTTATTCATTGGATTGGATTCCATTTTCATTTCAGAAATTTTTCTCGTCCAGTACTAAGAACTTTTTTTGAAGTATTTAGTTCTTCAATAATTATGGGCTATGTTACTTATCATTGTTTAAACATTTTCAGTGTAATTTTTAATACTGAAACCGCACTCGGTATTTTCTTGCAAGGCTTTTTATCAGGAATAATAGGAATTGTTGTTGCCATCCTTATTCTTTTTGTATTACATAGCAGGGAATTAGAGGAGGTGTGGAGAACTCTACATCAACGTATATGGAAAGCTAGAGTTGTTCCTCCAGATCCAGAGTTATAGTTGTGTAATTAATGTTCATAGGTGATATAATTAATTAATCTTAATTGCATACTCTGTATGACTAATATTGATAACTTACGACAAATAATAGTTACTCTTACTAGTATCGTTCTTTCATTGCAAGCAAGTATTTTAGGATTAGGACATTCAGGACAACTGGCTCAAGTCGGTTTTCAACCTGGAAATTGTACACAGACAAATATTCGTTGCGTGGGAACAGGACAGGAATATACAACAATTTCTTCCGCAAT
>PPGI01000010.1 GCA_003173855.1 Candidatus Zambryskiibacteriota bacterium | reverse complement strand
CCGGTGGCATGGTCTCAAGTCGATGAAGCATAGAAAACCCGTCATGGGGTTGCTTCATCGCCGTATAGGGAAACTTATACGTCCCGCAAGGGAGACCCGTGGCGGGCTTTGTGTTTACAAAGCCGCCGGAAAGAAATTCAGCGGCCTATGAAAAATCAGTTACCTCAAAGAGATAAAGTATTTTGGAAAAACTTTTTGTATGCCCTTTTGGTATTTCTCATTGCTGTAGTGATTTTCACAGTTGAAAATAATGCCACTGGTGATACTCCCACTCCTTTGCGATTCTCCGATTTCACTTCGACACTCGGACTGGTTGGATTTTTTGCGATAATTGCCTGCTGCTACTTCATAGCAATGAAATTTGTCCGGTCAAGAAAGATAGAAGAATTTATGGAAAAGAAAGGGATGGACAACCAAACTTTCAGAGAAAGATACGGAGAGTTTTTGGACTATATTGATTGAAAATAAATTTTTGCGAACGGAAAAATAGAGCTGACAAGAGAGCCCAAAAATGGTAAAATGCAGCTGTAATTATAGCTACAAAGATTACTTATAAAACCGTGAAAATAACTTTACGCAATAAATTCAAATCTGGTAAAACGCCATTACTGAAAGTGGATGAATTTTGTAATCATTTCGGTATCCCAAATTTGCTCGTAAAAGATGAAAGTAAAAATCCTTTCGGGACATGGAAAGATAGGCGCGCAGAATTGATAATAAAAAAAGCAAAGCATGAGTTTGTAGATAAACTTTGTCTTATCACCTCTGGGAACGCTGGTTTTTCGCTCGCAAAATATGCTGCCAAGTCGAATATAAAAGTTGTCTCTATTGTTGATATAAATTTACCCTCCTCAATAAAGGAACCCCTGCAAGAAATTTGTTACAAGGTTATAGAAACAAAACTATCAGAAAGCATTTTGAAACCAGAAGAAGTAATAGCTTTGGCCAGAGAGAATGATAAAGAAGTTATTTGGGATGTTACCAATGGTTTTCAAGATGCCTACGAATCAATTATCAGAGAGATAAAGAATGATAATCCTGACTATATAATTTGTCCGATTGGAAGCGGCGAAGCTTTTGTTGGTCTGTTCGATGGTATCCAAAAATTGAAAATAAAAACCATACTCATTGGGGTTGGCCCAGAAACAAGCCCCTCTTTTGCAGATAAACTTCATACACCCTGGACACCTTATCAAGCAAAAATGGAATCAATTTTGGCACAAGGAAACAGAATAATCAGATTGACTGAACCTGAAATAAGAGAGGCATATAATTTTGCGAAAGACCGAATCAATTGCGAGCCCTCCAGTGCAGTGGTTTTTGGAGCGTTTTCCAAAATGAATTTTGAGCGAGATAAAAAAATCATAATAATAAACTCTGGTAAAGGTTTACTTTGAACATAATGATAAAGCTGACTCTCGATACAAATTGCATTATCAATCTTTTGGACTATAAGTCCGAATCAGCTACGTCAGTAGACGAACTGGCGGAGATACTACGTTATGCCTTGGACGGTGATGCGAACATCGCGATTACTACAAGGGTTGAGAGTGATTTTGATAAGGATAACGATAAGGACAGGAAGAACGAATTACTCAAGAGAGTTTCAATGTTTCCAGTTATTGGAACTGTAGCGCGTTTTGACACAACCAAGCTCGATAGTGGAGATGTTTTGGCTGGTGAAAACCATCAAGCTTTGGAAGAAGAGCTCAAAAATATAATCTTTCCGGGCCTGAAAAAAGAAGACGCTCACTATGGCAATAAAATAAACGACATTGACCATTTGATAGGCCACAAGATAAACAATCGGGACATTTTTGTTACGGATGACCAGCAAATTCTCAAAAGAACAGAAACCCTCAAATCCAGTCAAGGCATAGAAGTCATGGACCCGAAGAAGGTCTTGGAGTATTTGAACCTTCAGGGAAATAAAGCTGTGTTAGCCCAAGAATTTTATGAAAAGTTTTTGGAATATAAAGAGGTTGTCATTGAAGTTATAACCAGTAATCATGCCGGTAAAGAAAAGTTGGAGAAATACGAAGAATTGCGCAAATGGCTCACACGTAAGTATCCTGCAATAAAAGATGGCTTTTTGAATTTCAAATTTCAGATGGTTTCTGTGCCCACGGGCGGACAAAGAATCTTTGGTCAGGATGACTTGATGTCATTACAAATGTTCAATGACCGACTGAACGGAATCTTGAGGGAAAGAGACCCTTTGTCTCTTCCACAAATAGCTTCTACTCATAGACACGATTACTCTTCTTATAGGTCTGAAAGCCAGCAAGTTCAAATGACAATTTCATTTCTTGAGAGCGTAGAAGATGGTTTATCTGGGTATCTGGGCAAGTTGGAGGCACAGTAAATCAGCGATATTTTTCTCGTATCGCTGCAAGGTCAATGTGAAATGGCTCTTTTTCCAAATTGATACTCTGGATAGGTTTACCCCAAGCCCGGTCCAAAAGCTCCTTGGTGGCAGCTATATTGCCTTTCTTGGCCTCTCTGATGAGAGCTATGGCTATCGGCTCAATTTCTTCCGCCACCCTTTCAGCCAAAAAGCGGCGCGCCTCTTCAGCGCTCTTTGCGGCAAAACCTTTTTTACGCCCCGAATTTTTTCTGAATCCGCCCCTCATAAAAAATTGATAAGAATCAACGAATCAAATATAATTCCCTTATAGTTCAATACAGACATTGTGGTAGTCATGGCTTCGTTATCTCAAGCCGTCTCAAGGATTTTTTGAAGGTTTTGGTTGGATTGATAGTAGCCCCAGAACCGAGAAAGGTAAGTTTTCAGGCGGTTCGAAGTTTGATACCCTATGTCCACAATAAAAAATCCCGAACAGAGTTGTTGCACTCTGTTCGGGACTCGAGACTAGGCTCGGAAAGTTGGCTCATCCCATCGTTCGATAACAAGCATGTCCATACCTGCAGTAGTGACTGCCAGGAATGGATCCTCGTCTTTGCTCGATGATGAACGATCTGAGACATAGAAATGAACATCTGGTACTATCGAAATAATTTTTTCGATAGTCAGCAGGACCGGAAACGGGATTGCCTGCTGATAGACACCTCGCACGATCCTACCATTTCTAGAATCGTGATTGGATTGAAGTTTGCCGTCATCATCATCCCGCAACGGTCGCCATACCCATGTTGGTGGATCCCAATTTTTGACTTTTCCAAAAACACCATCCAGGTACTCTCTGACTTTTTCGAGAGGATAGACGCGGATTCCGTTTTCGCGAAGAAATGCAAGAAGCATTTCCTCTTTGAGTGCTCCGTTAACGACGCCCAATGCCCTTGCTTTTTCGATATATTGGGCTCGAATTTCATCGGGCATCGTTGGATGAGGGGATACTGCAGTAGGAATTTCTTCCACTACTGTACCCTTAGATTTATTGAAACCAAACATTAAGCCTCCACTATTTTTGAGCAAAAGCTCGTGGCATAGCTGCCTGATTGTTGAAAGGACTGAGATTTATAAAAATAGTATAGTATTTTTATAAAAAGTCAACAAGATTCTTAATTGCAAATTAATATTTTTTGATAAAATAAACTGATGGAAAAAGTAAAAGTTGAAACTGTGGTTAAAGCACCGATTGCTAAAGTTTGGGAATATTACAATGACCCAAAACACATAACACATTGGGCTTTTGCATCGGATGATTGGGAAGCGCCGAGAGCAGAAAATGATTTGCGAGTCGGTGGACAATTTAAAACACGAATGCAAGCAAAAGATGGCAGCAGCGGTTTTGATTTTGGTGGGATTTACACAAATATCGTTACCTATAAATTGATTGAATACGAATTTGGTGATCGTCATGCAAAGGTAGAATTTAATGATGTCCGCAATGGTGTAAAAATGACTGTAGAATTTGATCCAGAAAATGAAAATCCAATTGAAATGCAACGCAGAGGTTGGCAAGCAATTTTAGATAATTTTAAAAAATACGTAGAGAAATAAAGTGAAAGGCGGGCTTGAGCCCGCCTTCGTGTCTGCTTATTTCTCCTGTGGAGATTTCAAAGCAGCGCATATTCTTCTTTTGACTTCTCTTCGCTTGAGAGTCTCCTTGTGTTGATGAGTTCCCATGTCAGCAATCTCGCTGTAGACAATTCGGAGAACTTCTTTCATTTGATCACCGACATCAGGGTTGCCAAGAACTTCAGAAATTCTGGCAATTGTTGGGGTCGCCACAGTGGGGGCAGTGATCAATCTAAAAGCAATACCGTGGATCACCGCAACGTTTTGCATCTCCATCATGTTCTGGAGTAGCTGCGCATAACGTTCTGTGAGATCCTTATTGGCATCCATTGTCCGTCTCAGATCTTTCCTTGATTCATTTAGCTCGCTGATGAGAACGTCATTTGCTGATCGCGCGTCCCCGAGCTCTCTGAGAGTTTTGTAATGATTGTCAGCAATCTTGATATTCTCCAAAATCATCTGTTGGAGAAATTTGTTTTTTTCTCTGAGTTTCTCAATTTCATCAAGAGCGCAGTTGTTTGCGTCTTGCTCACCCTTAAGGCGAACTGTGTATTGATCTTTGAGCTTAGCGATCTCCAATTGCAAATCTGCAGCGATTCTTTCCCAATCAGTCATTCTATCTTCACTCATTTTAGGCCTCCAGCCTTAAATTGTCCGATAACACCATACATTTTAAATTGAACTAGGTCAATAAAAAAATACTCGACTAATTTTAATCTATCATGATAGAATTGACCTACTTACTAAATAAGATTTTAATCGAATGTCAAAAGAAAAATTATTTTCAATCGTAGCTCTTGTCGTTCTAATAGTAGGAGTAGCACTTTACGGAGTTTTTGGATTAAAGAAAGGAGGTCAAACAGCCGAAGCACAAGATAATGTGGCATTAGTTAACGGAGTTGGAATTCCTCGAGCAACATTTAATCAACAACTGGCTCAAGCAACATCAACACTCAAAGCTCAAGGTCAAGATGTTTCGAGTGATACTGCTCTAACAACAATCAAAAACCAAGTTTTGGATAGTTTGATTAACAATGAACTTATTAATCAGGAAATTACAAAAGCCGGAATTGCTCCAACATCGGCTCAAGTCGATGCGCAGTACCAAGCAATCGTCACTCAAGTTGGGGGACAAGACAAATTGAAGACACAACTGCAAACTGCAGGTTTATCTGATGCACAGCTTCACGATAACATTCGAAAGCAATTGGCAATTCAAATGTATCTGCAGAAAAATATTGCAACAAGCACTTACGCTGTGAGCGAAAAGGAAATTACTGATTATTATAATCAAAATGTTAAAGGTCAGAAGAATGCTCCAACATTGAAAACTATTCACGATCAAATAGTGCAACAGCTAACAAACACAAAACAGCAAGCTGCGGTGAATGCATTTGTGGCTAGTCTTCGCTCGAAAGCACAAATTCAAACTTCGTTATAGTTAACAGTTAACAGGAAAGAGTGAACAGTCATTCTTAACTATTTACTTTTTCTATCTTCCTAAATACCACTGAACATTTCTCTGGTGTTCTTCGTATGTTTTGGCGCAGTGAATGACATGATTTTTATCATGCATGTAAAATAAACAACTTGTTTTTTGCGGATTGTAAGCAGCTTCAATGGCAGCAAGACCAGGGTTTGAAATAGGCGAAGGGGGTAAACCGGGATTTACGTAGGTATTGTATGGAGAATTAATATTTTTATCACGTGCGCTAACTTGTCCCCACCAACCGTCTTCCTCGTTACCTTTTGCGTATTGAAGTGTAGCATCGATCTGGAGCTTCATGCCGTTAAAGAGGCGATTCCAGATAATTCCTGAAATTAATTTCATGTCATTTTTACCGGCGGCTTCACGTTGGATAATTGAGGCAATTTTTAAGGCCGTGTCAGGATTTACGATTTGTGTGCTTTTAGGTTTTTTAATTGTCGAAGTCTCGACTGTATATTCGTGAGTCATTGTTGAGGTAACTTCTGTTGGATCTTCGTCTTTTTGAATCAGATATGTTTTTGGAAAATATTTTCCTTCGAGATTTGTTGAATTCAGTGCCAAGTGATTTGTAATAAAATCACTTTTTTCACCACCATCCCAACCAAGTTTTGCGGCCATTATGTCAGCAATCTGCTCTTTGCGTAAACCTTCTTCGACCCGAACAATACGAATCGAAGGGTTAGCTAAATCTGCGTAAAAGGAGAGGGAAGTTAGGAGAGAAAAATCCAAATGATAATAAAGCATCAATCCGATTAGTCCTGAAAAGCTGATGAGAAATAATGAGAGAATTAATTTCAAGCCTCGGTAAGAACTCTTTCGTCGCATTATTAAATAATATCACAATAAATTTTATAATTTTTTAATTTTCCACATAAAATACTTATTAAATCTTTGCTCGTGGTATAATATTTAATATTCATGGCTAAAAAAGTTTTTGTTCTTTTGGGACATCCAGATACTGACAGCATGTGCTGTCAGTTTGCAGATAGTTATGCACGTGGTGCAATGGAAGTTGGATGTGAAGTCAGAAGGCTAAATCTTGGCGATATGCAATTTGATCCGATTTTGCACAAAGGTTATCGAGTGATTCAGCCACTTGAGCCAGATTTAGTAAAATTTCAAGAAAATGTTCGATGGTGTGATCATTTCGTTATCGTTTATCCGTCATGGTGGTCAACAATGCCGGCGTTACTAAAAGGTCTTTTTGATCGCGCATGGCTTCCGGGTTTTGCTTATAAATTTATGCCATCAGGAATTGCCTGGCACAAGCTTCTTTCTGGCCGAACGTCAACTGTTTTTGTGACATCTGATTCACGCCCTATACTTGCCAGGTTTCTTTTTGGCGACAATGTTAATGAAATTCGCGATGGAATCCTTTGGTTTGCGGGGATTACAACAAAAATTAAAAAATGCGGACCGATGAAAAAAATCACTCAAGAGAATCGCTCGAAGTGGATAAGAAAGTTCGAAGATTATGGGAGGAGAATGGTATAATTAATGTATTAATTTAAGACAATAATAAACATTTTTATGGACGAAAAAACACAATACAGCTTGCTCATAAGCGAAATTATTAAAAAACAATCAGTTATTTTGGGACCAGAAATTGCCATCCTCAAAGCTCGAAGCGTACCAGGATTGATGGTGGATAATGATGGCAAAGTAACTGGTGTGGGAGTTAATCCAAAAGAAACTTTGCAAAATTTAGTTGATCAATACGTCGAACTTTCCGGACAAATTGTTAAAAACGCACTTGGTTCTATCTTTGCAAAGTACCCAGATTTGAATTTGAAGTCTCAATAATTAAGTTTTTTAAATTGTGGACAGTTCGACCTTTACAATTTTATCTTTTTTTCTAGCATTTGGCGGAATTTCCGCTAGCATTTATTTTTTATGGAAGGATAATCAGGCAAAAAAAGCGCTGGCAAAAAGGGAAGAAGATATCAGTCGAAGAATGTATGAGCTTGCGATCCTAAAGGAGCTTGGCGACCGAATTGGTTACTCTCTCGATGTTCAGCAGATTATCGATATTATCACAAGCTCACTCCACCAATTTATCGAGTACAGTGCTGTTTCCTACATGCTTCTCTCGCCAGAGAAGCTTATTTTTAAAATGCATCTTGAGCGTTCAGTGCATCAGAAATTTGTAAATGATATTCGCGACCGAATGCTAGGTTCGCTTTCCGCCTTGCTTGATCGGGAGTTCAACAAAAAAGATGTTCAAGAAATTATTTCTGGTGCAATTATTATCGAAGAGCTCGATGAACCAGTGCGATCCTTTTTCAACATCCCGCTTGTTATTGACGAAAAAGTAGTAGGAGTTTTAACTGTTGCTGACACAAAAGCTGGACTTTATAAAGAAGAAGAAATGACTATTCTTTATAAAATTATCCAGCAAGCTTCGAAAGCCGTGACAAGTTTGCAAGGTGTGGTTAAGACTGAACAGGCGAAAGTTAACGCAATGGTGGAATCGATGGCAGACGGGGTTGTAATGACTGACACAGATTATCGAATTTTGGTAGCAAATCCAAGTGCACGCTCTGTAATTGGAGTGCAAAATAAAAAAGATATTACTATTTTTGATTTCATCGACAATTTACAGGGGAAGTTTGACATGCGAGGACAACTTGAGGAATCAGTAAAATTAAATAAATCATTTAAATCAGACGAGGTTTTGATTCGCGACAAATTTTACAGAATTTTTGTTTTTCCGGTGAGTGCCAATATTAATGCTTTAGAGAAAAATGTTGTCGGCGGTGTCGTTATTTTCCATGATGTGACAGCCGAGAGAGCCATCGAAGAGATTCGCGAGCAATTTACTTCTATGGTTGTTCATGAGCTTCGAACGCCGCTTTCAGGAATTAACAAAATCAGCGAACTCTTGCGGCAGGAAGGCCCGGAAAAAATTGATCGAAAAGATTATGATCACTACATACAACTCATATGGTCTGACAGTTCATCGATGCTTGATTTGGTTAACGACATTTTGGATGTCTCAAAACTGGAGGCTGGAAAGTTTGAAGTAAAAAAAGAACCAAAAGACATAAAACAGGCAATTGCCAATCGCCTTGAATTCTTTAAACCCAGTGCAGATGATGCAAAATTAAAAATTATCGCTTTGTATGATCCTGAATTGCCGCCACAAGTTCCGATTGATGAATCAAGCATCAAGCAAGTGCTGAACAATTTAATATCGAATGCCATTAAATTTTCTCTCACAGGCGGAACGATCGATATTTTTGCACTTCATCACAAAGCTGGTTCAAAAATTACAGATGAATTAGCACGATTGCCGGATAAACTGACTGTAAAATTGCCAGAAGATAAATTTGTTAACCTCGCTGATTCAATTGTTGTTGGAGTCTCGGATACCAGCGCGGGAATTTCTGAGAGTGCAACTAAAGAATTATTTACAAAATTTAAACAGCTTGGTAACAAACCAAAAACTGGGCAGAAAGGCTCAGGACTGGGACTTGCAATTGCCAAGGGAATTGTTGAAGGTCATGGGGGTTCGATTGGTGTTTGGTCGGAATTAGGCGTAGGCTCGAACTTTTACTTCGTGCTCCCGTTAAGTTAAAATATTATTATGAAAAAAATATTGATAATTGATGATGATCCGACATTTCAAGAAACAACGTCAGGAGCTCTAAAAAACGCTGGTTACGAAGTTATATCGGCATCAGATGGCCAAGAAGGATTGGTGATGACAGAAAAAGAACAGCCAAATTTAATTATTCTTGATTTAATGATGCCAAAACTTGGTGGGATTGATTTTTTAAATATTTTGCAAAAAGATAGAGAAAACAATAAAATTCCTGTTTTAATTACCTCCAATTTTTCTGGGTCTGATAAAGTCAATGCTGGTATTGAACATGGTGTTCGCGGTTACATTGTAAAATCTGATGAATCACTAAAAACAATAACTAATGCTGTCGAATCAATCATTGGAAAAACTGGAGAATAATTTTGACAAAGATTTCTAAATTTTTAATAATTCGAAAAGAGGTGAGCGATGGACATTGGACCAGGCGATATTATTTGGACTGTAAAGACGCACTATATAGAAGCTACGTAAGCTTTCAAAATTGTAAGTGTTAGCGTCCAGAATTCTTGGATGGAAAATTACCAGGTTCAGTTTGATCTGGGCGCAAGCGTTGATGTTTTCACTGATGAGGGAAAACAGAAGTGGCAGACAGGCAAGATCATCAATCTTGAGGATCCTCTTTTCGAGATTGAGTACATTACGGTTGAATTTCTTGATCAGACAATAAGAAAAATCAGCCACGAATACATTTGCTCTGGCAGCGAAATGAAATCTGTCATAAAGCCACTACGACTTGTTCATTCTCGTGTACAACTTCGAAGGGCACCGTGAAAAAAGGTGCCTTTCTCATTTATGTAAAATTTATAAACAAAAACCCCACGAACGATTCGTGGGGCTCAGGTTCTATTTTTGGAAGTCATGCTCGCTCGATGCTGACCATGAAATTGTTATTTTCAACTCCTTTTGGAATACTAGTGCAATTTCAAATGCTAACTTTTCAGGAACGATTGCAAGAATCCTTGGGTCAGAAAACTTGAGTGAGCCCGAATGCATTTCCATCTGCACTTTCCTGATGTCATCTATGTCACGAAATTCAATACTCTTATTCGAACCCATAGACTCAGTAATGTAAATCATTTGCAAACGCATGAGTCACCTCAATGAACTTAATTGTCCCACCAAAATTTTCAATCTAATTAAAAACTTTGATGGGACGGGGAACGCGTTGTTCCCCGTGTTGAGGTGGGTCAGACGAGTTTGACGAAGATCTCGACATCTCTCTCGCCCTGTTCGACGACAGCGACATCGCAATGAGCAAATTGGTTACTGCCAATTTCCCAGACTGGACGTCCAGTCTGATCTGGCTCGATCGGGAATCGATGTGCCAAGCCAGTGTGTCGGTCAATTCGTACAACGAGAGTCGTACCGAGATACGGTGAACCGTATCCTGTCTCGAGCTTCCTGCCACGCTGTGGCCATCTGGCCCAGATCATCTTTTGTTCGAGCTCTGGATCAATGGTTATTGGCGTGTCAGGAGGAAGTCCACGAAGCCCGTCCTTGAATTTTGGATAAGCTGTGACGAAGTCACGTAGCTCACACGTCTTCTCGAACTTGGCCAGCGCTTCCTGTTGTCGACGTTCGTCCTCCGCTTTTTGAACCTGTTCTTTTGAAACAAGTCCGCTGCGGAGGAGTTGGTCTTTGAGATTCTGCATTGTACACTCCTCTTAATTCGGATGTTGTTGGTTTTAGTCAAAAGAAGTCAGATTCAAAAAGGGATTGAAACGCTACAACATTTTTCACCTCACAAAGAACAAGACGAACTATTCGTCCCACCAAAACTTTCAACCTTTTGAAAACTTTGATGGGAGGGCGAACACAAGGTTCGCCCGAAGAACTAATCGGGAATCCATCCCGGCGGTGGCATGTCCGGATCAAGACCATGTGAGTACCGACGACTGGCTTTGTACCTTCTTTCTTCAGCCTTTGAAGCGAAGTAGTACTCCCGACTGTTGGGAATTCCGTCTCGACGAGCTCGAACTCCATGTGAGAACGAGATCGTGATGTCGCACGGTGAGCAGCCGTGAAGTTTCGAAAGCTCGTACTTCACATGCTCTTCTTTGATGCCTTGATTTTCTTCCAAGAAACTGAGCGGAGTCACGATGATATCGTTTCGACCTTTCACCGGGAAGCCGCAAGACGAAACTATTTCGTCCCACCAAAACTTTCAATTCATAAATCTTAATTTGAAAACTTTGGTAGGAGGGCGAGTTAACAACTCACCCGAAAGAACACTCCCACTGTTACGCGTCTGCACCGATACAGGGTCCGCCATAGATATCGCAGTCGTCTTGTGTGGTGCGGCTGACCCACTCGCCGGCAAGTTCCACTCGAGTTCCATTGGGAAGCTCGAGGGTAACTCTGTAGGGAGCGACTGACAGCTTCGGGTTCTGTTTGGTCCAGAGATTGAGACCGACCACTTTGAATGGTCCGTCTCCATACTTCTGCACCATGTCGGGAAGAAGGGTGGGGTACCAGCATTTCTCCCAGTGTCAGATCGTTCAGTACCATGAGGCACCTCCTAAAGAAATACTATCATGATAAAATAGTATTGTCAAATAGCTTGAAAATGAGCTTAAAATAAGGCATATTTTAGGAATGGCCAATATATCTATGGGAATTGTGGGGCTGCCAAACGTGGGGAAGTCCACGTTATTTAATGCACTAACAAAAAAGTCTGTGCCTGCGGAGAATTATCCATTTTGTACTATTGATCCTTCGGTTGGCATTGTTCCTGTTCCGGATGATCGATTGCAAAAACTTTCTGACTTGTCTCGATCAGCAAAAACAATTCCAGCAGTTGTAGAGTTCGTAGACATTGCTGGGCTTGTTAAAGGCGCAAGCGAAGGCGAAGGACTTGGAAATAAATTTCTTTCAAACATTCGTGAAGTGGATGCAATATTAGAAATGGTTCGAGTTTTCAAAGACGATGACATAATTCATGTTCACGGAAAAGTTGATCCACTATCTGATATTGAGGTTATAAATCTTGAACTTATTTTAGCTGATACCGAAACTGTAAAAAAAAGATTAGCTAATTTAGGAAAGGATGTTAAAGCTGGGAAAAAAGATGCAATTTTTGAGGAACAAGTTTTAAAAAAAGTTTTGTTAGCGCTTGAAGATAGCAAGCTTGCAAACAGTGTGGAACTTACTCCAGAAGAGAAAATCGTATTGAAAGGAATGCATTTGCTAACAGAAAAGCCAATTTTGTATGCACTAAATACATCTGAAGCATCTGAATCCATATCTTTTGATATATCGAAAGATATGCCAAAACCAAATGTAATAGTTGATCCGGTTTTCCAAACTGGTTTTGATGATTTGATTAAAAAAAGTTACGAAACTCTAAATTTGATCACATACTTTACAACTGGAGCTGATGAAACTCGAGCTTGGACAATTACCAAGGGTTGGAATGCACCAATGGCTGGGACCGCAATTCATACCGATTTTAAAGACAAATTTATTCGTGCAGAAGTCATAAATTACAATGATTTAATTTCTGCTGGATCGTACGCTGCTGCACGCGAAAAAGGTCTCGTACGAACAGAGGGCAAGGATTACATAGTTCAAGACGGCGATGTGATCGAGTTTAAAATATAATCTTCATCTAAATTTAAGCTTCATCAAGATAAAGTTTAGCTAGAACTCTCTAGGAGATTGTATGGATAACTATGAGTACGAGTGTGATCCGGAAGTTAGATTTGATACGCGGAATGGCATTTGCCATGCAAGGACAGAGGATCCGCGAGCACGAGAATCTGTAGGTATGGGGCGATGCGAGATGGAAGCAGTTGGTGATCTCGCTAGGAAAAACATGGGTCTCGTGAAGTTTCGAGTCTCAAAGAGAGAGAAGTAGTTTTGACCCTGCAGGCTGAGTGCTTGCAGGGTTAAATTATGCTAAAATGAAGAAAATTAATAAAAAATTATGGAACCAAATCAAAAAACGAGTGCAAAAGATTTTTTCTTAAATTTGGGAGCGATTGTCGCTTTATATACAGTAGTTATCACACTTGTTAATCTTTTGTTTACTGTTATTAACCGTGCATGGCCACAGGTTAACAGTGGCTACTATTATGGATCCTATTCTGGAACAATTTCTTGGCCTGTTGCAACACTGATCATATTTTTCCCAGTTTACATTTTGTTAATGTGGTTACTTGAGCGAGACTACGTAAAAGATCCACAAAAAAGAAATTTACCAATCCGACGCTGGCTAACATACATCACACTTTTTATAGCAGGATTAACAATGGCAATAGATTTGGTTACAGTTATTTACTACTTTATTGATGGACAAGAATTGACAACAGGATTTCTGATGAAAGTTTTTAGTCTCTTTGTTCTAACTCTACTTGTTTTCTTCTATTACATTCAAGATATTCGCGAAAAATTAAATTCTGCATCAAGAAAAGTTTGGACGATTGTTGCACTTGTTATTGTAGTGGGCGGAATTACTTGGGGTTTTTCTGTAATCGGTTCTCCTCGAACACAGCAGTTGCTTCGGTACGATGAACAGAAAGTAAATGACCTTCAAAATATAAATAGTTATGTTCAAAGTTATTACTCAATGAAAGGTTCATTACCACAAAATCTAAGTGAATTGGCTGCTGGAACTGGATATCAAAGCATTCCTAACGATCCGCAAACAGGTAATCCATACGAGTACAAATTAATTGGTCAAAGTTCTAAAGCTTACGAGCTTTGTGCAAATTTCAATTCTCAAAGTCCAGAAGCATCACAACCTAATATTTATATGAGGCCTGTCGGATATCAATCTTGGAATCATCCTGCTGGACATTATTGTTTCTCGGAATCTATTCCAGTTAATATGTATCCTGCACCAAAACCATTATAATCAGTAAAATTACCTCATCTGCTTTGTTCTCGTTCAATTTTTCTCGTTCACCTTACTACTTGTAAGGCTCACTCGAAAAATCTTCTCGGCCTAGCATCTGAGGCAATTTAACTGATTATAAGAATTGATAAGGCTAGAATTTTTGATAGGATAGATTGATGCGTGAATACGATCATTTAGAAATCGAAAAAAAGTGGCAATCTACTTGGGTAAAGAAAAAAGCCTATTTCACTCCAAATAGTTCAAAAAAGAAAAAGCATTATGTGCTCGATATGTTTCCGTATCCGTCAGGAACTGGACTTCATGTCGGTCATCCAAAGGGTTACATTGGTTCTGATGTTTATGCTCGAATGAAGCGAATGCAGGGATTTAATGTTCTTCATCCGATGGGTTATGATGCCTTTGGTTTGCCAGCAGAACAATACGCACTTGAGCATCACATTCATCCGCGAAAAGCAGTGGAGGAAAATATAAAAACATTTGAAAG
The DNA here is from genome assembly GCA_003173855.1 of Candidatus Zambryskiibacteriota bacterium. GTDB lineage: Bacteria > Patescibacteriota > Minisyncoccia > Phycocordibacterales > DATDWN01 > C7867-006. The sequence continues at coordinate 206,757 of PPGI01000010.1, read as the reverse complement.
TCAGTTGATGATTATCGGACTTTCGTATGACTGGTCTCGCAAAGTAAATACAACTGACCCAGCTTTTTATAAATGGACACAGTGGATGTTTTTAAAAATGTACGGTTCCTGGTACAACAAAAAAACAGATAAAGCTGAACCGATTGAGACTTTAGTTAAGAAATTCGAAAAGGAAGATTCAACTTGGAAAATGAAAAGTGAAAAAGAAAAACAAGATGAGTTGATGAAGTATCGCATAGCTTATGAAGGCTACAGTGAAGTTAATTGGTCTCCAATTTTGGGAACAGTGTTGGCAAATGATGAAATTGTTGATACACCAAAAGGCCCAGTTTCGGAACGTGGTGGTTATCCAGTTGTTAAAAAACAAATGAGACAGTGGTTTTTGCGTACAACAGAATATGCAGATCGTTTGCTTACAGGTTTAGACAAACTAAATTGGTCAGAACATTTAAAAGAAATCCAGAGAAATTGGATAGGAAAGTCAGATGGATCTGAAATTGAATTTCAAATTGTTTTTGATCATGGCCAAAAACCTGGTCGAATTCCAGTTTTTACTACAAGACCAGATACTTTATTTGGTGCAACTTATATGGTTTTAGCACCTGAACATCCTTGGGTAACTTTAGCAGTTGATAATAACCATATTGGTGTTTTAGATAACAGAGAAGAAGTACTTCGATATATCGCAGTGGTCAAAAATAAAACAGAAGCTGAAAGAACTGATGATAAAAAGGAGAAAACTGGGGTTGAATTAAAAGGTGTAAAAGCAATAAATCCCGCAAATGGAGAGAAAATTCCATTGTTTGTTGCTGATTATGTTCTAGCTCACTATGGAACAGGAGCAATCATGGCTGTACCAGCGCATGACGAACGCGATTTTGAATTTGCAAAAAAATACAATTTGCCGATTAAAAAAGTTATTGAAATAAATTTTAATGATGAAAAAGGATTGAGAACAATTCCTTATGGAAAAAGATCAATGGCTCCACAAGAACTTATTCTTGAGTATGATCATTATGAAGGTGATGGATATTTAATTCATTCAGGTGAATTTACAGGAATGCCAACTGACAAAGCAAAGAAAAAAATTACAGAATTTGTTGGTGGAAAAATTGTGACAAAATACAAAATGAGGGATGCTGTTTTTGCAAGGCAGAGATATTGGGGAGAGCCGATTCCGCTTCGACACAATAAAGATGGAACCATAACTCCTCTTCGTGATCGGGAACTACCACTCAAACTTCCAGAAGTTAAATCGTATCAACCGACAGGAACTGGAGAATCTCCTTTGGCCGCTGTTAAATCGTGGGTAAAACAAGGTCTTGAGACAAACACAATGCCAGGTTGGGCTGGATCAAGCTGGTACTTCTTGCGCTACATGGATGCTCATAATAAGAAAGCATTTGCAGATCGAAAAGCAATTAATTATTGGAGAAATGTTGATATGTATGTTGGTGGAGCAGAACATGCAACCGGACACCTATTATATTCACGGTTTTGGCATATGTTTTTAAAAGATCTTGATTTAGTGGTAACTGACGAGCCGTTTCAAACACTTAAAAATCAAGGACTTATTTTAGGTACGGACAATCGAAAAATGTCGAAACGTTGGGGAAACACCATTGACCCGAGAGATGTAGTTCGAAATTACGGAGCAGATACTTTGCGAGTCTATGAAATGTTTATGGGACCGTTTGAAGGTTCGATGCCATGGAGCACAGACAATATTATAGGATCGAGACGGTTTATTGAGCGTGTCTGGAGATTAAGTGAGCGAGTTAATCGAAAAGCAAAACAAGATAAGAAATTTACTGCAACACTGCACAAAACGATACGAAAAGTATCAGAAGATATTGAAAGCTTTGCATTTAATACTGCAGTCTCTGCAATGATGATTTTAGTTAATGAAATGGATAAACTTGATAAAATTTCTAAATCAGATTTTGAATTATTTTTGAAAATTCTCTCCCCTTTTGCACCGCACATGACAGAGGAATTATGGAGTAATCTTGGTCACAAATCTTTGCTTGTTCAAGAGTCTTGGCCAAGAGCAGATAAAAATAAAATGCTTGAAGAAGAGGTAACTATTGCTGTGCAGATAAACGGAAAAGTAAGATCAGAAGCTCATATTGTAAAAGGATTATCACAAGACGAAATTGTTTCAATTGCTCGAGGACTTCCTGATGTTGAAAAATGGATAATGAACAGAGAGATAAAAAAAATTATCTACATCAAAGATAAGCTTTTAAATCTTGTAGTCGCGTAATTATTTAACGTTAGTCAAGAGGACTTGACTAAATTGTGGTCTAATGATAAAAATAACGAACATTCGTTTGGAACCCTTTAATTATTGGGTTAAATAAACAACTTATGGCGGATAAAACACAAATCACATTCAAGCCAAAACAGGTCACAAAGAGGCTTTTGTCTGTACTTGGAGATCGTTCACGAGATGTCATCACTTCACGTTTTGGGCTTGGCCAAGACTCAAAAAGAATGACACTTGAAGCTATTGGCAAGAAATACAAAATCACTCGAGAACGAGTTCGACAAATCGAAAACTACTCAATTATAAATATCCGCAAATCAAAAGAATACACAAAAGAGAAAGCAGCTTTTGATGAACTTCGCGAAGTTATTTCTAACCTTGGTTCAGTTGTCACTGAAGAAGGTTTGCTGAAGCATTTGGCAAAAGATAAGGCTACACAAAATCAGCTACACTTTTTATTAGTTGTTGGAGAGGATTTTACAAAGGAAAAAGAAGATAATGAGTTCAAGCATCGATGGACAATTGATAAGGAATTATCAAAGAAGATCCATTCATCGCTACGAAATCTTTACGCAACACTTTCTGATGATGAAATCTTGCTTGAATCAGACATGGTTGAGAAGTTTTTAGAACACCTAAAAGATGTTTCTGAAAAATACAAAAATCAGGAAATTGCAAAACGATGGCTGACTCTTTCAAAACTAATTGATCAAAATCAGCTGGGTGAATGGGGCAAAACACAATCTCCAAATATTAATGCAAAAGGCATGCGAGATTATGCATATTTGGTTATCCGCCGACATGGCTCACCAATTCATTTCCGGGAAGTGGCAAAACTTATCACTGAACTTTTTCATAAGAAAGCTCACGTTGCTACAACTCACAACGAACTTATCAAAGATCCGCGATTTGTTTTGGTTGGACGAGGACTTTATGCACTTTCAGAATGGGGTTACATGTCTGGAGTTGTAAAAGATGTCATCAAAAAAATTATTGAAAAAAATGGACCGATGACAAAAGATGAGATCGTAAAGAAAGTTCTAAAGGAAAGATATGTGAAAGAAAATACAATCATGGTCAATCTCCAAAATCCGAAATATTTCAAAAAGCAGAAAGATGGCAAGTATATGGTAACTGTCTAACAAGAAGCCCGAGCAAAAGCTTGGGTTTTTTGTTGGCTGCGATATAATATAGAAATGAACGCTATTTTTAAACTATTTAGCAGCCCGCAAATGCTGCTTACTTTCAAAATTCTCTATTATGCGGCTTATGTTTTTGTTCCGGCAGCCGCTGCAGTAATTCTTTGGGATTTGTGGGTCCAATATCGTCGAGCACTTTTTTTTGCTGCTCAAACTTATATATTGCTTGAAGTAAAATTACCAAAAGATATCTTCAAATCTCCACAAGCTGCAGAATTTTTTATTTCTGGATTGTACTCTACACTTGGAGAAGGCAATTGGTATGAAAAATTTTGGAAAGGATCAGTTCGTTCATGGTTTTCATTGGAAATTGTTTCGATTGATGGAGCGGTTCACTTTTATATTTGGGCAAGAAAGGGAGCAAAGAGCCAAATTGAGGCTAATCTTTACTCGCAATATCCCGGCATTGAAATATACGAAGTGCCAGATTACACATTGCCTGTTGTTTTTGATCCAGAAGTAAATAATATTTTTGCTACAGAATTTGATTTAACTCAAAAAGATTATTTCCCGATAAAAACCTATATTGATTATGGAATGGATAAAGATCCCAAAGAAGAAGTTAAAATTGATCCATTAACACCATTGATTGAAGCACTTGGTGCAATTCGCCGCGGCGAGCAAGCTTGGCTTCAGATCATTATTCGGGCACACGTAAAAGAAGATAAGGATCCAAAAACAGGTGAAGCCGCCGATCTTAAATGGAAAAAAGGGGCTGAAGAAGAAATTAAAAAAATTCAAGATGCGGCGAAAGGTGAGAAGGGCCCAGATGGCAAAGTAATTCCTGGGACAGGTGCCCCACTTCATGATGTTGATAAGGAAAAAATTACTTCATTAGCTCGAAGTGTTTCCAAAAACGGCTTTGATACAGGCATTAGACTGATGTATATCTCACCAAAAGAAAGTTTTGATCCTTCTAGAATAGGGAGCTTAATTGGCGGGATAATGCATTTTAATTCACCGCTAAATGGTTTTAAGCCAGCACGTGGAATTCCAAACAATTACAAGTGGTTCCCTTGGATGGCGTATTCCGATCAGAAAAAAAATAAAGCAAGGCAATATTTGCTTGATGCTTACAAACGTCGAGCTTATTTTTACAAACCATATAATAAAAAATATTTCGTTTTGAACACCGAAGAGCTGGCAACCATGTATCATTTCCCTGGTGGAGTTTCGACTACACCAACATTTGCTAGAATTGAATCTCGCAAAGCAGAGGCTCCATTCAACATTCCAATATAATGGAATTCAAGAAATTTTTTGAAGCTAATAAAAAAATCCTTTTCCTATCTGCCGGTCTTTTTATTTTATTCGCTGCACTTTCATATTATTTTGAAGTTCCAAAAGAATTTCCTTTGGGTCAAGTAGTTACAATTTACTCCGGAGAGTCACTGGATAAGATAACAAGCGATTTAGAAAGTTTACATATCATTCGATCGCCTTTTTGGTTTCGAACTGCAGTTATTCTACAAGGAGGCGAGAGGGGAGTAATTGCTGGAGATTATTTGCTCGATGAAAAAGCCGGACCAATAAATATTGCATATCGATTGGTTCATGCCCGCTTTCACTTAACAACAGCAAGAATTACAATACCTGAAGGATGGGACAGCACTCAAATTGCAGATTATCTTAAAAAAAACTTGGTTAATTTTAATCAAGTACGCTTTTTAAATATTGCAAAAAAAGAGGAAGGCTATCTTTTTCCTGATACATATTTTGTCTCTCCGACAATTAAGCCAGAGGTTCTGATTGATAAAATGGAGAAAACATTTAACGAAAAAATAAAAAGTGTTCCAGGAATTGCTACAACAACAAAATCTCTCGGCGACATAATCACAATGGCCTCAATTTTAGAAAATGAAGCCCGAACAACAGAGTCTAGGAGAATTATTGCTGGAATTTTATGGAAACGCTTGCAACTTGGTATGCCACTTCAAGTCGATGCAACATTTCTTTACATAAACGGTAAAAATACTTATCAATTGACTGCTGACGATTTAAAAATAAATTCTCCCTATAATACTTACTTATATAAAGGTCTCCCGCCTGGGCCTATCGATAATCCAGGAGTAGATGCGCTTTTTGCAGCAGTTAACCCGATTACAACAAAATATCTTTATTATCTTTCTAGCCGTGATGGGACAATTCATTATGCCCAAACTTTTGAGCAACATAAGCGGAACGCTGAGCTGTACCTTAATTAAATTTATGGTATAGTTCTGTTCGGAGGCATGCATGTGCCAAATGGTGATAAAACTTTAAATGGTGTCTATTATGGAAACGTGACAGCTTGTGATCACTGTCATACACTCTTCAAGGAGAAGCAATTGATCACAATTGCGAGAGATGGTTCAGTTTTTTGTTATTCTCCGCACGGTGAAGGATGCCTTTTTGAAAATATGGTGGCGAAAGGAGAGTACAATACTGGGATTTGTTCAGTGTATTACAAGGTCAGTCAGAACGGGAATCAAAAAGATTTTCTTAAAGACACCTTGTTTACAAAGATCATTTCCCTCCTTACTTAACAGGGGTCACGCACAAGCATGACCCCTGAACTGTTATTATGGAAAATAAAAGAAAAAAAGTTTTTGTTGGAGTTTCTGGCGGAGTAGATAGCTCTGTTTCTTTGGCGTTGCTTAAAGAACAAGGTTTTGATGTTACAGGAGTTTTTTTAAAAGTTTGGCATCCAGATTTCATACTTTGCGATTGGCGAGAAGAGAGACGAAGTGCAATGCGAGTTTGTGCAACATTAGATGTACCATTCATAACTCTAGATTGCCAAATCGAATACAAACAAGAAGTTGTTGATTATATGATTCGCGAATATTCTGCTGGTCGAGTGCCTAATCCAGACGTTTTTTGCAATAAATATGTAAAATTTGGAGTGTTTTTGAAAAAAGCAATGGAAATGGGAGCTGATTTTATTGCTACTGGACATTATGCACAAGTTCGAACTCCTTATTCGTCAGAACTTTTGATAGGCCAGACCCTACCCCTAACCCCTATAAAAAGTTCTGACTCAACGGAGTTAGAATACCAACTTTTAGAATCAGTTGATAAAAATAAAGATCAATCATATTTTCTCTACACCTTAAATCAAGATCAATTAAGTCGTGCACTTTTTCCTGTTGGGGGAATGACAAAACCAGAAGTTAGAATGCTTGCAAAAAAGTTTGGATTACCAACAGCAGAGAAAAAGGATAGCCAAGGACTTTGTTTTATTGGAAAAGTTGATATGAAAGAGTTTTTATTGCATTACATTAAAACTTTGCCTGGTAAAGTTTTAAACACTCAAGGCGAGGTTATTGGTGAACATGATGGAGCAATACTTTATACGATAGGTGAGAGACATGGCTTTAGAATTACAAAAAAATCACCAAATGACCCGCGATACTTTGTTATAGCAAAAGATTTAGAGAAAAATACCATTACAGTTGCAGACAAGGAAACAGAATCTGATAAAGTATATTCTGCAAAAGAAATTGTTGTTAAAGATCTACATTTTATTTCAGGCAAAGAACCTCAACTGCCTGTTAGAACTTCTGTTCGAATCAGATATCGTCAGGAAAAACAAAATTGCTCACTCGAAAAAAAATCAGATGGCTACCATATTATTTTTGACAATCCTCAAAACGGAGTGGCAGTTGGCCAATCAACAGTACTTTATGATGGCGAAGTTTGTCTTTGCGGAGGAATAATAGAGGAAGTGTGATAATTTGGGTTCAGGCAAATAAAATGTTAAGGTGATAAAAGATTGGAAGTTTCTTATGAGTTTGCCAAGGACGGCATCAGGAGCAATCGGAGAATGGCTTGAACTCGTGAATCAAGAACCAGGTTGTGGGACTGTTAAAGTTTGTGCGAAAGCTGCCAGAGCAATATATCTTGTAAGCAAAGAAGGGAAAAAACTCGAAGACTTTCTTCCTGATGAAGGACTTCGACAGGAGATACTTCAACATGAACAATGTTCCATATGATGTACGATTGATTAGTGCCCAGCACTTGTAATCTAGTGCTGGGTTTTCGTTTTAATAAAATTTTGTGAGATAATCCTCATATGAATTCTGAACAGATATATGTTCTCAAAGCTGATGGAACACGCGAATTATTTGATCCTGAAAAATTGGAATACTCTCTGAAACGTGCTGGAGCCTCATCAAAAATAGTTTTTGATATTATTGCTCACCTCAAGGCTCATCTAGAGCAAAACACAACAACCCATGAGATTTATAAACATGCTTTTGAGCTTTTACATAAAAATGAGAAGCCAATTGCACTTCGGTACTCACTAAAACGAGCTATTCAAGAGCTTGGACCATCAGGTTTTCCATTTGAAGATTTTGTTGCAGAGATTTTTAAAGAGCGCGGTTTTACAACTGAAACTGGAAAAATTGTACGCGGATTTTGTGTTGAGCACGAAATTGATGTCATCGCCTGGAACAAGGAAAAGTTGCTTATGGTTGAAGCAAAATTCCATAATGAGCTTGGAATAAAATCTGATCTAAAAGTGGCACTTTATGTTAAGGCTCGATTTGATGATTTACGCGAAATGACATTTGACTATGGTGCCGAGCCTGGCCAAAAAAGGAAACTTGATGAAGGTTGGTTAATAACAAACACTAAGTTTACATCTTCGGCAATTGAATACGGCTCGTGCCAGGGTGGGCTAGTGATGATCGGCTGGAATTATCCCCCAAAAGGTAATTTGCACGATATGATTTTGGAATCTAAACTTCATCCGCTAACTTGTCTCGTAAGTTTAAATGGCCACGAGAAAAAAGCTCTACTTGATCAAGGTGTGATATTATGCAAAACGATCCAGTCAAAACCCGATTTATTACGAGAAATTGGATTAAATCAGGAGAAAATTACAAAGGTAATGGATGAAATCGATTCACTATAATGAAAAAAGGGAAATTAGATCGAAATGCAAATAGAGACATTGTAAATTTTCTGTTTGAAGTTGGCATGCTTGCAAAAACTCCACGAAGCGGATTTCATTTTCTAGGCACAGGAAAACAGTCAGTAGCAGAGCATGTAAATCGCGTGGCCTTTATTGGGTATGCTCTAGCCCAAATGGATGGCACAGTTGATGTACTTAAGGTTTTAAAAATGTGCCTTTTTCACGATATTTCAGAAACTAGAATTTCTGATTTAAATCATATTCATCAAAAATATGTTGAACGACGCGAGCATAGTGCTGTCAAAGATATTTCTGATTCTGTGCCGTTTGGCAAAGACATGTTCAATACTTTGGAAGAATATGAAAAAAGAGAATCAAAAGAAGCTCTTTTGGTTAAGGATGCCGATAATTTAGAGTGGATTCTTTCTCTTAAGGAAGAAGTAGATACAGGCAATACCAGAGCTTTTGAATGGATGCAGAGAGCAGTTGAGCGATTAAAAACACCGCAAGGCAAAGATCTTGCCCGTGCAATAACTGATATTGATTCAAATAATTGGTGGTTTCCAAAAAATTCTGTTGTTTGGAAGAAAAAATACATAAAATAACTCGCATGTCTTTTGCTCCGGATCATAAATTCAATCAAATGAAGCAAATTCGTGACGAATTAGTCAATTTTAAAGAGTCACCGCTTTACGAATATAGACGAAAAAATAAGTATTTTCCTGTTGTTGGAGAGGGAAGTCACGCTGCAAAAATAATGTTTATCGGGGAAGCTCCGGGAAAATCGGAAGCGGAAACAGCACGGCCATTCTGCGGCAGATCAGGAAAACTTTTGGATGAAATGCTCGCGTCAATTAATCTAAATCGCAGTAATGTATACATTACAAATGTAGTTAAGGATCGCCCGCCAGAAAATCGCGATCCAGCAGAAGAAGAAATTAAGCTCTACTCACCATTTCTTGATCGCCAAATTGAAATTATTGAACCGAAAGTTATTGCAACACTTGGTCGGTTTTCAATGGCCTATATACTTGAACATTTTGGCCTTAAGGATATGATTAGATCTATAACTCAAATTCACGGCAAAGAGTTTGTAGCTGATACAAAGTATGGCAAAGTTACTATTATCCCGTTTTATCATCCAGCTGTAGCGCTTTACAACAGTTCAAATCGAGAAACGTTAATGGAAGATTTTCAAATTCTAAAAAAATATAAATGAATTCAAACGAGGTTCGACAGAAATTTTTAGAATTTTTCAAAAAACGTGGGCACGTGATTATTCCATCAGCTTCTTTAATACCCGAAACAGATTCTGTTTTATTTACGACTGCCGGAATGCAACCATTAATCCCTTATCTTCTTGGGAAAAACCATCCAGATGGGAGGAAATTGGTTAATTCTCAAAAATGTGTCCGGACTCAAGATATTTTGGAAGTTGGAGACAACACTCATGATACTTTTTTTGAAATGCTTGGTAACTGGTCTCTCGGAGATTATTTTAAAGAAGAAGCTATTAAATGGAGTTATGAGCTTCTAACATCTAAAACTGAAGGATTTGGTCTCGATCCTAAACGCTTATATGTAACTGTTTTTGAGGGTGATGAAAATGCTCTAAAAGATACTGAAGCCTTTGAGATATGGAAAAAATTTGTACCGGAAAATCGAATTTATTTTATGGGAGCTAAATCGAATTGGTGGAGTGTAGGCGACAATGGTCCTTGTGGACCTGACACAGAAATGTTTTATGACATTACAAAGGATGGATTAGGGGATTTAACAAAAGAGGAATATATAAAAGCCGATGATGAACAAAAAGTGGTTGAAATATGGAATGATGTTTTTATGCAGTATCTGAAAAAAGATGGAAAAGTTACTGGCACACTTGAACAAAAAAATGTTGACACGGGTTCAGGTTTAGAACGATTAGTTATGGTTATTCAAGGTAAAGATAATATTTTTGATACTGACTTATTCTATCCAGTAATGCAAAAAATAAAAGAAAATTCAAAATCAAAAGATATTAAAGGGATGCGGATCGTTGCAGATCATATTCGCACCTCAACTTTTATGATTGCAGATTCTGTTAAACCGGCGAACACTGGTAGAGGCTATATTTTGAGAAGATTATTAAGACGTGCGATTTATTACTATAATTCACTTGGTTCTACTAGTAAATTGTCTGAATTAATTGATTATGTTATTCCTGTTTACACAGGAACAGATTATGAATTAGATAAAAAAGCATCAGAAATAAGTGAGACTATAAATCAAGAAGAAATTAAATTTCTAAAAACCCTTCAATCCGGTAAAAAAATACTTGAACAAAATCTAAGAAAAGGCGGCTCTATTTCAGCAGAAAAGGCATTTTTGTTGTACTCAACCTACGGTTATCCATTTGAACTTATAAAAGAGTTGGCACTTGAAAATAATTGTACTATAGATGAGGAAGGCTTTTTTAATGAATTAAAAAAACATCAAGAACTCTCTAGAAAAGGCGGAGAAAAGAAATTCAAGGCTGTGTTAGAATAGAGAAATGTTATTTGGGAAGGAAAAAGAAGAAATATCAATTCTTATTGATATTGGAAATGGAAGTATTACAGGAAGTATTGTTGTATTTTCTAAATCAGAATTACCGACATTTGTTTATGTGGCAAAATCCGTTTTTCCAATTCTTCCAAAATCTCAAGTCAAGGAACTTTTAAAAATTCTTCTAGAGAATCTTGATTCAACTTTTAAAAAATTGGTTGAAGAAGGATTAAATAGCGCTTTTTTAAAAAATAAAGAAAAGAGAATTGCCCACGTTGTCTTTTCCTTTTCCTCTCCATGGTTTTATTCAAAAACTATGTGTTTAAATCTTTCTCAAGAGGTTCCTTTTGTAATTAGCGAGAATTTTTTAGAAGATATTATCAATAAAGAAAGTACATCATTTGAAAACGAGCTTAGAAAAAATCTAGATGAGGATGAGGATTTTGAAATTATTGAATCAAGCATCATTAATACAAAAATTAACGGTTACCCGTTAAAAAATAGTATTGGTAAAAAAGCTACCCAGTTAGACGCTTATTTATTCATGTCAGTATTGGAAAAAAGAACACTCGATATTATTTCTCAAGTTGTTTTAAAACACACGCATATTCCTAAAGAAAAAATCATAATGCATACCTTTCCGTTTATTGAGTTTGCTGCTTTTCGCGATATATTTATTAATTACAGTGATTTTTTAATCATGGATATTTCTAGTGAAGTTACTGATATAACTCTTGTTCGGGATGAAGTAATAATGCAAACTGTGACAATCCCCTCCGGCAGAAATTTTGCAATGAGACATATTGCAAAATCGCTAAATACAACATATGAGCTGGCTGAATCAACACTTCATTTATACATACTAGAAAAACTTGATCCCGAACATATTGAAAAAATGCAAAGTATTATTTCTGATATAGAAAAAGAATGGAGTATTTATCTTGAACAGGCGTTAAGTGAACTTGATCCCAATTATTTTCTCCCAGGGAGAATTTATTTAACAGCTGATGAGGATATTCTTGATCTATACTGTAAGTTTTTAAAACTTACAAAAAATGACCAGACTCAAAACTTTAGGAAAAATGTGGATATTGTAAATATAAATAATAAATTGCTTTCACCTTTTTATAAAAATGCATCTTCAAATGTAGTTGATTCATTTATCGCAATTTTAGCAATTTTTTATAGCAAAATGATGCGCAACTAGTTTCTCAACAATAAATTCTTGGCAAAGAGCAAACAGTGAGTTAAAATGGAAAAAGTATGAAAAAAGAGCCAGTTCAGGACATTATTCCTCCAAAAAAGTCTATAAGAAATATAGAAATTGCGTCTAAAAAGCGTACTGTCGTCGATGAACCTCCTAAGAGGACAAAAATCACTATAAAAAAGGAAGTAATTAAGGAAAAAGAAGAGGTAGAAGTGCCACAAGTGCAGGTACCTAAACCTAGAGTGGAAATTCCATCGTACAAATATGAATACGATGAACCAAAAAAGAAATCAAAAAAATGGCTTTATATCGCAGGTACCCTTCTAGTTATGATTGTTGCATTTGGAATTTCTACATTATTTAAAAGTGCAGAAGTTACTATTACACCAAAACAAGATGTGAAAAATTTAAACAGCATATTTACTGCAAAAAATGATGTTGCAGCAAATTTGGGATTCCAAGTTGTTACAGTGAACAAAGATGTAGAAAAAGATCTCGATCCGACTTTGGCTACTTCCGAGCAAATAGTAAACCAAAAAGCTACCGGAAAAATTGTTATTTACAATAATTATTCAACTGAACCGCAAAAATTGGTAGCCACGACGAGATTCCAAACCCCAGAAGGATTGATTTTTCGAGCTATAAATCCAATTATTATTCCAGGAATGGAAACTAAAAATGGGACTACTGTTGCAGGGTCAGTTGAGGCCTCTGTTATTGCTGATAAGGCTGGTCAAGAATACAACATTGGACTCAAAGATTTCACTCTTCCAGGGCTAAAGGGCGATCCAAAATATACAAAAATTTATGCGAGATCAAAAACAGAAATGACTGGTGGTTTTTCCGGTACTCAAAAAGTTTTCTCAAAAGACGTAATGAGTCAATCAGAATCACAAATGAGCGCTTCACTTAAAGATTCGCTTTCTCGTGATATCACTGCCCAAATTCCCGCAAACTTTGTTCTTTACAAAGAAAGTCTTGTTTATGACCTTGATCCCGTGACCGAAGCCAATACGCAAACCGGGCCTGTCCTTAAAAAATCAGGCGTTGCCACTGCAGTTATTTTTGACAGAGCGCTTTTAACTAAAGCAATACTCGCTCAAATTTTACCTCAAACAGATGCAAGTATGGTTAAGATTACTAATCTTGATAATCTTAAATTCAGCTACCAGACAGCTTCAACGAGTATTTCAAACAATACATCTCAAGTTACATTTAACCTTTCTGGTCAGCCAAATATAGTCTGGATTTATGATCAAAATAAGCTTAAAACTGATCTTTTAGGTCTATCTAAGCAAAATGCCAAAGTAGTTATCGGCAGCTACCCAAGTATTCAAGAAGCCTGGGTTGTCACTCGACCATTCTGGAATCAAACTATCCCAAATGATCCTAAAAAGGTGACAATTGTTAATACTATCCCTAGTTAGGAAAATGTGTTGACTTATATAGCCATATTTTGTAATATGCCTTTATTACACGCCCTTTTGGGTAAGTGTTAATTTAATGCAAGATCAGAATAAAAAACTATCTACAATCGAAGCACAAGTTATTGAAACTTTACCCAACACTTTCTTTAAAGTAAAAAGGGATGATAATGGAGAGGAAATGCTCACTTATTTGTCAGGAAAAATGAGATTGCATAAGATACGAGTTTTGATAGGAGACAAAGTTGTGGTTGAGGTCGATCCATACGGTGGAAAGGGCCGCATCGTAAAACGAGTTTAGCTGAATATATGAAAGTAAAATCTTCAGTAAAAAAGATGTGTTCCTATTGTCAGGTCGTTCGAAGGAAGGGCTATGTTTATGTTGTATGCAAAGCTAATGCACGCCACAAACAACGCCAAGGATAAATTATATTTAATATGCGAGTAGCAGGAATTACAATCCCAGAAGAAAAAAGAATTGAAATTGGCTTGACCATCCTTTACGGAGTTGGTCGACCACGAGCTCATAAAATTTTGGATATGGCCAAAGTTTCTTATGGAGTAAAGCCTCGAGAGCTTACTGTTGATCAGGAGAATGCAATCAGAAAAGCAATCGAGACTTTCAAAATTGAGGGAGATTTAAAACGTGAAGTTGCTGGAAATATTAAGCGACTAAAAGATATTAAAACTTATCGAGGAATGCGACATCAGCGTGGCCTTCCATCACGAGGACAGAGAACAAAAACAAATGCTCGAACTAGACGTGGTGCTAAGAAAACTATGGGTACGGGCCGCAAGATAGCCGAAAAGAAATAATTAATATGGGAAAGAAAAGAATTGTAACAGAATCAAGTGGAGAGTCCGAAAAGAAAGTCGTGACGACTGCTTCTGTTTCCAAAAAGAAAGTTGATACAGGTGGCCTTTATATTGAATCAACATACAACAATACAAAACTTGTCCTAACTGACCCAAAAGGCAATGTTTTGGCCACATCTTCAAGCGGTTCTATCGGCTTTAAAGGAGCAAAAAAGGGCACACCTTTTGCTGCTGCTAAGGTGGGTGAAATCATTGGCTCAAAAGCAAGTACAATGGGCATGAAAGAGGCTTATGTTGTGGTGAAAGGCGTAGGTTCTGGCCGAGAGTCAGGAATTCGAGGCTTTATCTCAAAGGGAATTAACATCTCTTCAATTAAAGATGTTACTCCTGTACCTCACAACGGACCAAAACCAAAGAAACCACGACGAGTATAATAAATTTATGATAACAGGACCAAAATATAAAATCGCAAAACGACTTGGAGCTCCAGTTTTTGAGAAAACTCAAACTCAAAAGTATGCGCTTCATTTGGAGCGAAAGGGTAAGCGAACTTTTATGAAGCCAAAATCAGAATTCGGCTTGCAAATGAATGAAAAACAAAAAGCTCGATATGTTTATGGTCTTGGGGAAAAGCAATTTGCAAACTATGTAAAAGCTGGAATGGCTAAAAAATCAGGAAGTCCTGCTCAAAATATTTATGAGGCTTTAGAATCTCGTTTAGATAATATAATTTATCGAATTGGCCTCGCTCCAACTCGTGGTGCTGCAAGACAAATGGTTTCTCATGGTCATATTGCAGTTAATGGCCGACGAGTAACAACTCCGGCACATCACCTTAAGGTGGGGGATAAAATTGCAATAAATGGTCGATCCCAAGCGAAACCAATATTTACAAATATCGACGATCGTCTAAAGGACATTACAGTTCCTGCTTGGGTCAAGTTTGATAGTGCTAAAAAGGTAGCAGAAGTTGTTGGCCCGCCACAGTTAGCTAAAACTGAGAATTTATTTGATTTAAATACAGTGGTGGAGTTTTACAGTAGATAAGTCACTTGCAGAAAATGGCCAAATAATGTAGAATTTACAAGCCTAATTTTAAATATTAACTTAAAAAGCAACATGTCGGACTACACAATCGTATTACCTTCAAAGCCAAAAATTGTCTCGGAAGCTGACTTTACCGGACAGTACGAAATTGATGGCTTGTACCCTGGTTATGGCCATACACTTGGAAACTCACTTCGAAGAATAATTTTGTCGTCTTTGCCTGGATCAGCAGTGATCGCAGTCAAAATTAACGGCATTCCACATGAATTTTCTGTTATTTCTGGCGTCAAAGAAGACGCCATTACTATTTTACTAAATCTAAAAAAGATTAGATTAAATATTGTTAGTGATGAACCTCAAATTCTTACACTTAAGACAAAAGGCGCAAAAGAAGTAACTGCAGGAGATATTAAACTGCCAGGCGGAGTTGAAATCCTCAATCCTGAACTAGTTATTGCAACCTTAACCGATAAAAATGCTGAACTTGATTTGGAGATCACTTCTCAAAAAGGATTAGGTTTTGTTCCAAAAGAAGAAATTCAAAAAAATCGAGTTGATATTGGCCAAATTACACTTGATGCAATTTTTACGCCGATTCGACGCGTAAGTTATGAAGTAGAAAACATGCGAGTTGGAGACAGAACAGATTTTAATCGGTTAAAAATATTTATTGAAACAGACGGAACGATTACCCCAAAACAAGCCCTTGAGAAATCAATCGAAACAATGATCAACCAACTTAAGGCTATCGTTGGATTTAAAGAAGAGGAAATTATTATGCCTTCACCTTCAGTAGAGTCACAAAAGACTCCGATGGATGATGATGCACTGAAAACTCGAATCGAAACACTTAATCTTTCTGCGAGAACACAAAACGCACTTTCAAATGCAAACATTCGAACTGTCGGCGGCCTTGCTCGAAAGAAAGAAAAGGATATTTTGGAAATTGAAGGTCTTGGTGCAAAAGGACTAAATGAAATTAAAGAAGTTTTAGGAACATTTGGAATTACATTAAAATAATGAAACATCACAACGCCAACAGAAAATTTGGACGAGTTCGAAAGGTTAGACGAGGTCTCATCAAGTCTTTGGCGTTATCTCTTGTTAAAAATGGAAAAATAATGACTACAGAAGCAAAGGCAAAGGAAATCAGACCTTATGTTGAGAAGCTTGTGAGTCTTGGAAGAAATCCCGGAGTAGCATCACGACGAATGCTATCTTCAAAAATTGGTACAGATGGAGCTACAAAAATTCTTAAAGATCTTTCTCCAAAGTATGCAGATCGCCTTGGTGGATATACAAGAATTACAAAACTCCCACAGAGACTTTCTGATGGGGCACCTATGGCCGTAATTGAATTTGTATAGATATGAAGCACACAATTGACGCACAAAATAAAAAGATTGGGCGAGTGGCAACTGAAGCCGCCGTGCTTTTAATGGGCAAGAATTTAACTAGTTTTGCACGAAATAAAATCCCAAATATTCAAGTTGAGATTGTAAATTCAAGCAAAGCATTGGTAACTGAGAACAAAAAGTCTCAAAAGACTTACGCTCGGTATTCAGGCTATCCAGGAGGTCTAAGAAAACCAACTATGTCTGAAGTTATTTCTAAAAAGGGTTACAGCGAACTATTTCGAGAGGCAGTTTGGGGAATGCTTCCCAAAAACAAATTACGAGCAAAAATGATGAATAATTTAAAAGTTACCGAATAATTATGGAAAGAGAAGCAACAAAACATCATAGTGAAAAATATTTTGAAGCCGTTGGCCGAAGGAAAACTTCAGTTGCTCGTGTTCGAATTTCACCTAGCACCAAAAATCATATTGTTATTAACGAAAAAGATCTAGAAAAATATTTTCCAACTGATGACATGAGAAATACTGCAATACAACCTCTAAATGACATGGACTCTAAATTCAAAGTCACTGCAAAAATTTACGGTGGAGGAATTCACTCACAATCAGAAGCACTACGACATGGAATTGCCCGAGCTTTGGTAGAACACAAAGGGGAGTTAAGAAAGACTCTAAAGCGAGCCGGGTATCTAAAACGAGACCCACGAGCAAAAGAACGACGCAAATTCGGTTTGAAGAAGGCTAGAAAGGCACCTAAGTGGTCAAAAAGATAACAAAATACTCCCGAAAGGGAGTTTTTGTTTTTGACCACTTAGGTGAGTGTGGGGTCGGGAGAGAAGGCTCTCTCCTGTGCAGGAAGGCAGTGAGCGAAGGGAACGTCGGAAAACCGTCGGTTTCCGAGTACTCCTAATTGGAGCAAGAGATAAATGAAAAACCGCCACTTGCGATTTTTCAAAATCTAGTAGCGGTTACATTTTATGTCCTCCCATTTAAGTCTGAGTACACCCTCTCGACTTTCATCTTCAGAATCGATAAGTGTTGCATTTACCCAAGCACTTGATGGTTCAATACTTGAGACAAACTCCAGTGCTTCTCTATCTCCATCAGATACAATATCTACTGGAACTCCTTTTCTTAGAACAAAAATGACAACTTCTTTTAAATTCATTACACACCTCCTCACATAGGGTAACATTTTTAATCTACTTGTCAACTTAATTTGACCATCATAAATTTAATGTTAAAATAACTCCACATTATGAAAGATGAAGAAAAAAATTCCAAAGAATACGATAGCTCTGATGAATTGGACACTGATCCAGGAGACGATATGGTCTTTGAAGATAATGCAGAAGTAACAGCTCCAGATTACACCCAAAAAATCGAAAAACTTAAGGCACGAATTAAGGATTTAGAGAAGAAAAATACTGAATTATTGGATAAATGGCAGAGAGATAAGGCAGAATTTATAAATGTTCGGAGAAAGGATGAAGAAGACAAGCGGGAATTTCTTAAATTCGCCAAAGCAGATGTTATTTCGGAACTTTTGCCTGTACTTGATTCTTTTGAAAGTGCTTTTAAAAACAAAGTGGCTTGGGAAAAAGTCGATAAAAATTGGCGAGTTGGCGTCGAATACATTCATTCTCAACTTAACAATATTTTGACCTCTCACGGGCTCAAAGTAATAAATCCGATAGGAGAAATGTATGATTCAAGGAGAGATGACGCTGTAGAAACCGTTAAAGTTGACGAGCCATCAGACGATGGTAAAATACTGGAGGTTTTAAAGCTTGGTTATGAACTAAATGGAAAGGAGATACGTCCACCGAAAGTTAAAGTTGGTGAATATAAAGAAAATTAAATGCAAATAGTTAAATCAAATTCACAATATATTGAAAAAGTTCTTAAAGACAAGAACGGGAATTTGGTTCGTGCAAGATTTTGGATATACGAAAATTCAGGAAGATTAAAAGCAAAGCTGGTGGATTTTGAATATTTAGACGATCCAAACAGAGTAATTCTTTTACGAGATGTAGAAAAAGACTATATTAATTTTTTAGAAAATGAAGTTAAATTTAGTCTAAATAATCCTTATATAGTTTTAGTTGGAATTTATTCTTTAGGTTCTAAACCTCGTGCACCAACTTTTATATAAAACGAACCCCGCATTAATGCGGGGTGGATTCAGTTTGAGGTCGACCCTCAAACTGAATATATCCGTGTGGATTACCGTTATGATCTCTAGGCATAGATAATGCATTACCAATAGAGAACTGGAGATTATGCCTGATCATATCCTCACAGAATCTTGTTACAACTTCAAGATCACTGGCGGTCTCAACAACTAAAACAAGCTTGTAGTCTGGATAACCATTCCAAATAGCTCTCATGAAAACCTCCAATTAGAAATTAACATTAAATAATTAATATTTCAAATATGAGTAAAACAATAGGAATAGATTTAGGAACAACATTTAGTGCTGTCGCAGTCATGGAAGCTGGACAGCCGAAAATATTAGAAAATTCAGAGGGAGCAAGAACAACTCCTTCGATAGTAGCTACATCAAAAACTGGTGAGCGACTAGTTGGACTTCTTGCTAAAAGGCAAGCGGTAACAAACCCAAAAAATACAGTTTTCGGAATTAAAAGATTTATCGGACACAACTTCGATGATGAAGCCGTTCGAAAAGATAAAGCAATAGTGCCTTTTGAAGTGAAAAAATCTGCTACAGGCGGTGTACAAGTCCACATGGGAGATAAAGATTACTCTCCAGAAGAAATTTCAGCAATGATTCTGGGAAAATTAAAAGCCGATGCTGAAGCAAAGCTTGGTCAAAAGGTAACAGATGCCATTATTACTGTGCCAGCTTACTTTAACGATTCACAGCGACAAGCGACAAAAGACGCAGGTCAAATTGCCGGTCTTAACGTCCTTCGCATTATAAACGAACCAACAGCCGCAGCTCTGGCTTACGGCTTCGATAAAGGTCAAAAAGAGGAGAAAATAGCTGTTTTTGACTTCGGTGGCGGTACATTTGATATCTCCATTCTTGAGGTAGGGGATGCAGTAATTGAAGTTAAATCAACAGATGGGGACTCACATCTAGGAGGAAAAGATATCGATCAGAAAATCATTAACTTTTTGGCTGACGAATTTAAAAAAGATTCTGGGATTGATTTAAGAGGAGATACTTTGGCTTTGCAGAGACTAGATGAAGCAGCAGAAAAAGCTAAAATTGAACTTTCAACGGCAGTCGAAACTGAAGTAAACATTCCATTTATAACTTCAGACGCTTCTGGCCCACGACACCTTCTTATTAAAATTAGTCGAGCAAAACTAGAAGAATTGGCTAGCGATTTGGTTGAGCGCGCAATGCAGATTACAAAACGAGCACTTGAATCATCAGGGTTCACAACTAGCCAGATTAATGAGGTTATTTTGGTAGGAGGTCAGACTCGAATGCCAAAAATTCAAGAAAGAGTGAAAGCTTATTTTGGCAAAGAACCAAACAAATCAATTAATCCTGATGAAGTTGTAGCTCTTGGAGCAGCAATTCAGGGAGGAATTCTTTCTGGTGATGTTAAAGACGTGCTTTTGCTCGACGTTATTCCACTTTCACTTGGAATCGAGACTATGGGAGGAGTGGCAACTAAATTGATTGATAAAAATACCACAATTCCTGCTTCTCGATCACAAATATTCTCTACAGCTGCAGATAATCAGACTCAAGTTGAAATACATATTGTGCAAGGAGAGCGAGCAATGGCATCTGACAACAAATCTCTTGGACGATTTATTCTAGATGGAATCCCACCAGCTCAGCGAGGCATGCCACAAATTGAAGTGACATTTGATGTTGATGCAAACGGTATCCTTTCTGTCAAAGCAAAGGACAAGGCAACAAACAAGGAGCAATCAATTCGAATCGAAGCACGTTCAAGTCTTTCAAAAGAGGACATTGATAAAATGCAAAAAGATGCCGAAGCTCATGCAAGTGAGGACGCAAAGAAAAAAGATCTTGTTGAGGCTAAAAATATTGCAGAACAGCTAATCTATACAGTAGAGAAGTCTCTTCGGGATGCAGGTGATAAGGTTCCGGCTGACCTTAAAAACTCAATTGAAACAAAAGTTGCCGATCTAAAAAAAGCTAAAGATGGGGAAAACATTGACCAAATAAAATCCTCGACTCAAACTCTATCAACTGAACTTCAAAAAATTGGAGAAATTCTAAATAAAGCCGCCCAAGAACAGAGTCAGACGTCACCAAAGGAAGAGGAAAAAGTCCGCGATGCTGACTTTGAAGAAAAGAAACCAGAAGATAACAAATAAGTCAAGGAAACTACATTAAAATTGGGTGACAGAATAAAACTAACCTAGAGTCAAGTTCACAGAAAATTCAAAAAGAATATAATGTAAAAATAATATGGCAAAAGACTATTACCAAATTCTTGGCATCGACAAAAAAGCAAACAAGGAAGAAATAAAAAAAGCCTTTCGTAATCTAGCTCACAAATATCATCCCGACAAAAAAACAGGAGACGCAGAAAAATTCAAAGAAATAAATGAAGCTTATTCTGTACTCTCTGATGATCGAAAGAGAGCAGAGTATGATGCTTATGGCAGAACATTCAGTTCAGCTGGCGCAAGTTCTGGCGGATCTGGTTTTGGAGGTTTCGATTTTTCTCAATTTACACAAGGTGGAAATGGTTTTGAATTCGATTTTGGAGATATTTTCAACGATGTCTTTGGTGGTTCATCACGAAGACGGGAACCAAAACGAGGCAGAGATATTTCGCTTGATGTTGAACTCTCATTTGAAGAGGCGGTTTTTGGTGTTGAGAGGACAATTCTCTTAAATAAGACTTCGGCTTGTGAAAATTGTAACGGTTCAGGTGCAGAAAAGGGCTCTGAACTCATAACTTGTACAATTTGTAACGGAAAGGGCACTGTTAGGGAAGTAAAAAGAACCTTTTTTGGCCAATTTGAATCAACTGCTACTTGTTCAACTTGCCATGGAACAGGGAAAATCCCCCGAGTTAAATGTCATGTTTGTCATGGAGAGGGTGTTTACAAAAAGGAAACAGAAATTAAAGTAAAAATTCCAAAAGGAATTGATAACGGCGAAATGATTCGACTTTCCGGAGCCGGCGAAGCTGTTAAAGGTGGTCAGTCAGGAGATTTCTATATCAAAATTTATGTTAAAAAACATCAAGTTTTCCGAAAAGAAGGAAATAGTTTGATCATGGACTTAAATGTAAAACTTTCAGATGCACTTTTGGGAGGTGAACAGCTAATCAAAACTCTTGATGGTGATATTAAGCTAAAAATTCCCGAAGGAGTAGCTCACGGAGATATTTTGCGCATCAAAGGCAAAGGTGTTCCATCTGATAGAGGCAATCGCGGAGATATTTTGATAAAAGTTCACATCTTAATTCCAAGAAGATTATCAAAAGATGCTAGAAAGGCAGTTGAAAGTCTGAAAAAAGAAGGGATATAATTAGTGTATGGCCAGTATGCACAATATTCTGGGTTCTGGTTTAAAGATTTTTGGCTATTTTCGTTATTTCTCAAGTGATACTTTATTTATAGGCAGTCTTTTTATTCTGATTCTCGCATTTTCACTTTATTTCGGCAGGGGAAGACTCGTTTCCATTATTCTTGCTTTCTATCCAACTACTCTTATATATAAGACTTTTCCTTATATAGATAAATTAATTGTCCTAAAAGGTGATTTTGCACAGGTCATAAATGAGTTGTTAGTTTTCTCAATTATTTTAGTTTTAATTACAATAATTATTGATAGATTTATTAAGGCAGATGGAAATACATCAATTTTAAGACTTTCATTTCTATCATTAGCTTTTGTGTTGTTAATAATCGTTTTTTCTTATACAACTATTAATTATGACGTCCTTCACAATTATTCAGAGCAATTTGATTCATTATTCACTCAAAATCGATTAATTTGGTGGAATTTAGTGCCAGTAGCCCTTTTGATGCTCGTTTAAGCTCAAATTTGGTGTAAAATAACGTAACTAATCTGTAAAGTTTGATTAATTTTTAGAAATAATGTCTTATGAATTTGCCAATTTGACAGCTAGTTAGAGCCATATTTTAGGACTTTACAAAACGTACTTTCGTGTCCTAAACATTGACATTATTCATGAATATGTTATACTATATCCAACTCAGGAAATCTGAGTTTTTCCGTTAAAGCAGTCTTACAGAATTATTACTTAAGCAAAGAGTATTCTTAATTTCACAGCTATCAGTTTGTTTATGGTTTTGAATTCTATTACGGGTGGGGTCAGTACACTAATGCCGACAACAACTCCGAAGATAGAAAACAGTGTTACTGAAAGTACACTTGTTAGGCAGATTGACAACAAGGATGTAGAGAATCTCATGTCTACAGAACAATATGTAAGACAGTACTTCAAAGACATTCCTGTTATGATCGAAATTGCTCGATGTGAATCACACTTCCGACAATTAGACTCTGATGGTGATGTTCATAGAGGTTTAGTTAATCCAGAAGATGTTGGTGTGATGCAAATCAACGAACATTATCACTTGGATAGAGCGACTTCGGAGAACTACGATATCTACACAATTTCTGGTAACACTGCATATGCCCGTGAGCTTTACGAGGATAAAGGAACAGCTCCTTGGAAGTCTTCAAAAGCTTGTTGGGGTAAAACAGATGCAGCGAAACTTGAATCAAGTCAGTTAGCAATAAACTCTAAATAAACTTAAAAACAAAGGCTCCCGAAATAGGGAGCTTTTGTTTTTGTCTTGTCTTATATTATTTACTTTTTATCGGTCTAAATCTTTAGGGAAGAGAAGTCTTATTTTTTGGTTTCTCCTTTTTTCTTGTTTATTTTCTGAGGGAAGTAGAATTAGAGTATGTCGCACAATATATCTTTGGTACCATGACTATACTGATGACTTTAATTATCATTGAAGTTTCATTGTAACTTGTGAATCAACTACACCGTCACTGTTAGTATCAATTTGAAGAACTGGAACGCCATTCCCTAGTGGCAGATTTATAGTTGTTTTTGAACCATAAACAGTTTGGAAATTATTAGGGGAGACATAAATAGTTGGTTTGCTATCCCCTGCTTTTGACACCATAACAGTAATATTTATAAATGATGGCGATTTTCCATAAATATCGACTGTATATGGATTCTTAGAATCTAGAATTAAAGTCTCTTGATTTGATGACATTGCAAAACTTGAACCAGGAATCTTGCTTTCATAAAGAGGGAGTCCTTGCTGGGCAACTCCTGTTGGGCCGGTATGTAGTCCAGCAATATCATGTGCGTGCAATTCAAAAGTATTTGTGCTTCCGCCTACGATTATTGTATAAATTGGAAGAACATTTTTACTTGAAACAACATTTTTTGATCCTTGCTGCCCAGATTGCGAATATTGGTTTACAGGAACAACTGTATAACTTGTGTTGTCTTGCAACCAATAAGCAATAATAATCACAAGAACTATTAGAATTCCGACACCGACATAAATTTCTTGCTTATTTTTTTTAAACATAACAAATAATTAATGTGCTAATAACTAAAAAAATTATACCATTAATATTTGATGTTGTAAGAGGATTATCCCCTTTTATAAGCTTGGAAAATAGGCTAGAGGGTCAAGGTAGGCAGCAGTATCTGCTAAAGGCAAAATTGCTTCTTTACAGCCCCTACTATTTACAAATTTTTCGATTCGAACACCTTGAGTAGCATAAACACTAATGTGGAGATGCGGGCCAGTTGTATAGCCAGTATTGCCAGTGTATCCAATTAAATCACCGGTTTGAATATGGTCTCCATTAGATACACTTATTGCTGAAAGATGTCCATAAATAGTTGAAAGGCCGTTGTCATGCTTGACCATAACCCATTTACCGAATGAATAGCAGCCTGGGTAAGCATCAGTGTTTCCAGTGCCAACAATTGTGCCAGCCAGGACATTTTTTACAGCTGTTCCGATTGAAGCTCTAAAATCAACACCATTATGCGAGCCGGAAACATATAATTTTTCTGCACCAACGGTTTTACCAAATCCTTGAGTTATAAAAACATTATCCAATGGCCATGAGAGAATTCCGTGTTGTGGAGCGGGATAGCTTGTTTTATCAATTTGTAAGTGAAGCTGCGATTCGAAATTAAAGACGTCTTTTTCAAACTGAGCTTTTTGAATCTCCTTTTGTTGGACTAAATCTTTGAATGTTTGTTCCTTATTTTTTGTTTGAACTAGCAAGCTGTTTTGCTCCTTAACAGTTTCCTGAATAGCTTCGCGTTTACCACCTAGATCTTTTTGCAGTCGAACTAGATTATTTTTTTGATCAGTAACAGCACTTTGCTGGTTTTCTATATTGGATTGAAGGAGAGAAAGTTCTTTAGATTTATTACGAATTGTCGATTGTATCTCATGTGTTGAATCAAGGTCATTCCAAATATCACCAATATTTGATTTTGATAAAATTATTCCAACAATACCAATATCCTCGATGGATTGATCATACTTGATAGCACTAGCAATTGCTTTCTTATTAAGATCGATATGAGCTTTTGTGTCTTCGATCTGGCCGCTAAGCTGATCGATGGTAAGATTGGCTTTCGTGATCTTATTTTGAGTTAAGCTAATATCTGCGCCTATTTTTCTTTGAGTTAAATTGAGGGTTTTTAGAGTATTTTGAAGAGTTCTTGCCTGATTTGAAGCATTGGTTACCTCAGAATTATATTGGCTAATTTCTTGTTCAAGTTGTTTTATTTGCTGATTTCGCTCATCAATTTTTGATTGCAAATCTTCCTGTGTATCTGCATACACCTTAATTCCAAGTGAAAAAATTATAATTAACCAAACTAACTTCCATTTCACGACAGTTTATTTATAGCATTTTCTATCCTTTTTTTGCTCTCCACAGACCCCAAAACATATAGTAAAGTAAACGGATCAGGAGACTTTTCCTTACCAGAAAGGGCAACGCGAAGAGGCCAAAGAACTTCACCGCGTCCTTGTTCTGTTGCATAATCAAATATCAAATTTTTTGCAGATTCTACTGATTCAAAGTCAACAGTTGAAATTTTTTCTAGAATCCAATTTAAATGTTTTTTAGTTGTTTCTTTATCTTCCTTCCCTTTCCAGAAGAGTAGGTGAGTTTCGTATTCAGGTGTTTTAAAATAAAAATCCAACTCCCCTTCCCTAGTCATTTTGTCTATATCACCCCATTTTGAAATATGTTCAAAAATAATTGGAAATATTTTAGGGTTTGGATTTTTGAATCCGTTTTTTTCTAAATATTTTTTGATGGTTTCATTCCTTTCCTTTTCAGACAGAAGCTTTATGTGCTCTTTATTTATCCAATCCAATTTTTCCGTATTAAAGACAGCACCACCCTTTTGTACACGGCTTAAATCAAAAACCTCAATCAGTTCAGACATTTTATAAATTTCCCTTTCTCCACCAGGATTAAAGCCTAATAGCCCTAGAAAATTGACTATTGCTTCTGGAAGATAACCTGCCTCCCTAAAATCTCGAAGTGAAACTGCACCATGTCTTGCTGACATCTTACTTTTATCTGGCGCGAGGATTAGGGGTACGTGTGCATACTTTGGCCTAGGGGCACCAATAGCCTCCTGAAGTAAAATTTGTCTAGGAGTATTTGAAATACCATCATCTCCTCGAATAATATGTGTAACTCCCATTAAAAAATCATCGACAACAACAGTTAAATGATACAGAGGCTCGTCTATATTTTTTGCAATAATAAAATCTTTTAAATCATCAATTTCCATTTCAACTTCACCACGAATAATATCTTCAAATTTTATTTTTCCTCCAGGATTTTTAAAGCGAACCACCTCCTTATTCGATCCTTCAGATTCTTCGGAAATGTAAGCTGAACCATTCTTTATCATTTTTTGAATGGACTCTCGATAGATATCATTTCTTTCTGACTGCCGAAACGGGCCTTCATCGTAAGTTATTCCGAGCCATTTTAAACTTTCAACAATGTCTTCTTCAAATTCTCTTTTTGAACGTTCTTTATCAGTGTCTTCAATACGAAAAACAATTTTGCCTCCATTTTTCTTGGCAAACAAATAGTTAAACAACGCTGTCCTTGCTCTTCCTACGTGAAAATAGCCAGTCGGTGAAGGAGGTATTCTTACAACTATTTCGTTATTTTTCATGTTCAATAGCGATAGACATAATTTCCTGACCAATTAACCGTGCTGCATCGCGCCTCGCGAAATTTTTAGCAGCAGTTGACATTTTTTCTCTTAAATTTTTATCAGAAATAATTCTTTCAATTTCCGAAAGTAAAACACCTTGTGAAAAATTTTTTTCTTCAATAACTTCTGCCGCGCCAGTCCGAGCGTATGAATAAGCATTTAATCTTTGATCGTGAGAAGTTTCTTCTGGAATTGGAATGATAATCGAAGGTTTCGCCCAAGAAGCGATTTCAAAAATAGTTGACCCAGCTCTAGAGATAATTAGATCTGCTGCTCCAGCTGCTGCTCGCAGATTAATAGTATTTAAATAGTCATATGGCTTATAGCGATCAATGTGTGGATTTTTTGCAAGAACCACATCCCGGGTTTCTAAAATAATTTTGTAATTATTTTTTCCGGTTTGATGGATAATTTGATATTTTTCGATCAATTCTGGCAGCAAATCCATTATTATTGTATTTATAAATCGTGCACCTTGCGAACCGCCAAGCACTAATATTGTAGGAATATTTTGATCAAAATTAAAAAAAGCGTGACCTCCCGAAGGTAGAGCTTCTTCAATATCTTTTCTTAGTGGATTTCCGGTATATGCAGTTTTGTCTTTTGGAAAAAATGTAATAGCTTCAGGATATGAAATGGCAATTTTCTGAGCAAATTTAGATGACCAACGACTTACTTTGCCAGGTTCAGAGTCTGACTCGTGAATAACCACTGGAATTCGCAAAATTCTTGCAGCTAATAGTGCCGGAAAACTAGCGTAACCACCTTTAGAAAAAACTACATCTGGATAAATAACAAACATTCTCCAAATAGCCTCGATTGATCCGAAGAAAATCTTCCAAAGATCAAAAAAATTTAAAAATTGATTGGCTAAAGATTTTTTTCGGCGAATTTTTCCAGAAATTACCTGTTCAAATTGAATATTATTTTCAAAAAGTAATCCTTCATTGTACGGATCTGTAGACATGAAATAAATTTCTGGACGAACTAGTCGATTTTCCTTAGCTATCTCATTAATTTGCTGTGCAACCGCAATGACTGGATAAAAATGCCCGCCAGTTCCGCCACCTGTAAGAAGTATTTTCATATCAATTATTTAACTATTTTTCGCGATTTTGATATATTTAGGATAATTCCGACTTCAGCCAATGTCATAAACAATGCCGTCCCACCATGACTGACAAATGGGAGCGTAATGCCAGAAAGAGGCAGTACACCAACCATTGCTCCAATATTTACAAAAGCTTGAGACACAATCAGTATAACAATACCGACAATCATAAGTCTACCAAAGGCATCCGGAATTTGACCGGCAATTTTAAGACCGCGAAATGCAAAAAATACGAACAATAAAATTAACGAAACTGTTCCTAAAAATCCAAACTCTTCTCCAAAAACTGCAAAGATCGAATCCCCTATTGGTTCTGGCAAAACGTTAAACTTCTGAACTGATTGGCCAAAACCGCGACCAAAAATTCCGCCATTTCCAATTGCAATCAGTGATTGTTGTATTTGGTAACCGCTACCAAGTGCGTTATCTTTTGGATTTAGAAAAGTGTTAATACGACTCATAACGTATGGTCTCGCAAAGGCAAGTATCGTTAATGCCAATAGACCACAAAGTCCCATTAAAAGTATATGATTCCACTTTCCACCTCCTGCTAAAAATATTGCTAATCCAGCAAAAGCAATAATCAAAAAAGTATCAGTATCTGGTTGTTTTAAAAGAATCGCACCAACAATTCCTATTAAAATTACAAATGGAATAAGACCGCCTTTTAAAGTTCCTGTTTTGTCTTTTGCTTTTGCAACCCAAGCAGAGAAAAACATTATAAAGCCAATTTTCAAAAATTCTGATGTTTGAAGCGAGAAAGATCCGATGTAAATCCAGCGATTTGCCCCACCATGACCAACACCAAGATGTGGAACAAAGACAAGCAATGTTGCAATTATTGATCCAACAAAAATATAAAATGAAAATTTTCGATAAATTCTATAATCAATATTTGCTGTAATAAAACAAGCAATGGAACCTAAAATGAGACCAAAAACTGTCTGGTTGAAGGCTACTCCCTTATATTTTGCTGCCTGACTTGAAAGCAAGCCCATTGATGCGGAAAAAAAGATAAGGTACCCGACAATAACAAGAATCAGGACGGAAATAAAAAAAGGTATATCAAACTTCAGTTTTTTCATGGTAAATTCTCTAAAAGTATAACATTTTAAGGCCTTTTATATCTGTGGATTATATATTGCTAAATAAATGACAACATGTCATTATGATTTCAGATTCAATATGAGGGAGAGATCATGATCAATCAGGCTCTCGCCAATTTTTTGAGAAATCCTCTATTTATCGTCAGTGTCGTTGTGTCAACTGTGGTTGGCATCTACGGCTTATGGCGCGGAGAAATCCGAAAGCACAGACAAGGAAGTCGAAGGGAGTCGGAACAGGTATCAATTTAGTTCCGACAACGAGGCGGCACTTCGGTGTCGCCTTTTTATTAACTAATGAGTGCAATAATCACACCAATAATTGCAAAAACTACACTAATAATCCAATAACGCATTACAATTTTTTCTCGTGACCAGCCAATTACTTCGAAATGATGGTGAAGCGGCGCTAATCTAAAAACTCGTCGTTTGCCAAAATATTTATAAGAAATAATTTGAATAATAACTGACAAGGAAGTAATAACTAAAGGAAAACCAATAACTAAAAGCAGTAAGGCAGAATTTGTAAGAAATGCAATCACAGAAAGTGTCACTGTTAAACCAAGAATTCCTGTTTCTCCCATATAAAATCTCGCGGGAGGAATGTTAAACCAAAGAAAAGCAAGTATTCCACCTGCTATAACTGAGCAAAAAGCTGAAATGTCGATTTGATTGTGAACAAAGGCAATAACAGCATAAGCTGTAAATATAATAGCGAGAACTCCGCCTGCTAGACCGTCCATGCCGTCTATAACACTTGTTGAGAAAACTCCGAGCATTACCAAAATAAAAAATGGAATAAACCACAGTCCAAGCTCAAGTTCTCCATCAAACGGAATATGAATGGCAGTTGCTTCAAGTTTGTCATAAAACCAAAAGCTTATTGCTAGACCAATGAGTAAAATACAAGCAATTTTAATTTTTCGATAAAATAAAGGGTCTTTTGCGTATGTTCCTTTGCCAAAAATCTGAAGCAGATCATCAACCAATCCGATAAGACTTGCCAAAATAAGTGCAACCAGCGGGATTATTGTTTGATTTCTACTTAAGAAATTTAATTTTATGGTTAAATCTGAGGGGAAAACTATCGAAAATAAATAGATTGCAAGGACTGTGAGAATTACTGAAACCCAAATAATCATTCCACCGAGTCTAGGAGTTGAGAGCTCTGCATGGGTGTTATGAACTTTGGCAAAATCGCCAGTAGTAATGTTTGATTCTGTACGCGGAGATTTTTTCCACATTTTGTATTTGTAGAAAATATCTGTAAAAAAAGGGGTAATAATTATTCCAAAAAAGAAAGCTAGAACAGAAGGAACGACAACTTTTAAAACATTGATCATCTTATTTTGCTATAAATTCATTGTACCACAATGCAAGCATAAGAAGCAGGTAAATTTTTCTCGAATTATCTCTTTTTTTATTTAAATGATCGTCAATTATTTTTTTAATTTCTTTAGTGTTTAAATGTGTTTCAATATATTTGTTTTTTAAAATTGTAAGATATAAATCAATTTTGTCTTTGGTAAACCACTTCCCTACTGGAGTTGGAAAACCTAGTTTTTTTCTCATTCGAGTTTTTTCTGGAACTATTTTTTTAAATGCTTCACGTAAAAGATACTTGGTTATTCCATTTCGCCATTTAAATTTATCTGGCAATGTTTTTGCTAGATTTGAGACTGGAATATCAAGAAATGGCACTCGCAGCTCAAGTGAATGGGCCATAGTCATTTTGTCGGCTTTGGCTAAAATATCGCCTACTAGCCAGGTATATATATCAATATATTGCATCTGGGTCGATTCGCTTAAGCCTTGAGACTCACGGTACAAAGAATTCAGATTTAAAAATTTTTGTTGAGGCTCAAGCCAAATTTTTTCAATTTCGTTTCTCTGAAAAATTGATTCATTAAAATATTTTTGTCCAAAATACCAATCTTCGAGTTTCATTTTTACTCGCCTTAGGTAATTTTTTCCAAAATATTCAAATGGCAAACTAATAAATAAATTTAATATCCAGTTTGGCAGCCATTTGAATTTTTCTGACGCCATAGGGGCTAAATAAATATTGTAACCGCCGAACAATTCATCAGAACCTTCTCCAGAGAGTACAACTTTGACTGACTTTCTAGCCTCTTTTGCTAGAAAATAAAGCCCGATTGCGCTTGGATCGGCTACAGGCTCATCAAAATGATAAACGGCATCAGATAATGCTTTAAAATATTCTTCTGCAGTAATAGTGATTTCTGTATGATCCGTTTCAAGAAAATCAGATGTTTGTTTTGATTCTTTGCCTTCTGAAAGTGAAGTGAAGCCGACAGTAAAAGTTTTTATCTTTTTTTCTCCCCTGATTTCCTGCATGCTTGTTGCAATAATACTTGAGTCAATTCCACCTGAGAGAAACGCTCCGACAGGAACGTCTGCGATCATGTGATGCGAGACCGAATCCTTGATAGTTTCTTTAATTTTTTGAGTCACATATTTTTCTTCGAGATTATTTTTTTGATCAAATGAAAATGACCAGTATTTTTCGATAACTGTTTCGTTTTTATTTAAATCAATTGAAAGAAAATGACCAGGAGGAAGTTTATAAACATTTTTAAAAAATGTTTCAGTTAATGGATTATATTGAAATGAAAGATAATTATAAACAGCTGCATCATTTACCTCTCTTTTAAATTCTGGGTATTCGAGAAAACTTTTTATTTCAGATGAAAAAGCAACTATTTTTTCACCTTCGGATAGATAATAAAGCGGTTTAATTCCAAAAAAATCTCGCGCAATGAAAACTTTTTTTGTTTCGTTATTGTAAATGCAAAATGTAAACATGCCACGCAAACGAGGCAGCATTGCATGGCCATGTTTTTCAAACATATGTAAAATTACTTCTGTGTCAGAATCAGTTTTAAATTTGTAATCAGACAGTTCTTCACGAAGCTCTTTGTAATTATAAATTTCTCCATTAAAAAAAATTACAAGCTTCTCATCTTCAGATGTAATCGGCTGGCGGCCATGCTCTAGATCAATAATTGCAAGCCGACGCATTCCAAGACCGACATATTTATCAATATAATAACCCTGATCATCAGGCCCTCGATGCTCTAAAAGCGAAGTCATTTTGCCTATGACAATCTCCTTATCACGAATATTATCACCAAGAATTCCAGCAATTCCGCACATTACCCGATTCTACTAAAAAAGCCGAAATTTGTCCAAAAATAAGGCTTTTTTGGCTGTCTTACCTCATTAAGAATTGTTTATATAAGCAAGTGTTGCTTTCACTAGAGTCTCAACATCACTAAATCTTCCAGCTTCGGTTGAACCGAGAACAACAACAATAATTGGCCGTCCAATTGAAGCATCAAAAGCTACAGCCAGATTGCCACCAGCAAGACTGGTGTAACCAGTTTTACCGGCAATTAATCCAGGAATAACTTTTATATCTTGATCGGTGTTTTTAGCAATGTGAACTCCGTGCATCGAATCAATCGAAAGGCTTGCATATTTTGTAGCTTCAAGAAGTTCAGGGTTATTTATTAAAATATATTGCATCAATTTTTCAATATCCATTGCAGATCCGTAGCCGCCGCTAACATCACCAATATCAAGTCCACTTTCGTTTACAAAATAAGTTTGTTTCAGTCCCAAATCTTGGGCAGTAACATTCATTTTATTAATAAATTCCTTGCGACCCATTTCATAGTTATTTGTTTTTAAATTTGAGGCACCAATTACCGAAGCAACTGACCGTGCCCCATCATTTGAAGAAACAACAAGAGAAAAATCAAGCAAATCTTTTAATTTCCAGGATTCATCGGCCAAGAGCCCACTATCACCTTCTTCCTCTAGAAATTCCTTCTTAATCATAATGTGCGAATCTTTCGAGAAAATTTTTACAGCCGTAAGAGCCATCATCAGTTTTGTTAGAGAGGCTAAAGGTAGCTGGGCGACTTCATTTTTTTTGTAAATTACTCTGTTTTCTCGAACGTCATAAACAAAAGCTGCTTTTGCAAGAATTGGAACATTTTCTAACGGTATTAGTTCACTTTTAACTAAATTTTCTTCACGAACCACTCTCGAAATTGGCTTGTGTGTCGCACCGTAAATTAGAAAGAAAAGTAAAAGCAAAATGATCATGATGAAAGCATTCATCACAAGCATCCATTTTGGTATTCCTGGAATTTGATCGTTATTATTCTCCATCCTCTTTTATTTCAGAATCTTCACTTACTTCAAGTTGTTTTTGGATTTCTTCGTATTCAGGCAATTCAGAAATATTACTCAAGCCTAAATAACGCAAAGTGTCACCTGTAATAGTATAGATTACCATACGTTCGTCACCAGTTGCAGCTTTTTTTTGAACTAAACCTCGCAAAAGAAGATTTCGCAAGGCATATTGAGAGTTAACTCCACGAATATATTCAATTTCTTTTTTCGTCACTGGTCCTTTGTAGGCAATGATAGCTAATGTCTCAATTCCAGCTCTCCCTAAATCTCGTTCGCGTTCTTCTTTAACTATTTTTTCAATGAGACCTGAAAATTCTGGAGCTGTAACAAGCGTTACTTCCCCATCATGTACGACTAATCTAGTTCCTCTTTTTTCTAAATCAGTACCTAATTCTCGAATTGCACTTTCAATCTCTTTTTTAGAAACTTCCAACGTTTTTGAAAGAAAATTAATACTTACAGGTTCAGCAAGATAAAAAAGAACTGCTTCAAGTTGTTTTACTAATTCTGACTCTTTCATAATTAATTTTGTCGAACCATGATTTTTTCAGCGCATCGCGGAGTGAGTGAATCACGAGCGCTAGGAAAATTTTTAGCAAAAAATTATTCCGGTGATGAAAAAGTCATGGTGAGAAAGAAATTAATATCTTGGTATTCCAACTGACTGTGACTCAATTTCAATATCATGAAAATCCCTATCTTGCCTAACCTGAATAATTCCCTGCTTTACTAATTCTAGCATAGCTAAAAATGAAACGATGACATTTACTTTCTCTGTTTTACCATGTTGAGAAAATTCTTTGAAACTCATTTTTAGATTTGTCTGAATTCGTTTAGTTAAACTCTCTATCATTTCTTCAAGTGAAATAACTTTTTGAACAATGGCTTTTGGAACAAGCTCCTGCTTTGGCATGGAGGCAAGAACGGATCGAATTGTTTCTTGAATCCTTTCTACTGAAATATTTTTATCTGGAGTAAAAACAATGATCTGATCTTTTGATGGCAATCGCAAATATTCGACATTAATACCAAACCTGTCTCGTAAATGTCGTGCTAAAGCTTTGTACTTTTGATATTCCTTCAATCTATTTTCCAAATCCTCAATACTTCCCTGCTCTTCTTCTGAAAGCTCGAGTGTGGGCAAAAGTGATTTTGATTTAATCAGTACAAGTGTGGAGGCAATCAAAATGAAATGGGCTGAATCTGCAATTGGAAAATTCTCTAGCGATTTCACATAAGCAATATAGTCATCTGCCACTTGAGCAAGTGAAATATCATTTATGAAAAGTTTCCGCTTTTCAATCAGCGAAAGCAGAGTATCAAGCGGCCCTTCAAATATGTGAGTTTTGACCTGAAATTCCGAGTCCATAATTAGATTATAACATTTGAATTTCTTAAATCAGGAAAATTGCTTTAGATGCTAGGCGGACGAGGAAAATGTGAGGAGCTTTACAAATAGTAAAGTGACGAGCATTTTTTGAAGTTCAACAACGCAGATGAGATAATTTTAAGGATTCAATCTTTTAACATCTCGAGGGAGATATGTTGCTTCCCTAACGTTAGGCAAATCCAGAATTTTCATAACCAAACGACCTGGACCAATACCACCGCCGCCATGTGGAGGGCAACCATATCGAAAAAAATTAATGTAGTCTGTTAATGGTTCAAGAGACATCCCTTTTTCTTCTGCTTGTTTTTTTAATATTTCTGGTCTATGTTCACGTTGAGCAAGCGTTGTCACTTCAAGTCCACGATATAAAAGATCTGCTCTGCGAGATCTGTCAGGTTCTTCTTCCAGTCTCATGTGGTAGAACGCACTTTTTGATTTGTGATAATCAGTTATGAAAACAAAATCGTGATTTTTTTCTTTTTTTATATAATCAGCAATTGCTCGCTCTTCCTCTGGAGATAGATCGTGTTCTTCTGGACTTGGAATACCCTCGTCTTTTAAAATCTTCTTTGCTTCAACCATTGTTAGTCTCGGAAATGGCCGCGATGGAACAGTAATATCAAGATCAGGAAATGTTTCTAGCAATTGATTAAAACCTTCGACCAACATTCCTTCTTCCTCGTCCATTATGCTGTGATGATCTTTGACATACGCCAGTTCAAAATCCCAACCAGTAAATTCTGTTAAGTGTCTCGTGGTAAATGATGGTTCTGCACGAAAAACTGGTGCTACCATAAAAACTTTTTCAAAACCAGAAGCAATTCCCATTTGTTTGTAAAACTGTGGAGATTGAGGTAAATAAGCTTGGCGATCAAAATAGTTTACTGTAAAAACTTCTGCTCCTGATTCAGATTGGGTTTTAAGAAAGTTTGGTGGATAAAGTTGGATAAAATTATTATCACTCCAATATTTTCGAAATCCTTTTTCTAATTCAGTCCACACTTTAAAAATTTTAGCTTTTTCTGGTTTACGAAGATCAATCCATCGATAATCAAGTCTTATTGGTGCTTCTGTTTCTTCCCCGCCCTTCACAACAACTGGAATTGGAAGTTCCGGATCAGCAACTGACAAAACCTCGATATTAGAGACATTCAGCTCAAACCCACCTGGTGCTTGCTTTGCTTCTTTAACTTGACCTGTAACTTTTATTACTGATTCATGCGAGAGATTTTTTGCTGTTTCAAACGCCTCACTTTTTGCCTCAACAACAGTCTGGACAATGCCTGTGATATCTCGAACTAAGATAAATATAATCTTGCTTTGCACACGTATCGTATGTGCAAAACCATAGATAGTTATTTCCTTTCCGACATATTCACCAATATCCTTATTTTTAACTCTTTCCATATAGCTAATTTAGCATAAACTGGCTACTTTTTAAATCTTTTAGCTTGTAAATTGTAAAGCTCAGCATACTTACCTTTAAGCGACATCAAGTGCTTGTGATCACCTTCCTCAATTAATCTTCCATCATCTAAAACAAAAATCTTGTCACAAGCAGAAATTGTTGAAAAATCATGAGAAATTAAAATTGCTGTTCTATCTTTTGGCAAATTTTCAATTGAGTCGAATATTTTTGATTCAGACTCCGCATCAACAGAAGCAGTCGGTTCATCTAAAATCATTACAAATCCATCACGATATAAAGTTTTTGCAATCGAAAGTTTTTGTCTTTGACCTTTCGACGGCTCTTTTCCGCTAAATTCTACACCAAGCTGCTGATCATATTTCTTTTCCCATTCTTCAATAAATAAATGTGCTTGACTCGTATGAGCAGCCTCGATTACTTTAGTGAGATTTGTGGGTTTATTTGGATTTCCAATCGAAATTGCATCTTTCACCAGGAAATCATAATTTGCATAATCTTGAAACATAATTCCAAGATATGACCACCATTCTTGAATGGAAATATCTTTCAGATCAATGCCATTTATAAGAATTCTGCCTTCTGTAGGATCATAAATTCTAGATATTAATTTTACTAATGTTGTTTTACCTGCCCCATTATTGCCAACAAGACCAATGTTGTCACCTGCACTGAATGTTAAATTCAAATTTTTCAAACTCCACTTATCTGAATTTCTATATTTAAAACCAACATTTTCGAATACGATTTCTGGTGCAGATTTAAGTTTTAATGGAACCGGATTTCTTGCTTCAATAATGACCGGTGCTGTCTCCATGACATCAATTATGTCATTTGTAATTAAACTATCTTCATACTGATTTGAAATAGTAGTTAAAAGTGAGCTTATAGCAGATCTAACATTGAAAAATGTACCAATTAGATAAACAAGACCTCCTACAGCTACAGTTCCAATAATAACTTGTTTAACTAATAGAAATAATCCA
The DNA here is from genome assembly GCA_003173855.1 of Candidatus Zambryskiibacteriota bacterium. Classification (GTDB taxonomy): domain Bacteria; phylum Patescibacteriota; class Minisyncoccia; order Phycocordibacterales; family DATDWN01; genus C7867-006. The sequence goes on along the minus strand of PPGI01000010.1, from coordinate 169,524 downwards.
ATCATAAGGCCAATGGCCGAAAGAACATCAGTTATTGATGACTGATAAAGTTTTGTTTTCTCAAATTGAAGCTGATTTTTATAAAAATTTATAAGAATTTTTTCTATCCAATCAAATACTTTTCTTCCTGCCTGTAACAATTTTATTTCAAAAAGTTGTACTCTAGAAACAATATGTTGTCTTAAGTCTGCATATCTTCTTTGGTCAGGTGAATCTTTTGCCCAAATACTCCAACTTCGAGATGCAAATTTCATATCAACAAAAAAGCTTGGGATAGCTGATAGAAGCACAACGGCATATATGAAAAGATTAAAATGTACCGCTATTACAGTACCAACTATTAAACTGGTTATCGAATACAAAGTTTCTAATTGTCCCGTTGTTACATTATAAATTGGGCCAGTACCATTGCGAAAAGCTCGTTGATTTAAATCTTGGAAAGCAGGGTCTTCGTAAGTTGCGATATCAATCGCCTCTCTTTTTCTTAAAATGGATACATCTAGTTCAATAGCCAAAACTGAATATATTACTCTTCTATAATAGTATTGAATATTTCCTAAAAGATTTGGCAAAGAAGTAACAAAAACATATAGAAATAGTAAAAACCAAATTTGATTGTAGTTAGATATTTGTGAGCCCGCTTTTGCAAAATTAATTATTCCATCTACAAGTTTTCCAAGAAAATATGAGCTTGCATATGGCGCCAGCATTGATTAATATAGTTTAACTCCGATTGCTTCGCGAACTTCTTCCATTTTTTTCTCGGCTTTTGCTTTTGCCCGTTTGTCTCCTTCACGAAGGACATCAAGTACATATTCTTTGTCGTGTTCCAACTGTTCCCTTTTCTCTCGAAGTGGTTTTATAAAATCTTCCAGATCAGAAATTAAGGCTTCTTTTAATGCTTTGTAATTGCCTTTATTTTGGTCATACAATGCACTAAGTTCAGACTCTGGTTTAACTAATTTATGAATTGCAAAAACATTTTCAGGCTTTTCTCCAGATGAATCAGTCACAATACTCATTACTGCTTTTTTTATTTCAGCTTCAGTGGCAAATAAAGGAATAGTGTTGTCGTAGCTTTTAGACATTTTGCGTCCATCAGTCCCAGGGACAACTGCCACATCATCAAGAATCTTTTCTTGAGGTAATTTAAAGATTTCGGATTTAAAAACATTGTTAAATTTTTGCGCTGTATCACGAGCATATTCAATATGCTGTTTTTGATCCTGACCAACAGGCACAACGTCTGTGTCGTAGAGTAAAATATCTGCTGCCATGAGCATCGGATAATTAAAAGTACCGACATTTATTTCATTGTCCTTTGCAGCCGCATCTTTATAAGCATGTGCACGCATCAAATATGGCATGGTCGTAATAGTGTCAAAAATCCAAGTCAATTCCGTATGTTCAGAAATATCTGACTGCTTAAAAATAATTGATTTTTGTGGATCAAGGCCAAGTGCAAGATAGTCCATTGCAACTCCCAAAATATTTTCTTCCATTTCTTTTTTATCCTGAATGAAATTAAGCGCATGGTAATCGGCAATCATATATAGTGATTGATAAAGATTCTGCATAGCCACAAACTGCCTCATTGCCCCAAAATAGTTTCCAATATGCGGCCGCCCCGTCGGTTTTACCCCAGAAAGTAGAATTTTTTTTGTCATATTGTAAGTTTATCAAATTTTAATAAACAGAAAAGCCCCACGCGAAGCGCGAAGCTTTCTGCATGAGGCTACTTTTTTTCTTCTTTCACCATCCAAGGTGCTCGTATGTCTGCTTCAGTGACAATGATCTGGTCTATAAGACCAAATTCCTTTGCCTCTTCAGCCGACATCGAAGCATCTTGTTCACAAATTTCAATGATCTGCTTGGCGGTTTTTTTGGTTCTTGATGAAAGAATCTGAGTAGATATTCCTTGAACTCGTTCCAATTCCTCGACAAATTTTTTCATTTTGTCGGAATTCTGGATAACTTCTAATGTGATCCTCGTTCCTGAAACACTGTGGATGAGCACATTGGTATATGGGGTCACAACTCTCCAATCACACGCCTGCATGACAATTGCAGCCGTCGATGCCACAAGCGCATGACCAACTCCAATTTTCTTTCCGGGGTAGTACTTGAGGAAATCGAATATGTCACGACCTGGGGCTACGTCTCCACCATTACTCGATAGATGAATGGTGAGAGTCGGGTTCCCTTGTGACATCTTTAGCATAATTGCTTCTCGAACATAGAAGAAGCTTTTCCTTCCAATGTCATCACCTAAGAAGAGCCTGTTGTCTCTTAAGATATCCTCTTCTTGTTTTGTCATTAGTCATTCTCCCTTCTTACATTAAAATAACATAAATTTATTTAATGTCAATACTTTCCTTTTTCATATAGGATATCCAGTAGTTGCGCTTGTAGGACCTATCATTCATACGCGGATAGTTTGTTTTACGCCCAATTTTTAAAATTTTAAAAAATTTAGAGTAATATTCAATAAAATCTTTCTCGGACCAGACGCGTTCCACTACTCCTAAATCTGGCATTTTGTAAGTATCTTTTTCCTTGCCGGGAAATTGCTTGAGCAAATATTTGGTATTCAAATCCCCTGTTTTTGACAAAGCTTTTACGAAAAAATATCCTCCTGGTTTTAGAACGCGGTTTACTTCAGATAAATAAATCTCTCGTTCAATTTCAGTTAGCGAGTTTGATGAAACTACATCAAGTACAATATCGAAAGTATTATTTTCATATGGGAAAATGTCTCCGATAGTCTGTCGTTTGTAATCAATACGTAAATTGGCATCTCTAGCAAAACTTCTAGCCACATCAATTGCAGTTTTCGAAATTTCAAGCCCGCTGACCTGATTTCCAAGTTTTGCAAAATAAAAGCTGTTTCGCCCTGCCCCAGAACCAAGATCCAGCACTCGCAAACCTTCTGCCTTAACTTTGGCTTTTTTCTTTAAAAACTCGACAAATCTGACCGTATCGTTCTGCGGTTTGTTTTGTTTGGTCAACAATTTTGGCTTTCTGTATTCCCTTTCCCAAACATGCTCTTGCGACATGCCGGGATTGTACCGTATTTAAGAAGTTTTTGGGAGTTCTACAAAAAAAGTCGATCCCTTATTAACCCCCTCCGATTCGACCCAAACTCGTCCCTTGTGCGCTTCAACAACACCCTTAACAAACACAAGTCCGTATCCAGTAGAATTTACATTTATTTTTTGAGAATCTTTTCCTCGTCCGCCAGATTTAAATAGTTTGTCTTTGTCCTCCGGATCAATTCCAATTCCCGTATCTTCTACCTTAATTTGTACTGAATTATTAGAATTTATAAGCGAAACTTTTACTTCACCATTTATTGTGTAGTTTATAGAATTGTCTAATAGATTTTTAATGGCTTCACCTAACTGAACTTCGTCACCATTAATATTGTAAGTACCGTCCCCAATTTCGAGACTGAACTTAAGACCCTTTTTTTCCGCAAATTCCTTTTGTTTATTTGCTACCTCCTCAACAACCCTTTTTAAATCCATTTGCTTCATATCGTAAGGGAGCGTACCGTTTTCAGCACTTGCACCTTTTAAAATACTCTGCACATAATCAACTCCCATTCTGGTTTCCTCAAGACCCTTTTCGAGAAAAGGTTTGGCAAATTCCGGTATTTCCCCGTAATCATTTGTCAGAAGCTCAGCAAAAATATTTCGAGCGTTCCCAAAATGACCTTTGATCTGATGATTCATAAAGTGCATCAAATTCGCCTGACTCTGATTGGCAAGACTAAGATCGTGATTAAGACTATCGACTTGTTTATAGAGTCTGGCTAGTTCCAGATTCTGATTATACATTGATTCAGTAATCTTTTTATATTCTTCCGGAGAAATTTGATTGTTATCCTGGTCAGTCATATGAAATTATTCAAGACTTGATGGTACTTCTTGTGGCGAAAGATTAGCTATTAATGATGCCGCTGCTTCCCGGCAAACTTCACGAGAAGCCTTACCAAAAAGCTTTGAATACTGGTCAACTAGCCGGTTAATTACTCCTTTTTGATCTGAATCATTGAAGCTAACCTGCCCATTTTTATCATCAATTACCTGGAGACCTTGGACTTTTTTTGCTTCCGACCATGCTAAAGGTCCGACAACTAATTCTTGTTCCTTAATTATTTTTATTGCGATTTGATCAAATTTAGGCATTTTAATTATGATGATCAAGTTTTTTAGGATCTAGCAATATAATACCTGTACTTAAAATAGTCATTGTCGTTACAAACAAGGCATCAGCAAGACTTCCGTTGTAATAAGTTCCTAAAGTTGTGGTGTATGAGAATGTGAAATCAGCAAAATAATTCATAACAAATGCAAACAAAATAAAGTAAATAGCTTTTTTATATATTCCACCAAAATATTTATATGAAAGTCCGAAAACTAAAAGTGTAATACTTAAAATGACAACATCTCCAACGGGATATGCCACATCGAAAAAAGTTTTTGAAAATCCAAGATAATCACTGACTACCCCACCCCTAGCAATGGTTACTAGGAAAAAATATGAGAAGGTAATAACAATTATGGGAATAATGAAAAGCATTACTCGTCCCTTAACTTCTCTCATACCTAGTTTTGCTCCTGTAGCAATGGAAAGAAAAGCAGCCCCTGCTCCCCATAATGGCCAACTTAGAATAAATGCAGCGTCAGCCAAAGATGGATATGGAATATCAACATGTAGAATAATATTATAGTAAAGCCAAATGACCATTCCTATTCCCCATGTAACCAAACCGCTCGATAGAAGTATCACTGCCTTTCCAACTTTACTATTCCATCCTCCCCAATATTTTGATAACCATAAACCATAAAATCCTCCAAGAAGGGGTATCACGCCATAAAAATTAGTGTAAATATTATTTGGATTATCAGAGGTTTTGCTTAGATAGATCCATAAAAACCAGCCGATAAATAGTACATAAAGTACCCAAAGTAGAGTGATATACAGATTATGCACTTTTTTATTCATAACTTAGACAACTTTAAATTATCATGTATAATAATTCATTATAATAATTAACTTATTCAGTATCAAGCATGAAAAATTCAGAACAAAAATTTGGATATAAAGGAAATTATGGACTTGAGCTGATTATGGATTTAAAAGGTTGTGATCTTTCTGATTTAAGCAGAGAAAAACTTCAAAAATTTTTCGTTGAATTATGTGATTTAGTTGATATGAAAAGACATGGAGACCCATTTTTTTGGGAGGACACTTCTGATATTCCGCATTTGAGAGGAATCTCTGGATTTCAATTTATCGAAACAAGCAACGTAGTTTGTCACCCACTTCCTATGCTCAATGCAGTCTATTTAAATCTTTTTTCATGTAAAGAATTTGATCCTGATGTAGCATTAAAATATTGCATGGGGTTTTGGAAAGCAAAATCCGAGACACATTCAGTTGTAACGAGAGTTTAATATGAATCAAAAACAGATATCTGGCACGATTTTGCCAGAAACTAATACTCTTGTGGTTAGAAACAGTAATTTTCTTAAAAATCAACTTGGAGTTGTAACCAAAAAAGATTTTAAAAAGGGAGAGTTATTGTTTCTTGTAACTGGTCCAATACAGAAAAAACGAACAAAATATTCTTTTGCTATTGATTTAGATCGAAATATTGAACCAGTTCGGAACGATGGTCAATCCGACTTCGGACATTATTTGAATCACTCGTGCGACCCAAATACTGTTATTAAAATCGTCGAAAATCATAAAAGGCCTTACATCAGAGTTGTTGCCAGGCAGAAAATAACTAAAGGTGAGGAACTAACTTTTGATTATGCCTCACTTGAATATGATGTCACAGCAAAAAATATAATTTGCAGGTGTGGAAACAAAGTTTGTCGTGGAAGTATACATGGTTTTAAAGATCTGCCAAAAATTATTGTAGAAAAATACAAAAAAGAAGGTTTGATCCCAAATTATCTGTTGAATATTAATGCACAAAAGCGAAAGGCCAGCACCAAGAAAGCGCTGGCCAAGGTCTAGAAGCTTTTTATCTCGAAACCAATAATCGCTATTGTTACGAGAACAAGTGAAGTCCACTGTAGTGGGGTAAATGTACTGTTCTCAACATGAACATCCCAGATTGCTACCCCAAGAATGTCAAACGCCAGAACAAACAAAACAGGGACAGTGAGGCCATAACCCCTTGTTTTAGCCAATTTAATTATCAAGCCAAAACAAGTCATGAATACAATGAAAAGCAGCGCACTCCATGACCACCAGGCTGTAGTGCTCACCTTTGTCCACTTATTCAGAGCGATATCAGCTACAGTCCCAAGCGCTCCGGTTGCCAGTACTAGTAACCAAAATGTAATCATAATTATCCTCTAGTTATAAATTACCAATTTTTTGTTGTCTTGTCAATTACATTAAAAAGAAAACTGAACTTATATAACTTTCATTTTTCTTTTATTTTTTGGAAAATTTATTTTTAATTTTTATTTCGGAAATTTTTTTCAAAAAATCCTGCCACATTTTTATTGTAGCGTAAAATTCTGATGTGTAAATGAAAATCAAGCCTAGTTATCCACAGAAAAATTATTTTTCTAACAGAGAAATTTTTTCAAAACAAGAAATTCCACAAAAAGATTTTCCATCTGACTCTGAACAATTTTCACAACACAGAAAATGTTTGTTGCATTCCGGATTTTTGCAATTAACATATCTTTCCGACAAAATTCCACATTTTTCACATCTACCAACCACTTTGTGATTTAGATCATTATCAAAAGTCATTGTGATTCGATTATCAAAAACATAAAGTGACCCCTCAAATTCTTGTCCAGGGTATTTTTCAATATAACTTACTATTCCGCCATCCAGCTGATAGACATCTTTAAAACCATTTTTAACTAAAAATCCTGATGCTTTTTCACATCGAACGCCACCTGTACAAACTGTCAGAACTTTTTTCTCTTTCAAAGATCTCAAACCATTTAGAACTTTTGGAACATCTCTAAAATTTTCTAAATCTGACATTATTGAATTTCTAAATCGTCCAACTTTGAACTCATAATCGTTTCGCATATCGATAATTTCAAATTCTTCTCCAGATTCAAACCATTTTTTAAGTTCATCTGCATTTAGACGCTTTCCAGTGATCTCATTTGGAGAAAAATCACTTTTCAAATGCATTGAAACAATTTCCGGTCGGACTTTTATTTTCAATTTTGGAAAGGCATTCCCAGTTCCCGCACTTTTTTTAATATGTGTGTCTTTAAATCTTGAATCTTGTAAATAAATATCAAGATATTTTCGAATATTCTCATTTGTGCCTTCAAGTGTGGCATTAATTCCCTCTTTAGCAACAATTATCCTACCTTTAAGTCCAAGTTTTGTGCACAAATCAAGTTGCTCCAGACGGAGTTTTTCCGGATTCTCTATATCGACATATTTATAAAACAAAATAATTGTGTAATCTTTCACACGAAAAGATTATCAAAAAATCGCCTAAAACGAAAGGCGCACATGACGTGCGCCCTTATCTTACCGTCTGTTGTGTGTTCCGAACTTTCCAAAATGAGCCTGCAACGGGTCAATCTTTCGGACAATAACCACTGATGTTTCCGATTCCAGATGGTCATTCATCTCTGCAAGGCGGTTCCTTATTGTAGCAGCATCGAGCATAGGAAGTGTGACATCTACAATATCGTCACGTCCTTCGAAGGGAAAGTAGTATGTTTCGTTATCGTATTTCTGAAAATTGATGAATTTGTACGTCGCATATTCATCTAAAGCAATTACTTGGAGTGTTTCCTCGTCTCCTACATAAGGTCGTGTTGCTATGTAGCGACAAATGCGTGCCAGAACCATGAAAGTCCTCCGTACAAATATTAGCATTCAAAAATTAAAACGTCAAATTAAAATATCCCTCAAGTTAGCCTTATTTTACTGAAATTGTATCAATTATGTCGCCTGATATTAATCCAGATATAACTTCAACACTACCATCCTGGCCTTTTAATCCAACAGTCACAGGAACTTCAACATAATTTTTCCCCTCCTTTTTTAAAACGAAAGTCTCGTTGTCTTTTGTTTTAAGAGAATATTGCGGGACAACGAGCACATTGTTTTTTGTACCAGTGATAATTTCGAGCTTGCAGGTCAATCCGCTTTTTATTTCTGGATAAAGTTTTGAAAATGCAACTTTGACTTTGTAATTTACCACTCCATCAACAATAGTTTCGCCTGGTTCAATGTAAGTCACTTTTCCTTCGTAAGTTTGTCCAGGAAATGCATCAAAAGTGATAGCAGCTTGATTGCCAATTGCAACCTTGCCGATATTTATTTCGGAAACATTTGCCTCAATCTCTAAATTATTATCGGAAATAATAGAAACTACAACTGTTCCGGGTGTGACAGTCTGGCCAACTTTAGCATCTTCTCGAGTAACAATCCCATTTTGCGGAGAGCGTAAAGTCATTTTAGATAATTCTGAAGAAGCACTTTCAAACTGTGCCTGCATCTCTAAAACTTGAGCAGCTTCGGCAGCAATTGCTTCTGGAGTTGCACCAGCTTTTTTAAGTGCAAGATTTTTTTCTGCGACCATCAATGAAGCCTGGGCATTATTAAGTGATTGCTTTTCTGAAACGAGCGAAGCTCGAGCAGATGATAGTGCAGATTTATAACCATCAATGGTTGTTTGTGACAAGGTTGGTGATGCAGATTGAGTATTTACAGCAAGTGCCACATGATCAATAAAACTAGAAACTTGCGGAAAATAAGTTTCAACATTATTTGCTGACCAAGTATTTAAAACATTTTCCATTACAACTCGTTCATTATTAATTTTGTTTTTTAGGTCAGAATCGTAGAGAACAAGATTGATTGTCGCAATATTTGTGTGAGGATTTGAGAAAAGCTGGTCAACATTATTATTTATAATATCAACAACTTTACCCTGTAAACTTTTTTCGGCATCATTTACAGCGGTTTGAGCGTTGTCGACCTCAGTTTGAGAAACAGCAAGTTCTTCCGGACGTGTGCCATTTTTTAAATCATCCAGTTTAGCTTGTTCACCTTGAAGGTTAGCTTTAGCTTTCAAATAATTTGCATAAGTTGTTCCTGAATCAAGAGCAACCAATGTTTGGCCAGATTGAACTCTGGTGCCTAAAGGCGCGTAAACTTTGGCCACTGTACCCGACGTCTCAAAAGAAAGATCAACGGAATCAACGGGTCTTGTATTTCCATTAACTATAACTTTTTGAACAACATCGCCAGATTTAACAATATAAGTTTCATGTTGTGTTCCACCTGGGAAAACAATTTTATAAAGAATAAAAAGCAAAATCAGAGCGACAACTCCGGAAATTATTTTATGAGATTTTATCCAATTTATAAAAGTATTTATTCTTTTTTTCATATTATTTTTTGTTAAGCTCGTCCTTTACGATTTTCCCGTCTGATAATAGCACTACCCGATCTGTTAGATCAGCATATTCCTGCTCGTGAGTGACCATTATAATGGTTTGGCCCTTTTTGTGAAGATCAAGAAATGCTTCAAGAACCTGGTCAGATGTTTCAGTATCAAGGTTAGCTGTGGGCTCGTCTGCAAAAATAATTTCAGGAGAATGAGCAATAGCCCGAGCAATGGAAACTCTTTGTTGCTGACCACCCGAAAGTTGGCTTGGCAAGCTATCTAGTTTGTCCATCAAATTTAATTTTTCCAAAGAGTCTAGTGCCTTAGTTCTCGCAGATTCTGGTTTAAGACCCTGCATCAAAAGTGGGATCAAGACATTTTCAAGAGTAGTCAATTCAGGTATAAGCGCATAATCTTGAAAAACATATCCGAGTTTATTTAATCTAAATTTTGTCCGTTCGTCGTCAGTTAATTTTGAAACATGTCTATCTGTAATTACTATTTCGCCAGAATTTGGCTTGTCCAAAAGTCCCAACTGATAAAGAAGTGTTGATTTCCCGGAACCTGATCTGCCAATAATCGAAAGAAATTGTCCTTTTGGAACATTCAGATCCAAGTTCTTTAAAACTACGAGTTCTGATTCCCCGCTTTTGTATGATTTGGTCAGATTTTTTACATCGATTATTTTCATATTATCGTCCTAATATTGCATCAAGTGTGTTTTGCTTTACAACTAACCGTGCTGGAATGTAGCCAGCAATAATAGTGGTGATTATTAGCAAAATTGCTCGTATTGTTGTTGCAGAATATTCAGCAACAATTATTCCGTCGCTGAATGGAAAATTAATCGGATGAGCATCGACAAATGGTACAAGAAATCCGTAGAGAAATAGCATTCCTAAAACTACTCCCATGAAAGCGTAAAAAATGGATTGCAGGATGTAAGAAAATTGTATAGCCACAGCATCAATGCCAATGCCTTTCATAATGCCGATAAATTTTCTGCGAGTTATAGCGTTAATATAAATAACAATAAAAATTGTAATCGAAGCCACAGCAATGCCAATTGAGCCAATAACATTTCCGAGCAGAGCAAAAGTGTCTTTAATATCTTTCAAGAACTTCGGCAAAGCTTCTTCAGATACTTGAACAGTAGCCGTGTTTCCTACTCCGCTATTTAGCAGGGCATTTTTTACAATATATGGATCAACACCAGGTTTTGTTTTGATAGCAATCTCATCAACATTGTAATCAGTTCTGCCAATCAAAGTTCGCAGAGTCGAGTCGAGCATAAAAACACGTAAATCTAGTTCATCAACTTTGCTTTTGACTACGCCTTTAATAGTCATTTCGCGAGTATTGCCGTTTACTGTGAGCCTGACTTGCGAACCGACAGCTACATCAGAAAGATTTGAAAATGCCGGAGATTCAAAAGCTAAATATTTTTTCAAAAGATTTGCTCCTACCAAAATTGATTCGGTATCATCCGGAGTCAAATAGCTGCCTTCGATTATTTTTGTAGACAAGTTTGTAGTTTGATCTTCAGCAATTGGATCAATGCCGGCAATTTGGGCAGCTGCTTCGTTCGCTTTGTCTTTAAAATCAATTCGCTCCTTATATGTTCCCTCAATTTTGCCTCCTTGAACGTAACGAGCAGAATATGTATCAGTCCATGGCAAATTTTTAACAATTTCAATAATGTTTGGGCTGTTTTCGATGTATTCTTTTTTGGGAAGAACAGAAATAAAAACATCCCCAGAATATCTTTCTCGATAAACTTGGGTTGAGGACTCAATGAGACCGACCAGCACACCACGAATAACAACAAGGTTTAAAAACGTTAACGTCATCACAAATATAATAAGTGCAGTCGTTCCAATTGATGACCGTCTGATTTGGCGAATAGCAAGAAAAAAGCCAAGTTTCAGGGATGTTAAGAGATGTTTAAAACGCATTTTGAAACATTAACTTAAATTTAAACATAGGTCAATTAAGATTATTGCAAGCCTTTGCAATTACCACCAGCTACAAATCCCGCTGATCTTGCTAATTCGATCGAAGCGAAGTGGACTTGATTTTCAGGTTTAATTTTCGAGACAGTGCTACACCATGGAAAGTAATATTTTTTACCAGATTTTGAACCGATTACTTCAGCAGTTGTTGTTTCAAATGATGCAGGAATGAGAGATGTGGAGCTTGCATTGCCGTAAATAATGCGGATTGGGCTCTGTTTTGATTCTAAATCAGAAATTTTTAAAACTTCCCATATAATTAGCCCTAAAATAGCAATTAGTAGAATCCAGAATAAAGGCTTGATTTTATCGACGAATTCCTGTATATTCATGTGACTAACTTAACATAAGTCATGGCACATAAAAAGTCAGCTGGAACATCAAAAAACGGGCGCGATTCAAATCCAAAATACCTTGGGGTTAAATTGACGCATGGAGATAAAGCTTCTGCTGGTTCAGTTATCATACGACAACGAGGTACAGATGTTTTGCCTGGCAGAAATGTTGGCATTGGAAAAGACCACACACTATTTGCACTAACTGCTGGTACAGTTCAATTTGGAATAAGACGAAAAACTAGTTTTGATTCAAAAACAATTTCAAAGAAAGTTGTTCACGTAATCTAAGCTGCTTTAATTTCGACACTAAATTCAGCTTTCTTTCCTAATGCTTCGATAGAAACTTTGTGCTCGCCAACTTCTTTTAATGGTTTATCTAAAATAATTGAGTCAGAATTTAATTTGAATTTTGTTTCTTTTTCAATCTCGTGAGCAAGCATTTCGCGCGTAATGCCTTTAAACAAGTGACCTTTGTCGTTGGCTTTTTCTTTCAAAAAAATTTTTAAATTTTTAATTGTATCCAAGTTCTTCAAAAGCAAATCTTCTTCAATTTTTTTATTGGTTAAGTCCCGAGATTTCATCATCTCGACATTTTTTATAGCACTTGGAGTAGCAATTTGTGCCATGCCTCGAGGAATGAGCATGTTTTGAGCAAAGCCATCTGAAACATCTTTGATATCGTATCGTCTGCCAACTTTGGCAACATCTTTCAGTAATATAACTTTCATGCAAACTAGATTAACACAAAGCACAATTCTTTCAAAATTATTTTGAGCTTAGGAATTCTAATGCTTTGTTTAATTGGGTATCGTTACCCTTCTTAAAAGCATCCTCATCGAGCTTAACAGCAATATCCGGAGTCAAACCTTGATGTGAAATAGAAATGCCGTTTGGTGTGAGCCACTTTGCAATGGTTACTTTTAGAGAAGTATCAGATGTAATCTGCACAAGTTCCTGAACAGAACCTTTACCAAATGACTGTGCGCCAATAAGAGTGGCAATGCCATGGTCATGCAATGCACCGGCAAGAATTTCTGAAGCACTAGCCGAACCGCCATCAATTAAAATAACAAGTTTTAATTGATCATTGAAAATATTGTAACCTTTTGAACGATAAATTTGCTCATCATTTGGATCACGGAATTCTTCTTTTACAACCACATCCCCTGTTGGCAGGAACCACGAAGCAATATCTTGAGCCGCTTCAAGATAACCGCCCGGATTCCCGCGCAAATCAATGATTAATTTAGATTTTCCTGATTGAACAAATGATCTGAGAGCATCACGAAACAAATTCGGTGAAATTGCTGAAAAACTGTAAAGTTTAATGATAAAGACATCACCTTTTGTATCTGTATCAACTGTAGGAAGATTTATAACATCACGAACCATTGTTACTTGGAATGGATCCTTAATCTCCGTGCGGGAAACTGTGAGCGTGACTGATGTTCCTTTTTTGCCTCGAATAATATTTATTGCTTGTTGTGTAGTTAGTCCTGTTGTAATTGTATCATTAATTTTTAAAATCTTATCTCCAGTTTTCATGCCAGCATTGTATGCCGGAGTGCCTTTTACAGGAGAAATAACTGTTAAGACTCCGTCAACAACGTCGACTTCCATTCCAACACCCTCAATTTGGCCGCCAATTTCTTGACTAAATTGTTTCGCTTCAACCGGTGGGAAAAATACTGTGTAAGGATCGCCAAGCGAGTCAACCATTCCAGAAATTGCTCCATAAACCCGAGTTTGGTTTGAAACCACACTGTTAGTTGATGTACTGTTTGTTGGAATATATTTTTCGTTTATAGCATTCCAGACCTTCCAAAATGGTGCAAAATCAATAGTCTCATCTGTCGACGTAGAATTTAAAATAATAGATTGGGCAATTGAATGCTTGCCTGATTGATCACCAATGTAGAATCCTGAAAAAAATACGGCCCCGAGAATTAGGAGACCACCAATAATGTAAGCGCGAAACTTGAAAACTTCCATATTTAATACATTATCTCGCAAAAAAATGTGGTGGTCAATAAGTTAATTTTTCTATATAATTTGGTTATGATAAAAACTTACAAATTGGGTGGAGAAACATGGATTGATATTGATCACGGCACTCCGGAAGAAATCCACTCCTTAATGGACAAATACAACATTCATCCGTTTGTGGCTAAGGAGTTGACTGCAGCAACGCCAAAACCCCGAATCGAATTTCACGAGGAATATGTATATTTAATTCTTCATTTCCCTGCTTGGAAACACACACATTCTGCAGAATCAAACCAAGAAATTGATTTTATTGTTGGTAAAGACGCACTGATTACTGCACGATATGACACAATTGATGCCTTGCACAAACTTGGCAAAGATTTGGAAGTTGAAGAGATCTTGGAAAATAATCAAACTTCTGGCTCACATAAAATTTTTGTTAGAATGCTTCGCGAGTTATATAACAGTGTTTTTGAAGAGCTCGAAGCAATTGAGGACAATATTGAGAAAATTACCAAAGAAATTTTTGAAAATAAAGAGCGCCAAATGGTTGTTTCTATTTCAGAAATTACAAGAACTCTACTTGAATTCAAACGAGTGACAGATTTACACCACGAAATTTTGGAAACTTTGAAACGTCGTGGCAATGAAATTTTTGGCGAAGATTTTGCAAAAGAAATGGATTCGATTATTCTTGATTATTTGAAGATCAATACGACAATTAAATCAAACATGGATATGCTAAAAGAGCTACGCGATACAGACAATTCCCTTCTTACTGCTAAACAAAATGAGACTATCAAACGTTGGACATTAATTGGCGCTGTACTATTTATAATAAGTATTTTGATTGCGATATTAAGATAACATGGATATTTTTTTAGAAAATACTCTTTCCGGAAAGAAAGAAAAATTTAAATCGATTAATGAAAATTTAATCGGAATTTATAATTGTGGACCGACTGTTTACGATTACGCTCATATTGGCAATCTTCGCAGCTATGTTTTTGCTGATATTTTGCGCAGAATGTTTGAATACAACGGATATAAAGTAGATCAGGTAATAAACATTACAGATATTGGCCATCTCTCAAGTGATGAGGATTCTGGTGAGGATAAAATGACCAAAGCACTCAAACGAGAAGGAAAACCGATAACGCTTGAAGCTATGCGAGAAGTGGCAGATTTTTATTTTTTAAAATTTAAAGAGGATTTGAATGCCTTAAACATTGAAACTCCAGAGCACTTCCCTTTTGCAAGTGATCATATAAAAGAAGATATTGAAATAATTGAAAAACTTATTGAAAAAGGAATAACTTATAATACTTCTGATGGGCTGTACTTCGATATATCGAAGTACAAAGATTACGGAAAACTTGGAAAAATAAATCTTTCGGATGTGGAAAAAAGTAGGATTGGTCTAAATCCTGAAAAGAAAAATCCTCGTGACTTTGCTCTATGGAAATTTAACAATGAGCTTGGATACGATGCTCCGTTCGGCAAAGGCTTCCCGGGATGGCATATTGAATGTTCGGCAATGTCACGAAAATATCTTGGACAGCCTTTTGATATTCACACAGGTGGAATTGATCACATTCCAGTTCATCACAATAACGAAATTGCTCAATCCGAATCTGCTTATGGTGTTCCACTTGCAAACTATTGGCTTCACAATGCCTTTTTAAATGTTAATTCTGCCAAAATGGCAAAGTCAGAAGGAAATTACATAACATTAGAGACTCTGCGAGAAAAAAATGTTGATCCCCTAGCTTTGAGATATTTATTTTTGACTGCCCGATACTCTTCCCAACTTCAATTCAGCTGGGAAGCATTAGAGGGAGCTCAAAATGCCTTGAAACGTTTAAGAATGAAAATTGGTGAACTTAATGACTCCAGTGAAATAAACGAAGCCTATAAAAGTAAATTTGAAAGTTTTGTTAATGATGATCTTGATACGGCAAAAGTCATTGCCCTTATTTCTGAATTACTTCGTGATGAACATGCGATAGGCAAAAAATCTACAATTTTAAATTTTGATAAAATTTTAGGATTAAAGCTTGATAAAAAAGAGGATTTTGAAATTCCTGAACATATTAAAGATATGATTTTAAAACGTGAGGAAGCTCGAAAAAATAAAGATTTTAAAACTAGTGATGAGATTCGAGCGCAAATTGAAGAACTTGGTTTTTTAGTTAACGATCGAGAAGAAGGAGCAGAAGTTTTACCTAAATAGAATGACCCGGAAAAATCCGGGTCATTTGAGTGATTGAAAAACAATCAAAAACATTGGCAAAAGAACTGCAACGAGAAGCAATCTTACACGATTGACGCGGCAAACTCGCCAAGCAATTTCAAACATGCATCACCTCTAAAATATTTATAGCAGAAATGCCGTATTTAATCCACAGGTTGTTCTATATTTCTTAATTTACAAAATAAATTATGCTCATGATAAAATGATTATTGAAATGAAGCAGACAATCATAACGCAGACAATTCAAAACCGTTTACGTATTCCTCCGCAAAATTTGGAAGCTGAAATGGCGCTCCTTGGCTCAATTCTGCTCCGGCCAGATGCACTTTTTGATATTAATGACATTGTTAACGCAGACTCATTTTATTCTGAAAAACATAGGATCATTTTTGAGACAATGATTGAACTTTTCTCGAAAAGATCTCCTATTGATTTGCTTTCAGTATCTTCGAGACTAAAAGAAAAAGGTTGGCTTGATCAGATCGGCGGTAATACTTATTTAACTGAAATCGTTAATGTTGTTCCATCGTCTTCAAATGCTCAATATTATGCACTGATAGTGCAGAAAAAATATATGATGCGACGTTTGATTGAAGCATCAGATCATATTTCTCAAGTAGCCTATGATGAACAAAAAGAACTTGAGGAAATGCTTGACAGTGCAGAGAAAAAACTTTTTGAAGTCACAAATATAAATACGACGCACAAATTTGTGGCTATTGCTGAAGAACTTGCTGAAGCTTGGGACAGATTGGACAAACTGCACTCTGACAATGTTGGCATTCGAGGTGTACCGACAGGGTTTGTTGATATTGATAACAAACTTTCTGGACTTCAAAAATCAGATCTTATTATTCTTGCAGGTCGCCCATCAACAGGAAAAACTTCTCTAGCACTTGATATTGCCCGACAAGCAGCAGTTGATAACAACGTTAATGTCGGAATTTTCTCGCTTGAGATGAGTTCACAACAGTTAGTTGATCGTATGCTTGCTGCTCAATCAAATGTTGATGCTTGGAAGCTTCGAACTGGCAGACTATCTCGGCAAAATGACTTCCAAGCACTTCGCGAGTCCTTGGATAGACTAAATAAGGCTCCAATTTTCATCGATGATCAGCCAGGAAACAACATTTTGAAAATGCGCTCAATTGCCCGACGATTAAAAAGCGAAAAAGGTTTAGGATTAATTGTTGTTGATTACTTGCAATTAATGGTTCCAACAAATACAAAAAGTGACAATGTAGTTCAGCAAGTGACAGAAATTTCCCACTCGCTTAAAAATCTTGCTCGAGAGCTTGAGGTGCCAGTGCTTGCCCTTTCACAACTTTCTCGAGCAGTAGAGCAGCGTGGCGGTCGCCCTCGCCTATCAGATCTTCGTGATTCAGGGTCAATCGAGCAAGATGCAGATGTTGTAATGTTCATTCATCGCGAAGATAAATATAAAGAGGAGTCAGAAAAAACTAATATTGCCGAAATTTTAATTGAAAAACATCGAAATGGCGAAACTGGACGAGTTGAATTATTTTTTAATGCTCAAAAAACAACATTTCAAAGTATAGATAAACAACACAGTAATAAAGAGTTTAATGAATTTTAAATAATAAACCAGGGTTGTGATATTATTCCTGTTATGGATAGTATCGAGAAACTGATTGAACTCTTTAAGCAATTTCCAGGAATCGGACCGAGACAAGCTAAACGATTTGTTTATTATCTTTTAAACAGAAATCCTGCTTATTTAAGCGAGCTGTCGAAGCTGATTTTAGATATTCGCAAAACTGTTCGACTCTGTGATAGTTGTTTTCGTTTTTTTCCAGGGGATGAAAAGACTTGTCCGATTTGCCGGGATCAGGATCGTGATAAAAGTACGTTAATGATCGTTTCGCATGATGTTGATTTTGAAAATATTGAAAAAACTAAATTTTATAATGGTTATTATTTTATTTTGGGTGGAACAATTCCAATTTTAGAAAAAAATCCAGATAAAAAAATCAGGCAAAAAGATTTAACAAATATAGTGGAGAGAAGAATAAAAAATGGTCTTTCAGAAATTATTATTGCTCTAAATTATAATCCCGAGGGTGAAAATACTCTTTCATATTTAACAGAAATCATAAAACCACTGACAGACAAATATACTATTAAAATTTCAACACTTGGTCGTGGAATATCCCTTGGCACAGAACTTGAATATTCTGACCCAGACACAATAAAAAATGCATTGAAAAATCGACAGTAAAATAGTAAAATCAAATTGGAGGGTTTGATGTCATTTGCAGATAAGCTTCAAAAATTTCAAGAAGAAAAACGACTTGAAGAAGCAAAGCAAAGGTTTATTCAGCAAGCTATTGCCAGTGGAGGCTTTTCGATTCAACAAGCTCAATTCATGTGGGATTGGCTTGCACAAAAAAATCATGGACACAATCAATGGCATGCCTGATTGAGGGCTCTGAAAAGAGCGCCTAGCAAAACAGACGCCCCGCTGGCGTCTGTTTTTTATTTAATAGCTCCAATCTTTACTTTAAAGTATGGCTGTCGGTGACCATTTCTTTTATAGTAGCGAGATTTTTGCTTGTATTTAACCACCTCAACTGTCGGATATCGTCCCATTTCTTCCAGAGTTCCTTCCACCTTTGCTTTAGCAATGTAAGGAGTACCGATTGTAGTATCATTGCCGCTTTCAACAAGCATTACTTTATCAAAAACAAGCTTATCACCCACCTTAAAATCACCTTTGATTTTCTCAATTTTTAGACTTTGGCCTGGATAGACCTTGTATTGCTTGCCACCTGTTTCTATAACTGCAAATTCCATACTTTTTAATTATGGCCAAATACTACACAAATTAGCCCTATTTTGCAAGTTTTTGTAGTATTCTTTAATTCTCAATTAAGGATTTTTCTACAACTAGAGGTTCTATCCCCATTCCTTCTCCTGTTATTTTTAAAACATCTTTATCAATCTTGTTTAATTCTTTGTAGCCAGCACTATAGTGATTAGCAACAGTATTAAGTGAAATACCAAGTTTTCTATAATACTCATCGTACGCTTTTATATGTCTTGATAGAGCTTCAACATTTTTTACTATATCCTTCGCTGTTTCCTCTATTTTAAATGCTTTAAGACCATATAATACAGATTGTAAATATGCTGCAAAAGTAGTTGGAGAAACTATAATTACTTTCTTTTCATTATAAGCGTAGTCGATAAGGTTTCTAGTATTAACTTTTACTGAACCAACCTCATTAACTAATAAATCATAGTATATTGCTTCAGCTGGAATGTACATAAAAGCAAACGGCAAGGTCCCATCTTTTGGTCGAACATATTTTGCTGTTTCATCAATTCTAAGCTTCAAATCATTCTTGAACTGTTTCTCTAACTCAACTTTTCTAACTTCGTCTGATTCGTTTGATAGACGATTGTAGTTATCCAACGAAAATTTTGCATCAATAGGTACAATCCCTTCTTTAGTAATAATTACAGCATCAGGTGTTCCCCCTCCTTGTAATTGATATTGCATTTTATATGAACCAGGAGGAAGAATGTTAGACAAAATAAGCTCAAGAGAAGCTTCGCCTAGATTTCCTCTTTGCTTTTGATGTTTTAAAACTTTCTCAAGATTTGATAGTTGCTCAGCAATATTCATAAACCTAGTCGTGGCTTCATTTGTTTTTACTTGTTCCTTTGCAACTTCTGATAGTTGTTTGTGAACCAGATCTCGTATATCTGAAGCAAGTTTCTGTGATTCAGAAAAAGAATTAAACATAAGATTAGTTCCTTCTCCTAATTTTTTATCTACATTACGATTTACTTCATTTACTTGTTCTAGAATAAGTTTTAGTGATTGATTATCAATATTTTTTGGCCTAGTAAAATAAAAAAACAATGCACCAGCAATAAATGCTAATATACCGATTATAATTTCCATATAATTTAATTAATTTATAATAATTGTTTATTTTTTTAGTTCTCGAACAATCATAAAAAAGAGAAGGAGATATATAATATCTACCATAAGAAAAAATGTCTCATAATGATGAGAATAATTAACTATTAAGAGTAGTGGAATATAAATATTTCGCAGATAATCAGAAGTTGGACAATATTAGTCCGCATCTGCTATAAATAGTTCTGCTAAAAATTAAAAGTCCACTACTTGTTGAAGTCTACATAATAATAATTTTTTAGCTACTTGTAATAAATAAATTTGTATGTTCTAAAAAATGACTCTTGCGACTAAATGATGTATTATTTATTGGTGCATTATTTAAAGCATCCAAAAATTTTCTGGACTATTATAATGATCGTTATTTTTTTTGGAATTTTTTTAATAATTAAATAATATGTCAATTCATCAAGATATTCGAAATCAAATAAAGGAAGCAATGAAAAATAAAGATACTGTCCGGCTAAATGTTGTTCGCGGACTTGTCAGTGCATTTACAAATGAGCTTGTTTCCTTAAAACGAATGCCAACTGATGAGCTCACGGACGATGAAGCCTTAAATGTTATTAGACGGCAAGTAAAACAAAGAAAGGATTCAATTGAGCAATTTTCTAAAGGTGGAAGAGACGAACTTGCACTGCATGAAAAAGCAGAATTAACTATTCTTGAAACATATTTGCCACAAATGATGTCAAAAGATGAAGTCGAGATTGTTGCAAAAAAGAAAATGCAAGAGCTTGGTATTACAGATAAATCAAAATCAGGACAACTTATGGGCGCTGTTATGAAAGAACTTAAAGGCAAAGCTGATGGTGACACCGTTAAATCTGTTGTTGATTCTCTCTTAAGCTAATTCATAATTTATTTTTAATCTAGGTGTATAATAGAATTGGATTTAAGAATGGGAGGTTTTGTGGCAGATAGTGTTCATGTCATGACATTGCGGCTTGCTATTCGTATGGAGATTGCACGTAGGCAACATATGGTGATTGACTTTCCAAAGTACGCGGAGGCAGAAGTTAAGACGGGTGGATATACTAATACAGTTGAAATCAAAAAAAAGATAGACGAGGTTACTGAATACTATGGCCAGCACTTCCTGAAAGCTCCTTCAAGCCTACGAAAAAAGCTGAAATTAGGTCAAAAAAATATCAAATTTTGACTGCTTGGGTCTGCCAATCCGGCAGACCTTTGTCGTTGACAAAATAATATTTTAAATTTAAAATTTCATCAGAAAGAGAGGTGATATCTTTGGAGTACGCAAAGAAGTTAGCCAAACGAGTTCTTGCACGAAATCCGAAGAATGCTGCAGAGAGTCTGCAATATCTATCCGAAGTCTTGAAGGAGGAAGGGTACGTAGATCCTGATGATGTGATTTTTATGCGATTGAGAGAGGAAGTTGCAAGAGCAGCAATGGCTATTCTCGAAGAAGAAAGGCGGGAGGCCTCATGAGGCACCGGCGGAAATAAGGGCTAAGATGCAATGCATTTTAGCCCTTTGACATATTTGACAGACTTAGAGCTTTTATGTATAATTTTTCAAAGGAGGTATCGTGAGATGCCACGATCAAAACAAGCTAAGGCCAGACGCAAAGCTGGTAAGCCGTGGAATGATGCTACGACTGCCACAGAGTGGTGGAGCAAAATGCGACGACAAGGACGACGTCCGAGTACACCACTCGAACGAGATCTTGAGAGAAAAGCTCAGGAGAACGATCGAAGACAAGATGGGAAACTCGCGAGATCAAGTGACGACACCTGGGACTAAAGAATGAGGGCCGCAACGCGCGGCCCTTTCAATTTATAAAAGAAAAGCCAGACAAAAATCGTCTGGCCTGTGAAAATGTGAACCGTTCCAAGAACAATTGCTCGTTGAAGGGAGCAGAACCTTTCGAAAACCTTACAGGAATTCGTCAGTTTGCTCCCCTCACTGAGGTCCACCAAGCGTCCCGTGCAACACAGGAGAACACTGGTAATTTCACTTTATGCTCTGAAATTAATTCTGTCAAAAAAATTTTGTGGATAACTTTTTCTTTTGAAAACTATTCTCAAAAATGATATAGTCACCAAATCTTTGGCCCTATCGTCTATCGGCTAGGACACAGCCTTCTCAAGGCTGGAAGTGGAGTTCGATTCTCCATAGGGTCACATTTATCTGTCAGGTGGAACTTGGTAGTAGTTGATTAAGAATTTAACCATCTCCATAAAGGGAAGAGTCAAAGTTTCCGAACCGAATTGCGCACCTTTTGGATTTTTTAGGTAAAGCAAAATAATAAATTGCGGATCATACGTTGGAAAATATCCAACAAAAGTATGCATGAATTGATCTTCTTCGTATCCACCTCCGCCAGGCTTTGCAATTTGAGCAGTTCCAGTTTTCGCAGCCACGCTATAATGCTCTAAACGCAGTGATCCACCTGAAAGCACATGATCAACACTATATGTAAGCATTCGACCAACAGTTTCTGATGTCGAAGGTTTTAATACCCTATTACCTGCCGCTATTTGTGTGTTTTTATTAATGCCGATTGTATAGTCCAAGCTTTTTACAATATGAGGAATAACCAAAATTCCACCATTAGCAACGACTGCTTCAGCACGAATCGTTGAAATTGGCGTCAAAGCTATTCCCTGGCCGAATGAGGCAGTAACATGTTCAATATCGCGCGGACTGTCCAAGTTTGAAATAAGATTTCGACCTTCATTTGGCAAATCAATTCCAGTTTTTTCTCGAACGCCAAAACCTGTAAAGTATTCACTAAATTTTTTATTTCCGAGTCTTTGTTCAACAAAAGCAGCGCCGACGTTGAGTGATTGCGAGAGCACGTCTTGCATACTGACTATTCCTCGAACTTTATCATCGAAGTTTTTAATTTTTTGATTGTTAACTATAACGTAACCGGCATCATAATAAGTAGTCGTTGCCGTAATAACACCAGCATCTATACCTGCAGAAATAGTCAGTGGTTTAATAATGGATCCCATTTCGTAACGATTTTCAATTAAACCATTTGAAAAAATACTTGAATCCTTTTGTTCTTCTGGGTGATTTGGATCAAATGTTGGATACTCTTCCATCGCATAAATTTCCCCTGTTTTTGGGTTCATGACAATTGCTCCAGCTTTTTGTGCAGACCATTTTTCAGTTGTCGATGCCAAAATATGTTCAAGTGTTGATTGAACAGTTGTTTCAATGGTGGTTACAATATCTGCCTCACCTTTTGAATCAGCCGCGGCAGTTTTAATATCAGAAAAAATTTGGGCAAAAAAATTGGTGTAGGAATTATCTTTGCGTAGAAGTTCTGACTCAAATTGCCTCTCCAGACCGTACCGCCCAGCGTAATCATCGCCTTGATAGCCTAAAATGCCGATAATATGCGCAGCCGTTTTGCCTCCAGGATAAAAGCGCCAGCGTTCTTTTATCACCTGAACACCTTTAATTTTAAGATTGCTTATTTGTGTTCCTATGTCCGTAGAAACTTTGGTTGCAATTTCCTCATATGGATCATTCTTTTTTGTGGCTTTAGCAATAAAAGTATCGTGATCGATAGGAAAAATTGCATTTATTTGACTGTAAGTTCCTTCAGGATCAACAAGTTGAGTTGGATTTAATGCAATGATAACTCCGGATTGGAGTGTTGCGGCAGAAACCAAACTGCCATCTTTATTTTGGAAAAATATTGAACCACGGTTAAAAATATTTGTACCTGTTGCTAAATATTGTCTGTCTGCTTTATCAACATAAACATTTTTATTTAATATTTGAAGATAATAAAGCCGACCGATAATGAGTAGTGCAAAAAGAAGAATGCAAACAGACATTACCCGAATTCTCCATGCGTGATTGGACCTCATCGGATAGATTTTAACACAATTACTTTGATGCGAAAGCGAATGGAGATGCCTTTTCGCTTATATATTTTTTAACATTTGCATCATGGAAGCCAAGCGAGTATGCAAGTTGAAGTGTAATAGCATTTCTCCTTGAAATATAATCAAATTCTTCGCTTCCAATTTTTAATGTTAACTGACTTGCCTCGTTTTCTAAGTTTTGTCTGGAAACGACATTATGAACTGTCGCATTAATACAATAAATGTATAAAAAGGCAGACAAAACCAAAATAACTAACAGGCTCCAAAAGACTGTTCGCTCTTTATTCATTTGTAGTTGTAAGACTTTTTCTGTCATTTTAGATTTTTCTTGTTATTCGTAATTTTGCGCTTCGACTTCTTGGATTTTCGTGAATTTCTTCTTCAGTCGGCACAATCGGCTTCTTTGTCATTCGACTAGCTAGACCTTGATCTTCTAATTCTTTAAAATATTGTTTAACAATTCGGTCTTCCAAGCTGTGAAATGATATGACTGCAAGTCTCCCTTCTGGTTTTAGCAACTCAAATCCCTTTTTGATGCCAAGTTTAAGACTTTCAATCTCATCGTTCACTGTAATACGCAAAGCTTGAAAAGTTTTTGTGGCTGGATGAATTTTTCTGTGGTGATATGAAGTTGGTGTAGCATCCATTATTATTCCGACAAGTTCTTTAGTAGTTTCAATCGGCTTAATTTTCCGATAATCATCAATTGCTTTTGCTATCCATTGAGAATATCTCTCTTCTCCATAACCTTTTAAGATTGCTTCGATATTCTCTCGATCCCAATGATTCAAAATTTCCTTTGCAGTGACATCGTTACCATTTGGATGTTTCTTAAAAGTCATTATCAATGGTTCATCGCGTTGAAAAGAAAATCCTCTGCCTGATTCCTCGAATTGATTGCTTGATAATCCGATATCAAGCAAGATTTTATCGACTTTAGTTATTCCCACTCCGCTGAGTAATGTGTCGAGATTTTTAAAACTTCCTTCAATATATGTTGTATTGCGAGTAAGCTTTTCTAATCTTTCTTTTCCACGGAGAAGCGCATCAGAATCGAGATCAATTGCCACGATGTGAATTTTTTCTCCAAATCGCTTTGCAACTTCTTCACTGTGCCCTCCGCTACCAAATGTTCCGTCAACAAAAATGTCACTATCTTTTAATTCCAAACCATCAATCGATTCATTCAAAAGTACACTTTTATGAGTCATTGTGTTGAATCTGTTCGGAAAGTCATAAAGTTGTACTGCATTTTTTATCATTTACTTTATTTATTAACCTTCGACTCACAATATACCGACTTGTCCAAGTTTTTCAGCTAAAGTATCGGCTTGATTTTGGACCACTTTCTTGTACTCAATCCAAGTTTTTTCATTCCAAATTTCAATTCTTGACGAAACCCCGATAAAAACAACTCTATTTTTTAGATTTGCCCGCTCGCGCAGAAAATCTGGAATCAAAATTCTTCCAATCGAATCAACTTCTGCTTCAATCGCACCAGCAAACATAAAACGATTGAAACTTCTGTTATCCGCTTGTAGAAGCGAGGATTGCGACAACTTGTCATTAATCCTCTGCCATTCTTTTAACGTAAAGGCAAACAAACATTGATCTAACCCTGGAGTTACTACAATTTTTTTTCCCATCTCCTGACGAAATTTCGCTGGTAGTGATAAGCGATTTTTATCATCAATGGTGTGTGTATATTCTCCAATCAACATTTATTTTTCTTTTAAACTCTTTTAACTGCAACTCGTATTTGAATTGCAGTTTTCCCACTCTTTCCCACTTGTCTATTAGTATATACCACTCTTTCCCACTTTCAAGAGGTTTATCCCCAATCTTGTGGATAACAAAAAAACTGCTTCATCTGCAGTTCATGTAAAAAATTAATAGACTATGATTTTATTAATTTTTTGGGCGCATCAATGGAAAAAGTTGCAACTCTCGTAAAGGTTTGTCAGCTAAAACAGCAAATAATCTCTCACCAAATCCAAATCCGCATGTTGGCGGCATTCCATGTTCAAGCATTTCCACAAATTCCTTATCTTCCATCATTGCTTCAGTATCTCCTTCTTCTAAAAGTTTTTTCTGAACTCGAAATCGTTTATCTTGATCAATCGGATCATTTAATTCTGAATATCCATTACCAATTTCAATGCCTGCAATGATTGGCTGAAAACGTTGGACTGTTTTCTCATCTCTGTTTTTCTTTGCAAGCGGCGCAACTAAAACCGGATGATTTATAACAAATGCCGGGCCAGAAATATTTTTTCTACAATATTTCCAAAGTGTGTCCGTTAATCTCTCTCGATTTTTTCCTTCATATTTAACCCCCAACTCGTCCAATTTTTTCATCATTTCTTTTTCAGTTGCAGAACCGAGATCAATGCCAGTTTGCTTTTTTACTTCTTCAGCATAATCAATTTCTTTCCAATCATCATTTAAATTAAAAGACTGTCCACGGGATGCAAACTGTGTTTTTCCAAAAACTTTTTTTGCAATTTCAATATATAAATCCCGAACCAATTTCATGCCATCTCGATAATCGGCGTAGGCCCAATAAAATTCCATATTTGTGAATTCCTGCGCATGTTCTGGAGAAGTTCCTTCGTTACGATAAGCTCGTCCAATTTCAAAAGTTTTTGGAAATCCTGCAGCCATCAATCTTTTCTGCCACAATTCGCCTATTGATATTCGAAGATAAACATTCAAATCATAATCATTATGATGAGTTTTAAATGGTGTTGCTTCTGCTCCACCGGTAGTTAACTCGAGTGTTGGTGTTTCAACTTCCAGAAATCCATGCAATTTCATAAATTCGCGAGTAACATCCCAAAACTTTGCTTTTTTGATCATTAAACCCCGAAGTTCAGGATTCATTAGCAAATCCAAATATCTTTTTCGATATCTTTCATCAACATCCTGAAGACCATGCCATTTTTCTGGAAGCGGTAGCAGTGTTTTTGCGGCAATCATCCAAGAATGCGCCTCGATGCTTTCCTCATCAGTTTTTGAAACAATTGCTGGACCGGTTACAGAAATAAAATCACCAATATCGATCGTATCGACAAATAAATTGAACAAATCATCATCTAAAACATCTTTTTTTATAATGGTCTGGATCTTTTCTGTTCCATCAAAAAGAACTGCAAAAAGAATTGCTCCTTGACCACGCAAAGCCATCACTCTACCAGCAATTGAGACTTCCTTTCCAGAATCCTTAAACTCATTAAAACGATTTTTTAATTCAGAAATATCAAAATCTCGAGCAACTTTCGAAGGAAATGGATCAATGCCTTGTTTTTTTAGATTCTCGAGTTTATTTAGACGCGCATCGCGCATTTCATCAAGTGATGCCATAATTTAATGTTATCAGGAATTTATTGATTTTTCCATCTATTTCCCTACTATATAAACAGAATGTAATTTTAAAAGGAGTGAATAGTGATTAGACTTTCGAACGGCCATAGTTTCAAATACGTGGTAGCAAGCGGTGCACTTGGTTTTGATGGACTCGGCTGGTGGTGGGAAAGGCCACTTGTCTGGCTTGGAATAATCCGGCCAGAACTCTTCACAGTAGTTCTAAAATCACTGACACTTAGACCCATAAAGGGAAATCTTAACTGGTGGAACCCTTTAACTTGGTTCCCCTGGAGCCCATGGAGCTGTGTCAGATTTATTCCAGGTGGAGCAGTGAACAAAGTCGGACTGACAAATCCTGGTTTCTACAAATGGCTTTGGACAACAGGTACGTTTCTTGATTTCAAGAAATACAATCTTGTTGCTTCAATCTTTGGCGAGGAGCATGAACTTGTAGAAATGGCACGAATGCTAGATAGCTTAGATTTTGTTGCTATCGAAGTAAATGTTTCCTGTCCAAATCGTGACCACGACAGTCAAACACGAACAATCGTCAATTCTGTGAAAGCTGTTTGCGCTGTCACTCGTCATCCTGTGTTTGTTAAAGTTTCAGTTGACCAAGATTACTGTGCAATTGCCAGACATTTATATCGACATGCTGAAGCAATTTCCTTAAACAGCGTGCCATGGTACTTGTTTTCCAAAAAACGAAGTCCTCTTCGAATACTGGAAGACAAGGTTGGAAGTGGAGGTGGCGGAGTTTCAGGACAACCAGCACAGGATCAAAATTGGGAAGCTGTGAGACAGCTAAGAAAACTGGACTTACTCCCGGTAATTGCCCCAAGTGTAATGAACGAGAGAGACGTTAGAAACGTGCTCTATCACATGCACGCACCTGGAGTAAGTTTTGGAACAATTCACATGCGCGCCCCTTGGCGCGCAACACGAATTGTCAGAAATTTGTGTTAAAAAACAGTCCAGCTCTTTGTATAAAGAGCTGGGCTGAATCTTTAAAAATTTATTTTACTTCTAAGATTTTGTAGGACAACTCTCCGTTCGGAGCAGAAAATGAAAAGTGATCGCCTTTCTTCTTGCCTAAAATTGCCTGACCAAATGGAGATTTCATTGAGATTTTGTTTGTAGCAACATCTGACTCTTCTGACCCAACAATTGAGTATGAGAATTTTTTTCCTTCTTTTTCAACAGTAACATTTGAACCGACACTGACAACATCACCGTGTTTCCCTTCGACAATCTTGGCATTTTTTAGAAGGTCTTCAAGTTTTGCAATTCTATCTTCCACTGTTGCCTGAATATCGCGTGCCTCATGGTATTCTGCATTTTCTGCAAGATCTCCAAGCGATTTGGCGTATTCCAAACTTTGAGCCACTTCTTTTCGGCGCGTTCCTTTAAGTTCTGCAAGTTCTTTTTTAAATTCCTCAAATTTTTCCTTCGTCAAATATTCATTCTCTGCCATACCTTATTAATTAAAATTAATGACGAAATAGTATCAAAAAATCACTGTTTGGTCAATTTAAGTAATTTGGATCATATATGTGCATCCAATTAAATAGGTCTGTCATAACCAACACAGCTCCAAACTGATTATTTATTGATCCTCTCTCCATTACCACAGCATATGCGTACTTTGGATTATCAGCCGGCCAAAAACCGACAACCCAAGAGTTTACAGCATCTTTTGCTAAACCAATTTGAGCAGTTCCAGTTTTTGAAGCAACGGAGAGCCAAGGAAAATCAATTGCATGTGATGTTCCCTCTGTAACTCCAAGTTCCATTCCCTCTTTTACAATTTGATAAAAATCTGGACTCAAACTAAGTTGCTCAATTTTTTGTGGTCCGCTTGTTTTTTCACCTGTCTTTATAAATGTTGGAGTAACTAGTGTTCCGCCCGTAGCTAAACCTCCGACAGCTCGTACCACTTGAATCGGACTAACTTGAAAACCATACTGGCCAATAGCTGTATTGTAAGTGTCTCCTACTCGCCATGGTTCACCATTAAAATTTGCTGCTTTCCAATCCGGATTCGGCACAGTTCCAGGAAGCTCGCCTGGGAAATAAATTCCGGTTGTTGTACCAAAACCGAACATTTTTACATACTTATTAATATTTAAAATTCCAATTCCTTTTTGATCTTTGTAGCCGCCGCTAACTTCGTAAAAATAAACGTTAGAAGAAACAGCAATTGCGTGACGCAAATCAACATAACCTTGCGGACGCCAATCCATAAATGTTGATGATTTGGTATTATCGTATGGATTTGGAATTGATATCGATCCAGTTGAAAGAATTTTTTTGTCTGGAGAAATGACGCCTTGATCAAGAACTCCCATGGCAACGAAGAGCTTCATTATCGAACCTGGCGTGTATAGCCCTCCAATTATTCGATCAAGAAACGGATGATCTTTCGAATTAATCCAATCAGTAATCTCTGCACTATTTTTTCCATCAGTCATCGTCTGGGAGTCGTATTCAGGAAAATTACTTGATGCCAAAATTTCTCCAGTGTGCACATCCATAATCACCCCCGCCCCGCCCTTGTATCCAGCTTTATTTCCAATATCAAGTAATGAGTTATGTAAAGCTTTTTCAAGTTTTGAATCAATTGAAAGTATTATATTTTGGCCATCCACCGGCTCTTCGACGATGCTTTCTGAGGTAACTTTTCCTTTAACATCTGTTTCAACAACTTTCGTTCCATTTTTTCCGGAAAGAACATTGTTATAAAGTTTTTCTAAACCATCTTTTGGATCATATTTGTCTTGATAATAAAAACCATTTGCATCTTTTGTCGGATATTTTACATAACCAAGGATTGTCGAGAGTCCGGTTGACGTTGCATAAACCCGCAGAGAAAATTCGTTTGAATCTGGATTTATTGTGTTCCAAACGAGCGGAATGCCGTTGCGATCGTAAATTACTCCGCGATCAGCGTAAATAACTGTCTTGTGCAGACTATTGTTATCGCTTCGATTGCGAAAAGTTTTTCCTTCTACAATTTGAATATGCCAGAGCTGATAGCAAAATATTATGCCGACAAAAATAATAAAAACTCCGGCAAAATAAAAAACTGCTTGAGAAATTGGCTGCTCTAGTCTGCCCTCAAACTGATGTGTATCAAACTGCGGAAGATTTTTTGAATCAAGAAAAATTTCGTCTGGATCGATATCTTTTGTCGATCGCCTGAATCTTTTTTTTATAAAATTTATAGTTTGGTGAAGCATCAGGTTCGAATATGTGGTCTTGCCAATGTAACAATCATCAGTCCCACAAAAGCCGAGACTAGACCTACGAAATGGAATCGACTTATCGAGTACAGTGTATCAAAAATGAAACCGTAAAATAAAACCTCAAGATAGAGTGGAAAATACAATGTAAGAGCGATTAAAATTATTGCTGATAACCACCAAGGAATTAGAAGTACCACAAAAAAAATAATAAAAAAGAGAATTAATCTGTTTGGAATCGTATTCATCCGAACTATAATAGCACTCTACTCTACAAAAAGGTATTTTGAAGAAAACACATTACCCGGCACCCGCAAATATATGGTTTTAAATGAACTCTGGGAGTTACTGTCAATATAATAGACATTAGCTACAAGAGAAGTTCGGGATCCTGGATACATGAATGAATCACCCCAAACAATATCGGTATCTTTTGGTACCTCAAGTTTAAAATTTCCACCACCGTTTCCTTCAAGCGAATACGAAGCACCTGTTCTTAGCAAGACAACATCAGTTTTTTTATTCGGTGTTGAAAAAAGTGAAACAATTGAAGATCTCGGGCTTACTGATTGGACAGTTCCTACAATAATTGTGTCTGACAAATAAGCTTTGCTATCAACAGTTATACCGTCGCTCGAGCCGAAATCAATAACTAATGTGTCAAATGGTGATTGTGGCGGACGAGAAATAATATTTGTAACAAGTCTTCCTGCAACATTGCGACCGGATTCATTTTTTAAATCAGATAATTCGGTTGAAACAGTATTGTAATCTGTAACTTTTAAACTAAGTGCAGTAATTTGGTCTTTTAAATTTTGGTTTTCAGAAATCAAGGCTCCGCGAGTTCGAAAGTAGTCAGTTATATTAGAAAAAGGTTTTTCCACTGTAATTCCTACAACCCAAATCGGTTTGGCAATATTTGTAAAAATTTTTCTAAAAAATGCACCGAAAAAATAAGAAAGTAAAAATAAAATTACAAAAACGGCCAAAACTAGAAAAATTTTTGGGCGATTTTCTGATTTTGGCTTACTTCTTAGGTGGTAATTCATCTTCGTTCGCGATTAGAACATCACGAAAATTGTCTATATTTTCTAGAATTATACCAGTTCCTCTACAAACGGTAGTTAGTGGGTCAGGAGCAATATGAACTGGAATTTTGGTATATTCGGCGATAATTTCCGCTAAACCTTGGATCAGAGCCCCACCTCCTGTTAAATAAATCCCACGATGCATAACGTCTGACAAAATTTCTGGAGGAGTTGTTTCCAATACTTCCTTTACACCTTCGATTAAAGTATCAATAGACTGTGAAATTGCTTCCCTAATATCAGAATCAGTTATAACCACCTCGCGTGGCAAGCCAGAAATTAAATCTCTCCCCTTAATTGAAGCCTCAAGCGGAGCATCAGATGGCAAAATCGCACCAATATTTATTTTTATTTGCTCTGCTGTTTTTTCTCCTATTAAAATTTTAAATTCAGAACGTACGTATGAAATAATGTCGTTGTTTAATTTGTCTCCGGCAATTCTCAAATTTTTTGCACGAACAACACCGCCAAGCGAAATGACTGCGATGTCAGTTGTCCCTCCACCAATATCAATAATCATGCTGCCAAGCGGTTCGTTTATCGGCAGCCTTATTCCTATTGCTGCTGCCATAGGTTCTTCGACAATGTGAACTTCAGATGCACCGGCATTCTTTGTAGCGTCACGCACAGCCCTGGTTTCAACATTTGTAATTCCTGACGGCACGCCAACAACAACTCGCGGACCGATCAATTTTTTATTTTCTTTTTGGGCTTTGTTTATTAAATACGTAATCATTTCCTGAGTTACTTCAAAATCAGAAATCACGCCATCAACAAGCGGCCGAACTGCAACGATATGTCCAGGTGTCCTTCCAAGCATCTGTTTTGCATCTTTTCCTACAGCTACAACTCGACCAGTTTTGGTATTAAGTGCCACAACTGATGGCTCGTTTATAACGATTCCCTTTCCATGTAAATAGACGAGTGTGTTTGCCGTGCCCAAATCAATACCGATGTCATTTGAGAGTAATCTTTTCAGTTGTTCAAGACTTTTGATCATTTTGGATTAGTCATTGTAGCACAAATTTTAATCACCTCAATATTATTAGACAATTTTTTAAAATAATGTATATTAATTTAAGGAGGCAACATGATTGTTAACATGAGTGATTTCGCAGAAATTATAGAAAAATTTGAAGATTTCACAGATCGTGTAGGGATTCAAAGATTGGCTGAAGAATGATCGATAAGTGATGTGAATACTACTGCATT
Source organism: Candidatus Zambryskiibacteriota bacterium (assembly GCA_003173855.1). Taxonomy (GTDB): domain Bacteria; phylum Patescibacteriota; class Minisyncoccia; order Phycocordibacterales; family DATDWN01; genus C7867-006. The sequence continues at coordinate 136,796 of PPGI01000010.1, read as the reverse complement.
TGCAACTGCTTTTTTTCAAAGGATTTTCGCAGACTACAGTCCAAAAGATCTTCGTCAGGCAATACGCGACTACAAAAGAACAGCAAAATAACCGGCTAACAGAAACCATGCTAGCCGGTTTCTGTTTATTTTATAATGTTTAGGGCTTCAGTTTCTGACAAGAGTTTTGATTCAGATTCTGTACGCATTTTTACTTCGATTTTATTTTCGGAAACTGTTTTATCGCTCACAACAAATCTGACAGGAATACCGATTAAATCAGAATCTGCAAATTTCTCTCCAGGACGAAGATTTCGGTCATCATATAAAACTTCGATTCCCTCTCCATTTAATTTTTCATACAGTTTGTCGGCATGAGAAATTGTTTCTTCGTTCACTCCCAGTCTTACAAGATGAACTTCGAATGGTGCAACTTCTTTTGGCCAGACGAGACCCTTGTCATCACCAAAAACTTCTGCCAATACTCCCATTAATCTAGTAATGCCGATACCATATGACCCTAAGTAAACTCCTTTTTTGTTTCCATTTTCATCCTTATAATATAGTCCGAGTTGTTCGCATTTTTCTGTTCCAAAAGTGAAAATATTTCCAACTTCGGCGGCTTTTTTCAATTCAAAATCTTCTTTTTTAACATTTAATTTTCCTAATGTTTCCTCATTAAAAATTTCTTCGTTTAAAGCCAATTTTTCTTTTTTGTGAACGTAAATATTATCTTCTCCTGCTTCGCAAAGCGTCTGGAACTCGTGGCTAAATTTGTCAGTAAAAACTCCGCCAGAAGCTGAAGTAACGTATGTTAGATCGCTAAGTCCAACTTTTTTAAAAACATTTAAATAGGCTTCAGTTGCTTTATCATAAAAATCTATATGGTTTTTCTCATCAATTGAATATGAATACATATCTTTCATAATGAATTCTCTGCAACGCATAATTCCTGCTTTTGCTCTGACTTCATTACGAAATTTATTTTGAAATTGATGAACAAATTTAGGTAAATCAGTGTAGCTTGAAATATGTGATGCAAGCATTGACGTAATTGGTTCCTCATGAGACCAACCAAAACCAATTTCTCCCCCAGATTTCAATTGTGATTTAAACCAAACATCAACATTTTTATCGTCCCATCTGTCTGTTTTTTCCCAAAGCTCTTTTGATTGCAAGCTCGACATTAACATTTCTTGAGAGCCAAGATTTATCATTTCATCATTTACAATTTTTTTAATTTTGTTTATTACACGAAGGCCAAGTGGCAAATAGTCGTAAACTCCGGCCATTTCTTTGTGAATAAAACCAGCACGGATTAGAAGTTGTGCATTTTTGGAGGTCTCATCAGAAGGAACTTCCTTCCTGGTTTTCGTAAATAGTTGTGACTGTCGCATATGAAAATCTTATCAGAGCAACTTCAAAATGTCATGGGTTGTAACTACTATCATCAGTATTATTAAAAGTGCAAAGCCAACAGTGTTTGTCCATCGAACAACTTTTGGAGAAATCGGTCGTTTGATAATAGCTTCAATTAGGACAAAAAATAGCCGGCCGCCATCGAGAGCTGGAAGTGGCATAAGATTTATAATTGCAAGATTAATGGAAATTAAAGCTGTTATAGAAAGCAAGTAGACAAAACCGAGAGTGTTAGCTTGGCCCACAACTTTAGCAATGCCAATCGGACCAGAAATTTGTGACAGATTTGTTTTAAATCTAACTGCATCCCACAAAAAATGGACGATGCCCAAAAATGTTCCTTCGGTTAATTGCCAAGTTGATCGTGCACCTTCGATAAAAGATGAACCAAATGATAGTTTCAAAATTCCAACTTGGTCCATTCCAATGCCAATAATGGGCGCTTTTTCTGTTGCATCGTATTTAGGAGTAACAGAAATTGTGTTTGGTTTGTGATTCCCTCTTGTATATGTAATTTCCACATCTCCAGTGCTTGATTGAATTAAATTACGGACTTGATCTGAACTAAATTCGCCTTTTAAAGTTCCGTTGCCTGTAACAATCATTGTAATTTGATCTCCCGGCAAAAGTCCGGCAATTTGAGCTGGTGAATTTTGTATTACTTCTGTAATTGTCAATTTTGGATTCTCTACTTGGCCAGGACCAACATGATCAACTGGAGATGGAATACCGATCATAAAACCAAGAGAAATCAAAAGCCAAGCAAAAATGATGTTCATTGTTACACCAGCCGACAAAACTGCCGCTTGTATCCATTTTGGTTTATAGACAAAACTTCTAGGTTTCAAATTTTCCGGAACATCTTCAATATGAGAATCTTCTCCCAAGATTTTAACAAAACCACCGAATGGGATTAAATTTAAAGTATATAAAGTCTCTCCAATTTTTCGAGATATTATTTTCGGAGGAAATCCGAGACCAAATTCTTCAACAAATATTCCTGATTTTTTCGCAACAATAAAATGTCCGAACTCATGAACGAGTATCAGTGCCGCCAATATTATGATGAAAATAATTATTGTCATTCCTTTCAGTTTAACATCTTAAGTTATGATTGTAATTTTGTAGGACTCCGGAGGCACTTTAGAAAACAAGGACGAAGATTAAGTAAGCCTGAAGCACTGTTTGAGCGAAGCGAGTTTGCGAGAAGGCACGTATCTAGGAGATTGTTTTCTTAGAGTGCCGAGGCTAAGCAAAATCCGAGCACGGATTTATGCGGTCCGGAAAAATTACAATCATAACTATTCACCTATTTCCTTCTCCTTTTTTGAAAACATCTCTTCGAGAACTTTACCTGCGTCATCTAAAATTTTTTGAAGATCGGCTTTCATGCGAAATTTCTCATCTTCTGAAATTTTTTTATCCTTTTCCTCGCGATCAATATCCTTTATAGCTTTTTCTCGCTCTCCACGCAACGCAATACGAGCATCTTCAAGTTTTGTCTTTGCAACTTTTAGTAGAGCTTGTCGCCTTTCAGACGTCAGCTCTGGAAAAACAACTCGAAGCCCCTTGTCATCAACGGTTACCGAAAGACCAAGATCTGACGTCTGAATTGCCTTCTCAATTGGTTTTGCAACTGACATATCCCAAGGTGTAATACGCATCATTCGAGCATCTTCAACAGAAATATTTGCCAATTGATTAATGGACATCATTTGTCCATAGGCATCAACCTTAACAACATCAAGAATCGCCGGCGTGGCCCTGCCAGTTCGAATACCAGAAAGTTCTCGCTTTAGCCACTCTTCGGTTTCTTTAAGTTTTGTTTTAAATTGAGCTGTGTTCATGTGAGACTATACTAACAGAAAATTAAATTGAGAGCATCAGATTTTCTAAAATCATCTTTATAGGTGCACCTCGATCATAAAGATATTCTCTGGCAAGCTTGCAAGCTACAAGCCCTTGTTTACTATTACCTATTCCCTTTAAATATAATTCCAATTCGATTTGGTTTAGAAAATAAATGGCATCTTGTTTTGATATTTGTTCATCTGAAATCCCATCTACAATTTCTTTAACTTTTTCAAGCCTTTTTTTTAAATTTAATTTTAAAATACTTTCAAACTTTTGAACTTTTGAAATTGGAACTATTGTTTGCATTCGGGACCGAAGCGTTGGAAGCAAAAGATCTTGTGGTGAAAGAATAAAAAAATGAGTATTTTTGGTTGGCTCTTCAAAAACTTTAAGCAGTGCGTTTTGAGCTTCCAAAGTTAGAAAATTTGCCACAATTACAAAAACTTTTCGTCCGGAAAGGTTTTTTCTCAAATCTCCAATGGTTAATTGTCGAGCCTCATTAATCGTAAAAGTTTCAAATTCTCCTCTCCAAAAGTCCGGATTTCCTGAAATTTTAAAATTTAGTTCATTTTCTAAAAAATTCTCTAAAGCTTTTTGATTTGAGCTGGTTTCTCCAATAATAAAATAAGCATGGTGAAGATTATTTTTTTGTTTTTTTAGCTCTTCCATATCTTAATTATAGCAAAACTCCAGCATAACTTGAGTTCTGCTGGAGATTACCTCTTCTTTGGCAGGTTATCCAGCCCTAAATGTGGATACACTTCAACCACATAGGCCGTATAAACTATCATACCAACTTCCAATTGATATTTGGCAATAGGAAACTCCACCTTTTCCCACCCTCCATCTTTAAGATAATTTTCCGCATCTTCCCGTCTTCGGAACGAACCTAGAATATATCGCCTATTACCCAATTGAATGTGGATGACAAATTCCTTCTTGCTTTCCATCCAACACCTCTAGTTTAATTATATCACAACCAATTTTACCTCTTAGCAATAATTGATCGTTTGTAAGTATCCAAATGTTCGAGTGCCACTCCTGTCCCTTTTGCTACACAATAAAGCGGATCCTTGGCCATAACAGCTTTTACTCCAGTGCGACGCAAAACAAGTTCAGGCATATTGCGAAGCTGCGATGTTCCTCCAGTCATAATAATTCCACGATCAATAATATCTGACGAAAGTTCTGGTGGAGTTTCTTGAAGTACGTCTTTTATCGCTTTAATCATTTCTCGCAAATCTTTAGCAATCGCTTTAACAATTTCGTTGGTTTTAATTTCAACTGATCGTGGAAGACCTGTAACAAAATCTCGACCTTTGATTGTAATTGCAAGTTCTTCCTCAACGGGAATAGCTGAACCGACTTTTATTTTTATTTCTTCTGCAGTTTTGTCTCCAATACCGAGATTAAAAGTTTTTTTTATGTAATCAGCAATAGCGTAATCAATTTTATTTCCGGCACATTTAACAGATGTCGATGAAACTATTCCGCCTAAAGATATAACTGCCACATCTGTTGTACCTCCACCAATATCGACAATCATATGTCCTGCAGGTTCGTGAATTGGAATACCTGCACCAATTGCTGCTAAGATCGGCTCTTTAACTACATAGGCATTTTTTGCTCCGGCTCGAATAGCTGCTTCGATAACCGCTCGCCTCTCAGTTGAAGTCACGCCCGCAGGCACAGAAACAAGAACTTCCGGTTTTGTAAAATTCCAACGACCGAGAGCTTTATCCATATAATATCGGAGCATGGCTTCAGTCACACGATAATCAGCAATAACACCGTCTTTCATAGGCCTGTAAGCAATAATATTTTCCGGTGTTCGGCCGATCATTTCTTTCGCTTCAATGCCAATAGCCACAATTTTGTTGTCTTCTTCAGAAACAGCTACAACAGAAGGTTCGTTTAGAACAATTCCGCGACCAGGAACAAATACCAAAATATTTGCCGTTCCCAAATCAATTCCGAGTTTCTTCCCAAAAATACTCATTGGGATATAATAGCCGATATGTCACAGAATGCAAAAGAAAAATTTTTCGAAAATAAAGCACGTCTTTGGACGACAATTATTGTAGTTTTATTGATCTTAGGTGTCGTATTATATGCAATTGGCTTTAGAATTGGCGGAAAATATTTAATTGGGAAAGTCGGTTCACTTGAAATGACGATTCCTTTAAAAAATACTTCAATTTACATTGATCAGACTGAAAAAATTATTACTTCCGAGGAAAATCAAGATACTATTATTCCTCTCTCACCTGGCAATCACTCGATTATCGTCTCACATGAGGGTTATTATCCATGGACAAAAGAATTTGAAGTTCCAAGCGGAGGCAGGACGGAGCTTAAGGCAATTTTTGCTTCCCAAAACGCCTCTGGATTAATTATCGGACCAAAAGATCCAGAGTATGTAAAAATAAAAGAATCGATTACCAAAAGTCATTTGCCGACAAAAGCCAGTCCAATCACCTCACAAGATGGCAAAGTAACAGCTTGGATAGAAGGAAATTCTGTTTTAGCACAAGTTAATGGCGAGTTGACTGATGTCATAGATCCGACTGCACCAATTCGAAATATTGATTTTTACAAAGGCCGTTCTGATGCGCTTGTTTTTTCTACAGGAGATAATATTTATGTCGTTGAAGTTTCGCATGTTGGAACACAGAATTTCTTGCCGCTTTATGTAGGTCATTCCCCAAGTTTTGTCACTGCTGATTCTAATTCCCTTTACGTTTTGGATGGAAATAGTCTATTGCAGGTAACTATTTAAATTCTGCTATAATGCCCCATCATGCGCATTATTACAGTCATTCCGATCAAACGCGGCATATCGAAGGACACTCTCTCCTATTTTACCAAAAAAGAAGTTGACTTTGGCTCTGTAGTTTCAATCCCAGTTCGAAAAAAAATGGCTCACGGACTTGTTACTAATATTGAAGAAGTCCAAAGCATAAAATCGGAAATTAAATCTCTTCCTTTTGCCATTAAAAAAGTTTCTCAAATCCAGAGTCGAAAATTTATTTCAAATCAATTTATAGAGGCTTTGAAAAAAATTGCAGATTGGAATGCAGCAAGCATTGGCAGTGTTTTGTTTAGCTTGATTCCAAATGCAATTCTTGATTCAAAAATTGATCTAACATATTCTGAAAAAGAAAAACCGAAAGGAGTTTTTCACGAAATTTTACTTTTGCAGTCAGAAGATAGCGAAAGATACGCAACTTACAGGAGCTTGATCCGCGAAGAATTTGCTAAATCAAGAAGTGTTTTCTTCTGCCTCCCAACAACGGAAGATCTGCTCGCCGCTCGGGCAATTTTAGAAAAAGGAATTGAAAAATATACATATGTAATTCACGGCAGCCTTTCAAAAAAAGAAATTCCAAATTTGTGGCATAAAATTATTGCCGAAAATCATCCTGTTTTAATAATAGGCACAGGACAATTTCTTTCAATTCCAAGAGATGATTTGGGTACGGTTATTCTGGATAAAGAATCTTCTCGTGCATACAAAATTCAAACTCGCCCATATATCGATATTCGAAAAGCAGCAGAATTTATTGCCAAAGCTCAAAATATTCGTTTGGTTATTGGAGATACACTGCTCAGATCGGAAACTCTCTGGGAAGAAAAATCCGGAAAATACGCTGAACTTTCGCCTCTTAAATTTAGATCACTTTCAAATGCCAGTTCGGAAATTATTTCAATGCAGCTTCCCCAAGATATGAAGAAAAAAGAATTTAGTATTTTTTCTGACAAGTTAAAAGATGTTATACAAAAAACAAAAGAAAACAATGAGCATTCATTTCTATTTTGTGCACGAAAAGGGTTATTTCCAATAACCGTCTGCAGTGATTGTGGAACAACTGTTCTGTGCAAAAATTGCAATTCGCCTGTTGTCCTTTACGGAAAAGTTAAGCAAACAAAAACTGAGGCAACTGGAAATTTGTTTGTCTGCCATCATTGTGGTGAACGTCGAGATGCCAATGAACTTTGCATTCATTGCAAAGGTTGGCGTCTCAATCCCATGGGTATTGGAGTTGATAAAGTTGTGGAAGATTTAAAAAATCTTTTTCCCAATCTGAAAATATTTGTAATGGATAAAGAACATGTAAAAAATCACAAAGAAGCCGTAAAAATTCGAGATAATTTTTACGGAAGTCCTGGTTCTGTAATGGTTGGTACTGAAATGGCGCTTACTTATTTAAATCAAAAAGTTGCAAATACAGCTGTTGTTTCAATTGATGCTTATTTTAGTGTTCCAGATTTTGAAATGAATGAAAAAGTTTTTCATATTTTATTAAATATGCGGTCTCTTGCACAAAATTTTTTCTTAATCCAAACGCGACAAGACAAGGAATCGCTGAGTTACAAAATTTTCGAATATGCAATTCGCGGAAATTTAATTGATTTTTATCGGGATGAAATAGAAGATCGGCGCGCTTACGATTACCCGCCATTCGCCACGTACGCCAAAATTACCCTTGAAGGCGACAAAATTCAAATCAAAAAACAGATGGAAGAAATCGGAAATTTCTTAAAACCATACCAACTTTTAATTTTTGACGCATGGAATCCAAAAAGAATGGGAAAATATACATTGCATGGAATCATAAAGATGGAACGAGACAGTTGGGTTAACGAAGAATTACTCCAAAAATTACGTACTCTTCCACAAACTGCATCGGTAAGAATCGATCCACTTACTCTTCTATAGAGCTAAATTTTGTGTTATTGTCTGTTAATAGTATTTGTGATTACACCATACTATTCACATTCTAATGCCTAAGAAAATTTTACAAAAAGAGTCAGCAATTCTGAGAAAAGTTGCAGAAAGTGTTCCAATTAAGGAAATCGGCACTCCTAAAATAAACAAAATTATTGCTGAAATGAAAGTGGCTCTTGCTTCCCAAGATGATGGTGTAGCAATTGCTGCTCCTCAAATCGGATATCCAGTCCGAATTTTTGTTGTCTCTGGAAAAGTAAATTCATTAATAAAAAAACACAGAAAAGAAGAGGTTGATGAAAATTCCCCAATTGAAATTCATGATGATGCTGTTTTTATAAATCCAATTATAAAAAAATTATCGAAGGAAAAAGAGACGGTTGAGGAGGGCTGCCTTTCTGTGCGATATTTGTATGGAAAAGTAACGCGGGCAGTCAAAGCAAGTATCGAAGCTTATGATGGGAATGGGAAAAAATTTACACGGGGGGCAACAGGATTGCTTGCTCAAATATTTCAACATGAAGTTGATCATTTAAACGGAATTCTTTTTATAGATAAAGCAAAATTTGTTGAGGAAATTTTACCGGAACATCTAACAAAACCAGTACATAAATGATATTAAAAGATTTAAAGTGGGCATTTTTTGGAATTGGAAATTTTTCGGTATTAGTTTTAGACGAACTAAAATCAAATCTGATTTTGCCAAATTTAATCGTAACTACTCCAGGCAAACCTCAAGGGCGCGGTCTAAAAATTAAAGATACCCCCACAAAAACTTGGGCAACTCAAAATAATATTCCTTTTGTTGAATTAGAATCCTTAAAAAATTCAGATAAATTATCCGGATTTGATTTATTTGTCGTAGCTTCTTATGGATTAATAATTCCTAAAAATATTTTAGGTTTGCCAAAATATAAAACTTTAAATATACACCCATCACTTCTTCCAAAATTACGCGGTCCATCCCCTATTGTTAGTGCAATTTTGGAGGAAAACGAAACAGGAGTAACCATTATTGAATTGGATGAAAAAATTGATCACGGGCCGATATTGGTCCAAGAGAAACTATCAATTGACTGGCCACCATACGCGGAAGATCTTGAGAAAGAATTGGCAAAAGTTGGAGCTCAATTATTAATAAAATCCATTGAAAATATTGAGAATAAAATTGCTCAAGATGAAAGTAAAGTAACTTGGTCTAAAAAAATTTCTAAATCTGATGCAGAAATTAATTTAAATGATAATCCAGAAAAAAATTTAAGAAAAATCAGAGCGTACCACGTTTGGCCAGGCGCTTTTTTCTTTCAAGATAATAAAAGAATAATTGTTAAGCGTGCACGAATAGAAAATGATAGCTTGGTAATTGAGAGAATTATTCCTGAAGGAAAAAAAGAAATGGATTATAGTGACTTTATTCGAAATAGAAATTAATAGTCATCAATATAAGAATATCCGTTAGTTCGATCAAGTAAGCTTAATTCCGCAGCTTTTGAAAAAGATTTTTCTTTAATATAGAGAATTGCAGCGATTGCCAGACCACAAAGCATAACAAAAATAAATAACATTGGACTTCCTTTTTGTTTTAAACTTCCAAGAGGCATTATGATCGGCGTCTAAAATTAATATTTTTTAATAAATTTTTGACCTTTAGTGCTCCCCGACGAAATAGAGCTGTTCTTTTGCTTTTTCGAGAAATAATTTCTCTTTCTGCTTCATCTCGAACAATATCAATGGCAGTATACAAATCTGGCTCTTCTGCAGCAGCAAAAATTTGTACGCTATCTGGTTCTATAATATTTATTTCAGCTCTAAAAATATCTCCTGATTTGTGATGCATTGTTGTTCTACCGATTTCAACTTCACAAAGTACATTTTCTTTATTTCCTAAAAATTTTTCTAAACTAGAAATTTTTTTTGAGATGTATTCATCGATGGCTGGAGTAATTTCGAAATTTTTTGATCTGATTTTTATGTTCATGCCTATATTATATCCCAAAATTTGTTTGTCATGCACCTAAATTTCTGTTACTATCTTAACAAATTAATCATTCTTGAGCTCCGGCGTAGCTCAGTGGTAGAGCAATCGCCTGTTAAGCGATTGGTCGTAGGTTCGATCCCTACCGCCGGAGCCCAGGAATGATTAGGAGGTTTTTATGTCCTTTAGAACAGAAGCTGGGCATGTGTTCGAAAAAAATTTATCCAATATTGCTTGGAAAACTACTTCGGGCAAACTTGTATATGTCTGGCCACCGTATGGGGAAATAACATTTTGGCGAGTAGAAGTGCTAAGTACTGGAACTATTGAAACTGTGGAAGGAGAAGATGCTGAAAAACGCGCATTTTCTATTGCCGAAAGGTTTTCCCGCCAAAATTGATAGAACCGCCTGCCGATGCAGGCGTTTCGCTTTAGTTATCAACATCCATCTAATAGTTTTAAGAATAATCAATATATAATTGGAACATACTATTAAAACAATTGAATATGCCCCGACAACATCTGGTATGGTTTGGAATGATTGTAACGATTTTATTTTTAGGTTTTGAAAGTAACACAAGTATTGCTCACGCGGATACAAATTTAATTTTAAATCCATCTGTTGAAGCAGCTTCTGGCTCTCTGCCACAAAATTGGACAAAAAGTTATTGGGGATCTCCTGTTCCCACTTTTAAATATCCCGATACTGGTCATAACGGGAAAGGCATTACAGTGACGCTTGGAAGAAATTCTACTGGCGATGCTCATTGGACCTCTAGCTCAATTAAAGTTGCTTCCGGTGAAATATATACTTTTAGCGATTGGTATAAATCAAACACAACTTCGGAAGTTGACGCAGAATTTAAAGATTCAAATGGAAATTATTCTTATCTTTTTCTCGCTTATATTCCCTCTTCAGCAAATGCTTGGAAACAATTAAGCACAAATGTCACTGTTCCAAACGGAACAGCACAAATGACTATGACTATTTATCATTTAATATCAAATAAGGGAACTCTGACAACTGATGATTATTCTTTAGTAAAAATAAGTTCTTCAACTCCGCCAGTTCCTCCGCCAACCCCGACACCAACTCCTACTCCAACACCATCTCCTACTCCGACGCCAATCCCGACACCAACACCAACTCCAGTTCCAACAACTACACCAACTTGGACGGAAGGAATGATGACATTTACTTTTGATGATGCCTGGAATTCACAGTACACGAATGTTCTTCCAGTTCTCGAAGCAGCCAATATAAAAGCTACTTTTTATACAACTTCAGGCGTTATTCAAAATAGTGAGCCGGGTTTTATGACACCAGCTCAAGTTTTAGAAATTTCGCAACGTGGTCACGAGATTGGAGATCATACAATCACCCATCCATATTTAACTCAACTTACAAATACCCAAATAGTTAGCGAGATTACTAATTCAAAAATTTATCTTGAAAATTTGACTGGAACAAAAATAACGACATTTGCTTATCCATATGGAGATTACAATGACACTGTAGTAAATCTCATAAAGACTGCAGGATATACAAATGCTCGTGATGTTATCAATACTCCTTTAGTAAGTACGACTACTGACAAATACAAACTTAATAGCGCATGCGTGGTCAATTCAACACCATTCTCAACTATCAAAAAATACATCGATGATGCCAAAGCTCAGAAAAAATGGTTTATAATTTGCATTCACCAAGTAGATACAAGTGGAGGAGAATATTCCATGACACCAACCTTCTTTAAACAGATAGTTGATTACGCCACTTCAACAGGAATTAAAATCCTAACAATTAAAGATGGTGTATCCCTGATGCCAAATTAATTTAAATTTCACTTAAAATAGATATATAATTAAGTAATGAACGAACCATCATATTTTGAAATACAAGCTGACGACTGTGAACGAGCAAAAGATTTTTACGAAAAAGTTTTTGCTTGGAAATTTTCTAAAGATGAAAAATTGCCTGTGGAATATTGGAGAATTGAGACAAAAACAAGTCGTGGAGGTCTCTTAAAAAGACCTGCTCCAGCATCAATGGGTTCTGGAACAAATGCTTATGTTTGTTCAACGGAAACTAAAAACTATGATGAAACAGCAAAAATAATTTTGGACGTTGGCGGTCAAATCGCGCTTCCAAAATTTGCTGTTCCTGGTATATGCTATCAAGGATATTTTCTTGATACGGAAAATAATACATTTGGATTGTTTGAACCAAACCCAAGTGCAAAATAAATCAGCACACTAACTTTGTTATTGTGCAAAGCACCTGACAAAGTCGATAATAAAGTTAGTGTGCGGATAAATTATTATTAAATTAAAAATTATGACAAATAAAATGAACCCTGTAGTACATTTTGAAATGCCGTATAATGATCGAGATCGTATGTGCACATTTTATGAAAAAGCTTTTGGATGGAAAACAAATAAACTTGGACAAGAAATGGGAAATTATGTTGTAGCAATGACAACAGAACTGGACGAGAAGAATAAATTTCCAAAAGAACCTGGAAGAATCAACGGTGGATTTTACAAAGCTAGCGAAGATCCATTGTCTCGAGTGCCGTCATTTGTTATTGCTGTAGATAATATAGAAGAAGCAATGAAAAAAGTTACTGATGCTGGTGGCACAATAAAAGGAAGCTCAAATAAAGAAAACCCAATGAAACCAGACATGATTCCTGGCGTTGGTCTTTATATTTCAGTTATCGATACTGAAGGCAACCGAGTTAGTTTATTACAACCTGATCCAATGATGTAAAAACGAATATGACACAAAAAATAACACCATTTTTATGGTTTGATAGAAATTGCGAGGAAGCGATTAATTATTATGTTCAGATTTTTAACGGCAATCCTCAAAAAACATCAGAATCAAAAATTTTAAGCATTAAAAAATATCCTGAGGGAATTAAAGAAGGACCGATGGCGGGATTTGATGGAAAAGTTTTAACTGCTGTTTTTGAACTAAATGGTGAGCGTTTTATGGCACTCGATGGTGGACCTATTTTTAATTTTAATGTTGGAATTTCATTTTTAATTGATTGTAAAAACCAGGAAGAAATTGATTATTTTTGGGATAAATTAACTGTAGGTGGAGATCCTAACTCCCAGCAATGCGGATGGCTTAAGGATAAATATGGCTTATCTTGGCAAGTAGTGCCTGACATGAGTAAGTGGCTTAATGGACCAGATAACGAAGGAAATATGAGGGCAACCCAAGCTATGCTTAAGATGAAAAAAATCGTAATTTCTGATTTGGAAAAAGCTTATAATAGTTAGAACTAGATTCACCAAAATTTAATAGATATGTAGGTATACTGGCAAAGTCCGGGCTATTTTACCGTACAAAAATATTATTCTTAAAATTTACATTATGATTCAAAAAAAATTAAAAAATAAGCTTATGGGAGCAGCCATTGCAACAACTCTTGTTGTATCACTTCTATCCCCTGGGGCTCTCTTGTTTGCCCAAACGGCTACCACAACTAATGCAACTACAACAGAACAAACAAGCACAACCACAGGGTCTGTCGCAACAACAACTTACAGCATTATGATTATGAAGCATCTTTGTAATTCAAATATTACAAATCTGAATGACTTCTTAAATCTTGGTGCTGGCCAGACTTATTACAGAAAATTCCTCAATTCAGAATTAAATTGTCCAACAAGCGCTATTCCTGGTGATGTTGCACCGTCGGGAAGCATTACTGGACCGCGAACAAATTTTGATTTCCAAGTCCAAAACACAAATGGTACAACAACACAGACTCTAAAAAATAATGGAACGTACATTCCAAACAAAATTTGTGAATCTTCCATTGGAGTTGATATCGATCTAAATGGCACGATAGCTTCATCAACATGCCTTGATGCATCAAGTTACGAATTAAATCTAACATCGACTAGTTCACAAGTGACAGTTAACGAAACGAATCCATCTCCAAATAGTCACTTCGGCGCAGTCTTGTTTACACCAGATCAAATTGCACCAAATAATGATGATCAAGATCTAATTGGCACAACTTCATCAGGAGTAATGAATTTTAATCTGGCATCAGACACAGACAAAATGATCATGCTTCATGTCTTCAATATTCAAAACGCAACGACAACAGCAACGACAACACCAGGAAATGGCGGGACAGGAACAACTACACCTCCAGTTACAGGAACTACAACACCACCGGTTACTGGTACGACAACTCCTCCTGTCACGGGCACAACAACTCCTCTTAGCGACATCGATAAACAATTCCTTCTAGACTTAATTCAGGGATTACAAAACCAGCTGAACGCATTGAGACTTCAAATTCAAAACCTGATTAGTGAACTTAATCATCATCCAAGATTTGAGGGTGACGGAGTAAACAACAATTCTGGTGCACATGTTGTAGCAGCGCAAACGACAGTAGTTGAAGGAGACACCGATGACTTTGCTGGAGATCATTTCGGTTCAAACGAACAAGTAATCATGTCCTCTAATGGAAACACCCTAATGACACTAACGACTGACAAAGAAGGAAACTTTGGGACTGGTTCAATAATTGTTCCTTATGTCACTGGAAACAAAACTTACACATTTACAGGACAAACGAGCAGAGATGTTGTAAATGTAACACTGCACATAGTAGCCATACCATAACCTTCACTTTGTCTTCACTGGTATTGGTTAACATTAAGTAGTTACAAGCTAAAAAGTAACAAAAAATTATGGACAAAATTAAAAAAATTTTCACCAGAGGTTTTGCTTTGTTAAGCATTCTTGGGGCAAGCATTGTTAATGCTCAAGTTAGCTCATCAACAACGCCAACACCTGTATCACCAACTCCAATAACAACACCAGGTGTGCCAACAACAGGTCTTGGAGGAATGCTCGTAAGCAACGCGGCAATGATTGTTCTTGCAATTATTCTAGTTGCAATTGGATTAACACTTCTTATTAAATCCAAAGACTATGGGTTAGAATAGGTTGATGCAGAAAAAAGTAATTGGAATAAGTATAGCCATTCTCGGAATAATTATCGGGACAGTAACTGTAATTCGTTCAACATATTATTCCCCACAAGAAGAAACGCCTGTGGCCCAAACAGCTCAGAGCGTTTCTTTTTCTGTATCTCACCCTATTCAAATTATTATTCCGAAAATAAATGTTAATGCAGTAGTTGAAGAAGTCGGCATTACATTTAAAGGCAATATGTCTACACCAAAAAAATTTGCTGACACAGGATGGTACAAATACGGCACAGTGCCAGGAGAACTTGGCAGCGCAGTTATTGATGGGCATGTTGATAATGGCCTAGGAATACCGGCAGTTTTTATTAATTTAAAAAAATTGGTTCCAGGGGATATAGTTTATGTTCAAGCAAAAAATGGCAGAAAATTAAAATTCAAAGTCTTTGATATTCAAAATTATTATTATAAAGATGTACCGCTCGAAATACTTTTTAACCGAAACGGGGATCGATATCTCAATTTAATTACTTGTGATGGAAATTGGATTCCTGCTGAAAAAACTGATGATCACAGGATAGTCGTCTATACAAAATTAATTGAAAGTTAGTTGCGAATATAAAATATTCACATTAGAATGAATGTGAATTTATGATAACTTTCATAAAAAGAAAAGCTTTTTGGACTTGGGCACTGTATGGCGTCTTTTTTTTAATCGGAGGAAGTATTGGTTACATCATTAAACCTCCTCTTATTATCCGTCCTAAAGTTTTGCGTGAAAGTGGTTACAAATACATTAACCCTGTTCTCCTCTGCAACATTGATATACCTCGTTCTTATAACGAAGACACAAATCTTTCCACCCTACTTAAAGATTATGTTTCAAAAAATCCGTCTAATAACATTTCAATCTATTATCTAAGTCTTTCAGGCAGTGGTTGGGCAGGATATGATATGAACAAATCATTTTCTCCTGCAAGTATGCTTAAAGTTCCAACAGTCGTTGATACGCTAAAATATTCGGAATCTCATCCAGAAATTCTTAAACAAAGATTTACTTATGATGGTTCATTTGATAATAACCAAGCCGAATATTTTAAACCTGAAAAAGAAATCGTGCCTGGAAAATCTTACACTCTCGATGATCTGATTACTTACGTTTTGGATTATTCAGATAATAACGCATTAACTGTTCTTCACGAAAATATAAATGCTAACTCACTATCTGAATTGTACAAAGATTTGAATATCAATATTCCAAATGACTCCTTAGATTTTATGTCGACACGAACTTATGCTCTTTTTTTACGTGTTCTTTACAATAGTACTTATATAAATCGTGAAAATTCCGAAAAAATCTTGCAGTTAATGACTTACAAAGATTTCCCTCAAGGCCTAAGGTCTGGAATACCGGAAACAATTGATATTGCTGACAAATTTGGAGAAAGACAAGTATTTGATACAAACGGAAATCTAATAAAAAAAGAACTGCATGATTGCGGAATTGTTTATGATAAAAACCCTTACATTCTTTGTGTTATGACAAGTGGCCAGGATTTTAATATTCTTTCTAAAAATATTTCTGATATTTCAAGGCTAGTTTACGACCATCAAACCCAATAATTAAGCCATAAATTTTGGTTTTTTTGGAGTGGACAAACCTAAAAAAATAATAAATATAGATTAAAATTATTCATGATTCATTCATTTGACTCATGTGATAATTTTTAGGGTTTCTTTGACAAACACGGCAAGGCCTAGCCTTTAGCCGTCATTTTGAATTGGAGAGAAAATGCGAAGCAGACTGACGATCGCGACCATCACGATTCTTGCCTGCCTCGCAATAAATACGAGGCTCGAGGCACAGCACGCTCGAAGACCGGAAGCTGACGAAGCCGTCACAGTACGGCAACTCAATTCGGTTCGGGCCGAAGCTCGTCGAAATCTGAACACCGTCAAAAAAGATCTGACGAGTGAGGTTCATGAAATCGACAAAAAAAGTGAGACTAGAGCAAAACAGCTCTCGACTTCACAAGTCGCTCTCGAGAAAAAAACTAACGATCGATTGACCAGAATCGAAAAACTGGTCAGGGAAGAAAGTCAGTCAACGAGAAATTATGTAGTTGTGTTCAGCAGTATCATTACTCTGATACTTACTACTATTCTCGGAGTACTGATCTACATGAACACAAAAAAAGTTCGGATAACAAATCCCGAACTTGAGCAAATCAAAGCTTTCTACTATGCTCAGGGGCAAAAACCTGTGTACTGTAGGTTTGTTCTAAATGCAGATCCAGGTAAAGGAAAGTTCGCTAACGCAGATTTCTTCATCAAAAATGGTGATCCTCGAGTACTGTTTAAAGCAAGCGAAAACCAAAATCTCGAGGAAGACGTGGAAGTTGCTTGGTCAGCACGTTTGAATATGACTGAGCAGATCGTTCTCGGAACGGTTGGAAAACCGAGATCGCAGAGAACAGCTCGAGCAATCTCGCCGACAGCCTAAGAAAGCGACCTAACAACCACAATCACGACATCAACGTTTGAAAGCGGAAACTCTTTCGTACATTCCTTTCTTTAAATAGTGTTTTGTTGCCGGAACCGGGACATCACACAAACAAAGAAAAGAATCTCGAAAGTGCGGGAAACCAAAATCTTCAAAAATGACCATGAGATGAGCTGTTGCCGGAACCGGGACAGTTTTATTAAGTGGAAACAAGTTGATGATAGAGGCTCTTGCCGAAACTTTCGGGAAGGAGTGGACAAATGAGTGTCCGTAAGAATCCCTCTGTAATCGTAGTAGAAAACAGATGGGCAAGGATCCGAGAAAGGCTCCGTTGGGAACGAATCAAGCAGACCATTTTGGGTTCAGCGCTTGCAGCAACAGTTCTTGCTGCAATAATTCTTGCGCTGGGCTTTGGTGGTGGACTTGAATTAGGAAAAGCCCAACAGAGAAAGATTGATGCCCCCGCTCTTGCAGAACTTGAAGCCCGCAGAGCCGGAGCATCAAAGAAGAGCACCGATACACCTCTTACTCCAGATGCTTGCAGCAACTTGGAACGAGAAGTGGTCAAAGGTGATACGCTTGGACAAATTGCTCTTGATTATTATGGTGAGCTCTCCGCTTACCATATTATTTCAAGGCAAGTGGGATCACGGATCGTAGAGATCCGGAATCCAAACCACATCGAAGTGGGTTGGACTCTTGTGATTCCATGCGATTTGTTCAATCTGCCGCACCCAGAAAAAATTCAGGTAGCACGTAAAGTGCAAAGCAAACCCCGAAAGGTTTCGCCAGAGAAGTCTACTGTCCAAGTTACTTCCCAGGCACCTGAATCTGGTACGACAGTAGAGGAAACACCAAATGCTCCCGAGTACGTCTCAGGAACGTTTGGAAGATCAGTTTCGGTCTCCTTCAGAACGAATGATGTTCGTGCTGAAGTGGAAAGGACTCCGGATCCAAAATCCGAAGATGGTAGTGGAGTGATAGCTTCGGAAACTAAAACTTCACTGAAAATTATAAAGAAGGGCGTTTACGAAATTCGCATTAGTGGAAAAGAATTTCGTGACGTAAAAGAAGGACCTCATCCGGCGCTACTTCTCGTTTCAAAAGACGAGAATGGAAATTGGCATCGGAAAGAAACAGTTACCATCATCGAGAACACCGCTGATGGAAACTACGCAATCAAGGTTGTTCTGACACGTGATCTTCCGGTGCAAGAATCTTCTTCTGTGGTCTTTGACCACGGAGGAGAACGTTTTGCAGAAATCGGAAGTAATGACCTTCGAGATCACGCAACCAAAGTCAAAGAGGAAAAAATTCCTAGCGTATCAAAAAAGCGTTATGGAAAACTCCTCGCAACTTACCCGAGTCAACAATCGTTCGGCTCTAAACTACTCTTTGGAACTTTAACCTACGGTGTTCCAGTTGCACTGGGAATCTCAACCGGGGGTGTAAGTGGAGTAGTCGAAGGAACTCTTCCAGTTTTGAGTGGATTTATCCGCCACAAAATTGAGAAGGAGCAAAGACAAACAGCTGCCCTTCTAGGGCTAGTCCAATAGCAGAGGAAACTATGAGGAAACTCTGGCTCGTTATCGTGCTCGCATTCGCAAGTTCAAATCTTGCGGAAGCTCAGCTCACTCCGACAACAGTCACCTGTCCGGACGGATCAAAGATCACTGTTCAGGTTGACTGCACACAAGCAAAGAAACCGGTCACAAGTGGTCGAGCGCGTGCCAAAGCAGAAGTCATTGCCGCGGAACACCCGGCCGCACCTGTGATCGTGATCGAGAACCACGTGGAAAATCCGCAGGCACCAGTGCAACCAGCGTTTACTGGAGATGCACTCGCTCTGCTTCTGCAGAGAGCAACGCCACCACCGCAAGTGAATTTCGATTCAACTGCAGTGGTTGAAGAGTTGAAGCGTGGTAACGAAATCGCTGATCGAAGCCGACGTGCTCAAGAGCGAATCGCTGGCTCAACAAGCACAGCGAACAAGTGGTTGTTTGCTCTTACAGTCGAAGGTGGAATCTCTGCATACGCAAATCTTGTCACTGCTCACAACACTGGCAAGATTTACGATGCGGTGAATGCCAACACAGCATCTGTCGATGCTGTTCGAAAAACGCTCGCCGGTCAGACCCAGAAAATCGGGTCAATGATGACCACAGCGATCGGGAAAATTCCGGCGCCAGTTGTCAACGTAAATCAAACGCAGACCGGAGCGTCGGCAAATGCAACAGGCGGTCAAGGCGGAGCTGGTGGCAGCGCGTCTGCAACCAGTTCAAGTTCGTCATCGACTTCAAGCTCGAGTTCGGGTTCTACCGGATCTGGATCGAGCGGACCATCAGTTGTTGTAAACAACACAGCAAATGGTGGACAAGCAAACGGCGGACAGGCGAGTGCGAGTAACGGTAATGTGAGCGCTAACGGAAGTTCGAGCTCACAGGCAAACGGCGGACAAGCCAACGCCACCAATGGAGCTGTTACCGCAAACGGTGTCGGCAATGGTGGAGAGTCAAATTCAAACTCAAGTGCCAAAAACGGAAACGTTACGGCAACTGGAGGCGAATCAAAAGCAGATGGCGGAAATGTCGGCAAAGTCTCAGCCGGCGCAGCCGCCGGAGCAGATTCGAGTTCAGACGCTGTGTCAAAGAATTCGAATTCGAACAACAATAACAATGAGGCAAAGGCCACACCACAGGTCCAGCCTCCAAACCCAACTCCCGCTCCACCACCCGATCACGGTGGTGACAAAGGTGGAGATCACGGCGGAGACAAGGGCGGAGACAAGAAGTGGTAGTTAGTTCGCTAGAAGTTCTTTTTGGGATGTTCTTTCGTGGGTTTAGTCGACAGATGTTCGACAAACTCACACGAGCGCTGGTGCTACAGGCACCAGCGCTTTCTTTTCATCACGGAGCCCGTGTAGAGGCGAGTGCGAGGAAATTTTCAGCAGAAAAATATTCCAGTGACGAAAAAGTTATGGTGTATAAGAGATTTAAAGGAAAATCTATTTCCAAGCAGTCATTATAAAACACGGCAAAATATTTCTTGGTTCAAAATCAGTCATCACATTTCTAAAATATTTTTCTAACATTCTTTCCATTAAAAACGAATATTGATGAAAAATTATAAATTTTCCATCTTGAGTAATTGAGTCGCAACTTTTTTTTACCATCTCTTCCCTATCCTTTTTTGGTATTAATGAAAATGGTACGCTGGAAATAATTAGATCACAATTTCCGAAGCCATAGGTTGCTAAATTTTTTGAAACATCTTCCATTTTTCCTTTAATAATAGTTAAACGAGAATCATTTATTTTTTTTAAACTTTTAATAAAATTTTCGTCGTTCTCAACGACAAGCATTTTCCCATTAGTTCGAAGTTTCTTTAGCAATTCAATTGTTAAAACTCCATCTCCAGGGCCGTATTCAACAATAGTTTCCAATTTTAAATCATCTATATTTTTCGAAACTTGAGAAATAACATATTTAGAACTTCGAGCAATTGCTCCAACTTTTTTTCCGACTAAGGCATTTTTAAAAAATAGAACTCCCTTGGGCATTACATTTTTATTACATTGAGTATTTGCTTGCCAATAAAAACATATCCTAAACAGGAAACTCCTTCCCCTATCATTACGCCGAGAATAAATTTTCTGACATCGATTTTCAATGTTCCGCAAACATAACAGATTAGGTCAGTTGGTAAAAATGGCGCAAAACTCCAAAAAATGACAATTGGCAATTCATGACGCTTTAAGACATCTTTTATTTTTTCAATTTGTTTTGGATATTTTTTTTCAAAATATGAATCAAAATCAAGATAATGTGAAAAATAATAGACACAAATAGAAGATGCAAAAACCCCGATCAATATCATCATGTATAATGGCCAAAATGGAAATAATAAAACGCCGGCAAATATAAAATAAGTCACAGGGATTAAGGTAAAACCACGAAGACAACCTGCAATTAGAAAAATAATATAGCCTAATATTATTGATGACCCAGAAATTGATTCAAATTTTGATGATAAAAAGTTGTTATCAAAAAAATAGAAGTAAAGCGAACCTAAAATAAAAACTACCCAAACACTAATTATAGAATATTTTATTTTATTCTTGCTTTTCACCTAATTATTATATAGAAAGCACGAAAAAACACCATGACGACTGGTGTTTTTTCTAGGAGATTTGAATTTAGACAACACTTCTGCCTTGGATGATTCTAATCAGTACCATAATTATGGCGATGACCAAAAGAACATGGATAAAGCCACCAACTGTGTAGCTTGTAACTACACCAAGCAACCATAGAATGACCAATATTGCAGCAATTGTTAATAACATATATTTTTATTAATTTAAAAACCTAATGCTAAATCAGATTCCATCTCATAAAATGACATTTCCTGCTCTAAACATGCAGGACACTGAGTGAATCTAACTGGAATTTCCCTCTCGTCCTCTGTTTCAAGATATGCAGGTTTTTCAAAGTGCCAAGAATTTTTATAATAAAATGTAAAACATTTTTTACACATTGTTAACCTGCGCAGGCTTTTTGCATCTCCTAATCTTTTATTGTGATTCGATACCCAACTTTGTGCTTTTGATTGTATTCTCTTTAACATATTTTTTAATTATTTTTTAATTTTTTACATTAGATTTTTTAATCTAATATTAATATGCTATTTTAAAAAATTTTCGAAGTCAAATTATTTTTTAGGGATAACCTGTTAATAACCTGTTAATAATTAATTATAATTTAATATTCAATTTATGAAGAGCTTTTTACCTTGAAAACCTGTACCCTAGCCCCCAAACTGTCTCTATCACATTCTTTTTTCCTGAGCGCTTAAATTTTTTGCGCAGATTCTTCATATGGACATCAATTACATTCGATATGGATCGTGAATCAAATGTCCAAACATTCTCAAATATAGTGTCTCGAGATAAAACTTCATTTGGATGATGGGCAAGAAAGTTAAAAATTGCTTCCTCCTTTGGAGTTAAATGAATGTCTTCGATGACAACTTCATTCTTTTCATCTTTTGTTTCCTCATTATTCTCTTTTTTTACCATAAGCATGCCTTCTGCCTTGGATATCAATTCATCAATTGAAAAAGGCTTGACTAGATAGTCATCGGCTCCATTTTCAAGGACCTTCATTACGTCTACCATTTCATATTCTTTACTTAAAACAAGAATTGGTAGATTTAAATTTGTTGATTTTATTTTTTTACAAAAAACTTCTGCTGATATTCCCTCTTCAGAAAACAAATCAAGAATAATTAGATTAATTTCTTCATTGTTTTCTATATATTTTATTCCTTCCTCTCGAGTTTTTGCAATTTCTGCAGTGAATCCATGGGATTCAAAATTTTTTTTCAAAAGATTTTGAAAATGTTCATCATTTTCAATTATTAAGATTTTCATATATCCAGTGTGCCACAGATAACATGACGAACTGATGAAGAAAATCTTACAAATGCTTCATAAATTCTTTATCTTTTTTCTTTATACTGAGAGAAATTTTAATAAATATTTAACAAAAAATAAAATGAATACTGTAACAACAAAGAACGAAGGGATTGAGATAAAAGATTTTAATATTCATGAGACTTACGAAAAAAATTTAAATTTAGAAGATAAGGAGCAAAGAAATAGAGAGGGTGTAAAAAATAAGAATGTAGCTATTGTCGGCTTAGGATATGTTGGCTTGCCCTTAGCGCTTTTAGCAAAAGAAAATGGATATTCTGTTATCGGAATAGACACTGACGAAGAAAAAGTAGAGTTAATTCGAAGGCAAATCTCTCCTTTCGTTGACGAAAAAATTGGATACTCTCTTAAAAAGAACAAATTGTTTGTTAATTCTAATCCTATTTTTTTAAGAGAATCAGAAATAATTATTGTTTGCGTCCCTACCCCAATCGATGAGAATTCAAAACCTGACTTCGTTCCTTTAATAGAAGCATCAAAAAGTGTTGCAAAAGAATTGAAACCGGGAGATCTCGTAATAATTGAATCAACAGTTAATCCAGGTGTTTGTGAATCAATTGTTCTTCCAATTTTAGAAAAAAGTTCAGGATTAAAAGCAGGAATTGATTTTGATTTATCCCATTGTCCAGAACGAATTAATCCTGGCGACAGCACTTGGACATTAGAAAATATTAACCGTGTTGTAGGCAGTTTAAATGAGAGAGGCCTTAGAAAAACTTTAGTGTTTTACCGAAGCATCTTAGGCAAAGGAAAAGTAACTCCGATGGCTTCCATTAAAGAAGCTGAAGCAGTCAAAATTGTTGAAAATTCATTTCGTGATATCAACATTGCTTTTGTAAATGAATTGGCAATGTCATTTGAAGTTTTAGGTATAGATATTGTAAACGTAATTCGTGGAGCATCGACAAAACCATTTAGTTTTCTTGCTCACTATCCAGGTTGCGGTGTGGGCGGCCACTGCATCCCTGTTGATCCGTATTACTTAATCGAGCACGCAAAGAAAAATGGTTTTGAACACAAATTTTTGATGCAAGCTCGAGAAATCAATAACTACATGCCGAGTTATACGATAAAACTTCTAAAGCGTGAATTAAAAAAACGAGGTATTGAGAAAGGAAAAGTGGTTGTTCTTGGAGCATCTTACAAGCCTGATATTTCTGATGTTCGAGAAAGCCCATCTTTTGAAATTTATAAAGAATTGAGGCAAAACGGTTTTGATGTTGATATGTACGACCCATATGTCAAGAAAGAAATTGTCTCAAATAACTTAGACGAAAGCTTAACTGGAGCTGTGGCAATTATTATCGCAACAGCTCATAGAGAATTTTTAACTTTAAATCCAAAGTTTCTTAGTGAATATGGAATTCAAGTAGTCATTGATGGTCGAAATTGCTTAAACAAAAAAATCTTTGAAGATTCTCAGGTCTCTTACAAAGGAATTGGCCGATAAAAAAATGAGTTACACAATTGCAAATAATAATATTGCCCTCGCAAATACGCGAATTGATAGAAAAGCAAAAACAAGAGCATTTGCTGCAGTGGTTTTCTACGTTTTGATTTTTTCAGTAATGATAATAAAAATTTTGTCTATCCAATGGATGCAAGGCCAGATAATATTTTTTGGCTATAGCTTAATGGTAGCCTCTTATGTTATTTCTCGTTTTGCTCTGTCATATTTTTATTCACCCACTGAAACTTCTTTTGATCCGAACTACGAACCGACAGTTTCCTTTGCTGTGCCGTCAAAAAACGAAGGTGAGCACATAAGAGAAACTATAATGCGAATGACAAGAGCAAATTACCCAAAAGATAAATTCGACATTATCGCCATTAATGACGGTTCAACTGACAACACTCTCGAGGAAATGAATGAAGCAAAGCGCCTAGCAGCACTTGAAGGCGTGAACGTAATCGTTGTTGATTGGAAAATAAATCGCGGGAAAAGAGATGGGATGGCGGAATGTACCAGAATTTCTGATAAAGAAATTATTTTGTTTGTCGATTCAGATAGTTTTATTGAACCGGAAGCTCTTAAAACGATGGTCAAATATTTTTCTCTGCCGAACGTCGGTGCAGTCGCTGGCCAAGCACTTGTAGCAAATGCCGAAACAAATTTTTTGACTCGAATGCAATCAGTCCGTTATTACGTAGCTTTTAAAGCTTACAAATCTGCTGAAGCTCTTTTTGGTTCAGTAACTTGCTGCTCTGGATGTCTTGCTGCTTACAGAAGATCAGTAATTTTACCAATGCTTGATGAATGGACAAACCAAAAATTTCTCGGGGTCAAATGTACATATGGTGATGACCGAAGTCTTACCAATCGGGTGCTGAAACATGGATTTGACACTGTTTTTGCTCCTGATTCAATCGCTCACACTTTTGTTCCAGACAATTTCAAAGTCTATATGAAACAACAGCTTCGCTGGAAAAAATCATGGTTCAGAGAAAGTTTTATGGCATGTTTTTTCATGTGGAGAAAAAATTTACTAATGAGTCTTTCGTTTTATCTTGGATTTATCTTGCCACTTCTTGCTCCATTTGTTCTCATTCGAACCTTAATTTGGCACCCAGTTAATAGCGGAATTGTTCCTCTTTATTATTTCAGCGGCTTACTCTTAATGACATTAATCTACGGTCTTTACTATTACCGATACACCGGAGACAATCGCTGGCTTTCTGGTTCAGTTTCCACAGCATTCTATAGTTTGATTCTTGCATGGCAATTGCCGTACGCCATTTTAAAAATCCGTGACAGCCGCTGGGGCACACGTTAATCAAAAATTATGGTTTATTTTGCAACATCAACCGGATTAAATAAAAAAATTCTCTGGAGTTTTACGATTATTGCCATATTTGGAATTGGCATGTTTATTTACTTTCAAAATGAACACTTGTTTGCCAATTACAAATCCTATTATCTTAAATCATATTCTTATGTTATCCCCTACAACTTGAAGGAAATGGTCATTTCCGGACACGTTATGGGTGATTCAACCACGACCGAACAATATGCTCGATCAATTCCAGTACTTCTCTACCACGGGGTGCTTGGTGGACCAGCAACTTCTGACAACGAAGGAGAAGCGACAAATATTGATCTCGCAACATTTTGGGATCAGATGAAAACACTTAAAGAAAATGGTTGGCAAACTATTACAATGCAAGATTTTTATGATTTCATGCAAGGCACAAAAAAACTCCCCCCAAAATCATTTCTTTTGACTTTTGATGATGGTCGAAAAGACAGCTACTACCCTGCTGATCCAATTTTGCGTTCGCTTGATTATCATGCCGTAATGTTTGTCATTGATAAATATTCACTTGAAGGAACAAGCAATTATTATTTGTCTCTCGATGAGCTCAAAAAAATGGCAAGTACCAATGAGTGGGAGATACAGTCTCATGGATATTCATCACACTCAAATTATTTTATTGATGATCAAGGTAATAAGGGACATTTTTTCTCAAACAAATTATGGCTTTCAAATTTTGGAAGAGTTGAGTCAGTTTCAGAATTTAGTGACAGAACAAGAAATGATCTATTGCAATCAAAAATAAATCTTCAGGAAACATTTGGCAAACCAATTATAGCTTTCGCCTTTCCATTTGGAGATTATGGATATTCGACAGTAAATTTTCCTGATGCTGAAAAAACTATAGTACCAATAGCAGAAAATATTTACCCACTTAATTTTTATCAATATTCGAACAATTACCGATATAGTCAAAATTATCCGCTAACTCCTAGTCAAAATTCATTTATGATCAAGAGAATCGGAATTTCTCCTCATTGGTCAGGAAACGATCTGATTAAGGAATTTAATTCTGGCCAAGCAAAAACCTTGCCATTTTCCGCTAATTTTACCAATGTTGACGGCTGGATTAACACGAACTGGGGAACAATGACTTTGGAAAATAACAAAATGGTTATTAGTGCCCTACCCGATGGAACAGGAAGCACGGTTGTCCTCGATGGAACTGATGATTGGACTGACTATGAAATTAGCGCACAAGTTCGTTGGATTAAAGGAAATAATATTTATCTCTCTTCTCGATATGCAGATGATAAAAATTTAACAGCATGCAATTTTAAGAACGATCTTGTCCACATTGAACAAGTGAAAAATGGCGAGGATCGAGTGATTGCTGGAAATACCAATTCATATAATCCTGGCCAAAGTCAATTCAGAATTGGCATGCGGGTTGTTGCCCGTAGTGTCCAATGCCTAATTAATGGCAACGTGATTACCCAGACAGATTTTCTTGATCCATCATTGTCACACGGCGGAATTGGAATTAAAACTTGGGATGCAACTCCAGGAAACAGCCAAGTTGAAATTGATAACTTAACAGTTAAAGCAATCGAGCCATGAACTCATTAATTGCATCAAAAACTTTCTTTATACTCTTCGCTCAAATTATTGGGATTTATTATATTCTGTCCCTCTTTGGATTTCCATCGAGAAAAATTCTTTATTCTGGAGGATCATCAAACATCCCAGAAAATTGCAATCAATTTACCGAGGGGGTTTTAGAAGAATCGGATGCAAAAAATGATTCGTGGGAACATTGCTGGTGGTTAAATTCAGGTGGAATTTTTTATGTTGAAGATGGCATAGGACAAACATTACAAAATGACATTCCGGCTCAATCACCTTGGAAAACACTTTACAGAAAAAATAATCCTGTGGATACGGACCAAGGTCTTCACCCGCAAAATATTTTTAGATTGATTAATACAGAAGTCTGGGGAGATGTTGACGTATCATTATTTTTTCAAATTGAGAATTATCACTTAAGTAGAAGCCCAAACCGTAATATGTCGAATGGCGTATTACTTATGAGCCGATATTTAGATGGAGATAATCTTTATTATGCCGGGATGCGTGTTGACGGTACAGCTGTAATCAAGAAAAAAATAAATGGAGTTTATACAACTTTGGCCTCAAGCACATTTATTGATAATAAAAATTACGATCATTATTCAAATCCAATTTTATTACCAACACAAAAATGGATTGGTGAAAAATTAATTGCTAAAAATATTGACCCAACAAAAGTTGAACTTCAATTTTTTATTGATTTTACTGATTCTGGCGAATGGAAATTGGTTTTAGATGTAGTTGATTCCGAAACTTTATCAGGTACAAAACCTATAGTCTCATCCGGAAATGTTGGAATTCGAACTGATTTTATGGATGTTAAATTTAAAAATTTTAGCGCTATGTCCCCATAGAGCTAACCATTAATAATCTAATAAAAAAATATGATTAAGAAAAATAAAAAAAATATAATGTTGAGCGTACTGCTTTTGTTTGCTCTTATTTCTGGACAAACTGCCCTGGGAGCAAAGTCTCCAAAAGTTGAAGGCAGTTCAACTCCCGAAGTAAGAAAATCACGGTTAAACAACCCGATCACTCCATTATCAACTAATCAATCAAAACTTACTACTCAAAATACTTCGTCAACACTTCAAACTCAAGCTGTATCAAACCAGACACTTGGACCAAATCTTGTTCCAAATCCAAGCTTTCAAAACACAACAACGACTGGCGGTCCAGCAAATTGGAACAAGGGCGGTTATGGCAGCAACACGCGAACATTTACTTACCCTGTGAATGGCAACACTGATACTAAGGCTGCTCAAGTAACTATTACAAATTTTGTAAGCGGAGACGCAAAATGGTACTTCGATGATGTCGCAGTTTCACCGGGAGATAATTACCAATTATCTGATTATTCACTTTCAAATGTACCGACAGTAATTGATGTCAGATTCAAACTGAGTGATGGTACATTTGTATATAAAGATGTTGCATTTATTAATCCAAGTTCAACTTACCAACAAAATAATGTAACCTTTACTGTTCCAGCTAATGTAGTTTCGTTAACAGTTTTTCACTTGATCGAATCAAACGGAAGCCTATCAATTGATGATTTCTCCTTAAATAAAATTACGACAACGAGCTCTGACGGTAATCTTGTTTCAAACGGTAATTTTGAAACTCCGGGTTCAAACGGATTGCCGCAAGGTTGGAACAAAGGTGGCTGGGGCACAAACACTAGACAATTTGTTTATCCCGGAACCTCACTTGGCAGCGGAAATTCTGCAACAATAAACGTCACATCTTTTACAACTGGAGATGCTAAATGGTGGTTTGATCCAGTTCCTGTAACTCAAGGAATTTATACTTACTCTGATACATATAAATCGAATATTTCAAGTTTGATCACTGTCCAGTTCATTAACAATGACGGAACAATTACCTATAAGGATATTGCTAGTCTTCCAGCAGCAAGTACTCCAACTACAAAGAATGTCGATTTCAGCGTTAGCCAAGCGGTTAAAAGTGTAACTGTCTTTCATCTAATAGAAGGCGTTGGTAGTTTAACAATTGATAATGTTTCCGTTGTTAAAAAATCTGGAGTTTCCGGAGTATTCTCGACTGGAGCAGTCACTCTTAGATTCGATGATGGTTGGCTGTCACAATTCCAAAATGCCATTCCAAAAATGCAGTCGGCTGGAGTAAATGGAACATTCTATATTGTTAGTAGGCAAACTGCGGACGATGGCTTTCCAGACTTCATGAGTAAAAGTCAAATCAAACAAATTTATGCAATGGGAAATGAAATCGGCGCGCACACCCAAACTCACCCTTTCCTAACACAACTTTCTCCTGCTGACCAACAAACTGAAATCCAGGGTTCAAGAAATGATTTGCTCGCATTAAATGTCGGGCCAATAACGTCGTTTGCTTATCCATATGGTGACTACGATTCAATAACTATTCAAATTGTTAAAGATGCTGGCTTTAATAATGCCGTGGCAACACTTGATGGATTCGTTACTCCGACATCAGACAGATATCAGCTTGAGCGTGAAGGCGTAACTTCTAATATAACTTTTGCTCAAGTAAAAGCTTGGATTGACCAGGCTGCAGCCAATAAAACCTGGCTTATCCTTGCAATACACGAAGTTAATAACAGCGGAAATCAATTTAGCACTACCCCGGCAATATTTAATCAAATTGTTGATTATCTAGTTACTAAAGGTGTTCCAGTTGTTACTGTCTCCCAAGGAATTCAATCCTTGCAGTAAACTCGATAAAACGTCAGTTTCAAAAACCCCAGATTTCTGGGGTTTTTGATTATGAAGAAATTTAATGTGGTATTTAATGAAGACTTAATTAATTTATATTGAAGTCAAAATGAAATTTTTAAATCAAATTTTAAAACAGCCTTATTTTTCAAGTATAAAATTTTTCTCTTCATGAATAAAAAGATTAAATATTGTTAAATCAGTTTTCTTATTGAGATTCAAAATTTGGCTATCTAAAATTGTTTATACCTTTGGGATTACTCGAAGGTATTAATAAATTAAATAACATATAAATGAATTACAGCCATAATGAATCAAAGAGTCGTGCAATCGCTCTAGAAAACCCCGCGAAAAAATACAAATTATTAAGAAATCTTGTATTTTTGGCAGGTCTAGCTCTAGGAATCCTACTCTTTTTACCCCTAAGCGCATTTGGAGCATCTGTTGCTGCTTCTATTAGTCTTCCTTGGAATTACACTTTCAGCGCTCCTGGCACATTAAATGAAGTCGGTACTCCCGATGGATCAGGAAGTCCTTACTGGTGGATTTCATCAGGAGGGCAGCTTCTTGTTAATGGAGGAATAGGCCAAAGCTTGCAGGGTGATATTTTAGGCTCAAATCCTTGGTATCTAAAATACTTAAACTCAAATCCGATTGGAAGCGATCAGGGATTACATCCGCAAAATAGCTTCTCTTTACTTTTGAGGCAACCTCAAACTGACTCTGATTCTTGGATATCAGTAAAAATTAACAAAGACAATCTGTCGAATTCAGTTAACAGAAATCCATGGAATGGAATCTTTCTAATCAGCCGAATGCAAAACGGAAATTTCTATTATACTGGTATTCGTGTTGATGGACATGTAATTGTTAAGAAAAAAATAAATGGCGCATATTACACACTTGCTGAAAAGCCATTTTTCTCTGGAACATACAACTCAACAACAAATCCAGATGTTCTTCCAAAAAATACTTGGATGAGAATTAGAAACTCTACTTATACCGATCTTAATGGAAATGTTCATGTAGATCTATATGTAGATCAAAATGGTTCAGGTAATTGGACACTTGCAATTCAAGCAATTGATAATGGTTCTACAAGTTCAAAAATTACTTCTAGCGGATTAACTGGAATTAGATCTGATTTCATGGATATCTCGCTAGATAACTTCAATGTGACAAAACCATCACAAATTGTTCTCGCTGTCGCTCCAGCTCCAGTCCCTACTCCAACTCCTTCTCCTGTACCAACACCTGCTCCAACGCCAAGCCCGACACCATTTCCAACTCTTTCTCCGACTCCAAGTCCTACACCTTCGCCAACTCCATCACCAACTCCAATTCCTGCACCTTCATCTTCAAGTTACGACTCAATTATTCTTGCTGGAAATCCTGTAATGTATCTTACTATGGCTACTCCAGGTACCAGCGAAAGTGACAAATCAGGACATGGAAATAACGGAACATACCAAGGTGGTGCACCGCTATCTGCTAAATTACCAAACGGTGACAATGCTGCAGACTTCAATGGTTCAAGTGAGTATCTTCAAGTGCCTTCAAATTCAAGTTTATCAATTCCAACAACTCATCAATTAACATGGGAAGCATGGATAAGACCTGATACGTTGCAATTTGCAAATGACAGTGGATATGGATACATCGACTTTATGGGTAAATGTGAAGACTATGGACCAACATGTGAATGGGAATCTAGAATGTATAGCACAAATAACCCTGAAGGAAGAACGAATAGAATTAGTGCTTATGTCTTTAATCCAAGTGCAGGATTAGGTTCTGCTGCAGATTGGCAACCAATTTCTGGTCTCATTAAACAGGGAGGTTGGATTCATGTTG
The DNA here is from genome assembly GCA_003173855.1 of Candidatus Zambryskiibacteriota bacterium. Classification (GTDB taxonomy): domain Bacteria; phylum Patescibacteriota; class Minisyncoccia; order Phycocordibacterales; family DATDWN01; genus C7867-006. The sequence continues at coordinate 104,922 of PPGI01000010.1, read as the reverse complement.
TGGGAGAATACGAGACAATAACTACACCTACGGGATGCCAAACTGCTTATCCAGGTTCAATAAACATCTGGGTTAACGGTATTAAGTGGAGCATGGCAAATCACATGCCAACTGGATGTATGAGTCAGTACAAAATTATCCCAACTTCAAACAATTCTCCATTAAACATTGGGACAATGGCCCTAGAAACATGGTTCAAAGGGGCAATAGGAAAGGTTGCGATATACAATCGTTTACTCACAGAAGCTGAAATTGCTGATCACTATAAAACTATGACAGGGCTTACTCCAACTGGTTCATGTGCCGATACATGTCATTTCTAAGTTAAAATTAAAAATCTAATTAAAAATTAAAACACTCCCTAACAGGAGTGTTTTAATTTCAGATAAACTTCATGAACCCTTCATCCTGCTTGCATATAATTAAGTTTATATTAAAATTATATTTAAATTATGAGAATACTTGTCGTAGAAGATGATAAAAGTATTGCCGATGCCCTAATGGAAGGTCTTGTAAAACAAGGCTACGCAGTGGATATTATTCATGATGGAGAAACAGCCCTTAAGAGAATTTCATTAAACCACATGGATTATGATTTGATAATTCTTGATTTAACTTTGCCAGGTCAAGACGGGCTGTCGATTACAAAAAAAATGCGGGAGACTAGCATTACCACTCCAATTCTTATTTTAACTGCGCATGGCGAAACTGATAGAAAAGTCAATTTGCTTCTTTCGGGTGCTGATGATTATCTGGTAAAACCATTTTCATTTGATGAACTCACAGCCCGAATTCGTGCAATATTGAGGCGTCCGCCAGAGAGCATTCCTTCAGTTTTAAATGTTTCGGACATTAGTCTCGATCCGGTAAAGCATATCGTTACTCGACGTGGAAAATCACTCTCACTAACTCTTAAGGAATTTGTCCTTCTAGAATATTTTATGAGACATCCACACAAAGTTGTTAATCGCGAAGAATTATTAACACATTTATGGGATTTCAATTATTCATCTTTTTCCAACGTTGTTGATGTGCATGTAAAAAATTTGAGACGCAAACTGGGCATTGGAAACAGTGACCACTTGCTTGAAACCGTACGAGGCCTTGGCTATCGTTTTGCTCCGTAACTTAATGAAAAAGAAAACACAGAACCTCTTCCCCTCTGGGATCTAACCCAAATTCTTTCGCCATGATTATCAATTATTTTTTTTGAAATATACAAACCAAGACCTAATCCAGGAATATTCCCCTTTTCAAGGCTATATGATCGAAAATAACGTCTAAAAATGTCACGTTGCTCTCGCAATGTAATACCCTGTCCAAAATCTTGAACAGAGACAATCAATTTCTTTTTTTCATTAGTAATTTTAATTAATATTTTATTGGCTTGAGGAGAATACTTAATGCCATTGGCTATTAAATTTACCAGAACTTGGGTAATTCTATTTGGGTCACCTGAAACATTTCCCTTGGCTTTTCCATCAACAATCACATTGTGAGTCATTGTTGATGTCTGAAAATCATGAATAACCTTTCTAATTAACTGATTTATATTAAATGATTTGATATTTAGCGACAATTTGTTCCGCTCAATTTCACTAACAACCAACAAATCATCAATCAAGTTCACCATCCTGCTGACTTGAGCTTTCATATCATTAAATAATTGAAGAGTTTTTTTATCATGCTCAGTTTTTAATCTATCAGCTAAAAGTTCAGAATATAGTGAAAGTGCGGCTACTGGAGTTTTTAATTCATGGGAAGCAATTCCAATATATTCGTCTTTCTGACGTTCAATTTCTTTTTTTTCAGAAATATTTTGCATAATTAAGACAAAATTATGCGGGCGAGACCCATTTTTTATTGGTGTTACACAAAGGCTTCCCCAAAAAAAGGTGTTGTCTTTTCGTACGCAAACATTTTCTGATCGTGAGATTTCTTTTCGAGATGCCTCAGCAATAAGTTTCTTGGGCAATCTTTTTTTTATACCTTCTTTTGAAAATAGAATTGAATAATTTTTTCCAATTATATTTTCAGCGCTGAATCCAAGCAGTTTTTCGGCACTTTTATTCCAAGTTCGAATGATCCCATTATTTGTAATTATGCAGATTGCATGCTCGTTTGTATTATCAAAAAGTAAACGTAATAATTTTTCGTCCTGTAATATCCCTTGACTCCGATTTATTCTCGAGTTGTTGATCATAGGTATTTTTTTTGATATCGAACCTCTTCATGAAAAAATTATTTAAATTTTTAAATGACAAATTTAATCTTATCTTAATAATTTGTTACTGTCAAAAGATACTTCCCTATTGATGAAGGAAAAATTGTTAATAAACTGTTAATAAGTTCTTAATAAACTAGACAGTTTCTAGACCCTTCGTAGGAAGAGAAACCGTAAAAATCGTCCCCTTGCCTAAGGTGCTGTCTACAGCAATTTTGCCGCCATGTGCTTCCACAATCCACTTTGAAATAGCCAATCCTAGTCCGGTTCTCTTCTCTTCCGCACTATGTGACTTATCAGCCCGATAAAATCTTTCAAAGATATAAGGTAAATCATTCTCACCTATGCCAACACCATTGTCACTAACCTTTAAGACGATTTGATCATCATTTTTTGACATCTCTACTAAAATCCAGCCTTTTTCAGTGCCATATGTAATAGCATTTTTAATTAAGTTCATTACAAGGCGATCGAGGTATTTTGCATCACCAAATATATTCGTTTCAGCAAGTTTTTTTCTAATTGAAATTTTTTTCTTTCTAGCAATAATCTTACATCTATTAACAACTCTCTTTATAATTTTGTCTAAAGCCACGTTCTTTTTGATAATTCTATACGGAGATTCTTCGATTCGCGTGGTTAATAGCGAAAAATCCGACAAAATATTCGTTAAATGTTTAACCTCAGCATTAATTTGACGAAGAGCGGCATCTGCATACCTTCTTTTTCTTTTTGGACCAGCTTCTCTCAAAATAAGATCGACATTGCCCTTGATAATTGCTAAGGGTGTCCTAAGTTCGTGATTCGCTTCAGCAATAAATTCAATTTTCTTTTTCTCCTCATATAATAATCGTCGACTTTCTTTTTCGCTTTCAAGTCTTTTTCTCGATGTAATATCTCGCATATTAATAACAATTCCTGAAACATTAAAATTATCGAGCATATTGTAGCCAGTGGATTCAAGAGTTCTAATTATGCCATCTCTGTTCTTATAAGAAAATTCTCTGACATGATTTTCTCCAGGATTTTCAAGTATTTTTTTTAGATATTTTGTGACGCTCTGAGAATCATTATTGTTTATGAATTCTTTGATATTATGATTTATTATTTGTTTAACTGTTAGACCAAAAAAGTTTTTAACTGATGGACTGCTATATAAAATTATGCCGTTTTTATCAACTAGCATCTCGATTTCATAGCTATTTTCAATTAGTGCCTGAAAATATGCTTTATGCCTTTCAGAAAGTGCTCTGGCTTCCTGCTCACCAGCGAATAATCTTCTAATCGTAATTGCTTGGGCTAAGCTATTACCAATAAAAGAACACAGGCTTTTTTTCTCATCTAAAAATGGCTCCTTATTTTTAAAACAAAAAACTATATTCCCATAAATTTTCTCTCTAAAGCAAATTGGGATTATGACAAAACTTTTTATATATTTATTCAAATAGCTCGCATCTTCGACTTTGCTGACATCACTTACAAAATCTGCTTTCCCGCTTAAATAAGCCTTGTAATTTCTTCCCTTTTCGCGCGGTGTTCTAGGTTTAAATGGTAAATTTTTGCTTGTATAAACCAATTCTAAATGCTGTGAAGCGTATGAATTAAGCCAAACGAAAGCGTGATCTGCTTCCAAAACTTTAATTCCAACTTCGCTAAATGCTTCGATGATTTTTCTTTCATCTGTTTCATTAAAAGATTCTAGAACTGTTTGATTTAATAATGCTATTTTGTCAGAAATCATAAAATAAATTGGCGGGCACGAGTGTCCGCCAATCATTTAGCCTTGATAGCTATCGCTCGATAGGTCTGGTCAAAGTAGCGATAGGTATCTTCAGCATAAGGAACGACAGGACGATTTGCACCGACTTCAAGGTTTTTTAAAACCAAGCTCTTCCGGTACAAGGTGTTAGTTTGGGTAACTCTCTTTGGATTATCATCAAGAAATGCGTTTATGATAATAATCCGATGTGTATTGAACTCGTCGCAATCGACTGAAAGTGATTCTCCAATTGACTGCAGAACGAATGGCGCGCTTTTTTTTGAAAGACACCCAACTATTCTGCAGAGATACCACATTTCAATGAGTTTGAATGGGAAGTCAAAACCTTCAAACAATACTCTGTGAATATCTCCACAGATAATTTGAGGTTTTGCTACTCCGCAATAGGTATTCTCTGCTTGAAGTTCAACGTACTCTTTTTGTAGCTTCCGATACGCTTCAGCGTAAGCAACCTCTGAGACATCAATCCAAACAGTCTCTAGATTCGCTTCTGCTGCGTATCTAAGCCAGCGATTTTCACCTGTACTGTCGTAACCACAACCATAACCAATTGAAGCGATTTTATTTCTTTCGTTTCGTCGTCTCTCGATTGTTATGGCTCGTACATCCCTCAAGACTTCTTTTAGAAAATCGGTACTAAATCGGCCAAGAGCTACATTTTCTTCCCGAGCTAACTCCTCACTGATTTTACCCTTCAACTCATGTGGGACAAAGGCATATGGATCTCGTACTTTTTTATCCCAGAAGTTTTTAAGGTTTTCCTGTTGGGCCAATAAGAGCCCAAGCGTCGTATCTTGCACTAGCTTAAGCTTTCTCATAGGTCCTCCTCTGGAGCTATTGTAACACAATTTTTGCTGTCAAGAAAGTTATCCACTTATTCTCGAAGAACAAACCCGACACCGCGAATTGTATGAATTAGAGGTTTCATTTTTGGCCCATCAATCTTATTTCGTAAGTATTTTATATGAACGTTAAGCTCATTGTTTGATTCTTCAAATAACGGACCCCAAGCATAGTCAATTAGCTCCCTTCGCTTCATTGCTTCTCCTGCGTGGGTAATCAGGGCATCAAGAAGTTTGTACTCTTTTGGTGTGAGAACAACCACTTTGCCGCCTCTAGTAACTTCATGCTTCTTTTTATCCAAAATTAGGTCAGATACTTTTCTAACATCAGCATCCGTAGTTTTTCGTCGACGCATAACCGCTCTTATTCTTGCAAACAATTCATCAAGTCCAAATGGTTTTACTAAATAGTCATCAGCGCCAACATCAAGTCCTGAGACCCTGTCTTCCGTATTGCCTCTAGCAGTAAGCATAATAATAGGCGTATGAATTTGATGCTCGCGCAACTCCTTACAGACTTGAAAACCATCTTTCTTTGGAAGCATAATGTCGAGGATAATTAGGCTGTAGTTATTTTTGAGGCCCTTAGACAAACCATCAAGTCCATCGTAAGCCACATCTACAGAATAACGTTCACTTTTTAGGGCTCGCTTTAAAATATCGACAAGCTTTTTTTCGTCTTCAACAATTAGAATAGTCATTTTTTTTAAAAAGATTGTTAAAATTTATAGCATCTTCAATCAAAAAATGCAAGGTTATTTGTTAAATTTTTGTTAAACTTATCAACAATCTATCAACATTATATAAACAAAAAATGAACTTGTTGTTAAATAGAGGTTAATAAATCCATTTATGAAATGCTCCTGTGTTATACTATGTTGATGCATAAATTAAAATTTTTCAGATGGTGGTGGGTACTTATTTCCATTATTTCTCTTATATTGTGCCTATTAATATATGCAACTGTTCAACAATCGATTAGAGCTGGCGCAAATGATCCGCAAATTCAGATTGCTGAAGATATTGTAAATTCCTTAAATGACGGACAAAAGATTACAGATTTCTCAAGCTCCATAAGAACGGACATCGCAAAAAGTCTGGCTACATATGTTGTAATTTATGATGGAGGCGGAAATGCTTTAACTGGAACTGGAGTTCTCGATGGAACCCTGCCTTCCCTTCCTAAAGGTGTCTTTGAGGCTGCAAAAGCAAATGGAGAAGATTTAGTCACTTGGCAACCGCAAAAAAATGTTCGCAGTGCAATTGTTGTAGTTCCATATAATGCAGGTTTTGTAATGGCTGGAAGATCTTTAAGAGAAATCGAGAAACGTGAAGATAAGATTTTTGATATGGCTATTTGGGCTTGGTTGTTTATTGTCTTTATTAGTTTTATAATCTTGTACTCCATAGAAAAGAAACATAAATAATGAAGGAAAAAACATTAAAAATAATTATTATTTTGGTACTTATTGCCGGAACTTTTGGTGGATTTTTAGTCTATAAAAACAGCAAAGAAAATGCTTTAGTTTCAAAAAATCTTGGTTTCCAGCCAGAAGGAACAATGGTTGATCAAGCTCAAGCTGTTGGCCAAAAAGGCGCCACAGAAACTGCCGAAATAAAAAATATTAAGGGATACACATATGACAAAACTGCTTGCGATTCAGGATCTTATCTATGTTTTGCTGATTATTATAAAAAATTAACAGCAGCATTTGGGTCTAAAGTGGCTATTGCTGATATAAAAGAACGCGCAGCAGAAAATTCCGGAGTTTTGGGAAATTGCCATCCATTAATGCATGTTATTGGTCGCCAAGCTGCACTTTCATATGACAAAGTATCTAGTGCTTTTCTAGCCGGAGACTCATATTGTTGGAGTGGATATTATCACGGCATTATGGAAGGAATGATTTTAAAAATGGGAAAGGATAGATTGCTGAGTGATCTTAATAATATTTGTTCTGACATTCCTGGAAAAGCTAAATATAGCTTTGATTATTTTAATTGCGTGCATGGTATTGGCCATGGTGTCATGGCTTTATCTGGAGACGAAGTTCTTGATTCGCTTAAATCTTGTGATATTTTAAAGGGAGATTGGGAGCAAAATTCATGTTATGGAGGTGTTTTTATGCAAAATATTATAGACAGTACTAATGTAGCTGATACCGATAATATAGTTAAATATCTAAAACCAAATGAGCCAATGTATCCTTGCAATATTGTCGGTGATAAATATAAATCTCAATGTTATTTAGGTCAAAGTTCTTATGCCCTCCAACAAACAGGATATGATTTCAAAAAAGTTTTTGACATGTGCCAAGCTGTAGCTGAACCATATAGAGATATTTGCAATCAAAGTATGGGCCGCGATGTCGCCAATCAATCAAGCCATGAGCCTCAGCTCACAAAAAATCGTTGTGACATTCCAAATGAAACGAGTGCTACAACAAATTGTATTATAGGAGCAGTGAAAGAAATAATTTCTTATTATCATTCGGATACGCAAGCTAAAGTATTTTGCAATACTGTCGATGCCGAATATCGTTCAATGTGCAGCAATGTTGCTACTTCATACTATAGTTACTTTTAAAAAGAACCTGTTAAATGAAATTTAAAGAAACAACTCACTTAACTCTAATAATTGAGAAATCAAACATAAAACCAACAATTATATTCAAATATTCTAATAATTGCGGCTCAAGTGACCGGCTAAAAAAAGAAATTGAGTCGAAAAAATTAAAACAGGAAATTTATTTGGTAACTGTTCAAAATCAACCAGTTTTATCAAAAAATATTTCAGAATGGTTTAATATTAAACACGAAACTCCTCAAATTATCGTTCTTGATCATGGCAAAGTCATCTATAGTGCAGACCACAATCAAATCGACCTTTCCAAAATTATTTAAAAAACTCACGTCTTATTTTAGAAACTTCTTCCATGAATCTGCCATGTTCACGTCTAGGATAAGGAAGATCAATTAAAAATGTATTTGTTAATCGATTGCCTTTAATTAAAAATATTTTCTCGGTCATCGAAACGGCCTCTTCAATTAAATGCGAAACAAGCACAATTGTCTTCCCAGTATTTCGCCAAATCGAAATAATGTCATCGTGCAATTCTGCAGTTATTTTTGGGTCGAGTGCACTAAACGGCTCGTCTAACAAAAGCACCTCCGGATCAATTGCTAAAGCCCTGGCAATGCCTACACGCTGTCTTTGTCCGCCTGAGAGATCTGCCGGACGATGGGTAACAAAATTTTCTAATTTCATCATTTTTATATATTTGTGCACAATCAAATGAATTTCTTTTTCAGGAATTTTTTTAGAACGCAAGCCAAGTGCGACATTTTCATAAACATTAAGCCAAGGAAAAAGAGCAATCGTCTGAAAAACCATGCCAATTTTTTCTGGCCGAATTACGGTGCCTGATGTTTCTTTTTCAATTCCAGCAATTATTTTTAAAATAGTTGATTTGCCTTCCCCAGATGGACCGATAAAAGAAACAAACTCCCCTTTTTTAATTAAAAAACTTATATCTTCCAGTGCGTGGATCTTCTCGTAGGATTTATTTACATGTTTGAACTCAATAGTCATATTACTCGAATTTAAAGCGCTCTGAATAGTGGATCAAATTCTGCCAAATAAAGAAATTAAAAAGAGCAATAACTACAACCATCACCGCAATGGAAGCAATAAACAAATTGGTGTCCCCTTGATTTGATGCTCTGACCAAAATACTTCCAATCCCAAATAAATCTTGGCTATTTGTTCCGCCTGGTATATAGGTATGCAATACTTCAGCAACAATTATAAGGTTCCAGCCCTGTGCAAAAGCTAAAATTGAGCCAGTGACAATTTCTGGAAATATTGCGGGCAATGTCACTTCTTTAAAATATCGAAAACCCTTGATGCCGAAAACTTCTGCTGCATAAATAATATCTCTGGGAATAAGTTTCAGACCAGAAGCTATAGTAAAAACAATATTCCAGAGCATAGACAAAAATAAAATAAATATTGCGGCACCGTTGGGCAAATTAATTCGCAAGAAAAATAAAATTAGAATGGGAAAGAAAGCTAAAATCGGCACAGACTCAAGAACATCAAACATCGGTAAAAATATTTTTTCAGTAAATGTGTTTTTAACAGCTAAAATGGCAATCGGGATAGCAAGTATAACTGCAATCACATAGGCCACAAGCAAACGTCCAAGAGTAAAGCTAGTTGCAGTCAATAAATCGGAGAAATTTACATTTGTTGCAGACGGAACAGAAAAAAATTTTACTGCTAAGAACAAAACACAAATTACAAAAAATGGACCGAGAAATATGGAATACAAACGTTCACCCGCAGTTATCGCATAGGCGTAATGATGGCTTCTTCGAGTTCGTCTCATAGTAAAATTTTAGCATAACAAAAACCCGCTTTCACGGGCTCTTGTTTTTTTTAAATAAATTACATTGATGCACCGCTTGGATTGCAATGCCTGCAATTAGTCTTGTGAGTAGCAACTTCGTAAATTGCTGAAAGACCTACAAGGACATAGACAATCATTGAAATTGTTCCACCTAGAAAACCAGCAACGACGTCGTGACCGACAAGTGCAGTTAGACCCCAGTTTAAACCTCCAATTATAAGAAGAATAAAGGCTACTGTGTGCAATGACTTCATAATATTAACAATTAATTAGTAACGATAATATTATACCGAAAATCCGAGCTTATGTCATGAAGACTGTGTATTACCAAATGGAAAACTCCTGTCTCCGATCTCATTATGCTGGCTAAAAATAACTCGCCGGACCTCCTCTGGGTATCTAACAGTTGTCATAAAGAAATTAAAATTATCCTCACTAGCTGTTTGGACCTTAACGTTTCCGAATTTTAACATAGTAGGAATAAAACCATCGACTTCGATGGTGACATCTTGGATTTTATCAAACCGAACATTTGAGACTTCCCTATCAAAAAGATATTTTTGCTCAATAATAATGATGCGTTTTTCAGTAACATACCAAACGTCCAAGTAATATTTTGTCCAATCAACAAAAAATGAAAGCCACAAAGCCAAAAGCCAAAGGGTATAGAAAAATAATCCAAGCGCGTAAACATTCCCAGGAAGAGAAATCGAAAATACTTGTGGCGCGTAAATTTTTAAAAATGTAAAAATAATAAAAGGAAGGAAGGCGCAAAAAATTAATCCAATTGCGTGTCCGGCAAAAACAATCCAATGCTTACGAACTTCTAAAATAACATGCTCGTCTTTTTCTAAATGTAATGCTTCATAAGCCATGTTAATAATAAGTTATAGCCAGTGCAGAAATAACAAATAAAAAAACAGAAACCATAAAATAAAGTCCTTCTGCCGCCAAAATACCCTTATTGCCCATGCCATATGAAAGCCAGTGATAGTAAAGTACTAAAGAAAAAATAGCATAAATTACAAAAAATCCGAGCAAAATAATAACCAGCGCTGGAGTACTTATAATTAAATTGAGGGCAAGATGTGGAAAAACTAAAGTAAGCTTAGGTATTGTCATAAGATTATTATATCAATATTTCACTGATCTCTATCCACAGATTTATTTAATTTGCGAGTCAATGTTCTTGCCAAGATATAAAGAATTACTAAAACAAAAATCGTGATTGTTACATTTGCAACTGCATCGAAAATTGAATCAATTTTTTGATATGAACTGCCAATATAATATCCGAGTAAAAGCAGGATCAGAGCCTTTGGTACAGTTCCAATAAAGCTATAAGTGAGAAATTCTTTTACATCGACTTTAGCTACTCCGGCTGAAATTTGGATAATGCCGCCAATTCCATGAGAAATTTTTGAAAGTAAAATTGTTCGACCAGTATTTTTTTTAAAATTTTCTTCAAGTGTTTTTTCTTTTTTCTTTTTATAACCGAATAAATATCCAAGATTTTGAGCCCAGCCAAACCTACTAATGTACTTTCCAACATAGTAATGCAGCAAGTCGCCTGTAATATCTCCTACAATTAATAATGGCACGGTGATGGTAGCATTCAAAAAACCAAGTTTAATTAAAAATCCCGAAATAACAGTAATAATCGGACCTTCAATAACCATGATCGGAAAAATCAGAAGGTATTTAAATTGTTCCAAAAGAACGATATCGTGAGTGATTGTTAAAAACACGTGTTAATAATCTCAATAATCTTCATTTTTAGCAATTTGCTTTGCATTAATTTTTATGATTTAATACATATCACCGCTCCAGCGGTTTTTAATTTTTATGGAGATTCGTAATATTGCAATAATCGCGCATGTGGATCATGGTAAAACCACACTTACTGACGCCCTAATGCGTCAAACAGGTCAGAATTTGGCAGAAGGCCAGACGATGGATTCAAACGCTCTCGAACAAGAGCGTGGCATTACTATTTATGCAAAAAATACTTCTGTTTTTTATAAAAGCACTAAAATAAATATTGTTGACACCCCAGGACACGCTGATTTCGGATCAGAAGTTGAACGCGTACTGAGATCAATCGACACAGTTTTGCTTTTGGTTGACGCGCAAGAAGGACCGATGCCGCAGACAAGATTTGTGCTTAAAAAATCTCTCGAGCTTGGTTTAAAACCAATTGTAATTATTAATAAGATTGATAAACCTGCAGCTCGTCCAGATGAAGTTCACGAAATGGTTCTCGAACTTTTCTTAGAATTAGGTGCAACAAACGAACAGCTTGATTTTAAAACCGTTTATGCTATTGGCCGCGATGGTATTGCAAAGAAAAATTTGAACGATGATTCACGAGACTTAACTCCCCTTTTAGACACAATTCTTGAAGTTGTTCCTCCTGCAAAAGGCGATCTTGATTTACCTGCACGACTCCAATCATTTAATCTTGCCTATGATAATTTCTTGGGACGAATGGCAATTTGCAGGATTTACGAAGGAGTTATAAAAGTTGGCGATCAATTTTTTGCAAAAAACAAAGAAAAAACAACTTCAGGAAAATTAACAAAAATTTTTAGTTTCGAAGGAACAAAACGAGTTGAGGTAAAGGATGCAGGAGCTGGAGATATAGTAATGATTTCCGGGCTTCCTGAAGTCTACATTGGCGACACTATTGCTAAAGACGAAAACGCTGAACTTTTGCCTTCGATCAATATCGATGAACCAACAATTTCTCTTAATTTTTTAGTTAATGACTCGCCATTTGCAGGACGAGAAGGAAAATTTGTTACCGGCAGGCAAATCCGGGAAAGACTTGAGAAAGAACTTCAAGTGAATGTGGGATTGAAGGTTGATTTTGGGGATCAAATGACCGTTTACGGTCGTGGCGAACTGCACATTGCTATTCTTTGCGAAAATATGCGCCGAGAAGGATATGAACTTCAAGTTTCCCAACCTCAAGTAATTATTAAGGAAGTTAATGGAGTGATGATGGAGCCTTTTGAAGAAGTGATTGTCGATGTTAAAGACGAATTGGCTAGTTCAATTATTTCTCGACTAACTGAACGAAAAGGTTTACTAATGAACATTAAACAAGAATCTGGTGAACAGCGTTTAACTTTTGAAATCCCGACACGAGGCCTGCTCGGTTATCGTGGACAATTTGTTGTTGATACGAAAGGACAAGGCATTCTTTCATCTCGATTTATAGAATTTCGACCGCATGTTGGCGAAATTAAAAAGACACAATATGGTTCGATGGTTTCAATGGCGGCAGGCAAAGCTCTGGCTTTTGCATTAGACAATTTGCAACAGAGAGGCACACTCTACATTGAACCAGGCGATGAAATTTACGAAGGAATGGTTATAGGAAATGTTTCAAAAGGAGAAGATTTATTCGTTAATCCAACAAAAGGAAAGCAACTTACAAACATGCGAGCAGCAGGGTCAGATGATTCGGTTTATCTTGCTGCAACGATTAAACTTGATATTGAAAAAGCAATGGAAATTATGTCTGAAGATGAGTTTATAGAAATTACTCCAAAATCTGTCAGGCTGCGAAAGAAAAATTTGAAAAAATAATGGAAAAGGCACTGACCGCTGGGTTCGCGGGTCAGTGCCTTGGGATTTTGAAGTTTATCTATGGAATTGAGTGTCTCTCCTCCATCGAATTGGAGGTTGCCAAGCAGCCAATGGGGCTTTGACAACCGGAATGGTGGAGGGTTCAAAGACTGTGTTTAACAGTCCTTGAAGATACCTGCGAGGCCTGTCAGTCAACTTGAAAGTATCAAGAACTCTTTCGGCAAATGATCTGTCAGGTTTTTCTCCTTCTCCTTTCTCCAACCAGGTAATCACCTGGACGGGTACATTCGCTTTTGCGGCAAGCTCTTCCTTGCTGCCCATACTCATCGTTAGCACACGATTTATGCGGATGAGCTTGCCAAGAATCTCTGCAGGTGAATTGCGAATATGCATCGCCACCTCCGATTTCCCTATTTGCGTTCATTCGCAAACAGAGTCCATCATCAATTATTGCAAATTTTGGAGTAAAAATCAAAGAGCACCAGCCGAAACTGGTGCTCTATCTTTACCGACCGGACCATCCATGAGATGGTCGTATTGCCTGTTTTGGCGCCCTGTTTCTAATCCTTGGCGCAGGATCTCTCGTTACAGGAACTTCAATCTGAACGACTTGATCACCGAAAGGAAAAACTTCAGCCAAATAGTTGGCGATCACTTCCACTCTTTCATCGTGAAAATGATAAGCAGCAACCACCCTTTCAATCTGGCTTTTGACCGCCACTTCCCCTCGTTCGATCATCTCAACAATTTCTCGAGGCACTCCAGCTCTATAGCCTATGTTTTTACTTGTGAGACACCTTTTCACTCTGCATGCCCACAGAATCCTCCCAATCGCAGCCAGCATCTCGCGTCTGTCAGACTGTGAAATCATCGAGCCTCCGCTGTAAGGTTTCTATTTGAATTTAAGCATAATCAACAAAAACTTCCAAGAGCGACTCTGTTTATAGACCTTTAACAATTTTCTGCTACACTATATCAAATGACTGACAAAGAAAAACTATCTACCGAACCATATAAAGGAGTGCGCGATTTCTACCCGGAAGATATGAAAATACAGAACTATATTTTTAACACTTGGCGCAAGATTTGCGAGAATAAAGGATATGTTGAGTACAGCGCTTCCCCACTTGAACCTACAGAACTTTATACAGAAAAAAGTGGGTCAGAAATTGTAAATGAACAGACATTTACTTTTATTGATAGGGGTAATCGTTCAGTTACCTTACGTCCAGAAATGACTCCAACATTAGCGCGAATGGTCGCCGCCAGACGTAAATCTCTTAAATTTCCTCTGCGTTGGTATTCTATTCCAAATCTTTTTCGATATGAGCGGCCACAAAGAGGTCGTAAGCGCGAACACTACCAACTAAATTGTGATCTTATTGGAATCGATAATAATCCCCAAGAAAATGATGCGGAAATTATAAAAATTGCTTACGAGATTTTAATAAAATTTGGTGCAACAAAAGACGATTTCGAAATTAGATTAAATTATCCAAATAATACAAAGGAAAATTTAGAAGATCTAATTAAAAGATTGAATGATGAGGGTATTACCAATACTAGAATTGATAAAACCCTTGCACGAGGACAAACATACTACACAGGCATGGTTTTTGAAATTTTTGATAGGAATTCAGATAACCCACGCTCAATTTGTGGTGGTGGAAGATATGACAATCTAATGGAAATATTTGGAGCAGATCCTATGCCTATGGTTGGTTTCGGAATGGGCGATATTACCATTCGTGACTTTCTAGAAACACACAATCTTCCGATGAGCAAATGAGAAAGTTAGTTTTTGATATAGAAACAAAAAATATTTTTCAGGATGTGGGATCAAACAATCCAGCTGATTTGGATATTTCTGTTGTCGGAATTTATGATTACGAAACTAATGAATTCAAATGTTTTACTGAAGAAGAATTCGACAAAATGTGGCCATATTTTGAAAAAGCTGATGTATTAATTACATTTACTGGGGATCATTTTGATATTCCACTTTTAAATAAATATTATAGACGTGCTGGCAAAGGCGATCTAAAATCTATCAGGTCTCTCGATGTCCTAAAAGAAATAAAATCACAGTATGGTCGGAGAATGAGTCTAGATAAAATAGCAGAAGGAACATTTGGAATAAATAAAAGCGGTCATGGTTTTGATGCAATCGTCTGGTGGCGGACAGGACGTGTTGAAGAGATTAAAAAATACTGTATTGATGATGTCCGTATAACCCGTGATGTTTACGAATATGCACTGAAAAATAAAAAACTAATGTTTAAAGATGGACCATTTATTAAAGAAATAAAATTGGAAACTAAGCATTGGGAGCCAGTACCTGAAGTTAAAACACAAAGTTTATTCTAGCTCGATTTTCACATTTGGCGCATTTCGTTGTTGGACTTCAAAAAATCTTCGTCACCTTACAGTTGTAAGGCTCCTCGCATTTTTCTTGTCCGCCTAGAACTGCATCCAAATCTGAAAATCTTAGTTAATTGGTAATTAAAAATTAAAATAATAAAAACACCCGGGAGAGAAATCTCCCCCGGGTTTGCCGTTCAACGGCCGTCGCAAGTCCTCTTCAGAGGATGCCCTTCAACGGGCTCGAGTTGCCGGACTGGTATAAGCGAAGCATGTCCCCTCCGAGACGCCGTCGCCGGCGGTCAGGCCGCGGCGCGCGCCGAGCTGCTCGTGAATCGCGATGATCGTGCTGGAAACCATGCAATGCTGGGGCTGAGCGCTCTGCGCTCCCCCGAAGGTGTGGGCCGCCATCGGCGGCGAGTGTGTCCTCATTGTCTGCGCTCCCTTCGCTTGTGTTCGCCTCAAGGCGAACGGTGATCTGAATGAACTAATGTATCAACAAGGTAAGATTATCATGATCTTCACTTTTCGTCAAGCACATTTAAACAATAGAAAAGTCCGGGAAGTTTGCTGTCCTTCCCGGACTTGTGGAACACGTCGTCGACCGACGGATTAGAGGAGTGCCTTCAGGGCGTCGGCTTGCTGCTTGCGAGCGGCGAGCAGGGTGGCGCGCTGTTCGGTGCCCTTGTTCGTCGGAACCTGCGGAAGAGCGTCCTTCTTGCCGTTCGACGCCGCAGCGCGAGCGGCTTCTTGCCTCTGAACACGACGAACTCTGTCACGCTTCTCCTGTTCCTTGTCAGCATCTTCCGCTGCCTGAGACATGGCGTTGTAGGCGCCGATGCGAACTTCGAAGGTTCCGTTGCGCTCGACGTTCACCGCCTCCTCGAGTTCCTTGCGAAGCTTCTCGAGACGAGCGACGATGTCTTCGTCGTAACCCTCGGCGACGACCCGCGACAGGATCTTGTTGAAGTGTGCCTGGCGGAGGAGCATCTCGTCCGCCTCGCTCTTCTGATCCACGACTGAGTTCCTGATGAACTTGCCGAGGATCGAGCGACCCACGGAGACGAGCTCCTCACCGACATCGATGGCGTCGGCCTGCTTGCCGGCCTCGATGGCATCGGCCATCTTCTTGACGAAGCCTGTGATCGGCTCGCCGATCCGGAAGCCCTTGACGGACTTCATGGTCTTGATGAGGCCTCCGACGTTTTCGGTGACCTGGTCGAGAGTCAGCATTTCCTTGGCCATGACTTTTGCCCTACCTTTTGAGAACTCTGAGGCGAAATTGCCCCATGTTTCTGGAAATAAGATTAACATACTACTTAAACTATGTCAAGCAGATTTAATTTAATTACTAAAATAGTAAAAATATGGCTAAAAATAAGGCTATTCTGTAGTATATGAAGATATTTAGATTGTTTGTTTTAAGATATTTAATAAGAAATCTAATGGATAATAATCCGACAATAAAGGCAGTGATTGAGCCTAAAAACAATGAAGATCCAAATGTATTTCCTAATATTAAATGCCTAACTTCAAATAATTTCTTTAAACCAGAACCTATTAGAATTGGAACTGATAAAAGAAATGAAAATCTGACTGCTTGTTCTTGATCAAGACCTTCAATTAATCCTCCAGAAATAGTTGCCCCTGATCGTGAGATCCCAGGAATTAATGCAAGACATTGATATAGTCCAATTATGAATGCATTTTTTACATGCAATCCTTTATTATGTTTTGCCACTCTTTGGGCATACCACATCAGTGCACTTCCTGCGAGCAAAGCAAAAGCTACTAAATGAATATTTCTAAAAAGCGTCTCCAGTGTTTTTTCTAAAAATAAGCCTAGAATTACAGCCGGAATAGTTCCAATAATTATTGCAACCAAAAACGTAAGATCTCTCTGTTCAATGGACCTGCCAAAAATAAATTTAAAAAAAGTGACAATCAAATGCCAGATGTCTTTCCAAAAGTAAAAAACTAAAGCCAGAGTTGCTGCAAGCTGAATTATGGCATCAAATGCCAGTCCGTTTGAATCATTAACATGCAAAAGTTCACGAACAACTATCAAATGCCCTGACGAAGAAATAGGAATAAACTCTGTTAATCCTTCAACAGCTCCGAGAATAATTGCTACAAAATGACTCATATAGTATTATCGTACCATGAACATAGAAAAACTTTCAGTACCAATAGCTATTGTAATTGCCGGAGGACTTATTGCCGGAGCACTTTATTATTCGAATTTAAAGTTAAACAAAGAACCTCTGGTTAAAAACGATACAACAACAGCAAATGTTGCAAATGCCTCAAATGGCGAAATAAATATGAGACCAGTCTCTAGTGAAGATCATATTCTTGGCAATCCAAATGCTCAATTAATTATCGTTGAATATTCCGACACAGAATGTCCGTTCTGCAAGCAATTCAATACAACTTTGCGACAAATTATGGATCAGTATGGAAAAAATGGAAAAGTGGCTTGGGTTTACAGACATTTCCCTATCGCTTCATTGCACTCCAAAGCTCCAAAGGAAGCTGAAGCTCTTGAATGTGCAAATGAGTTGGGTGGAGCAGCAAAATTCTGGCAGTACGAAAACCTAATATATGACACAACAACATCAAACAACACTCTTGATCCGGCTCAACTTCCAAAAATAGCAGGTCAAATTGGTTTAGATGTAAATGCTTTTAACTCATGCCTGTCTAGTGGAAAATATGCTGCAAAAGTGCAAGCAGATTATGATGATGCGATCAAAGCTGGCGGACAAGGAACTCCAACTTCTGTAATTATTTCAAGCGACGGAACAAAAACAGTTGTTGAAGGTGCTCAACCTTACGCAAATATAAAAGCAACAATTGACGCTCTTCTTGCTCCTTAATCTATATTTTCTTAATCAATTGCCTCATTCCACAATACTGGCAATCCTTTTCACCACAATAATTTTCACTAATCCTGCCTGACCAAACATCATCAATTAAATTTTTAATTTCCTCTTTAACTTTTTTTACATCAGCATCAGAGACTGCCAAAGTAATTGTTGGAGTCCGACCATAATCATCTGGAGTCAAAAATACCAGCGATGTAGAAATTTTTTTCTTCCTAAACTTTGAATCGTTTTCTAAAAGCAACTTATAAAAAACTAATTGTCTAAAATAATTGCCATCATCATTTTTTGTCTCACCTTTAATGGCAGCGACTGACATTCCCTTTCGTGTTTTGTAGTCATAAACATCAACACTATCGACTGATTCTAAAATGGCATCCAGTTTTCCATGTAAACCAATAGCTATTTTTTTTCCTTGAAACTCTGTATCAAATGGATTCTCCATCCATCTTTCCACGCTTACATTATCAGATCTTCTAAAATGCGAGGCAAGTCCTTTTGCTACAACTGGAGCTGAAGTAATAATATCTTTTTTAACTGCTTCTTTTTCTTTTAAGCTAAGCAATGATTTATCAATGTACTCCGTTGCAGTTTCGGAAATTATTTTTTCAATAACTTTCTCCGTTCGCTTGGAAGTCGACCAAATTTTTGAGATTGCTTCGTGCATGGCGGACCCTTTTTCAGCAGTTATTGATGGAGCCTGAGGTAGTTTTAAAACACTCTCGTAAATAAACTTGCTTGGACATTCTATAAAATGATTGAGAGCTGTGACAGAAAGGCCATTTTCAAGTAAGACTTTTTTAGCTTCGTGAGTTAAGAGGTCGTCATGTTCAATAATTTCCAATTTTTTATTTTTTGGATCAACAGATATTTGTGAGCGCAAAAGTTTTGTTATTTTTGTAGATTTATCGTCGAGTTCAGAAAGAAAACGCAGCGGTGTAAGTGTTTTACCGTCAGATTCTTCAAGAGCATAACAAATGGAAACATGTTTTCTTGCTCGCGTTATAGCTACATAAAATAACCGTCTAATATCGGAAACATCATTTCTGCTTTGATTTTTCTGAGGCAAAGAAAACGAAGAACCCCAAGATCTGCCAACCCAGATCTCGTCGTTTGCATATGGAATAAAAACGTAATCAAACTCAAGACCTTTTGATCCATGTGCTGTCATCGCTCGAATTGGCAAGTCTGGAGTACCAACTGAAACTTTTACTGGTTTTGACTCAGCTGATTCGCGATACTCGAGCATTCGAAGCATCAGCTCATGCGGATTATCCAAATCCTCATCTCGAGCAATTGATTCTGCAAGCGTAACGATTCTCCGCCAAACGGCAACAAAACTTGGATCTCGCGTAAGAAGAGCAGTAAAACCGGATTCCTCACCAATGCCGATTATTCCGCCCAAAGCTCCATTTTTAAATAGTAATTTTCTGATTCGGGACAGACCTGGCAAATGATCTCCAATGTCTTTTAGCCTGCCCTTTACCATCCGTGCAAGCTCAATTGATTGACCAAAAGCTAGTCCCCACATGCCGACGGAAATCGTTCTTGACAACGCATCGATTCTAGAAAAGTCTGAGAGATATGTAATCAAATCAAAAAAAGCACTGCCAACTGGGTGATGGAAAATATCAATACTTCGCTCAGATGAGACTGCAATATCGTTTGATTCAAGAAGTCGAAGAACGCGTTCAAGTTCTCTGTTTCGTCTAGTAATAATAGCCACTGAAGCGTTTGGTTCTTTGACTGTAATTTTTTTAATTTCTCTTACAAAATATTCTTCTTGAGCTTGGTTATTTTCTGCGCTAACTATATCTATAGGTTGTTTTTTATATTCGCTTCCAGATGTAAGTTCAATTCGCAAATCCTTGTGCTCATCATCTTTATAATTATTTTCAATCATTTTAAAACTAGCGTCGAGAATTGCTTGATGGGAGCGATAGTTTGTCCCAAGGGAAATTACTTTAATATCTGGCCAAAGCTTCTGAAACCGAAGGAAATTTAGAACAGAAGCTCCTTGAAACCTGTAAATTGCCTGCTTTTCATCTCCAACCACGAAAATGTTCGGGGTTTCAAAAAATTCTGCAATCATTCCAACAATGAAATTTTGAGCGTCATTTGTGTCCTGGTGCTCGTCAACCAAAATGTACTGGAATCTTTCTTGAATTAATCGGAGCAAAAGTTCATCATTTTTAAGTGTCAGGAGCAATTCAATAATCAAGTCATCATAGTCTCGTAATTTATTTTTCTGTTTGGTTTCCTCGTATCGTTCGTAAACATCAGCAAATAAAAGAGTTTTTTGAAGTTTAGCAATATCATCTTTAGCAGTAGCTTTTAATTGTCCCTTGGATATTCCTCGATCAGAAATGTTCGACTGGTCATTTTCTACTTCTTCGATTTTTTTGGATGAATATTCGCGGACCATATCGGGAGTTAAGGCGTCTTTTTTGGCATCAGAAATTGTTCGGATAATTTGACCCAAATAAACGTCAGGATTGCCAAACGGGCGAAGAATTTGAAAATCCGGAATAGTTAAAATATTTCGAATCAAAGATTCCTGTTCGACATCTGTTATTTGCTTGAAATTCGTCAGTCGAACAAAGTGATCCGGATACTCGCTCATCATGGCTGAAGCAAAGCTGTGAAATGTATGGATATAGACATCGTGAGCAGTGTTTCCAATGATTTCTCGCAATTTTTCTCGCATGGCTTTAACACCAGCATTTGTGTAGGTAATTGCTAAAATACTATAAGGAGATGTTTGGGTTTTACGCAGAATTTGGGCGATTCTCAAGGTTAAAATAGTGGTTTTTCCGGTTCCTGGACCTGCGACAACAAGCACCGGACCCTCGATTGTGTCGACTGCTTTTTTCTGGTCAGGATTAAGTTTTTTGTATCGTTCTTCAAATTTATTCTCAAAGTCAGTTTTTGGCATGAATATAGAATATCACGAACCCCGCACTTCGGTTGAAGTGCGGGGTTAAATATTAGTTTGGACGCTCGATTGCTTGCGTCCCTTTCACTGCATGAGTGAGAACTGTTTCGACTGTTGCAGCAGGCTTCTTGCAGTCCCCACATTTGTAACCACTGGTGATTACTTGGATGTTTGAACTTCCGCAGCGTGAACATCTTTTCGGTCTGCTCATGGCCCCTCCGAATTTATTTTACTTTAAATTTTTTAAAATGAAAACGCCGCGACGATATTTTGTCGCGACGTTGGTTTCAGAATCCCCATTCGAAAATATAGAGATAAGGTTGACGTACATCATCGTCCCTACCCCAAACTGTGTAGCAAGTTGGACGCTCATCTGATTGATGTGGGCTTGTGATTGGCTCAATACCATGAGAGTAACCAGCATGAACCGTTACGCTTGGAAATCGAAGTTTTTCTCCCTTTGCAAGATAAATTTTCTTTACAGTCGAATTTTGTTGTTCCTTTTCGTAGTAGCAAGCTCCATGCTCGTACTTTTCCGACTCTGTTTGCTGTGTTTCTGATTTCACTGGAGCTGTTCTAACCCATATCCCAACGATTGCCAGAACAAGAATAAACAGAGCAGGTACATTCCCTCGATATGAGTAAACATTGATCATCAAAAAACCTCCGATAATACATTACATTAATAATGTAAATTTTCAAATGCAATAAAAAACGCCGCAAAGGATCGCGGCGGAGAAGACATTGTCTTCTTTGGTAGGAGGTCAATTAAAGACCTGTGTGATGGAAGGTTCTTTCCTGGAAAGATACAGTTTACGAAGTGCTGTAACTGCAATAGCTCCCTAGAAGATTTCGAGGATGAGGACGGGATAGGCATCTTTGTGTATGGCGTAGATGCCATAGGAGGTTGCGCCACCAAGGTTCATCCAGTTGAAAACTGATCCCTCACCTGTAATCTTTTTCCTGGAAACCAGAAAGTAAGACACAAGAAATAGGATGTCAGCTGACCACCCAATGGCTTCCCAGATCACCGTAAGCAACATAGAAACCTCCTGCAATGAAAATAGCACATTTATCAAACCATGTCAAATACAATTACATAAAGAATCCTCGAGGATTTTTGTTCGAGTTCAAGACACGAGTGAGGAGCGAACTGAGCCTTACTAATAGTAAGGTGAAGGAGCACCGGAGAGAGTAACACAGAAATCGGACAAAAAAGACCGAGGTTAATAATAATTTCTCAATCTGTTAATTTTGTCGTGCTGGCGAATTTTTTCATGTGCCTTCGCCTCGATTTGTCGAATACGCTCTCTTGTTACACCAAATTCCTTCCCCACTTCTTCCAAAGTATGTGTCACTCCATCAACTAAACCATGACGAAGTTCTAGAATTTTTCTCTCTTTTTCTGGTAAATCATTTAAAATCTCTCGGACTTGGTCAGAGACAATTCTGCGTGCAGATTCTTGATCCGGTGAAAGTATTTTTTCATCCGCTAGAAAATCTCCAAGTTTTGATTTCGAATCATCTCCTTCTTCGCCAATTGGAGTTTCTAGCGAAAGTGTTGATTGATCGATTTTTTCAATTGTATAAACCTTGTCCACTGCTAGATTCATTTCCGTTGCAATTTCTTCAGGCAGAGGATCACGTCCTAGATCCTGAGAAAGTCTCCTAACTACTTGTTTGTATTTGGCAATGGTTTCTACCATATGCACTGGAACCCGGATAGTTCGTGATTGGTCTGCCAATGCTCGAGTAATAGCCTGACGTATCCACCAAGTAGCATATGTTGAAAACTTATAACCCTTTGTCCAATCAAATTTGTCGACTGCTTTAAAAAGTCCAAGATTCCCTTCTTGTATTAGATCAAGCAAAGTCAAATCAGCACTTCTGTTTGCATATTTTTTAGCAATGGAGACAACCAAACGAAGGTTTGCTCTAGCTAAAAGATTTTTGGCTTCAACATCGCCTTTTTCAATTCTCTTTGCCAATTCTTTTTCCATTCCACCGGAAATTAGTGGATACTGACCGATTTCTTTTAGATACATCTGGATGGAGTCGTATGAAGCTTCACTTGCTTTACCATAGGTATATTTTTTACTTATCAAATCATCAATGTTTTGACTCTCAAGCAAACCGCCGCCTTCGAGAACATCGATTCCAGATTGTGAAAGTTTCTCGTACATCTCGTCGAGAAATGTAATATCTTCCTCGATTGTTGGAAATTCTTTTAAAATCTCATCGTATGTTACATATCCACGCTCTTTACCCTTAGCAAGCAACCGGGTCATGCCCTGCTCTTGGCGATCAGCTTTTTTCACTTTGCCAAATTTTGCTATGACCTCTTTTGAAGCACGGGTTGCTAAAGCTAATATTTTTTTCTTTGATTTTCGAATTTTAGGTACGCGAATTGATCTGGCCTTAACTTTTTTTGTTTTGGCAGCTCGGGTCTTATTCTTTTTTACTTTTAATTTACTTTTTGGCATAAACTTGTTTGATCACATTTATCTTCTGCGTTATTTTTTGGCATTCCTCAAGATAACGGAGAACTTCTGAACTATTTTTTGTCTGTTCCGCTTGTTGCAATTTGGTCATTGCATTACTAAGCTCGCGTTTTAAATATTCTTCCTCTAATCGAAGAAGAAGCTCTGCAATATCGTTCAATAAGTTAGTTTTATTATTATAATAACTTTCTGTCTCAAATAATAGTGAGTCTTTCTCTTTTTCTAATTCCCTCATTAAATCATCATACCTGGCACCCAAAACTCCTTTAGCTCGCCTTTCAATGTCTTTAATATTTAAATTACTATTTACCACACTATCTACATTTGAGCTCGCACTTTTATTTGCTTTTTGCCACATTATGACCCCTAAGATCCGTCTTTCGATTATGTCTACTTTGCTCACATTTTGGCTTAAATTGACTGGTTTTTGACCCAATTTTGGCGAATATTGGCCTAAATTAGCTAAGTCTGCCCAGAGTGCTTCTTCGTTAATAAAAGCCTTTTGGGCAATATTTTTTACAAAGTGCGATTTCTCAATATTGCTCTGGAGCATTGAGACATAAGGAAGAACGTTTTTTTGGATTTCTAGTCCAAGCTCGCGTGGAGGTAATTTTCGACTTAAGAGCGAATCCGTATAGAAATCTATAATATGTTTAGAATTTCGCAAGCACTCGCGAAGCAATTCGGGATTTTCCTTTGCAAGGTCGGCTGGATCTTTACCCAAAGGCAATTCGGCAATTTTTAATTCCATACCAAGCGAAAGTGCAATTTGAGCGCTTCTATTTGATGCCGAAAAACCTGCACTGTCACCATCGTAAGCCATTATTATTCTGTTTGATAATCGGCGGAGTTTTTCAAGATGCATTTCAGAGAGAGCAGTTCCCGAAGAAGCTACAGTGTTTTTTATTCCAACCTGGTGAAGCATAACGAGATCCATTTGCCCCTCTACCAAGATTGAATAATCTTTTTGCCGAATATCTTTTTTTGCTTTGTCCAAACCAAAAAGAATTTCCGATTTATTAAAGAGTTCGGTTTCCGGACTATTTAAATATTTTGGCGATTTTCCATCATCAACCAAAATTCGACCAGAAAATCCAACCACTCTGCCAGAGGAATCATTGATGGAAAAAATTATTCGTCCGCGAAATGTATCATAGTACTGAGAAATACCGCCTTCTTTTTGCTTAACGAGTCCTGCGCGAAGCATTTCTTTTTCCGACACTCCTCTAGATTGGAGATAATTAAACAAATCTCGCCATTCGCTTGAACTCCAGCCGATTCGAAATTCTTTTATCGTTTGCTCATTTACTCCACGATTTTTTAAATAATCGAGAGCTTGTTTATTTTCGGCTAAATTTTTTTCGTAAAACAAAACTGCTTGTTCTAAAACTTGATGTAATTTGTCTTTCTCTGTTTTGTTACCAGGATTAAATTGTTCAAGCGGTACGCCAGCTCTATCAGCCAAGACTTTTAAACTCCCGACGAAATCGAGTCCTTCAAATTCCTGAACAAAAGTAAAAATGTCACCTTTTGCCTGGCAGCCAAAACAATAATAAGTTCCGCGATCAGGGGAAACAAAAAAAGACGGTGTTTTTTCATTGTGAAATGGACACCTTCCTTTATAGTTAGCTCCAGCTTTTTCAAGCTTCATATAGGAGCCCACAACGGTTACAATATCGAGTTTTGACTTGATTTGATCAACAGAGGACGACATGATTCATTACACTAGCATCAATTAAATTATTGTCTATAAGTTCGACCTTCCTGTATCTAAAAAGAGACCGCTCGCTCCGCCAGCGCTACGCTCGCTTTGTTCTCAGCTCTCCAACTTGTCAATGAGCTAGCAAAGCTAGACGTTGACAAGACCAGGCTTTCGGCTTGCGAAGTCTCTTTTGTAGATACAGATAAGTTCGAACTAGCGCAAATCTTCGAAAACTTGAGGTCGATTTGCTCGCAATTCTTGGATCATTTTATTTTTTGTTGATCCCTTGAAACCAGTTCCTGCTGGAATTAGTCGGCCAAGAATAACATTTTCCATTAGCCCTGAGAGTTTATCTTTTGAACCGCGCATTGCGTTTGAAATCAAAATTCTAGTTGTGTGCTGGAACGATGCTGCAGAAAGGAAGCTTTGTCGTGAAAGTGAGACATCTGTAATACCCATTACAACCGGTTCAGCTTTTGCTTCCTCTCCTCCATTTTCTTTAACTCGTGCATTTTCTTCAGACAATAAGCTCATTTCCACAATATCTCCTGCGATAAAACCAGTATCTCCGGGAGTTTTGATTCGCTTTCGAGAAAACATTTGGCGAACAATTGTTTCAATGTGTTTTCGCGATACAGTTTCTCCTTGAAGTTCATAAGGTTTGTTGATTTCGTGAATGATGTAATCGATTGTTTTATCCCGTCCCGCATATTTAAAGAGATCATCAATATCGGCGCTTCCGTCAGTTAACATGTCACCTTTTTGTACTTCATCACCAACTTTTACAAGAATTGTTCGAGTCAAAGCTGTCGAGTATTCGATTTTTGTTTTTGATTTTGTTCTGTCTTCAAGATTTGGAGTAACAGTAATAACTTTTTCTTTTTCAGTAATTTTAATATCAGAAACTGTTCCAGAAACCGAAGCAACAACCGCAGGGTTCTTTGGCTTTCGCTTCTCAAATAGTTCTTCTACTCTAGGCAAACCGGAAACAATGTCTCCTCCAACTTGAGCTGTTCCTCCAGCGTGGAAAGTTCGCATAGTTAGCTGTGTTCCGGGCTCACCAATAGCTTGTCCGGCAACAGTTCCAACAGCTTCACCAATATCAACAACTTTATTTTTACCAAGATCGACTCCGTAACATTTGACGCAAATACCATTCAAAGTCTTACATGACAAAGGAGATCTGACAGTTACTGCAGTCACACCAGCATTTTCAATAGCTTGTGCATCTTTTTTAGAAAGCAGATGATCTCGTTTGAACATCACTTTGCCATCTGGACTCATAACATCTTCCGAAAGAAATCGTCCCTTAATATGTTTTGCAATCGGAGTTTCGATTCCAGAAATCGCAAACTTGTCGATAACCATTCCCTCTTTTGTTCCACAATCTTCTTCAATAATTATAGTGTCTTGTGCTACAACGAACATTTTTCGAGTCAAATATCCAGATTTTGCTGTGTTAAGAGCTGTGTCAGTCAGACCTTTTCTTGCTCCATGAGTAGTAATGAAATACTCAAGCGGAGTTAATCCTTCTTTTGAACATGAGATAATCGGGAATTCGATCGTCTCACCAGCAGTGTTTGTAATCAATCCTTTCATACCTGCCATTTGAGTAATGTTTGACATTGAACCTCGAGCTTTTGAAAGCACCATGTCTGAAACAGATCCATTTTTTGGAAGTGTTTGAGGCATTAATTTTTCAAGTTCTGCTTTGGCACCATGCCAAATTTCAATTACCTGTCGTAATCTTTCTTCTTTTGAAATTAGTCCTTGATTAAAGTGCTCACGAATTGTTGCTTCTTTTTCATTGGCTTTTGCCACAATATCTTTCTTTCCTTCGGGAATCAAAACATCATCAAGACCCCAAGTAATTCCAGAGTAAGTTGCATATTTGAATCCGAATGCCTTTATCTGATCAATAATTTTTGGAACATTTTCAATTCCATATCGTTCAATTAAATCATCAACAAGAATTGAGATTTTGTCACGATTAATTTCAGAGTTAATAAATGGATAATCTTTTGGCAAAACAGAATTGAATAGAAGTCTTCCAACTGTTGTATCAAATGGCTTATGTTCAAATTGCTTGTATTTTTCTCCAGAGCCTGGAAGAACTTTTATTTTTGCACGGAATGAAACAACCCCCATGTCAAAAGCCATGATTGCCGCATTTGGATTTTGGTAAATTTTACCTTCTCCCTTTTCGCCCTCAATTTCTTTTGTCATCCAGTAACAGCCAAGAACGATATCAAGCATTTTTGCAGAAACTGTCGGATCACCTGAACCAGGCTTTAGAATATTTTTATCTGATGCCATAATTTCTCGAGCCTCAAGTTGTGCTTCATCTGAAAGTGGAACGTGAACAGCCATTTGGTCACCATCGAAGTCAGCGTTAAAAGCGCTACAAACTAATGGATGCAACTGGATAGCATTTCCTTCAATTAGAATCGGTTTGAATGCTTGAATTCCAAGCCTGTGAAGTGTCGGTGCTCGGTTAAGCAACACAAAGCGATCTCGTATAACATCTTCTAGAATGGCCCAAACTTCTGGAATTCCATCTTCAATAAGTTTTGATGCACCACGAATGTTGTAAGCAAGTTCTTTTCGAAGCAAATCTGAAATAACAAATGGCTTAAAGAGCTCAAGTGCCATATGTTTTGGAAGACCACATTGATTTAAGTGAAGATCAGGACCAACAACAATAACTGATCGGCCAGAATAGTCGACTCGTTTACCTAATAGGTTTTGTCGGAAAATTCCTCGCTTACCCTTTAGATTGTCTGCAAGAGATTTAAGAGGTCGTCTCTGAGATTGATTAACTGCACCACTAGCTGATCCATGTCGAATTGAGTTATCGATCAGCGCATCAACAGCTTCTTGAAGAATTCTTTTTTCGTTTCGCAAAATTACGTCAGGAGCATGAATTTCCTTAAGTTTTTTTAATCGGTTGTTTCGATTGATTACACGTCGGTACAAATCGTTAACATCAGAAGTTGCATATCGTCCCCCATCTAGCGGAACCATCGGTCGAAGTGCTGGAGGAATGACAGGAATTGACGTTAGAAACATCCACTCTGGTCGAGCATTTGAGTGAATCATTGAACTTACCACTCCAATTCTCTTGTTAATTTTTTGTGCTTCCAAACTTGAAGCTTTATCAAGCTCTGCTTTTAATTGACTTAACAATTTATTTAAGTCAATTTTTTTAAAAATATTGAAGATTGCTTCTGCCCCAATTGAAGCTTCAAACATTGTGCCGTATTTCATTCCGAAGTTGTAATATTCAACTTCGTCCAGCACTTTTCCTTCCTGAATTGATTCGATTTCTCGCTTAGCATTTACAAGCATCTCTTTTACTGCCTCTTTTGTTTTATCATCTTTTAGAGATTTGATTTTTGTTTTGTATTCAGAATCGAGATCCTTCAAATATTTGATCCTGTCGTCTTCAGAAACTTTTGTAATAATATAGCCTGCAAAGTAAACGACTTTTTCAATATCATTTGTAGGAATTCCCAAAATCAAACTGATTCGAGACGGCATTGATTTTAGAAACCAAATGTGTGAGACAACAGTGGCCAATTCGATGTGACCCATTCGTTCACGTCGAACAATTGAACGTGTGATTTCAACACCGCATTTTTCACAGATAATTCCCTTGTATCGAATACCTCGATATTTTCCACAGTAGCATTCGTAATCTCGGTCTGGACCGAAAATTTTCTCATCAAAGAGGCCGTTTTTTTCTGAACGTTGAGTTCTGTAGTTAATTGTTTCTGGTTTTGTAACCTCCCCAAATGACCACTCTTTAATTCGCTCAGGAGAAGCAAGTTTTAATGCAATTGTTTCAAAATCATTTTGTTCTATAATTCTTGGTTTCATAATCTTGATTTAAATTATTATTTATAAACTTCCATAGCTGCTCCCGCCCTTTGATGAGCATCCATTAATTCTTTCGACCCGCGTTTGATTTGAACATCTAGTGCCAAACCGCGAAGATTGTTTAGTAAAACGTTAAATGATGCTGGGGTGTTTAGTTGAGTAATTGGCAAGCCTTTAACAATAGCGTCAAATGCAGCACTTCTTCCGACAATATCGTCAGATTTAATAGTTAAGATTTCTTGCAAAGTGTGTGCTGCTCCGTGTCCAAGTAATGCCCAAACTTCCATTTCTCCAAATCTCTGTCCTCCGTTTTGAGCTTTTCCTCCAAGAGGCTGTTGAGTGATAAGTGAGTATGGACCAATCGATCGCATATGAATTTTATCTTCAACCATGTGGTGAAGTTTCAAAATGTACATATAGCCAACCGCTACTTCTTGTTCGAAGGCATCTCCTGTTCGTCCATCAAAAAGTTGAATTTTTCCTGATTCTGGAAAACCGGCAAGCTTGAGCTCAGATTTAATTTCTTCACCTGTTGCTCCGGCAAATGGTGGAACAATTGCTTGATAATTTAGTGTGTTTGCAGCTAGACCCAAGTGCAATTCCAAAATTTGACCCAAGTTCATACGAGATGGCACTCCAAGAGGCGTCAAAATTACATCAATAGGAGTACCATCTTTCATGTATGGCATATCTTCCTCTGGCAAAATTTTTGAAATGACTCCTTTATTTCCGTGTCGTCCAGCCAGTTTGTCGCCAACAGAAACATTTCGAAGTTGAGCAACTTCAACGTGAATTCTTTTTATAATTCCTGATTCAAGTTTGTCACCTTTTTCTCGTGAGAAAATCTGAACTCGAATGACTCGTCCTCTTTTTCCTCCCTCCATTCTTTTTGAAGTATCTTTAACATCGTGAGCTTTTTCGCCGAAAAGTGATCGGAGCAATCTTTCTTCTGGAGTAAGTTGAGTCTCGCCTTTTGGTGTTACTTTTCCAACCAAAATATCTCCCGGTCTCACTTCCGAACCAACTTGAACAATTCCGTCTTCAGCCAAGTTCTTTAATTTTGACTCGCCAATGTTTGGAATATCGCAAGTTGTAATTTCTGGACCAAGTTTTGTGTCTCGAACATTAATAACAAATTCTTCGATATGAATTGATGTAAATTTTGAATTTTTAACCACTCGTTCAGAAAGAATAATTGCGTCTTCATAGTTTGATCCGGACCATGACATAAAGGCTACAAGCATGTTTTGGCCAATAGCTGTCTGACCATTTTCCGAAGCTGAAGTGTCAGCCAATACATCGCCGACTTTCACTTTGTCACCGACATTAACTGATGGTCGCTGATGAAAAGCAGTAAAACCGTTTGTTCTTGAAAATTGAACAAGTTTATGTGTTTTTTCTTTACCTTTATTATTTTTAACAACAATTTTTACTCCATCTGCATGAGTTACTGTACCTTCTTCATCTGCTATCAAAAGTCGGCCAGTGTCGCGAAGTGCATCAGCTTCCATACCAGTAGCCACAAGTGGCACCTCAGGAATAATGCAAGGTGTTGCTTGTCGCTGCATGTTCGATGCCATCAGAGCTCGGTTCGCCTCATCATGGTTTAGGAATGGAATCATTGCTGTTGCAATAGAAAAAGCCTGGTTTGTAGCAACATCAATAAATTGAACTTGATTGCGTGAGACCGTACTTGGATTTCCTTCAATTCGAACTTCAACTTCATCAACAAGAATTTTTCCGTCTTTATCAACAGGAGTTGCAGCATGAGCAATAGCATATCCTTCTTCTTCGGAAGCATTTAAATAAACAATTTCGCCAGTTACTTTTCCATTTTTAACTTTAGCATAAGGAGTTTCAATCATTCCAAAGCTGTTAATTTTTGCATAAATTGAAAGTCGAAGTACGAGACCAATGTTTGGACCTTCTGGTGTATGAATTGGACAAAGTCGGCCGTAGTGAGAAGTGTGAACGTCGCGAACTTCGAAACCTGCTCGAGTTCTGTTCAAACCTCCAGGACCTAAAGCAGAGAGAGTTCGAAGATTTTCAATTTCAGCAAGAGGATTTTCCTGAGTCATAAATTGTGAAAGCTGATTTGTCGTAAAAAATTCCTTGATTCTTGCTTGCAGGGGTTTTGGGGAAATAAATTGAACAGGAAGAGTTACGTCAGTATCAATTGTCGACATTCGGTTCTGAATGTTTCGGCGAATTTGGGCCATACCTTTCCTTATTTGCTGTTGGAAAAGTTCGCCAACAAATCGAACTCGTCGTGATCCAAGATGATCGATATCATCGGCCATGGAATGTGGTGTATTATTAAGAAGAGCAATATTTGTCATGATTGTTACCACATCATCAAGAGAGATTGTTTTTCTCTTTAGCTCTTTCTCGTCCATTTTCTTATTAAATCTTTTGTTGAATCGATATCGTCCTACTGGCGAAAGGTCGTATCTTTCCTGATCAAAAATAGAAGTGACAAATTCCTTTGCATTCTCAGCTGTAGCCATGTCTCCATCTCGAAGTCGTTTGTAAATTTCAACAAAAGCTTCATCTACAGTTTTGGTATGGTCTTTTAGGAGTGTTTTTTCAATGGCAGTTTTAGCCAATTCATCCCCAGAAAAAAGTTTTTTGATTTGTTCATCATCTTTTGCTCCCATTGCCCTGAGAAGCGTTGTTCCTGGAAACTTTCGCTTGCGGTCAATTCGCACATAAATCATTCCATCTCCATCTGACTCAATTTCAACCCAGGCTCCTCGAGAAGGAATTATTTTTGCTCCAAAAAGTTTTCGTCCTTTAACTTCTGATTCTGTAAAGAAAACTCCGTAAGATCTTGCAAGTTGCGGAACAATTACTCTCTCAATTCCAGAAATAATAAATGTTCCATGCGGAGTCATTAGAGGAAAATCAGCCATAAAGATTTCTTGTTCCTTTTCTGTGTTTAGTATGTGATTTTTTAGCTTAACTTTTACTTTAAGTGGAGCCTCGTAAGAGAGCTTATTGTCCTTTGCATAATATTCATCATATTTTGCATCAGCCAATTCAAACCCAGTAAAATCAAGCGTAAATTTCTTTTCAGAAAAATCCCGAATAGACGAAAATTCTTCGAAGACTTCAGAAAGTCCTTTCTCAATTAACCATTTGAAAGATTCAAGTTGTGGCTCTACAAAATTTGGTGTGGCTACAAGTGGTTTTTTGAATCGACTAAAAAATTTCTGTGGACGTTGTGTCTCTTTCATAAAAAATGTGTACTCTTTTTTATTAAACTCTTAATTAAAACGCAAAAACAGACAAAAATAGGCCTTTTTTCTCGAAGGCTTATTTTGTTTTGTGCTGTTTATCGGTTAAACCCCAAAATAGTAATTGTTTATCACTTCGATCATCCGTGACTCAATC
The DNA here is from genome assembly GCA_003173855.1 of Candidatus Zambryskiibacteriota bacterium. Lineage (GTDB taxonomy): Bacteria > Patescibacteriota > Minisyncoccia > Phycocordibacterales > DATDWN01 > C7867-006. Next base: position 72,414 of record PPGI01000010.1, on the reverse strand, counting down.
ATGTGAAGTAGATTTGTAGTATATACGAACGTTAAAATCCTGTCAAATATGTCAAATGGCTTATCCACAGTTACTGCATGTAGTATATAACTGAACTAGCAAGAATAAATGAAATAATCCCTTGAGCCGAGTTTAAAATAAGAAGCTTCCATGACTTTCCCTCCCATAACACCTGATTTGCATATATTGGGAATGAGAACCCAAGCCAAATTATTAAAATGACCTTCAGAAATTCAGAATATGAAGTAGCTAAAATTGCTGGGAAAAGATAGTAAACTACGCTAGCAATAATCAAATTAAGAATAAAATTTAGAACTAGTGACTTGGTCATGCTTTTTTTTGACATCCCCGCCATATCTTGCGGAAATTGCATGAGCTTAGCCCAAGTTTTTCCAAAGAGCACAGTAAACCACAATGCACCGAAGGCAAATAAAACGATTGCTGTTACTAAAATTGACCACATATTAATTATTTAGCTTTTAATAGAATTATTATATCAAAGCTATGCAAACTTAAAACCTTCATTTTTAAGAATTTGCATTTTCTTTTTAATCCCTCCTCTATTGTACCCACCAATCCCACCATCAGATCGTATGACGCGATGACATGGAATTTCCTTTTTAAAATTAGCTTTCATAATGTTTCCAACTGCTCTCCCTGCATTTGGACTACCAGCACGCCTAGCCACTTCTTTGTAAGTTAGAACTTTTCCCTTAGGTATTGCCTTAACAATTGATAGAACTTTTTCTTTGAATGTGTTAGTTTTCATTTTAATTTATTAGGAACCTATAAAGTTTTTTCTCCCAGATCGGTCCAGCATATTTTATACCAATTCTAGGAGTTCTTTTAATTTTTAATTTCTCATTACTATCTTCAATCCACAACCCTGATGTTCTTCCCAGCGTTTTCCCATTTAAACTCTTATCAATTCTTAGTTTTTTTGTCAGTCTCGCTGGACCAATTGCAACATCTACTCCTCGGATGAGAACTGCTGCTGGATACCCGACTTTCCCACAAGTAATATTTAACATCCAGTGCATTCCATATGTAAAGTAAACATAAATCGTGCCAGGCTTACTAAACATGGGTGTATTTCTTGGAGTTTTTCCTCGGTGAGCATGCGAAGCTTTGTCATTTAAACCTTCATAAGCTTCTGTTTCTATTATTTTTGAACGAACTATTTTCCCATCAACTTTTCTTACAAGGTACTTTCCTATTAAATCTTTAGCGACTATAACCGAACTTCGATCAAAAAAATTATTTTTTAAAATCATCGAGCTATTATAACTACCTCATGATGATTCGACAATTTCCCTAAATTGCTTTCTTGCATCACCCAGATCAATCTTACTTAATTTCAATTCTTCTTTGAGCAAGAACACTGGGTACCATTTTTCAATGTTTAATTTTTCCCCATTTCCATTATATGCAATTGCACCAAGCCGTTTCGTAACCCATTTCATACTTTTAAATTGATCCCTAGTTGCATTCGTAAAGAATATTTCTCCAGTTTTTATTTCAGGATGAATGAATGTCATTTTAGTATTTACGTATTACTCCTTTTACTATTGCAGCTACACGAAGATCGTACTGCGGATAAATTGGTGAATAATTTTTATTTGCAGCTTTAAGGTAAATATTATTTCCTTTTTTCTTGAAATATTTCATTGTCCATCCTCCATCTACTTCTGCGATAACAATGTCGCCATCTTTTGGCTCGCTATTTCTTTCAGCTAGAACAAGATCGCCTTCGCGAATTCCTTCATCAATCATTGAGTCACCCTTCACTTCAAGTAAATATACTGCACCCTTTTTATCTCCAAGCATATACTCATCAATACTCATGGTGTCAGAGGTGTCCTCTTCAGTAGTCGTTGGAATTCCCGCTTCTACAATTCCGAGAAGCGGAACTTCACCAAAAATTTTCATAGGTGTCAGTCTTCCAAGTGAGTCCTTTTCAACAACACCATCATTTACCAATTTATTTATAAGTTTATAAACTGCATTTTTAGATTTGAAACCAACAAGTTTCATGATCTCTTTATAACCAGGCATACGCCTATTATTACGATAAAAAGTGAGGATTTTAGTTTTGTAACTTGAATAATTTTCTTCTGACATAATATTAATTAGTTAAACAATACTTAAAGTCCGAGATAACCAATTCGTTCCTGACTTTGATTTTCTTTTAATCTCCTGAATTCTTGAAAGAATAAATTTGTGACGTTTGGCTTCTCTTGCATACGAATAACCTCGCAATATTTTTTCATCAATAATATCGTTTAATTGGCTTAACTCTTTTCTCAATGATTTTTCTAAATTATATTTGCTCATATTTTTTCATAGTTTTATAATAAAAGTATTATAGTGAACTCTAGTTCACCTCCGCAAGTGAAATTCTGTGGATAACAAAATAAAAAATAATATTTGACATAAATCAATTAATATGATAATTTATTGCCAGAGGAGAAATCTATGAAATTTGAGCACCTGCGTGAAAGACGTAGGAGAATTCGCCGAAAGAGGTACGAATTTCGTGCTTCTGTGAGCCGACTTCAAGGCGCAATCGCCTTTCACAACTGGAATCAAGCTCCAGTTGAAAATCCAAACAGGATTCGAAGGCACAGGAATCTCACTCCGGAAATCGGCATTCGACATTAACCTGCCACGAACCCCGCACGACCATCCCGCCGCCACAAGAGCCACTCGCAAGGTGGCTCTTTCCTATTAAAAATTGCCTATTTAAATTGACTCTTAACTGCCTCAATTAAACTTTGAGACTTAATAAACTTAGAAAGTTCATTTTTCCAATTTGGATTTCTAATATTTACATCAGGATCTACTCCGCGTCCTTCAATAGGCTGATTATCTTCGCGAAGAGTAATACTATTTACCAAAAGTAGTGAATATTTTTCCGTTGGATCAATTTCAGTATTTATTGGATAAGTATTTTCAATTGTTCCCCATCCTCGAGTGGTTTGACCAACAATTGTTGCCATGTGAAATTTTTTGAATGTTGCTGTAGTCAACTCAGCTGTTGATTGGGTCATATTGTCAGTCAAAATAACAATTTCTTTAAATCGATCAAGTTCAGGAAATTTTGACTGAACAGTTCGTTCTGGAATATAATTCCCTTGTTGGTAAAAATCAAAAGCGTACTGATCTTTTCCAACAAAAAGTCCAAAAAAGTTAGGCAGGAAATCTAACGATCCGCCGATATTTCCACGAAGATCCAAAATCAAAGAATTAAGTCCCTTGGTTGTCGAGGCATTGTCCACTGCACGAGCAAGTTCAATTAAAGTTGTTGGGGAAATTTTACTTAAATCTAAATAAAGTGTGCTGCCAATTATTTTTTTGCCAAGAGTAGGTTCAATCTTTGCTTCGTCATAAAAGGATTTTGAATCTCGATCAGCTAGAACCGAATGAGAATATTTCACTTTCTCGAGTTCAGCTTTAGCCTCAGATGTTGTTGCATTTTTTAATTCACTCGTTTTTTGCTTATATGCTTGGTCCACTTCATTAATATCAGCACCCTTTGCCAAACCAAGATCACCATAGAGATCTTTACTTGGATTAATATTCGAAACGTTTTGGCGAAGCTCTGTTTCTTGTTTCTGCGAGAGTAGTTGGTCACGCCCGACTGGAACAATATTGTAAAGTGCGATAATTACTGTGTTTATGGCTAGTTGCTTTTTTGACTCTGTTGAAGTTGCTTCGGAAAATATTTTTGAAAGCAATTCTGCAGTTCCAGCTCTAGTCGAAGTGGAGAGACTTAAATTTGTATTTGCAGCTTTATTTACTGAGAGCATGAAAAGATTTGCTAAATCAGAGTCTTTAGATTTTTGCCAATATACTTTAGCAATTTCATCATAAACTTCCATATCAAATCTGACATATTTATCACGTTCTGCAGCAGTTTGATATTTTGGATTTATATTTGGCGCATGAAAATGCAAATAAATACCAGAAATAATTAAAAGGGTTGAGACAGAAATAACCAAAAGCCAATCTTTCTTCAATTTCATAATAAAATTATAACAAATTAATATATGTGTGAATATTTTTTCTTTTTCTTGATTTTTGTCTTTTCAATCGGCTCAACTTTTTTCAAAAATTCCTCTTGAACTGCTTTAATTTCAGATTTAGATATAGATTTTAGTTTCTCTTGAGCAGCAATTGATTCAGATTGGAATTTTTTGTCCATCACAATAATATCTGGGTCGATTTGAAGAGCTTTGTCATTCAACCCAAGTAGTTTCATTCCTGAAAGTGTTCGAACGCGTGAAAGTGCAACATAACCCATGCCTGATACAAATGATTTCGAAAGATCTACTTCCATCGCATCGAGCGACATTCCCTGGCTTTTGTGTACTGTAATTGCCCATGCCAAACGAAGCGGGAGCTGAATTATTTCTGCTTTAACTTTGCTCTCTTCTTCAATTTTCCAAGATTCTGGCCGAACGTTAAATTCCATTCCAGACTGAGTTCTTACAACCGGCTCATTAAACGAGTTGAATTCGACGACAACACCCAAAGTTCCATTTACATAACCGCCTTCAGGCTGATTTTTAGTAAACATTACTCTGGCACCAACTTTAAGCACTAAAGTTTCTGGTGAAAGACAAGTTTTAGCCAGTGTTTCAGCAAGCAATCGCGAACCTTTTTTTAACATCTCAAATTTTTTCGGTTCGGCATCAATCAAGCTAAGATATTTATTATTTACTACGTCAACATCAATATTGTGAGTGTATAAACGAGTAGCTTCACCTAAAGTTTCAGGATCTTTGTTCAGTCGTGAATTTAGAAGTTTTATCGTTTGATTTGAAACTCTGTTGGATCGAATTTCGTTTAAGATATTTAAATATGTTCGATCTTTCTGCCGATGCTGTTCAGATAAATAACAAACTGTAAATTTGCAATCCTTCCAACTGTGCGATTTGTAAGCAAAAAAAGTTTGGTCTATATCGTTTTTTGTTACAGGAGGAAGTTGGAAAAAATCTCCACAAACAATAATTTGCATTCCCCCAAAAGGTAGCTCGGATCTTTTCATTTGGCGCGAAATCCACTCGATCATATCGAAACGAAAATGGTGGAGCATTGAAATCTCATCAATAATTAAAACTTTTGTTTTTTCAAATCTTTTATATAAATAATGACGCTGCATCAATTCATCAATATCGTAGTCAGTTAATTGCGAGCGCACTCCTAGACCTGACCATGAGTGGATTGTTGTACCGCCTAAATGTGTGGCAGCAATTCCCGTCGAAGCAGTAACAGCAACATCAACGCCGTGAGTTTTTAAATATTTAATATAGGAATTTAGTACATAAGTTTTGCCACTTCCTGCAGCGCCTGTAAGATATACATTCTTTCCCATCTTTAAAATTTCTAGAGCTTCCGATTGCAACATAAAAATCATTGTATCAATACTATCGAAAATTTAAAATTGACATTATTTTTTTAAGTTCTAATGTTTAACAAACGCTCTTTGAATTGAGGTGATAAATGAGAAATAAAGCACTCGCGTTTTTAACACTGATTTTTCTTTTCAATATTCAATTGGAGGCCGAGACTCTTCCACCACTACCCACACGAGTAGTAATTTCGAAAGAAACTTGGGAAAATTACTCCCGTAATGTACTTGAAATCCTTTTCCCAAATCGGCTCGAATTCGTACGCAAAATTCAGATTCAAATCTTGGAGAGTGACAGCATTGCTGAAAATGATGTTGGTGATTCAAAAATAACCATCACGACTCGGCTGATTCGGTGCGTAAACGATCAGTATGAGTATGCAGCATTACTGGCTCACAAAATGGCCCATAGGCTGCTTGATCACAAAAGTTCTCAGCAGAACGGAAATCAAGCTGTTGATTGGACAGAGAAAAGGAAGGAGGAACTTGAGGCAGATATTTTTAGCCTTCTTGTTTCTCCAAGAGCTTATGCAGTTTCTAGTCTTCTAGACAGGATGATTCCTGAATGGGTCGAAGAAATGAAGAATCTTCCCAAAGAAGAAGCAGATCAAGTTACTTCTTCTCTCTTTCTTCGGTTGAACAATATTGATAACATCTTTGATTCAACTTCTCCAAAAAGACTTCTCAATTCCTGTCCATTACCCAAAGCTCTTCCAAAAAAAGAGTCCAACATAAGAACTTGGAGGAAATTCGCATACAAAGTTTTGTACTGTATTTTTCCAGGGCAGGAACCCCAGCTCCGTAGAGTTAGAATCAAGGTGATAAAAGAAGTGGGTGTAGCTGAAAATATTTCGCGTAAGAACGGATTCGAAATCAGACTCAGCATCCAAATCCTGCGCGAAATTCTGGAAGACCCTGAGGATTTAGCCGTTCTTTTGGGTCACGAGTTTGGTCATACCATCTTTAGGCGTGATTACAAGAAAGATTACGCTGTGACCGGTCTTAGCCAGAATTACTTAGAGTATATTTTTAGAAGCCAGTGGGAAGCAGATATCGTGGCCATACTCCCGATTTACAAAGGAGAATGTCATTGGGCAAAAATCTTGAAAAAAGATTTTGTGCCGCACGAAAAACGGCAATTGGATATCGCTGGAATGGAGATAGACAACAAACGCGTCGAACGTCTGGAGAAGATGTGCCAGACGAACTACTAGACCCACCAGAGAACCCATCTCGATGGTGGGTTTTCTGTTTACAGATATTGAATTTTGTGGAAACATTCGATTCAGAGGTGTACCGATGAAAAAGCTCTTAAGATCGCTTGTTTTCCTAGTAATAATTTTCTGCCCAATGACAGCCTGCTCCGAAGAGTTCCTTGAGGTAAGGATCGACGGACATTTCAAGGATCGAGTGGTTATCACTTCATTCGAAATATCTAAAATGTGCAAAGAAGTTGCAAAGAATTTTTTCAAGCTGACAACTGGCTCAATAAACTTTCTTCCAATCGTGGAAGAGAAGAAAGAAGCTGGTGATGTTTGGGAAGTCAGTTTCCACGGAGAACCGTATGTTCTCTTGCGTGAGGATTTACCAAAAATCCTTCAAAAGATTCGAGGAAATTCTGCACTCAAGGTGAAGCTGGCAAACTGTTTTCTTGAGAGTGGCAAAGTCTACAAAACAGAAGATTTTGTCATCATGACAGCAAGCGAGGTAGAAGCCGAGTATCTGAGACTTATCTTGCTTAAATAGCCGCCAAGGAACCGCCCGTCCTTTGGCGGTTTCTTACTAGGCTTCGATGCTGCGGAATAGTAATGAACCAATCCAAATACAAACAACTGCGACAATTACTACAACAAAAAAATCTAATGTTAGTGAAAATGCATGCATGCCATTCATAGTTCCACGAATTCCATCAACTGCATAAGTTAAAGGATTTAATTTAACAATGTAACTGAAAATTTTTGGCAAACCTGCAACTGGAAAAAGAGCTCCCGAAAGAAAAAAAAGTGGCATAACAAGAAAATTCATGATGAGTGGAAATCCCTGCATATCATCTAGTTTTGAGGCAATAGCAGTACCAAGTGCAGTAAAAAATAATGCCAATAAAAACATAAATACTAGTGCAAAAAATAAAAGCGATAATGATGGCCTGAATCCAACAAGAAGTGTGATTAGAAGGACAATTAGACCTTGAATAAAAGCAACGGTTGAACCTCCAATGGTTCTCCCTAACATAATGTTAAATCGAGAAACTGGTGCCACAAGCGTTTCTTTTAGAAATCCGAATTGCTTGTCCCAAATTATTTCGATACCAGAAAAAACTGCAGTAAACATAACCGACATAGAAATAATTCCAGGAGCAAGAAAATTAATATAATTTCCCCCACCAGCACGTGCGAAAATTGAACTAAAACCATAACCAAAAGCAAATAAAAAAAGTAATGGTTGAGCAAGTGAGGCAAAAATTCTAGATTTTGATCTAAAATATCTTTTAAGTTGTCTTAACCAAAGTATATATATTGTGTTCATATTTTTTATCTTCGATTACCTCCTTGCCACATTCTTCGGGCTTGCCTCATTGAATCTTTTGAACTTGCTTCTTCATGTCGTACCTCATTTCCAGTCAATGCAAGAAAGGCTTCCTCCAAAGATTTAGTGTTCGTTTTTTGTTTCAATTCCTCTGGGCTTCCGCTCGAAATAATTTTCCCATGATCAATAATCGAAACAGTATTTGCAACACGATCCGCCTCATCCATGTAGTGGGTTGTAAAGAAAACAGTCAGACCCTCTTTTTTATTTAAATTTTGAATGTAACCCCAAATATGATTTCGTGTTTGTGGATCAAGTCCCAATGTTGGCTCGTCGAGAAACAAAACTTTTGGATGATGTAAGAGTCCACGAGCAATTTCAAGACGACGTTTCATTCCTCCAGAAAAATCTTTAACTAAAGAATCTTTTCTGTCCCACAAATCAACAAGCTCCATTAGTTCTTGAATGCGTGGTTTGTAAACATCGGATTTAACTCCATACAAAACTGCGTGAAATTCCATATTTTCGTAAGCAGTTAATTCCGTGTCTAGAGATGGATCTTGAAAAACTATGCCAAATGAATGCCTAGCTTGTTCAGGATGATGAACTGGGTCAAATCCATTTAAACTAATGCTGCCATCTGTTGGATGGAGAAGAGTTGTTAGCATTTTTATAGTTGTCGTTTTGCCGGCACCATTTGGACCAAGAAAAGCAAAGATTGTACCCTGTTCAACTGCAAAGGAGATATTTTTAACCGCCTCGAAATTTCCGAATTTTTTGGAGACTCCTTTAACGTCAATAATTTTCATAGAGATTTAGTATAAATGAAGATTTGTGAACACGCAATGAATGTTCAGTTAAAATAGTTTTCTACCAAGTTTCCATGCATCGATTTTTTTGTGATGACCACTTAATAGTACCTTTGGAACTCGATATTTCTTTCCTTTATATTCGAATACTTCTGGACGTGTATAGACATCATGAGCTGAAATTCTAGTCTCTTCAAGTGATCCGAAATTTCCCAAAACTCCGGGAATTTGACGCGAAATTGAATCAATTAAAATCATCGCAGGTAACTCTCCCCCAGTTAAAACATATGGACCGACAGAAACTTCTTCCATCTTAAAAATTTTTTTAACACGGGCATCAATACCTTCATATCTTCCAGAAACTATAACGATGTCAGTAAATTTGGAAAATTTTTTTGCAACTTGAGTTTGAAACTGTTTTCCACCAGGTGAAAGGAAAACAATTTTTATTTTTGTTTTTTTATTTTTTTTGATTTTTTGGACTGCTTTTTCAATTGCCTTGATGACAGGAAGTGCCTGAATGACCATGCCTGGGCCGCCGCTGTATGGTTTCTGGTCGACTCTCTTCCATTTATCATCTGAATAATCTCGTGGATTATAAAAATTGACTTTAATTTTCTTATCCTCAATTGCCCGCGAAATAATAGACTCATTTAAATATGAGTCGAAGGCTTTTGGAAACAATGTTATTACGTGATAATTCACTTCGAATTTATAACACAAAAGTAGAGTTTTGTATACGACAAAGGGCGCACATTGCGCCCTTTCCTTTTGGTTCATTTCTTAGGAGTGGGGTTTGGCGAAGAAACTTCGCGATCTTTCTTGGAGGTGTTAGTTGCCATACTCCAAGAGCTGGTAGCATCAGGTCTTCTCTCCAATACCCAGCACAAGCACGGACCAGCGTGACAGACAGGACATGTCTCGCTCATTACCCACCTCAATTCAAATGGATCTACAATCTAATCCTTACTTTAGCACTATAAAAATATAAAACAATCAAGTTATGCACCTCGTCAAACTAAAGCTTCAGGTCATTCATTGCTTCATCTAGAGATTTACTTGACGATCCCTTTGTCTCCTTCATTCCGCCCACTGGTTCATTAATTTTCAAATTAACGCGAGCATTATTTTTCATACCAACGACACGAAGAAGTGTACGGATTGCTTTTGCAGTATTTCCTTCACGTCCAATAATTTTCCCCATATCTGATGGGGAAACATCCAAAGTCATAAGCACTCCCATTTCATCAACTGTTCGTGTGATTTTTACTTCTTCTGGTTTTTCTACAAGAGATTTCACAATAAAATCCAGAAATTTTACATCGTTTTCCATAGTATTTGTCTATCCGTTATTTCTAATCGTTCAGAATAATTATATCAACCCAAAGATGAAGCAGCAATAAACTTATACGCTTACTTCTTCAGCAGCTTCATTTTTAGTTTCTTCGGGTTGTGCAGGTGTTTCAGCTGGAGCTTGGGCTTGTGCAGGTGCTTGTGATTCAGTTGTTATAGGCTTCTTTCTTGGCAAAACGTTAATTTTTTTACTTTCGATTACTTTCTTATTGATCAAAAGATTGTTAACTGTCGGAGTAACTTGTGCGCCTTTGGACATCCAATATTTAACTCGATCGGAATTAACAACAGCATTTTCCCCTCGTCGTGAGTCATAGTTTCCCAAAGTTTCAAGGTATTTTCCACTCTTTGTTGAATTTTTTGAGTCAGTCAAAACAAGCCTAAATGATGGCTCGTGCTTTCGTCCTACTCTCTGTAATCTTATCTTCAGCATGAATCGCATATTAACAGAAGAGTCATAAATGGTCAATTAGAGCCATTTTTGATATACTCTGTCGGAATGACCAAATCTAAGACCTTCATTGGCCCAATCTCAATTAACTCAAAAGGTGTTGGTTTTTTTGATATTGAAGACAGAGATGACTCGATAGAAATCCAAGCAGATAAAGTAAATCGAGCATTTCCAGGTGACATAGTTGAAATCAAACTACTTGGTATAAAAATTAAAAATCGAGAACAAGGTGAAGTCGTTAGGATTGTTGAACGTACAAGAGATGAATTTGTTGGAACTGCAGAAAAACAAGATGGAAAAATCTTTGTTGTTCCAGATGACAGACGAGTTTATGTTGATTTTTTTATCTCTGACGAATTAGAAGAAGGAACAAAAGTTCTGGTCAAAGTAAAAAACTGGGATACATTGGAATCTGAAGTAATAAAGGTCATTGGAAAGAAAGGAGAAAACAATACAGAAATGGAATCGATAGTTCTAGAAAAGGGCTTTCGAATTGAATTTCCAGATGATGTCGAAAAAGAAGCAGAAAATTTAAAGAAACAATACGCAAATACCCTGGTCGATGAAATTAAAAATCGGCGTGATATGAGGGATATTGTGACTATGACAATCGATCCATTTGATGCAAAAGATTTCGATGATGCAATATCATTTAAAGAACTCGATGATAATAAGTTTGAAATAGGAGTGCATATTGCTGATGTTTCCCATTTTGTCACTCCAGGATCAAAACTTGATCGTGAAGCCGAGCGACGTGGATTATCGGTCTATCTCGTCGACAGAACAATCCCGATGCTTCCAGAAATTCTATCAAATGACCTCTGCTCCTTAAATCCTAATGAAGACAAGCTGACATTCTCAGCAATATTTACTATGACGAGTGATGGAAAAGTTTTGGATGAATGGTTTGGTCGCACTATCATTCATTCTGACAAGAGATTTACTTATGAAGAAGCAAATGATGTTATTACCGGAAAGCTAGATGGTCCGTATAAAAAGGAGCTGCTGAAACTAAACGAAATTGCTAAAAAATTGGAGAAAGCAAAATATCATGGAGGGGCAATCAATTTTGAAACAGAAGAAGTAAAGTTTGAGCTTGATTCAGCTGGGAAGCCTATCAGAGTTTATAAAAAGCAAAGACTTGATACACACAAGTTGGTCGAGGAATACATGTTGATTGCAAACCGAGCTGTAGCAAAATTTATTTTCCTTTCTCAAAATCAAGATTTAAGAAAAAAAGGTTCTCAATCTGTCTATCGAATCCATGCGAAACCTGACAAAGAACGCATCCAAAATTTAGCCATATTTTTAAAAGCAATTGGCTTTGATTTAAAAAATAAAGACGGTGAAGTAACATCACGTGATATCAATAATCTCCTAAAAGAAGTTGAAGGCACACCAAACGAAGAACTTGTTAAAACTGCCACAATTCGAAGCATGGCTAAAGCAGTTTATTCAACAAAAAATATCGGGCATTTTGGTCTAGCATTTTCTTATTACACTCATTTTACTTCTCCGATCAGACGCTATCCTGATGTTTTGGTACATAGATTTTTAGAACGAGAATTGAAAGATGGAAAAATTGAACAAAACGAATATGAAAAATTTGAAAGAATTTGTCTAGAATCTTCTGAGCTTGAGAAAAAGGCGGCTGATGCTGAACGCGCTTCGATAAAATACAAGCAAGTCGAGTACATGAAAGAACATATTGGTGAGATATTCGAGGGAACAATTACTGGAGTAACGGAATGGGGTATCTATATTGAAGAGAAAGAAACAAAATGTGAGGGAATGGTAAAACTTCGTGATTTGGGTGATGATTATTGGTCTCTTGATGAGAAAAATTATACTGTCATCGGACAAAAATCAAAAAAGAAATATACTTTGGGTGATATTGTAAAATTTAAAGTTGTTGGAGCAGATCTTGAGAAGAGAGTTTTGGATTATATTTTGATTTAGTTATTTGTATAAATTCAATATTTTGCTACGATTTCTTTGGAGGATCTCGTGCACAGGATAATTCGCTACGAAAGAATTGTGCTTGAGGACGGTGAGTCTACCGTCGAGGACATCTTACACAGAGGAGATGTACATCAACACCAGTGGGTTTTTTGCCTGCATAGTGAAGTGGACTCGGCAGGGTCACAGCTTCTCTGCATCGAAAAATCAAGGTTCAAAAGGTGGGAACACCAGATCTGTTCGTTATGTGGCAAGCCAAGATATTTTGATAATTGGCTTGACTCAGTACTCGCGATCGTCAGGCACGAAATAGTGGAGAAAATTGTTAACTAGTGGTTTTGATTAAGAGGGCGGATTCAATTTTATCCGCCCTTTGGCTTATTTGGCGACAGCAACTGCTTCATCGAAGGCGACGCTTAATAATTTCGACCCTCCTCCCGAACCCATTGTTATACCATAAAGAATTCCAGCCCGAGACATTGTTTCGCGGTTATGAGTAATAACAATAAGTTGAGAACGACTTGAAAGGCTTTCAACCATATCTCCATATTTTTTAGAATTTGCTTCATCAAGCGCGGCATCAGTTTCATCTAAAATAATAAACGGTGGTGGATTTACTTGAGAAATTGCAAAGAGAAGCGCAATTGATGTTAGCGCTCTTTCACCTCCTGACAACATCATCAGACCTTTTACTTTTTTCTTCGGCAAATTAACATCAATATCAATACCTTCTTCGGATTCTTCAATATCTTCCGTTTCCAAATCTTCATCCAGTGGAATATCTGTATCTTTTTTCTTTTTCTTTGGAGCAACTGTAACCGAAAGCTTTGCATCTCCCCCACCAAACATAAGAGCAAAATATTCTCGAAATTGATGGTTTATTTTTTCAACTCCCGTTTTAAATTCTGTAGATAATCTATTATCCAAATCAGTAATTAATTCAGTAAGTGATGTCGCTGACTTATCCAAATCAACAAGTTCTTTTTCCAAAAATTGATCTCGGTCAGTCGCTTCGCTAAATTCTTTCATAACATCTGTCGCACCAATACCACCAGAATCCTCCAGTCGAATTTTTATTTTTTCAATTTTTCTTCTGCGTTCTTCTTGATTTGATCTTGGCTCGTTATAATCAAAATCTAGGTTTTTAAAATCCAAAATATATTGTCCCAACAAGTGTCCGAGCTCTGTTAGTTCTCGCCTGTAATCTTCCTTAACTAAATTTAAATTATTCTGTTTTGAATCCAGATCATGTAATTTTGAGCGAACTTCCTGGGATTCGGCCATTATTCGAAAAACAGCTTTTTCGGCATCTCTATTACGATCCTTTTCTTTTTCAATTTCTGATTTTAATGAATTGTATCTTGTCGTAAATTCTTCTTCTTTTTCCCTGATTTCCTCTAGTGTTTTCTCAATTTGTTTTTTTGATTTCCTGAGAGTTTCGATATCTCTTTGAGCATCTACGATCAGTGAGTTATCAATTTTTTCTTTATTTCGATCAATAAAATCTGAAACTAATAGAGCTACTTCATCAAGAGTTTTAATTAATACAGAAACATCATTTGATGATTTTGCATTATTTACTCTATCTTCAATTTTTGTCGATAGTTGTTCAACTGAAACAAGTGTTACTGTTTTATGTTCACTTGAATGAGCAATTTCCTCCTGCTTTTTAACAATTTTCACGAGTGACGAAAGTTCCCCATCCAGTCTTCCAAAATCGCGTGATAGTGAATCTTTTTCATCCCGTATATTGTGCAAACTTTTTTCAAGTTCGATTAACTCCTCACTTTTAACATCTTTATTTTTCGCTTTTTCTAAAACATGTTTTGCATCGTTCAATTCTTTCTCTAGTTCCTTTTCCTTTTTTAGAAGTGGAGCTTTTTCATTATTAATATGTGCTTCAGTTTGTTTAATATAATCATCCTCCCGTTTTAAATATTCCTTAGCTTCCTTGGTTAACTCATCTTTCATTTGGATTGATTTCTCAACTTTCTCAACCTGCTTTTTTAAAAATTTTAAATGTGGAGCAATTTCTCTTCGCAAACTTTCAACTTGCTTAATATTTTCTCGAGTTTTTTCTAACTTTCTTTCACTTTCAATTTTTTTGTACTGATACATTTTAAGTCCCAGAGCATCTTCAATCATTGCTTTTCGCTCCTTGATTGATGCATTCAAAATTCGATCTGCTTCACCTTGCGAAATTATGTGGTGCCCAGATGCACCAATATGCGCACTTCCTAAAAGCTCAACTACATCTTTAAGTCTTACTTGCGAACCATTTATTAAATACTCGTTTACAGAATCGCGGTGAACAACACGTTCAATTGTTACCTCATCAAAATCAATTGGCAAAAACTTAGATGAATTATCAAAAGTTACTTTAACCGACGCACGATTTGCCCGAGGCAAATCTCCAGCACCATTAAAAATCAGATCTTCACCTTTTTTCCCGCGAAGTGATTTGATTGACTGCTCACCAAGTACAAATCGAAAGGCTTCAGCAATGTTTGATTTCCCAGAACCATTTGGTCCGACAATAGCTGAAACTTTTGAGTTAAATGTAAGCTCCACCTTTTTCGCAAATGACTTAAATCCTGATAATTCAATCGATTTTAAATACATTTGGAGTTAATTATATCATTTGCTAAGCTAAAAACGGAGGGTTTATGGCCACTTTTGGCGAGTTTTACGATGCTCTAGGAAAATGGGTTGAAGAAAATTCAAACTACATGGCCCTTAGTTTTCTCGATCTTTGGCCAAACGAAGTTCACGATATAAGGTGGAGAGAACGAGAATTGTCAGAATTGCATATTCTCGAATTTGCAGGTTCTGCCGCTGGAGAATTCATAAGCATTCTTCGTGGTACATGTACTGACGCAGCTTATAGCGATCGCATTCAGTGTGGTCATGAGTTTTTGCGTACTATTGCTAAAACTGCAACTCAAATGGGAGTAGAAATCGAAATACACCATGTCGATACACCACTCTCAATCAGTGATGCACTTGTAATGGGGCAAGCAAGAAAGGGGTCCGCGTAAAGCGGACCTTTCGATTTATACACTCCAACCTCTCTTCAACAAGGCATCGCGGGCTGCTTGCTGTTCAGCATCCTGTTTTGATTCACCTTCTCCAGTCGCTACCAACTCTTTGCCAACATAAACACCAACTGTAAATCTTTTTTCATGATCTGGTCCTGATTCTTTAACAGTTTTATATGTTGGAGTAACTCCGTCAAATTCTTGTGCTTTTTCCTGAAACAAACTTTTGGCATCAATAAATGTTTTTCCGGAAACTATTTCATCAATCAGAGGTGTAAAATGTTTTTCAATAAACTTTTTTGCAACATCATATTCTTGATCAAGATAAATTGCCCCAATCAAGGCCTCAAGAGCATTGGCTAAAATATACTGTCGCGCACGACCTTTGTCCTTCGACTCGCCTTTTGATAAAAGCAGGTGTGATTCCATGCCAATTTTTTTTGCAATTTCAGCGCAAGTATCTGCATTAACAAGAGCGCTCCTGTAAGCCGTCAAATCACCTTCTGATTTATTTGGATATTTTTTGTACAAAAAATCAGTTATAACAAGTTCAAGCACTGCGTCACCTAAAAATTCTAAACGCTCATTGTTTTCTAGTCCTGAACTTTTGTTTTCATTTATATAAGAACGGTGAACAAAAGCTTGAGTTAAAAGCCCTTCATCTTTAAATTTAATTCCTATTTTTTTTTCGAAATCTGATAATTCCATTTAAATCACTCGCTATATCTTAAAAAGAAACCGTTCGCTCCGCCAGCGCTTTGCTAACTTGTTCTCGGCTCTCCGACTTGTCAATGAGCCAGCAAGCCGGACGTTGACAAGACCGAGCTCTCGGCCTGCGAAGTCTCTTTTTAAGATACAGCTCGCTTTGACGATTGATCATCTTTCTTCACTAATATATTAATCGCCTTTGTTATTAATGGGAGAATATCATTATAAAAGTTAAGGTCAAGGATATCAGAAAGTTTAAACCACCTCACGTCATCGAGCCCTCCTTTTTTCTCTGGTATAAGATCGACAAACTTTGATTCAGCCAAAAAGTATGTAACATGTTTTTTCATCTTTCCCTTTTCCGGATGATATGCAACGTACTCATTGTCTCCCAACTTTTCTTTGATTTTAATATCAATTCCTAGCTCTTCTTTAATCTCTCGAATTGTACCCTCTTCAATATTTTCTCCTTCCTCTATTTTTCCTTTTGATAGAGTCCAGCGACCGAAAACATCGTGAACTAACGCAAGATAAATGTCATCTTTGTCTCGAGCAAAAACTACTGCTCCACCAAGATATTGTACTGGAACAGGCCCAGCAGTTTTCCCCTTCGATGTCTCATCTTTTCCTGGTTCACCAAGTTCTTTGTAAACTGCACCTAAAACTCCGTTAACAAATTTCGAAGAAGTTTCTCCACCAAAAGTTTTTGAAAGTTCAATGGCTTCATTGATGGCAACTTTTGGCGGCACTTGAGTTCTGTCGGCAAAAAGAAGCTCAAACAAACCAATCCTCAAAATATTTCGGTCAATTATTGAAATTTTTGCAATCGGCCAATCTGGAGCAGCCTTTTCAATAATCAAATCAATATCTTTTTGTTTTTCTAAAACTCCTTTAACAAGATTTTCCATAAACGAAAAGTCGCTCATCCCTGGAGCGAATTCCTTTGCATTGCGCACAAAAATATCATGTGCTTCTTTGGAATTTTTTTGACAAAAATCCCATTCGAAAAGTGACTGGAGAACTATTGATCTCGAAAGGTGCCTGTTTGCCATAAGAACTCTTGACCACAGTATACACCAAGTTCAAAAAAACTCCACTATTATCTTCCCTCTGAACGAGCTTGTTTTTGTTTCTTAGCTTTCTTTTCCAACTTAGCTTGAAGATCGATAACTGTTCGTCCACGATATTCGCCAGTAACAAGAGATGCTCGGTGTCGTAAATGTGGCACATTAGTATTTTTATCCATTGTGACAGACGGAAAAGACAAAGCGTCATGTGAACGCCTGTTGTTTCGGTGACTTTTTGTACTACGCATTCGTACAACCATAGTGTGTTTACATTACCAAAACTTCTAAAAAAATCAAGTTTAAGCAAAGAAAAACGCCAGCCAAATTGTGACCGGCGTTGTTATGGACGACTCAATGTCGTCCGGTGAGGTGATGATCCTGTTTTAAGCAAACCAAGCTGTGCAAGCCGACGAGCAGCCGCTACAAGTCCAGGTTCGTGGGTATGTTGCATTCGCTTTTCTTGGATCTCCACCTGGAGAGCCTGAAGCGTCATCCATTTAGGAGGTGCGATTAAGGACCCCCCGTCTCGTATCGGTTCTCCAGTTCGAATTTTTCCCTCGAACTGATTGAACTCGATAAGAAAGAAAATCCGAAGCTGTTTCAGCTTAAGGTACTTCATGAGTTGCTCAACTTTGGCATCTTCCTTAAGAAGTAGCCCGGTTTCCTGGACATTTTCTCGACGAACTGCTTGGATGAGATCGCCATCAAAAACTTCGTAGCGACCGCCTGGAAACTTGATCCGTGTGCCAATATGTGCGTAACGCTCATTTACAGAGCGTTCCGCTTGGACAAGAACCTCTGTCTCTCTCGCATCACTCACTCGGTGAATGATGCTGAAAACATAGGTGTCGATCCCCGGAATCTCTCTGTACATTATCTGCCTCTCTGATTGAAGGGTAACACAAATATTATGAAAGTCAAATGATTTTCCAACTCTTCCTGTGTATATCTGAGAGGCCATGTTCATAAATAGCTTCGAAGTGTTGTCTAGTCGCGTAACCCTTATGATATTCAAAGCCATATTGAGGAAATGTTTTGGCATGTTCACACATTATATTGTCACGAGCGACTTTAGCGAGAATTGAAGCCCAAGCTATTATTTTCTCTTTTTCATCACCTCGAATTATTGTTTTTTGAAGTTTGAATTTTTTTGGAAGTCGAAGTCCCCCATCCAGCAAAACTTGGCAATCACAAGAAATATTTAAAAGTTTAATGCCAGTATTAATTGCTTTTTTAATCGCAAAAGTTAATCCCTTCTCATCGATAATTTGATTTGAAATATGAACAATTGAATACGAAATTTTTCCTTCGTCTCTCAAATTTTTTAAAACTAGAGAATACTCTTCACGTTCTTCTGGCAGGAGTTTTTTAGAATCTATCCCTTGTTTTGGAAGTGACCGAAGAAGCCGAAGATGTGGATAAATTTCTTCTGCACACAAAACAATGCCAACCGAAACCGGACCAGCCAAAGGTCCTCGTCCAACTTCATCAATTCCGACAATAAAACTCATACAAATATTTTATCATAACGAAAAGAGCCGCACGCGCGGCTCTCAAATCCTAGTGGATCTGTTTACTTTTTTCGGGCGGCCACACTAGGCGTGGTCTCGAGGCAGATGGTCTGCTGATCATCGTGAAGACATAGAGAACAAAAAGAAACAAATACGAAGGTTCCTTTTTCTTCTTTGGTCCACGAATGAGATGGATAAAAAACACTGCACCTGGAGCACCCCAAACTGCCCAAACGATTGTAATAACCACTGTTTCAACAACTCGAAGCATGTGTCCTCCACGAATGAGGTTCTGATAGGTATTTTGACCGAAAAAATCGATTTAGTCAATCGAAGTTGATTTAAATATTGCGTGATATAATAGCCAAAATATGTCTAAGAAGTTTAGTCATTTACATGTGCATTCCCACTATTCTCTTTTAAACGCGCTACCAAAAATTGATGCATTAGTAAACGAAGCGAAGAAAAATGAAATGTCAGCACTCGCCTTAACTGACAATTGCAATTTATACGGAGCAATTGAATTTTTTGAAGCTTGTAAGAAAAAAGAAATCAAACCAATTATCGGAATTGATGCTTATCTTGCTTCTAGGTCACGCCTTGATAAGCAAGCAGGAATTGATAAAGAGCGTTACAGATTAGTTTTGCTAGCAGAGAATGAGACTGGTTATAAAAACTTGATTCAACTTGTGACTTTGGCACATCTTGAAGGTTTTTATTATAAACCTCGAATTGATCGAGAATTACTTGAAAAATACAACGAAGGATTAATTGCAATTCTTCCATCCTTTTCATCCGATATTCTACAATCCCTTAAACTTGCAAATTTTGATCAAGCTAATGAAAGACTTTCTTGGTACAAAAAAACTTTTGGTAAAGATAATTTCTTTTTTGAAATTACACATCACCCAGAAATTAAAGGTCATGACGAAGATATGAGAAAGATCCAGATCTTTGTAAAAGAAAACAAAATGCAAGTTGTCGCTTCACATGATGTTTACTACATTTCTCCAGAAGACAGAGTGGCAAGACAAACATTGATTGCAATTCAAGCTCAAAATGATGAAAAAATAGAAATTAAAGATGAGGATTTTTCTTTTATATCTGGAAAAAAAGCTAAAGAATATTTTAAGGATTTACCTGAAGCTCTGGAAAATAATCAAAAAATTGCAGACAGATGTAATTTGGAAATTTCAATCGGCAAATGGTTCATGCCAAACTTTCCGATTCCAAAAAATTCAACATATGACAAGGAGTTTCGAAAATTCGTCAATGATGGTTTAGAAAAAAGAAAATTAAAAAAAACTCCTGAAATTATAGAACGAATGGAGTACGAATTAAAAGTTATCGAAGATAAAGGTTATGCAACTTATTTTTTAGTTGTAGCTGATCTTCTCCGTTATGCCCATGAGCACGGAATCCTAACCACTATTCGAGGTTCGGTTGCCGGTTCTCTTGTCACCTATCTTGCGGGAATTACAAACGTAAACCCGATTGAATACAATTTACCATTTGAAAGATTCCTAAATCCATTTCGCCCTTCAGCTCCTGATATTGATATGGATTTTGCCGATAATCGCCGAGACGAAATGATCGATTATGCTCGTTCAAAATATGGGCTCGATAAAGTCGCCCAAATTGGTACATTCGGTACGATGATGGCTCGCGGATCTGTACGTGATGTTACTCGTGCTCTTGGATTTCCTTATACACTCGGTGATTCGATTGCCAAACTTATTCCGATGGGAGCACAGGGTTTTCCAATGACTATTGACCGAGCAATGAAAGAAGAACCGGAATTAAAATCACGATATGAGACAGAAGCTGATGTAAAAACGATTATTGACATGGCTAAAAAAATCGAAGGTTGTGCCCGTCACATCAGTGTACATGCTGCAGGCGTGGTGATTTCTCCTACGCCGCTTACAGACTATGTACCGCTTCAATACGATACCAAGGGCCAAGAAAATGGACAGCATAAAATTATCACCCAATACGATATGCACTCTGTTGGAGAAGATGGCGTCGGACTTCTGAAATTTGATTTTCTTGGAATTAGAAACCTTTCAATCCTTGCTGATGCAGTAAAAATTACTCAAAAAATTGAAGGAGTAAAAATAGACATTGAAAATATTCCAGTCGATGATAAAAAAACATATGAAATGCTTGCGCGCGGAGAAACTGTCGGACTTTTCCAGTTAAATGGCGATGGGATGACACGAGCACTAAAAGAACTTATTCCAACAACAATTCACGATATCAATGTGATGGTAGCACTTTATCGTCCTGGCCCAATGGATAACATCAAAGAGTACATTGAGCGGAAACATGGCAAGAAAAAAGTGATATATTTGCATCCAAAAATGAAAGACTTTTTGGACAGAACTTATGGAGTTCTAGTTTATCAAGACGACCTTTTGATGACTGCAATTCACGTTGCTGGATATGATTGGGCTGAAGTTGATAAATTTAGAAAAGCTGTTGGCAAGAAAATTCCGGAAGAGATGGCAAAGCAACATGTTAAATTCGTCGAAGGCTGCCAAACACACGGTGGGATGAGTAAACAAAAAGCTGAAGAACTTTGGCAATTGTTTGAACCATTCCAAGGTTATGGTTTCAACAAAGCTCATGCGGCAAGCTACGGAAAAGTTGCGTATCAAACGGCATACATGAAAGCTAATTTTCCTGCAATTTATATGTCTGCTGTGCTTACGGCTGAATCTGGAAATATTGAAATGATTTCTGAAATAATCCAGGAATGTAAGCGAATGCAAATTCCAATACTTCCTCCAGATGTTAACCAATCGTTTGAGGGATTTAGCGTGATTTCCGCTCATGCAGGAACTGAAGCTGCAAGAAAAATTGCCGCTGCCGGAAATGTTAAGGTTGATTCCATTCGATTTGGATTAACGACTATAAAAAATTTCGGTGAAGGAGTTGCAACATCAATTATCGAAGAAAGAAAAGCAAATGGACCATTTAAAAGCTTGTCAGACTTTCTTTCTAGAATTAAAGATAAAAATTTAAATAAAAAATCTCTAGAATCTTTGATTAAAGCTGGTGCGCTTGATTCATTTGGAGACAGAGCACTTCTACTTCACAATCTCGACCGATTGCTTACATTTAATAAAGAAGAAAGGTCAAAAGAATCAGAACAAGACTCACTTTTTGGAGGACAAACAGAAGCTGCAGAAATAAAACTTGAACCCGCTCCGAAATCAAACGAGGCAGATAAGTTGTTGTGGGAAAAAGAATTGCTTGGCCTTTATATTTCTGGTCACCCACTCGAGAGTTTTAAAGAAAAACTTGAAAATAAAGAAAATAATATAAAAAAATTAAAGGAAAACGGAAAGGAAAGAGAGAGTGTAGTTTTTGGCGGAATTGTTGAAGGAATAAAATCTGTAATGACAAAAAAAGGCGAAAAAATGATCTTTCTCTCAATCGCTGACCTCACGGACACGATCGAAGCTGTTGCTTTTCCAAAAGTTTTTGAAGAATTCGAAGATTTGTTAACTCCAGAATCCTGCATTGTTGTTAAAGGAACTTTTTCAATGAGGAATGGCGAGAAGTCTGTACTCATCGACAAAGTTAAGTTAATGGAGTAATTCGAATCTTTTTGCTTAATTTCATCGTTGGAATTTCAAAAATACTCGTCACCTAACATTTTGTAAGGCTCCTCACATTTTCTCATTCCGCCTCGAACTTAAGCAAAAATTTTTCGAATTTAAAAAGCCGTTATTGCGAATTCATGCAACAACGGCTTCAGGCTGCCTTACTAGATTTTTCTTCTAGTTTGGCTTTTTTCAATCTCTTACCTCCTTCATTGGCAAGTGCAAGTCCAACACCAACACAAACTGCACCGAACAGTGCAAGATATTTGAACCCAGCGATGACAAGAGCGATAGTTACAATTGCCAAGATGACAATTGCTCCAACGATGACAAGAAGGTAACCATAAAGCATGAACACCAACCCACCACCATCTGGAACCTTAATCTTCGGCGGAAAATCTTTTTCTCGCATAAGAACCTCCGGTAAGTAATTATTGCAAATTTTTTTATAATTTAAAAGCGCCGCGTGCGTGCGGCGCTACTTTTAGCCATGACATTTACCAGGCGGTCCAGAATATCCTGATCCAGTTTCCGGAACCGGAACAAATCTCCAGCTCCAATCTCCCGGACCAAGAATAAGTTCTAGAACTCCAAGAACTTGTCCGTCCCAGAACTCACTAGCCGACATACTTCTTTTCTTTTGGCCACGATCTGCTCCACCGGTTCCGACTACAAACTGGACAACACCATTTGCTTCGTCAATTTGTCCATTGTCATTCATCGGACGAAACTTCTCAAAAGCATGATCATGACCTGAAAGTAAAAGCGTCACGTGATGCTTGTAGAGAATTGAGAACTCATCCGCAACTGTCGACATGTCTACATCACCAGACGAGTATCGCGGCTCGTGAAAGAAAACGAGCGTGCAAGGTCGAGTGTTCTGGCTTAAATCAGCTTCCAGCCAGGCAAGGTATGATTGTTTCTCAGCTCCAACAAAGTTCGAGTTACCAGAAACAATGTGCCAGTAATCACCCACTGGATTAAAAGTGTAGTACTGCGGTAATCCAGTGTAGGAATAGTAGGCAGCAGCCGTTTTGTCTTGCTGGTACTCGTGATTCCCTGGTGTGAATTTCGTTGCAGACTTGAACCGTCCGAACGACTTGTCGTAGCAGAGAAATTGCTCCGGTGTTCCTTGATAGTAAGCGATGTCGCCTAGTGCAAGGAAAATCCGCGAAACGCCATCCAGTCGAAGTGTCGCGAGTAAATCAGCGACAAGTTCGTGACCGTAACGTCCTCCAGTGTACGCACTATTCGGATGTCCGGGAAAGCACTCCGCCAAATCGCCTGCTGCATAAGTTACAACAAGCGGCTGTGATAGATGCACTTCAGAAGTTTCTGTTGGAGCAAGTTCTTCCTTGCAAGCGTCACAACCGTACGCCGATGTCGCGACGAAAACAATAGCCGCAAGACGCACAGTTATTCTCATTTTGTACCTCTGGCCGGATTATGCAATAAAAACAAAACTTTTACAAACAGAATCCGCACTCATTACAAGTGCGGATTATTTCTTCCAGTTTATTAAGAAAAAGTTGAGCTCTTTTGGAGTAAGTTTTGTAAACCACTCTAAGTGAATAAGTTCCATTTCTCCTTTCTTTATTTTCTCTTTTATGAGCTGAAAAAGTTCGCTTCTTCTTACCGATTCTTCCAAACTTGGCTCTCTCATATACCCTCTGCGAAAACATTATCACAAATATGAAAACATGCTATGCTAATTTCATGGCAGAGAACGAAATGGACAAAAACGATCATCGAGTGCTGGGCAAAGAACTCGATCTATTTACCTTTTCAGATGTCGTTGGAAAAGGTCTTCCACTTTACACCGAAAAAGGTGCAGCAATTCGTCGTGAACTTGAGAGATTTATTGTTGATGAAGAAATAAAGCGTGGATACAAACATGTATCGACTCCTGATATTGCCAAACTCGATTTGTATAAAAAGTCCGGTCACTATCCGTATTACAAAGACACAATGTATGCTCCGATAACAATTGATGACGAGGAATTCATGCTTCGCCCAATGACTTGTCCGCATCATTACGAACTCTATTTATCAAAACCACATTCTTATCGAGATTTTCCTGTGCGAATCGCTGAAATGGCAAAACTCTATCGATACGAAGCTTCAGGAAATTTAACAGGCCTTGTTAGGGTTAGATCATTTTGCCTTGCCGACGCTCACATTCTTGTAACAGATAATGATCAAGCAAAAGAAGAAGTCAAAAAAGCTCTAGATTTAATCACTTATGTCTGTGGAGTTTTTGGACTTAAAAAAGGAGAAGATTTTTGGTACAGACTTTCTCTTGGTGATCGTGATAACAATGAAAAATATTTTAAAGACGACAAATCTTGGGACGCAGCCGAAGAAGTTCTTCGTGATGTCCTAAAAAACCAAGATGTAAAATTTGAAGAAGCCAAAGACGAAGCTGCATTTTACGGTCCAAAAATCGATGTTCAAATGAAAGATGTTCGCGGACTTGAAAATACAGCTTTTACAGTTCAATACGATTTTCTTGCACCTGGACGATTTGAACTTTCTTACACTGATAAAGATGGCAAGGATAAATTAATCAAAGCTGTCATTCACCGCTCATCAATTGGTGCAATCGAGCGCATCATGGCATTTCTTATTGAAAAATATGAGGGTAATTTCCCTCTTTGGCTTTCTCCTGTTCAAGTCAAAGTCATTCCAGTTCGAACAAACCACAACGATGCTTCACAAAAGTTTTATGATTTACTTATTGAAAACGAGATCCGAGCAGAAATTGATACAGAAGATGCGAACATGGGATCAAAAGTTCGTGATGCTAAGACAAATAAAGTTCCGTACTGGGTTGTAATTGGTGATAAAGACATTGAATCAGGCAAAGTTACACTTGAATCTCGAGACAAAGGTCAGCTAGGTCAGCTAAATCAAGAAGAAGTAATTCAAAAATTATTAAACGAAATTAAAAACAAGAAATAGTAACCACTGCGATATATCGAAGTATAAAAAATATTAATTATATGAATACAACAAAAAAATTATATAAAAGTGATACAAACCAAGTTTTTTCAGGAGTAATCGGTGGAGTTGGAGAATATTTGGACATTGATGCCACAGTTCTCCGACTTGCTTATGTGTTAATCACTATCGCTACTGGAGTTTTCCCAGCTATAATCGCCTATCTTATCGCTGTCGCAATTGTTCCTCAAAAACCTCGAGTTCACGATATCCCTAAATCCGAATATTCCGAAAAGAAGGAGGAAACTAAATAGAATCTAAAAATTTATTTATTTCTTTGTAAGAATGGAGAACTTTAGTTTTGTCCATATGAGGAACAATTAATTCATCAAGCGGTGGAAGGTGTGCACCATATCCCTTTTTATATTTTTTATATGTTGTATGTTTCAATAATCGGTATAAATCACTGAATTTTTCATCTTTTGCTAGTAAATTTCTCTTTATGATTGAAAGGTGTTGAAATAAAATATTCCTGAATTTTAAATAAAATATAATATCTGATTTTTCTAGCCCATTTAAAATTAGTCGCCTTGTAGAACCTTCTACTATCCAATTGCCTTGTTCATATAATTTATTTATTTCAATTACACTTTGTTCTCTATCATTAGGTACTGTGTATTTTAACTTCCAAAAATAATCATCAGTTGAATAAAATGGAATTTTCAACTTTTCAGATAATATCTTTGCAAAAGTAGACTTACCTCTACCTGAATCTCCAACGATAAGAATTCTCTTATACATCCAAATTTGCTTTGGTTGCATTGCTTTGAATAAAAGATTTTCTGGCTGGGACGTCAGTTCCCATTAAGATATCGAAGACTTTATCAGCAGCCACTCCATCTTCGATTGTTACTTGTTTTAGGATTCGTCTCTCTGGATCCATAGTTGTCTCCCAAAGTTCTTCAGCATTCATTTCACCCAAACCTTTGTAGCGCTGGATTGAAACTTTTGATTTCTTCGTTGTTTTTTTCTCATCTTTTTCAGCTTCTTCAACTTCGGCAACTTCTTCCTCTGGCTGTGGTTCTGTAGCTTCCTCAACTTCGTCTTTTCCTACAACTTTTGCTTTCTCATCATCTGAATATGCGTAGTGAATTTCTTTTCCCTTTTTGATTTTATAAAGTGGTGGTTGAGCAATGTAAATATATCCACCATCAATCAAAGGTCTAAAGAATCTGTAAAGCAAAGTTAGAATCAAAGTTCGTATGTGAGCACCGTCAACGTCAGCATCTGTTGCAATAATAATTTTGTGATAGCGAAGTTTTGAAATATCAAATGTATCTCCTATTGCAGTTCCCAATGCAATGACAAGATTTTTAATTTGTTCTGATTCAAGCATTCGATCAAGTCGAGCTCGTTCAATGTTTAGAATTTTTCCTCGAAGCGGCAATATCGCTTGTGTTCGTCGATCTCTTCCAGTTTTTGCAGTTCCACCAGCAGAATCTCCCTCCACAATAAACAGTTCTGAATCTTCAGCTGACTTTGACTGACAATCAGCAAGTTTTCCTGGAAGTGTCATGCCCTCAAGTGCTCCTTTTCGTAACACTGAATCCTTTGCAGCTTTGGCCGCCTTGCGAGCTTTGAGTGCAAGAACTACTTTGTTTATGATAGCCCTTGCATCGTCTGGATTTTCTTCAAGAAAATATGTGAATGCTTCAGAGAAAACTGTATTTACTGTTCCCTGGGCTTCAACAGTACCAAGTTTGCCTTTTGTCTGACCTTCAAATTGAATTTCTCGAAGTTTTACGGAAATAACAGCAGTTAAACCTTCCAAAACATCCTCACCGGTGAAATTGTCTTCTGATTCTTTAATTAAATTATTTTTCCTTCCGTACGTGTTTAGTGTTCGAGTGAGAGCTGTTTTAAAACCAGTTAAGTGCGTACCTCCTTCTGGAGTATGGATGTTGTTTGCAAAAGCCAAAATTCGAGCAGAAATATCGTCAACATATTGAAGTGACACTTCCACTGATTCATACTCGTTAATTTTTTTCTCAACATAGAAAATATTTTTGTGAATTGGTTTAAGTGGACTATTGTAAAACTTCACTAAGCTAAGCAAACCGCCTTCAAAATAAAATGACATCGATGGAATCTCAAGTCCAAGTTCAGAAATTTTAAAAACATCCTCTTCTTTTATTTTTCCTTCGTATTTTGAAGCATCGATTACAGTGATGCGAAGACCTTTGACCAAATATGCTTGTTGACGCAAATGATCAACCACTCGTTTAAATGAGAAATCAATGATTGGGAAAATTGCTTTGTCTGGTTCAAAGACAACAATTGTTCCTGATAGTTTTGTAGAACCAATTTTTTTAACAGCGGCTTTTTTCTTGCCTTGAGAGTATTCCTGAACATATTCACCGCCATCTTTGTGAACTGTTACTTTACAGTAGCTTGAAAGTGCATTCACAACAGACGCACCGACTCCATGCAAACCTCCAGAAACTTTGTACCCTCCATCTTCCCCGCCGAATTTTCCTCCGGCATGAAGTGTTGTCATAATAGTTTCTAGCGCAGAAACTTTTGTTTGCTTATGAATATCAACCGGGATGCCTCGTCCGTTGTCAGTTACTCGCACACGATTACCAGGGAGAAGTGTTACTTCGATATCATTTGCAAAGCCTCCCATTGCTTCATCACGAGCGTTGTCAAAAATTTCCCAGATCAAATGGTGGAGTCCATCAGTACCAGTTGTTCCAATGTACATTCCTGGTCGTTTTCTTACAGGTTCTAGTCCTTCAAGCACCTGGATCGATTCTGCGCTGTAAGCTTTATTTTTAGCGGTTTTTTCAGCCATTTTGTTGATTAAATTATAGCAAATTCAGGCTCTCTTCACAAGAGAAATTCAGCTAATTTTGTGGTCTAAAATACCTTGACATTTTTAAGGAATATTATATTATTTTACAAGAGGTGCTGAATGAAAGTGATCATAGATGTCAGGCTAGACAAGGAGATTGGTGAAGTTTGGCTCTGGAGAGAACTTGAACTTTCCTTTCTACCCAGCGAAAAGATGACGTTCCAATTCGCACTCTTGGGTGCAAGTGGTGACTCTAGGTACAAAAAACATGGTAATTTCGTAGTTCAAGACGTAATGTGGGTTGAAGCAGATGAAATGCTCCACGTTTGGCTCGATTTGGATGATCCGGACGTGGAAAATTTGGGAGTATCCGACTTTGACCACAGTTTTTGGAAAGAAGGCGAAAACAGTCCATGGTTGAAGTAGGGTGAAATATCCCGAACAGAAACCTCGTACAGAAAATTTGTACGACCTCTGTTCGGGGTTTTTGTTTATTTGACAAATTACATGAAAATCATATATTTCTACAAGAAAATTGGAGGGTGCATGGACCAAACTCTAAAAGTCGTGCAACTTTGCTGTGAAGGATCAAAGTGCAATAAATTGTACTCCGCATATGATCGCGAAAAGGGAATGTCAACACCCAATATGAGTGAGGACAAATGAGCATCGTGCGAAAAACAGTCACTGAAATGCTCAAGGTCACTGAGCACACATTGGTTGGTGGAAATTACTGGAAATGCAAAGTCTGTGGCCATACCAGACAATGGGGTTAATCCAAACAAACAGGTTCATCTAAAGGCGCAGCGAGATGCGCCTTTTATCGTATTTCAAAATCTTTTTGAGATTTCAGATCTTCGTAAATCGAGTCCATAACAGAATTTATTTCCTCATCAGTTAAAGTTTTTTCTTGAGACTGAAAAACAAGACGCCAAGCGTATGAGGTTTTGTCTTCTTTTTCAAAAACATCAAAAAGCGAGAAGCTATGCACAATTGAAGTTAAGTGTTTTTCAATAATAGTTTTAATTTGAGATTTTGAAGTTTCTTTTGGAACGAAAACAGCCACATCACGAATAGCAAATGGATATGGAGAAATTGGTTTGTAATCGATTTTTTTCGTTTCGCTTTTTGGCAAATTTTTGAGATCGGGTTTAAGTTTGGTCTCGGAAATAATTTTTTGAAAATCAATTTCCGCTACACCGCCTACGATTGAAATCCCTTTGAGTGGGGCTCCGAAAGTTTCGTCAATCAAACGAATGATACGTGCGACTTCCTCATCATCTTGATGTTTATTTTTGCTTTTAGGAAACTTTGTGCCTAAAGACAAATGCAAGACTTCTCCAGATTTTTTAAAGACTTTTCCAATTTCAAATATTTTAATTTCCTTAAGACCCAAGAAATCTATATATTTAAAATTGAATACAAGCGACGCTTCCATACCTTCCCTTAAATCTGCTCGTACAAATTTTTTGTCAGAAGCTAAAGGATTTTCAATTTCAACTTCCCCACTATCGGTAAATCCATAAGTATAAACTTCAGAAAATCCTTGCTTTATTAATAATTCTCGCAAGAAATAAGAAAAATAATTTTCTCGATTGACCATCACGGTCTGCAAAACATTAAGCTCAGAAGATTGGATCTGATCGAAACCATAAAGTCTGCCGACTTCTTCAGCAATATCTTCTGGAATAGTAAGATCGAGCCTCTCAGGAGGAATTTTGATTTCTAAATCGTCACCTTTTTTATCTGAAATTAATCTCTGTTTTCCAAGTATTCCAACAATTGCTTCTCTTTTTAAATCTAAACCTAGAATGTTATTTATTTGACTAACTGAAGTTGGAACTATTATTTCTTTTTGTGGATCTTGATTTATATCAACACCACCGACAAATTTTCCTTTTGCGATTTCACTAATCATTTTAAGTGCAAACGGAAGTGATCGATCAATCAAACTCTCTGAAATTTCGTTTTCAAAGCGTGTTGAGGCATCAGTCCTAATTCCTAAAGCTTTTGCAGTTTTTCGAATCGATACTGCGTTGAAATTCGAAAGTGAAAGAATAATTTCTTTTGTTGATGTTGTAACACCCGAAGAAAGTCCTCCCATTACACCTGCTACATCAAGTGCGTTCTTTGAATCCGCAATAACCGTCATTGAAGGATCAAGTGCGTATTCTTTTTTATTAAGTAATGTAATTTTTTCGCCCGGCTCGGCATTGCGAATTGTGATTTCAAATTGGCCACTTGCATTTTTTGAAATTTTTTCAGCATCAAAAGCATGCATCGGCTGTCCATAGGCATACATCAAATAATTTGTAAGATCGACAACAGAATTTATACTTTTTAGTCCGTATATTGCTATTTTTTCTTTAAGCCACGCTGGACTTCGACCGACTTTCAAATCTTTAATGTGGACCATTACCGCACGTTTACATTTTTTTGTATCAATATTTAACTCGATTCCATCAAATGGAGAAAATGGCTGGTGAGGAAGCGTCCAGCGCGGAGTCAATCCAGTTAAAGCTGCCGCTTCAAGAGCAACCCCATAATGACAAAGGCAATCGTGTGCACGATTTGGAAGAACTTTCACATCTAGAATTTTGTCATCACCTTGCTCTTCAACACTTTCAATTTCAAACGAGTGCATTGTTAAATTGTCGACCAACTTATTTATTGGCGGCAAAGGTTCAACGATATATTCTTTTAACCATTTGTACGATATTTTCATTAAAATTGCGAAACTAATCGAAGATCTCCTTGATAGAAAAGACGAACATCTTCAATTCCATATTTAAGCATTGCTAGACGATCAATACCGTAACCGAAAGCAAACCCACGATATTTTTTCGAATCAATTCCGACACTAAGAAGTACTTTCGGATGGACCATTCCGGATCCACCCATTTCAATCCAACCTGTATTTTTACAGATTGAGCAACCCATACCAGAGCACTTAAAGCATGACATGTCTGTCTCGAGTCCTGGTTCAACGAATGGGAAAAAGCTTGGACGAAAACGAATTGTGGTTTTCTTTCCAAAAAATTTTTCAAAGAATGTCTCAAGCGTCCACTTCAAATTTGCAAGAGAAACATCTGTTCCAACAACCAGACATTCAAGTTGATAAAACTGGGCTTCGTGAGTGGCGTCCGTGGCTTCGTGACGATAAACTTTTCCTGGAGCAATAATTTTTATTGGAGGTTTATTTTTCTCCATATAGCGGATTTGAACATTCGAAGTGTGCGTGCGTAAAAGTTTTCGAAGATTTAGTGGCTTTAGCCAAAAAGTATCCCACATATCTCGTGCTGGATGATGTTCTGGAATATTTAAAGCATCAAAGTTGTAAAATTCCGTCTCAATTTCTGGACCATCGGCAATCGTAAAGCCCATACCGGTGAAAATTTCGCCAATTTTGGCTTGAACAAGAGTTAGTGGGTGGAGTTTCCCTGAAGCGTTTTGAGTAATTTCGCCAATCTTCATAATATTCGTATTACTATAATTATTTAGCTAGTATAGCTAAAAAGTTGTAAAAAGTGAATAAAAAAGGTACTATTTTCATTGCGTTTTAATATTCATGGTAAGCGTTACCAACATAATAACTTACTTCTTTCTCTTCGCCTCGCTTAACTTCGAGATCCTTTTATTAATAACTTATATTGAAAGCCGCTTTTACATGAAAGAGGAGGACCGGTTAATCGAGCTTGGGGTCAAAACTTACCCAAGTGTCTCAATAATCGTACCCTGCTGGAACGAGGAAAATACGGTTTCAAAGACAGTCCACTCGCTTCTAGATCTTGACTATCCAAAAGATAAGCTCAAAATTTTAATAGTTAATGATGGATCTACTGACAAAACTTGGGAAAAAATCCAAAAATTTGAAAATCATCCGCAAATCCGAGTATTTAGCAAAGAAAACGGAGGAAAATTTACAGCTCTTAACTTTGGACTAGGAAAAATAGAAACTGATTTAGTTGGCTGTCTTGATGCAGATTCTTACGTTGATAAAGAGGCCCTGAAACGAATTGTTGTTTACTTTCAAAATAAAGAAATTATGGCAGTTGCTCCGTCAGTTAAACTCTGGAAACCAAAAAATTTTTTGGAACTTTTGCAAAAAGTGGAATATGGATTTGGAATCTTTACTCGCAAAATGTTCCACTACATGCAGGCAGTTTATATTACTCCCGGACCATTCTCTATTTTCAGGAAGGAAGTTTTCGAAAATTTAGGAGGTTACAGACACGCTCACAATACAGAGGATATTGAAATTGCTCTTCGCATGCAAAAAAATGGCTACAAAATTGCTCATGCTCATAGCGCAATCGTTTATACAGTACCGCCAAAAACTATTAAAAAACTTCTGCGACAACGTATTCGATGGTCATATGGCTTTATCAAGAATGCAATTGATTATCGAAATATGTTTTTCAATCGAAAATATGGAAATCTAGGATTGTTTGTTCTACCTATGGCGGGAATTTCAGTTATTTCAATAATTTCTGTAGCAAGTATTTCAATATTTAATTTTGCAAATAATATTTCTAAACTTTATGTTCGACTGGAAACTGTGGGTTGGGCGACACTCCTTCCTCACTGGAATTTTGATTGGTTTTATATAAATACCCAGATCATGGCACTAATTACTCTAGCAACTTTTATCGGGACTTTTTCAATGATTATGGCTTCTCGAAAAATGTCAGAAGGTCACGTAAAACCTGGTATGGATTTGATTTATTACTTCACTTTGTATATATTTATCGCGCCTATTTGGATTGCAAAATCGATGTGGAACGCTGCTTTCTCAGTAAAAACTACCTGGCGTTAAAACTTTTTGAATAATCTATATGCCACCACGACAACTCGATCTTAAGAAATATATCTATTCATTTGTAATTACTGCAATAATTTTTGCAACTGCTATTTACGTGTCAAATTATCTTGGACAAAAAAAACTCGATGATATTAGAAACATTCAAGACAAAATTTCTATTGACCTGCTTAGTTCAGAAACACAATACTCGCTTCTTGAAAACTCTTCTTGCAAAGATTTTACCGCTACAAGCTCACTTTCAACAGAACTTGGAACTCTTGAGGATAAGCTCGCTTATACAGAAGACCAGCGCGGTGTAAATGATCCGGAAGTTCGAACTTTAAAACAGTACTATTCTTTGCTTGAAATTAAAGACTATCTTTTGATGAATAAAATTGCTGACAAATGCCATAAAACTGCGCTTTCGATAATTTATTTCTATTCTGATGACAATAATTGTGCAGATTGTACGAGAGAAGGATACGTTCTAACAAGTCTGCGCCAAACTTATCCAGAATTTCGAATTTATTCTTTCGATTACAATATTGGCATTTCAGCAGTAAATACTTTGATAGCAACAAATAAAATTACAAGAAATCTTCCGGCAATTATTTATAAAGACAAGATATTTTACGGTTTCCAATCTATCGATGATTTAGTTAAAAATATTCCAGAGTTGGCTCAAATGAAAGCAAAGGCTGAATCTGCGAATGCCACAAGCACGAAGAAATAATTGAGCCACCTTGTCACCTGGGAAACCCACGGTTTTCCCAATCCCGACCTCACCTCTCAGGCAGCCTGACAGTGTAGGCTCACTACGTGAGCCACCTGTCAGGCTTGAACTGACGACCTGCCGTTTACAAAACGGCTGCTCTACCAACTGAGCTAAGGTGGCGAAAACCCTTTAAAGTTAGCACGATTTCCTATAATTTTCAAATAATTTCAAAATTGCCTCAAATGCAGGATGAGGTAATTTTGGAATTATTTAACTTTTTCGTCTGAAAGTTGCTCAAGAAAGAAAGAAACCGACCCATCAGATCGCAATACTCGTCGGCCACGAAAGCCTTCACCAGTCATATAGTATTTCTTAGCCACATAGTCTTTCATTTTGACTAATTTTTCATAAGCGTAAGCTGGCACGAAATCAAAAACAAAAAGGTTTGCGATCATTTCATATCGCTTATATTTTAACTCTAGTTTATTTTCAAAATTGTGAACAATTTCATCTCCTTTTCTGAATAGATTTGAAATAAAGTGAATTCTTTTAACCTTGATTTCAAAAGCTTTCCAGGCAAGCATCCCGCAGATTCCTACTAGAGATGCAAAAAACAACACAATAGCTGTATTCATAATAATTTTAAATTGAATAACGAACGAACTTGCCAATTTCTATTCTTTCGCCGAATTTCTGAATCGCACTTTCAATTAAGTTCGCAATCGTTAATTGTGGATTTTTAATAAATGATTGATCTAGCAATGCCTCACTGCCGTCTTTTACATCCTCTTTTCTAATCGCTTGAGGATCAGTGGCAGCAATCTGCATTGCTATGTCGCGAGCCAGTTTTTTAAATTCTTCGTTTTGTGCAACGAAGTCTGTCTCACTTAATAATTCTATCATAACCCCAACTGTTCCGGTAGTGTGAATATAGCTTGCAACAATACCTGCCCCAAGAGTTCTGTCGCCCTTTTTAGCGGCCATACCAGCGCTTTTTTTAAGCAATACTTCTTTTGCCCTTTCGATATCCCCAGCTGCCTCTTCTAAGGCTTTGCGACATTCCATGACTGAGACACCTGTCATGTCACGCAATTTTTTTACGAGATCTGTTCCTATATTCATATTTGTCAAAAATTATTCGGCTTTTTTTAATTGTCCACGCTTGTAAGCTTCAACAATTTGATTTAAGAAAAATTCAATAGATGTTTTTGATGAATCATTGCCAGGAATTGGAAATTCAACTTCATTTAAATTGTTATCTGTTCCAGAAATGCTGATAACTGGAATACCCATAGTCCTTGCTTCTTTCACAGCAATTGATTCCTTTTTAGAATCAACTACAAAAATAGCGTGTGGAAGATTTTTCATTAAAGTTAGACCTGAGAAAAATTCTTTCAATTTTTCAATTTCCCTATCAATCAAAAGTCTTTCCTTTTTTGTATATTTATTTAGCTCGCCTTTTTCCTTTTGATCTACAAGTGTCTCAAGTTTCTCTACTCGCTTTTTAATTTGTGGGAAGTTAGTCAAAGTTCCACCAATAAACCGTCCTGCAACATACGGCATGCTAATTTCATTTGCAGCCTTCGAAATCGCCTCTTTTGCCTCATTTTTGCCTGAAATTAAGAGAATTTTGCCACCTTTTGAAGCAATTGATTCAACGAAATCTAGAGCTTTTTTAAGAGCGACCTCGGTCTTTAGAAGATCAAATATTTCGATCTTGTTTTTAACTCCATAAATGTAAGGTTTAGAAGATGGGTGTCGGCGAGATTTTATAAAACCAAAGTGTGCCCCAGCAGAAAAAAGGCCTTGAACCAAGGCGTTTTCTCCATTCACTGTTGTTTCTGCTTTTGCCATGCAAGAGTCAATTTATCACAAATACCTGTGTGTTGCAAATTATTCTTCGTCCTCAATACTTACAACCGACTTTCCATCAAAATTTTCCAGAGCTTCGACAATAGGGTCAATCCCACCTTCCAAAATTCGATCAATATTATGCCATGATTGCTTGATGCGATGATCAGTAATTCTGTCCTGCAAAATATTATAAGTCCTAATCTTTTCTGACCTGTCTGCTGTACCAATCTGACTTTTCCTGTCAGCAGAATATTTTGCTGCTTCTTCTTCTTCTTTTTTCAGCTCTAACTTGGCTTGGAGAATGGACATTGCCCGTTCACGATTTTTAAGTTGGCTTCTTTCGGCAGTCGAGCGGACATCAATCCCAGTTGGCTTATGAATAATACGCACAGCAGTTTCTACTTTGTTTACATTCTGCCCACCTGCTCCACCGGAACGAGAGGTTTCGATTTCTAAATCGGCTGGACTAATAACAACAGAGGTTTTCTTTCGAACTGGAAGAATAGCAACTGATGCTGTTGAAGTGTGCACCCGACCAATCTTTTCTGTGGCTGGCACACGTTGAACACGATGGACTCCGGTTTCAAAACGTAATTGTTTATAAACATCCTTGCCACGAATCTCAAAAGAAGCTTCCTTGTATCCCCCAACTGCACTTTGTGACTCGTCAATTTTTGAGACTCTCCAACCTTGGTTTTGGGCATATTTTGTATACATACTGGCAAGTTCTTCGGCAAAAAGAGATGCTTCTTCTCCACCGGCACCGGCACGAACTTCAAGAATAATTTCGTTTGGAAATTCATCTTCTTTTTCTTCGTCACTAACAATATCTTGCATTTGTTGCATCAAATTTTCTTTTTGTACACGTAATTCCTCAAGTTCTCCGTGCGCCAAATCACGCAGAGTCGGATCACTCTCTATCATTTTCTTTGTTTCTTCTTCTTGCGTCAAAAGACGCTTGTATTCAGAAACAAGATAAGAAGTTTTTGGATTATTTTGGAATTTTTCTAGATCCATTCAATTAATTATACAAGTAATAATCAGAAATTAATAAAATAGCCTCAGATACTAGGCGCAGGAAATTTTTCGAGTGAGCCTTACATGTAGTAAGGTGAACGAGAAAAATTGAACTGCAACAAAGTAGATGAGGTTATTTTTTTGATTTCTGTGATTTAGCTTGCTTTGCTCGGAACCGTTCTGCTCTTCCTGCGGTGTCGAGTGCCTTTTCTGTTCCAGTATAAAATGGATGCGAAGCACTTGTGATTTCAAGCCTATATAGTGGATATGTTTTGCCATCCTTTGCCTTACCAGTTTCGGTCGTATTTACAGTTGATGAAATAACGAACTCTGCGTCATTTGAGTTGTCGATAAATAGGACTGGTCTGTAATTTTGTGGATGTATTTCCTTTTTCATTGCTCAAATACACTACCAAAAAAGACTTGTTTTTACAAGTTTTGTAGAGGGTCAATCATGGTTGTCTGAATCTTCTCGGCAATACTCATCACAGAATTCCCATAAGAAATATTTGGCGGTCTCCTTGTCGAAGAACAGGCGGATCCGGAATAATATTTACAGGCTGCATTTCGTTCCGCACTGTACGATCCAGAAACTGCTCCGAGTTGCTGCATATAAATTGCTGTGGCCATAAATGAGTGCTCTGGATTCCAAGGATCAGCACTATCAGCAGCAATTCCAAGCATACCTCCAACTTCGTCCTTAAATAATTCCCAAGTGGACGGAATAAACTGTGATGGTCCCATACCCCCACCATATCCTCGACTTGCAGAATAATTTACACCAAGCGGACAAGAAACGGGGGTGGATTTCCAATCTCTGCCCAACCTATTTGTAATTGATAGAAATGGCACTGTGTCGCGTGGAGCTTTCATCACTTGCTGGAAAATTGTTCCTGTATTTTTTCCTACACCATCTCCAGTATCAGAATTGGTAACAAAACAAGATCCGACATTTTGTCCAAGATTTGATTCTTGAGTAATAATAGCGAGCAAGAACGCTGGACGAACACCAGTTTTTGCACTTGCCTCTTGGGCATATTTAAGAGCATCACCGAAAGAAATCGAGGCCGTGTCACGCAACGCAAAGAGTGCTGCACGGATTTTTGCTGCTTGAGCCTGCTTATCTGCTACCACTTGAGCGTAAGTTTTTTCATTTGTCTGACTTACCTTAATCAAATATTCCTTTTGGGTTTCATCAGCTTGAATTTGGGCTTGCTCGTGTTGAGCAGCGACTTTTGTGTCAGTTTCTTTATCTTTTTGCTTGTCAAGCGCTGCTTTTTCTTGTTCAGTTTGCGATTGCAATCCGCGAATTTGAATAAATAAATCATCTAGAGAACGGTTAACTGATTGAAAAGTCTGAACATCACTAAAAAAATCTGAAAGATTTGTCCTGCTTAAAACCACTTCGGGAAGAGTAAAATTGTCTATTTCGTTTGTCTTTCGCAAAAGCTGGGCTAGTGAATCATGCCCGGTATTAATTTTTTCCTGCAAAGTCTGGATGTGCTCATTTTTTGCCTCAATATCTTTCTCAAGTTTGGCAATTTCAATGTTTTTTTGCTTAATAAAAGCTTTTGCTTGGTTAATTTTGGCAGTCAAAATTGCCGCCTCACCTTTAAGAGATTTGGTGTTTGCTTTGGTACTATCCAAAATCGACTGCCATTTAGCAATATCTGCCTCAGTTTGTTGTAGTTCTGCCTGCCATTCGGCTTCCTGTTCAGCTTGGGTTAAGGCTTCGACCTTACCCGCTAAAACCGTAAATATCACTAAACAAATTACAAAAAAATATCTTTTTGGGAATAAAAATAACCGTCTCCGCATATCTAAATTATACACGCAAATAGAGACGATTTGAAATGACCTAAATTACTCTTGTTTTGCCTGAGTGGCCTCTGCTTCTTTAGGCTCTTCGATTTTACCCTTCTTCTCTACTTCAATCGCTGACAAATCAACTGGTTCCTCTTCTTTTTCTTCCTTTGGAGCAACTGCTGAAGCTACAACTTCACCTGCGTTTTCAACTAATGTCACACCTGCTGGCAATTTAACCGAACTTGCCACGATAGTATCCCCAAGTTGAGCTAGAGGAGAAATGTCTACTTCCAAATTATGTGGAATATTTGTAGGTTCAGCAGAAATTTTTAATTCGTGCAAAGCTTTAATTAAAATTCCACCAAGATCTTTAACGGCTGGAGAAGTGCCAACGAATTCAAGAGGAACAGAAACTTCAAGTTTCTTTCCTTTTTCGAAAACATAAAAATCTGCATGGCGAGGAGTGTCGTGAACTGGGTCAATATCAACATCATGAATCAATGTATCAACACTTCCCTCTGGAGTTTTTATAGTAACAACAGATGATTCTCCAGCTTTATGCCAAACCTTAATAAAATCCTTCATTGCCAAAGTTATCGGCGTTGATGGAGTCTTTTTACCGTAAAAAACAGCAGGAATTTTGCCGGCTTTTCGCAGTTTTTCTAGGTTTTCCTTATTATCTCGCTTTGTAGCATCCAAAGTTAACATTTCGAGAGTATAATAGAAAAAATCGATTTAATCAAGTCTCGTTGAGCTATGACTTTTTCAGCGCATCACGGAGTGCGTGAAGACACGAGCGCGAGGAAAATTTTTAGCAAAAAATTATTCCGGTGATGAAAAAGTCATAGTGAATAAGAGACTTGATTAAAGATTGTTGAATACTCTCAGTTTTTTCTCAGCCACATCTTGGACTGCTTTTACTGCTGGTTTTAGGAATTTATACGGAGCAATTTCGTCAGGATTTTCATTTAACCCTATTTTTAATCCCTGTTTGTAAGCAGCACGAATTTCGGTGTTAATGTGAATTATCGCCATACCATTTGCGATTGCTCCACGAAAATCATCCTCCTGATTTCCTGAACCTCCGTGAAGTACAAGAGGGATTCCTATAGTCTGGGAAATGGCCTTAATACGTTCGATATTTAATTTTGGATCAACTCCACCGCGAAGCATGCCGTGAAAGTTTCCAACAGCAGGTGCTAACATATCAATACCTGTTTGTTCGACAAATTGTTTAGCTTTTTCCGGATCAGTCAGCGATTTTTCTGATAAATCAACTCCTTCTGGCACAGCATCCAAAATTTTTGAAGAAACTCCTATAAAACCAAGCTCTCCTTCAACTAAAACATCTCGACCAGTACTTCGAGCATATTCAACACATTGTTTTGTTTGTTTTATATTATCTTCGAACTCAAGTTTTGCTCCATCAAAAATAACACTATCAAAACCTGCATCAATAGCCACTTTTACCTTATCAAACGAATATGTGTGATCAGCATTTAGATAAATCGGATAATCAAATTCCTCGTGGAAACTTTTTACTAAAGCAACAACTTGTGGAACCCCGATAAAATCACGCTCGCCTTCCGAAACTCCGATAATAACTGGAACATCGAGGCCCTTTGCAGCGTTAAAAATTCCCCACAATGTTTCAAGATTAGAAATATTGAAATGGCCAACAGCAACTTTTCGATTTCTTGCGTCCAGAACAATCTCTCTCAATGTTTTCATAGTTTTATTGTAGCACATTAAAATTTGATCATGCTATAATTTTTAAATGGCAAACTTAGAAATTCTGGCTATCGGAGATGTAGTGATTGATGCATTTATTAAACTTCAAGATGTGGAAGTTATCTGTGATGAAAATAAACAAAACTGCAAACTAGCTGTTCGATATGGCGACAAAGTCCCATATGAATCTGTTGAAATTTGCAATGCCGTTGGAAATGCAGCAAACGCCTCAGTTTCAGCAGCACGACTTGGACTCAATTCAGCGCTTTTAACATACGTTGGCAATGATCAAAACGGCAAAGATTGTATTGAGTCGCTTAAATCAAACAATGTAAACCTTGATTTTGTTCGAACAGAAGATGGAAAGAAAACAAACTATCACTACGTGCTCTGGTACGATGTTGACAGAACAATTCTAGTCAAACACGAACAGTTCAATTACCAATTGGGAGACATCGGTGAACCAAAATGGATTTATCTAAGCTCTCTTGGTGAGCATTCATTTGAAATGTACCAGCAAATTTCAAAATATTTACAAGCCCATCCAAATATTAATCTTGCTTTTCAACCAGGAGTTTTTGACATGAAGCAAGGAAAGGAAAAACTTTCTTTTATTTATTCTCAAGCTAATGCAATTTGTATAAATGTCGAGGAAGCGCAAAGAATACTGGGAGAAAAAGATCGCGATGTTAAAAAACTACTGAAAGAAATGTCCAATCTCGGACCAAAATACGTTTTTATTACCGATGGTTTTGAAGGAGCATATGCATATGAGAAAGATCGGGACTTATATTTGTTTATTCCCGTGTACCCTCACACACCTTTTGAGAGAACTGGTGCCGGTGACGCTTTCTTTTCTACAATAATTTCAGCACTTACTGTTGGCAAATCAATCGAAGAAGCTCTAACTTGGGGACCAATTAATGCCATGTCAGTTGTGCTTCAAGTCGGTGCTCAAAAAGGCCTCTTATCAAGAGAAAAATTAGAAGAATTTTTAAACAAGGCTCCTGAAATTTATAAAATAAAGACAATATAAAAGACGAACCGCGCACATATTTCGTGCGCGGCAAACCTGTTAGGCTGATACTTTTGTTATCTTTTCTCCTTCCAAATA
Organism: Candidatus Zambryskiibacteriota bacterium; assembly: GCA_003173855.1. Classification (GTDB taxonomy): domain Bacteria; phylum Patescibacteriota; class Minisyncoccia; order Phycocordibacterales; family DATDWN01; genus C7867-006. The sequence continues at coordinate 31,136 of PPGI01000010.1, read as the reverse complement.
AAATACCATTTACCAAAGAATTTTGGTAAATAAAAGTTCTGGTTTAATTAAATACTAAAATTTATTAAAGTCAAAGGCGCGGATCTCTCCGCGCCTATTGTCATTTAGAAACCAATGAATATTGAGGCCAGAATGTAAAACTGACTGACCAAGTTCCACCAGGCCCTCGAATTCCCAATTTATCAAAAATTGTTCCAGCTGAATCTGGGACCTCTTTCAAATCCTCGATTTTTGTAAATCTTGGACCTGAATATCCTTCTCGCACAACCTGTTCTGTAAAATCTGTCGGTGTTCTGTATCTCCATCCAATGTTTTCAACTTGGTATAATGGGTGATACTGAACAAAAGCTTTACCTTCGTTTGTCGGATCATTACCATCAAAGATAAGACCGAAAACAAAATACAAATTGCCTTTGAAATGACGATAGATTCCTGGGGTTACTCCAGTCATACAAACCTCCGCGATTAAACTACCATAATTAAGACTTTCTTCCAATAACCTTCTTAGCTGCGGCAAAAATATGTGACTCGCCCATTCCATAATGCTCTAAAAGTTCATCTGGAGTACCGGATTGACCAAATTTATCTTGGACCCCTATAAATTCTATTGGAACTGGAAAATTTTGAGTCACGACTTCCGAAACTGCACTGCCTAGCCCACCATGAATTTGATGTTCTTCGACTGTAACAATTGCTCCGCAAGTTTTAGCGAGCGAGACGACTTGTTCAATATCAATCGGCTTGATTGTTGAAATATTTAGAAATTTAGCTTTTATATTTTCTTTAGATAATTGTTCAGCAACTTTTAGTGCTTTGTAAACTAATGCTCCCGTTGCTGCGATTCCTACGTCTGCTCTGTCACTTTGTTCTCCATAAAAAAGTTGAGCTTTTCCAATAACAAAAGGAGTCTCATTTGTTGTAATCACTGGAGTTTTTTCCCGAGCTAAACGAATGTATGTTGGTTTTCCAGTTTCTGCTGCAGCAATAGTGGCTTTTCGTGCTTCGATATGGTCGCAGGGAGAAATAACAATCATATTTGGAATTACGCGAGTAATAGCAATGTCTTCGATCGCTTGATGAGTTCCGCCGTCAGGACCAACAGAAACTCCTGCATGAGATCCAGCAATTATTACTTGTCTGTCATTATAGCAAATTGTCGTACGAATCTGTTCCCAGTTTCGCCCCGGAGAAAACATGGCATAACTTGAAATGTACGGAATTTTCCCCATTGCTGACATTCCGCTTGCCACACCTGCAAGATTTTGTTCAGCCACACCAATTTCCACAAATCGATTTGGAAATTTATTTCGAAACAAATGCATCTGTGTTGATTCAGTCAAATCTGCGCAAAGTCCAACAACTTTCGGATTTTTTTCGCCGATTTCAAGCAAACCTTGTCCAAAACCTTTCCTTATCGGCACTTCGTCGACTTTTTTATCAAAAAGTTTCGGATTTAATTTTTGCGATTGATTTATCATTCGTGTTCACTTGTTATTTGTCCTCCTAAAGTTCTAAGATCATGCAATGCAATCTTTGCCTGTTCGTCTTTTGGCGGCTCACCTGCCATCTCTGTTCCCGGCGGAGAACCATGCCACTTGTAATCTCGTTCCATAAATGACACTCCTTTCCCTGGAATAGTCCTCGCAATAATCACTGATGGCCCATCAAAAACCGCTTGAGCTCGGCCAACAGCTTCAGCAATTGCACGATAGTCATGACCATCAATTTCTTCGACATGGAAATTAAAACTTTCGAATTTGTGCGACAATTTTTCCAAAGGCATCACATCTTCTGTGTTGCCATCAATTTGAATATTGTTTCGGTCAACTATTACAATTAAATTGCCAAGTTTTTCTCGCGCAGCAAGAAGCATTGCTTCCCAACTTTGTCCCTCATCTAGCTCACCATCTGACATTAAGCAATAAAAAAATCTGTCCGAGGTTTTTCCGTGATCCATTCTGTCAGCAATTGCCATACCAACAGCTTGTGAAAGCCCCGAACCAAGCGGGCCAGATGATGTCTCTAGCATCGGAAGATATTCGCGGTGAGGATGACCCTGCAAACGTGTACCAAATTTCCGTAATGTCAAAAGTTCTGCAACAGGAAAATAACCAGCATGGGCCATTGTTGAATATAAAACTGGGTTTATATGACCATTTGAAAGAATTAGCCTGTCGCGTCCTTCCCAATCTGGTTTTTTTGGATCATGCCGCAAAATAAAAAAATAAAGTGTGGCAAAAATATCTGCCATACCAAGAGGTCCAGCAGAATGTCCGGAACCAGCAGCTACAAGCATTTCGATTATCGAAATGCGAATATCTTTTGCTTTTTCTTCAAGGAACTTTATTTTTTCATCAGTTAAGTTAATGGACATTTAAAATAATTATACGCCCTATAATTTCTTAGGCAATTTAATTCCCTTCAAGTATTTCGTAAGCGCGTTGTGGATTAGAAGCCTTTAAAATTGCTCCGCCTGATACAAGACGTGTCGCTCCCGCTTCAACCAACAAATCTCGAGATTCTTCATCTACGCCGATATCAATTGCTATTTTTTTATTTGGGTATTTTGCATGAATTTCTTTAATCATTTTTACTGATTCATGCCGAAGCGTAATTCCATGGCTTCCCAAGTTATCGCTTCCCATTACTTGAATAAAATCTAGGGCTTCAGCTATTGGTTCGACGAGAGAAATAGGAGTTGAGGGTTTGATTGCTGCACCAACCGCAACTTCGTGTTGTCTGCAGATATTAATTATTTGATCAGGAACTTCTGTTGCTTCAATGTGAAAAACTACACTGGAAATACCAGACTGAATCCAGGCCTCGATTATATTTTCTGGAGATTTCACCATCAAATGAACTTCAATATCAACATTGTCCCATTCAGGCCAGCCAACCTCTTGAGATTTTAATTTTTCAAAGAAATCTTTGTCACGACCGTTGTAGGGCCATGTTTTCGTTTGTGTAAATTGCCCATCAGAAATATCAATTTGCACGAGTTTAGCAAAATGAGAAACTTTTTTTATTTCAGTTTCCAGTTGTTCTAAATTTTCTGGAATTATTGCAGGAATGACTTCAATCATATCTTTCAATTTTTTTAATTCTCCGAATATGCCTTTCTTCTCCAGGGAATTCTGTATTTAACCACATGATAACGGCATCTTTGGCTTCTTGATTCGTCAAAAAATGCGAGCCAAGCGAGAGAACATTTGCATCGTTATGCTCTCGAGAAAGCGTCAAAATATGCTTTGGACCACCATAATAAACCGCGCAACGGACATTGCTGAAGCGATTTACCACTATTGCTTCTCCTTGCCCCGAATAGCCTATAATAACTCCCTTTGAATCGCTGTCATTTGAAATATGTTCACCAACAATGGAAACATAGTCAGGATAATCATCCTCATGATCAAATTTATCTGGCCCACAATCAACAATATCAAAATTATTTTGAATTAAATATGAAATTAATTCCCTTTTAAGCTCAAAACCAGCATGATCTGAGGCAATATAGATTTTCATTTCTAAATTGTAGAACCTGTTTTTATAACGTGTTGAACTAAAGTATAGGTGTAGCCTGCTTCGTTGTCATACCAAGCCATAACTTTGACCAGATTTTTGTCGACAACTCGTGTCATTTTCAAATCTGCAATTGAGCCATAATGACTGCCTAAAATATCAGAGGAAACCAGCTCTTCATCAGTTGCTGAGAAAATATTTTTCCAACGTGAGTCTTTAGCAGCTTCGCGTAAAATATTATTTACTTCTTCGGCAGAAGTCTGTTTTTTAGAAATAAACGTAACATCAACAATTGAACCAACAGGAACTGGTACCCTAATAGAGATTCCGTCAAACAAACCTTCCAATTTCGTAAAAGCTTTTGTTACAGCAATAGCTGCTCCAGTTGACGAGGGCACAATATTTTGAGCAGCAGCACGACCTTCACGTAGATCTTTTTTTGATGGTCCATCAACCAGGGCTTGGCTTGCAGTATAACCATGCACTGTATTTAAGATTGCTTTCTCAATTCCTAGTTTTTCGTCCAAAATCGAAAGCAATGGCGATGCTGCATTTGTTGTGCACGAGGCATTGGAAGTAATCTCGCAAGTGCCAAACTTATCCTCGTTTATGCCCAAAAGAATTGTCTCACCTTTTACATCTCCTTCGCCTTTTGCTGGAGCAGAAATAACTACACGTTTAGCCCCTGCATCAATATGAACTTTAGCTTTGTCATACGAAGTAAAAAGTCCTGTCGATTCGACAACCACATCAATGCCTAAATCTCGCCATGGCAATTTTGTTGGCTCTTTTTCCGAAACAAATTTTACTTTGCGTCCATCAATAACTAGATCTTCGCCAGAAACTCTAACGTCATGATTCCAATTTCGATAAACAGTGTCGTATTTTAAAAGATATGCCATATTTTCGAGATTTCCCAAGTCATTAACTGCGACGACCTCAAGTTCATCTCTTGCCCAAGATTCTTTGAGAAATGCTCGACCAATTCTTCCAAAACCGTTTATAGCAACTTTTATTTTAGCCATGAATTTTTTTAATTATGTAAAAATTATATCAAAAGCGAAGCCTGGTGCATATACACCAGGCTCGTAGTTCATTCGTCGAGAAATTCGGGAGGCCACTCACACTCAAGTGATACATGGCCAATATTTTCTCTCACAATCTCACGTAAGAGTTCAGAATCATCTTCCTCAGCGATCTGTCTTTTGATTTTTTCAGAGTAAGGATCAGCTGGCTGACGACCATCCCTTCGCTCATAACATCTCCTTTCGGAACTTTCTTTTCTTATCTTCTCTAATATTAAAATTTAGTCAAGAAAAAAGCTCCGGAGCGCGGAGCGATAAACGAAACGAAAGAACTGCAGCTGTTCCGGATTCGCGTGGGCAACTCCACCAAATCCGGAACCTCAAGAAACAAGATATTTTTACGTTGGGGGTTGCCACTTCCAACGTACCACTCTGTCAACTTGCCCACGGTACCGGTGGATCGTAATCCGCGGCTAGTAAACTAATTTGTCTACTAGGAAACCAAGCTTTTTGAAGGCTCAATTGTTCAGATGAAGCTTGGTAGAACTACCTGAACAACCAAAGTATAGCATGTTAAATTTTCCTGTCAAGTTAATTTAAAAGTCACCACAAACTTTCAAATTTGAGACAAGTTCGCGAAGCAAGCGAGTATTGCGACCAAGCTGTATAAAAAATACTGCGCGGGAGCAAACGGAGCCTGCGACAAAGAAATTGGCCAAATTGGGAAGTTCTATTCAGCGACGCTAGGAGTTTCTTTCTTAGTTGATGCGTGTGAATCAACCTCATAGCTTGTATTTTGCGATTCAAAAAAGTTAACCAATTCAAAAACATCAGTTGCAGTTGACATCCATTTTGCGGGATTGGTTACATTGTAATATTTTGGCATTCCAAGCTCCTGCAATCGCCTGTCGGCAACGTACTGCACGTATTGGTTTACATAATCAGCATTTAATCCCAGAATTCCGTTTGGAAAAAGGTCTTTGTTGTAATTAACTTCAAGATCCACTCCTTCAATAATGATGTTTCGAATTTCTGCTGCAAACTCTTCTGTCAAAAGTTCTGTATTTTCTTCTAAAATATTGTGAATTAGATTTATTCCAAATTTAAGGTGAAGTGACTCATCTCGTAGCACCCAGTTGATCATCGAACCAAAATTTCGCAACTGATTTCTCTGACGAAATGATAGAGCAACCATGAAGCCAGAATAAAACCAAACACCCTCCATAACAATATTGGTTGCTACAAGATTGCGAATAAAGTCTTTTTTGCCATCCACAGTTGAGATATCGAGCCTGTCGTCAGTCATTCGCTTCATGTACTTGTTAATGTAAACTTCCTTAGCAATCATTGAAGGCACCTCAAGGTGAGTATTGAAAACAGTAGTTCGATCAAATGGGAATGTCTCAAGCACATATTCAAAAGCAACACAGTGATTTGCTTCTTCCCACATTTGCTTTGCTAAATAAAGATGACATTCTGGAGATTTTAGATATGGATAGATCCCAAGTGCAATGGAACGATTTACAATTAGCTCTGCAGGATTGAAAAAAGCCATTAAAAATTTCACTGCATGCTTTTCATCATCTGTCATCTTTGCAAAGTCGTCTAAATCTTCTTTAAGAGCAATTTCGTGAGGAAACCATGTGTTTCTAACTGCTTGATTGTAAAGTTCGTATGCCCACTTGTAGTTCAGTGGGTGGAGATTCATATCTTCGGGACTTGCTTTTCCAATCAGTGTCATATGTTTAGTGATTACATTTTACAGGACTTCTAATTTTGGTCAACAAAAATCTCTTTTTCATCATAATTTTTTTATCACCGGAATATTTTCGTACTCGAAAATTTCCTCGCGCTCGTGCTTCACGCACTCCGCGATGCGCTGAAAAAATTATGGCTCAATGAGATTTATTTTTCAATCTACTGACAGCTGATGCAGACGTTGCCCTCATCCTCTGCCGGATCTTCCGGTCCAAAAGAGACATTAGGAGTTGGCGTATTAACTTCAGGTGTCGGAATCTGATGTGAAATTCTAACTGAAACCATTGGTTCCTCTTCAATTTGAATTGTATCACCTATATTTGCAACTGTTTCAACTGCTACAGTCTCTTTGATTATAACTTGAGAAGCAACTGGAGTAGGCTCAACTTTAATTTCTTCAACAACTTTTACTGTAGCAGGAGCTTCTGATGGTACAAACATGGGCTCACTTGGATTTGATTCGTCAATAGTTAAAGATTTTTGTAATGGTGCCGAAAAAGCTGGAGAGCTTGAGAAATTTAAGACTCCGAAACCAACTTTTCCGATTTTTTGAGCTTTGTTTACGTTTGTTGTTGATTGTTCTGCCGTATGTCGAGGCTTCATGTGTAAATAGTATGTTGATTTAAGACCTTTTTCCCAAGCTGTTGAATAAATTTTCATTGTTTCATCAACATCGCGTGTTTCAAGATACATATTTCGAGAAAGTGCTTGGTCAATCCATTTTTGAGCTCGTGCAGCTACTTCAACATATGCATATGGAGAAGTGGTAAATGAAGTTTTATAGACATCTTTAATATGCTGAGGAATTTTCTCGATTGAACTAATATCTCCCTGAAGTTCAATGATCAAATCTTTAACATCATCCCAAATCCCCATATTTTTTAAATCTTTGACCAAATTATGATTGATATCTAAATATTTTCCTGAAATTTTATTTCGAGAGAAGACTTGAGCAAAACGAGCATCAATTCCTGGTGTAGTTGCTGCCAAGAGTCCGATGTTTGCATTTGGAGCAACAGCCATTAAAGTTGCATTTCGCATCCCTCTTTTAACTTTTTCACGCAAAATATCCCAATTTAGACCCTTATGCTTTGAAACTTTTGAAACTGTAAGTTCTCTTCCACGCTCAAGTTCCAATTTTGCCAAAGTATCTACTGGCACATGACCTTTTGACCATTCTGAACCATTAAAATTCATGTAGCTTCCACGTTCTGCCGCAAGGTTAGCTGACTCGTCAATTGCCATATAAGAAATAAATTCAAAAATGCGATCAGCAAAATCCCAAGCATGCGGTGAGTCATACGACATACCAAGTTGCTCGATCGTGTCAGAAAAACCCATCACTCCGAGACCAATTGCCCTGTTTTCTCTGTCTGATTTTGCAGCTTCTGGAATTGGAAGAACATTTATATCAATCAAGTTATCAAGTTGGCGGATTGCTAAACGGACAGATTCTTCAAGTCGAGCCCAATTAACTTCCCGATTTTTTATATGAGCAGAAAGATTAAGAGATGCTAGATTACATACAGCGATATTTTCTCTGTCTTGTGGCAGACAGATTTCCGTACAAAGATTCGACATGTGAATCGTACCGGTATTGTTGTTTAAAGCCCGAAGATTTATAGAATCTTTCCAAACTAACCATGGGTGTGAAGTTGTCTGAAGAGCAACCAAAATTTGCCTATACTGTTCCGTTGCTGGCACTTTCTTATATACTCGAAGCTCCCCTCGTTCAGCTTTTTCAATATATTCTGCATATCTCTTGGAAAAAGCTTGACCATAAATTTCCGACAGATCCATAGTTTCCGCTGGATCAAACATATACCAATCTTCCCCGTGAGAAACTCGCTTCATAAATTCATCAGATAGGAAGCAGGCGGTGTTAGCTGTTCTCATTCTCATGTAGTCATCTCCAGCATTGTGCTTCCAGTCCAAGAATTCTGGAAAATCGTAGTGCCAATTTTCCATATAGAAACAAAGTGCGCCTTTTTTCTTGCCTCCGCGTTGAATTGCACGGATTGCAGTATCAATTATTTTGGCAAATGGAGTTGGGCCAGTTGAAGTTCCTCCTCCAGCAGACTTCAGAGGTGATCCAGAAGCACGAAGTTTTGTAACCGATGCACCAATTCCACCTGAACCTTTGGACAAAAGCATCACATCAGAAACTGATTTTGCAATATTGCCCATGTCGTCTTGAATTTCGAGCAAATAACAATTAGAAAGAGCTGGTTTTATTTTCCCAGCTGCCAAATTTGTCGAGCCGCCGGCAATATACTCGAGTCGCGACATTTTTTTGTAGAACTTCATTGCCATTTCTGTAGGATTTTTCTCGTTATAAGAAAGTCCCATGGCAATTCGCATGAAAAAATATTGCGGAGTTTCGATTGGATTTTGTTTTGGATCTTTAATTAAGTAGCGATTGATCAATCCATCAAGTCCAGCGTACTGAAAGAGCTCATCACGCGTAACATCAAGAGTTTGAGATAAAGCTTGGAGATCAAATTTCTCTTTCATGTTCTGGTGTAGAATTCCAGAAGCTACATGTTTATTAATATAGTCAATAAAACCCAGTTTATGTTTTAGAACAAATGTCTCGTATGGTTCATGGGAGTGAAATTCTGGTATAACTTGTCGATAAACAGTTTTTAGAAGCAATCTTTTAGCAACAATATCGTATTCTGGATCATCTTTTATATTTTGAACGGCAGCATTGATTGTGGCTTGGTCCATTTCATAAGTAGTAATACCATCGTAAATGGTTAATTGGGTTTCTGTTGCAATTTGTGTCACTTTTGAAACTGGATCAAATAGTCCGTAACAAGCTCGTTCAATAGATCGGTTGATTTCATCCGCATTGAACGGAACTTTTCTACCATCATGTCTTGTTACTGTTAATGCCATTTCGAAATTTAGAAAATAATTAAAACATCCGGATTTATTTATCTAATTGTACATAATATAAGTAATCAAAACCATGTGGATAACATACAAATTTAATACTTAAAAATAAAAAAAATTACATGTCAAAAAATGTACAATTTATAAGCCGAATCTACCTGAATTTCTGACAAAAGTTACCATACCCCCCACTCCAACACCCAAAGAACTAGCCTCGCCAGCCGAAATCTCTAAAACATATAGTGAATTAGCATTTGGATAGAAAATTTTTGGATATGTGTCAGGCGAAACTCGACTTTCGATGTGAGTAATTTTAAAATTTTGGTCCATCCAAATAATATCGATAGGAAATGTCATATCCTTCATCCAAAAGCCGTAATTATCAGGAGTTTGGAAAACAAAAAACATTCCTTCATTGTTTTGAAGTGGCGCATGGCCCGATAAACCTTTTTGAAGCAAAGCTTCGGTATCGACAACTTCAACTCGGAAAACTTTTCCACCCAAAATTACTTGCGATGGATAAGAATAATTTGCAAGAACAACAACAATAGCGATAAAAAAAGCGGCAAATGCAAAAATTTCAAGAGTCGCCCGACGATAATTCATATATATAATATTAACAGAGTATTGGACAACAAAAAACACCACAATTGGTGTTTTTTGTTTGAATTAATTTTTGAAAATTTTTAATTAATTTCAAGGCGCGAGTGCGTATTGCGACCAGGTTGTACAAGTAGTACTGCACGGAAGCAAACGCAAACGAGCAACGCAGAAATTATTTAAAAAGATCAAAAATTTACCAAGTTCGGCCTCCTCGATCGTTATTTCGATCAAATCCGCCAGATCGTGGTGCTCGAGGTTCCATTGGACGAGCTTCATTTACTGTAAGCTTTCGTCCATCTAGTTCCTGACCATTCCACTTTTGGATAGCTTTTTCAGCATCTGCATCACTTGCCATTTCGACGAAACCGAATCCTTTTGATCTGCCTGTCATTCTGTCCATGATAATTGAAGCTGAAGCAACTTCACCAACTTGTGCGAAAGCATCTCTTAGGCCTTGTTCTGTTGTGCCATAAGAAATACCTCCTACATATAACTTCTTAGCCATAGCTAATTTTTTACCTAGTCTCTATTTATTAAATGCTGTAAGGCGACTAGCTCTCTTCTTTTCTTAGCTTGCGCCTCGAAACCTACGAGATACTTACATTGGTCGCATTATAGCATTAATCAATACAGAAAGTCAACTTTAAAGTAAATTTAATTTACTGTCACTTTTTCCATCTTAACAGGAGAAATTGGCTTGTCATTTTGGCCAGTTGGAACATTTGCGATTTTATCAACTACATCTTGACCAGAAACTACATGACCAAAAATTGTGTACTGATTTGGAAGAGGATAATCTGCAGTCATTATGAAAAATTGACTACCATTTGTGTTTGGACCAGCATTAGCCATCGCCACAACGCCTTTTTTATAACCTGCTTTGTAAGATGGAGTATTTGGATTTAACTCATCTGCAAATTGATACCCTGGCCCACCTGTTCCATTTCCATTTGGATCCCCTCCTTGGATCATAAAACCCTTGATTACTCTGTGAAATGTAAGGTTATCGTAGAATCCTTTTGTTGCAAGCTTTACGAAGTTTGCAGAGGTATTTGGCGCGTCATTATCATATGTTTCAAAAACTATTGTTCCGTAATTTGTTTTGATTGTTATCATATGTGATTTTTTATTGTTAATTGTTGGAGATGGTGTTGATGGTGTTGTTGTAGTTTGGTTTGTTGTTGTCGCTTGAAGTGTTTGAGTCGATTCCGTTGTCGTTCCATACGAATTTACATTTGAAAGTAGCCCAGAATTATCAACTGGTGGTTTTTTGTCTCGAAACAAATAGTATCCTCCAACAATCACAATCGCGACCACAATAATGCTCAAAAAAATATTTTTCATTCGGCCATTATCTATTAAAAAAACTTTTCTGTCCATAAATTTTAAAATCCATTGAAATTAATCAATGGATTTTAAAAGAACTAAGTTTTTATTTTATGACTTTGCTCTCAAGGCGTACGAAGTCGGATTCATAAGGTTCTACTTGTCCTGCAGAATTATGTTGCCAACCCATGATTCTCATAATAGAACCGAATTCATTTACTGTGAATTCGCTTAGAGGCGAATCGCCAATTTTTTTCTGCAGATTTAACAACCTTTCTATTCTTTTGTTGTGAGCCTCAGCCCCAGCTGGATCCAATTCTCTCCACGTATGTCCCATAAGTGCTCCTTTCTATTTTAAAAATACTATAGTTGATATTTAAAATCAAATAGCGGAGAGGGCGAGATTCGAAACTTACAGTTTCAGTACCCCAATTGGATATTTTCTCGCAAGCTCCAAAATATCTCAATCGGGTTTCGAATCGACTTACGCTTTCTTCGAAAGCTAGTCCGCCTCTTCGCAGTTTTCACTACGTTCACTGCGGAGAGGGCGAGATTCGAACTCGCGATTCCAATTAAGGAATGCTGGTTTTCGAAACCAGTGCTTTAAACCACTCAGCCACCTCTCCGACAAACTAAAGATAACACAAAAGCCAGCCTTAAGCTGACTTTTGTTAAAATTTCCACAAACTTAGAATCTATTTGGAACAAATGGTATTCAAGACTGCGCGTGTTGTAGATCCAACAATTCCATTTCCAGAAGTTAATCCCAATGGTTTCATAGTTTCCTCAAGGAAAATATTTTGGAATTTAATAACTGCCGCTTTTGTTGAAAGTCCAAAGAATGATGTTTCAAATCCTTTGTTCCCAACTTCAGTCAGAGAACTTGAGTTTAATGTTGTTTGAAGACTATTTACATCAGATGAATACGAGCCAAATGATAGATCTGTAGTCCAGACATATGAACAACCAGAAGCTTTGAATTGAAGTGTAACTAGCTGCTTATATAGAGAAGCAAGTTTTACTTTAAGTGCATTTAGAAGATCCATGCCTGTTAATGGAGAACTTGTGCTTTCTCCCAAAACTTGGCCAGTTGATGATGAAGATGTCGACGAAGCTGATCTTGCAATAATTTCATATATTGTTGGACCACCACCTCCACCTCCTCCGCCACCTCCTGATGGTGCTGGTGTTGGTGTTGGAGTTGGATCAGGAGTTGGTGTTGGAGTTGGAGTGGGCGTAGGAGTTGGAGTAGGTGTAGGTGTAGGTGTCGGTGTTGGAGGCGGTGTATTTGTTTGGGAATTACATGGATCTTGATCAGATTTAAGAGCATTGGTTGCATCATGCATTGTTGCTACACAAACATTATGTGCCTTTAAATAATCAACAACCGCTTGAAAGAATACCGAGGTCGTTGATTCATCAACACTTCCTGGTCGAGCTGATTGATTAGCAGCCATTTGTTCTGGAGTTTGAACATTGTGGAATGTAAGAATGAGCCATGATTTATTGTTTAGGGCTGTATCAATCCAAGACTCAACTGTATTTAAACCAGTTGGATTATCAGTAAGCGGCTTATCAACTAACTGTGTGTTAAGAGCGTACAAATCAGAATTTTTTGTATTGAATCCGACATTTACTGTTCGCGAAGAAATAAATCCTGCTTGGTTTATTAATGACTCAACATGAGCATTAAATCCTCCGTATGGATAAACAAATGTATCAACAGGTGTTGCTCCAAACGACTGTATTGTTGATCGAGAAGTATTGATTTCGTATTCAGGTGTTACTGGAACTAAAAGATTTGAAGCACATGCTCCTGTTAAAGATGAGCTGTTATCTTGATCAAGAAGTGCAAGGTTGCAGTGATCTACTGTGTGAGCCCCGATTTCCATGCCATTTGCCTGCATATCAAGAATTTGCGACGGAACCATGTAGGTGTCAGCTCCGCTTTGTTTTTTTGTTACCTTTGGACTTGTTACATGAATAGTCTCTCCATCTGGAACGAAATGAACAATAGCAAATGATGGGCCTACTGGAGATGATGTACTGGTTAGGGCAAAAACTGCTGGAGGAATTGTAAATTTCACTGAAACATTTTGTCCTGTTCCCGACTCAAGAGTTTGAAGGACAATATTTTGCTCGCCATCTATTGGATTATTATTTTGATCAAAGTAACTAACTGTAATTGTGCTTGTTGCACTTGCATCAAATGTGTCAGCAAATGTGTAAGTGTCAGTGTTTGGATCTGGATATTGTCCGGCTGCCATCCAAGAGCTTGGGGTTTCAGAAATTACGCCTTGATCACAATAAGATTGAACGTTTTGGCAAAGAATATTTGGATCAACTTCTGCACCAGGAATTAGTGTGCTTGAAATTAAATAGAATGATCCTTTGTATCCCGCGTTTTTTAGTGCTGGAAAAGCATTTATATATTGTGATTCCCAACCATCATCGAATGTAAGTGTCACTACCCCATTAGCAAACTGCGGTGGAGGCGGAAGCAATATAAGCTTAGAGTCATCTGTTGTAAGCGAGCCATTGCCTTGTAGAGAATGGAAAACAGTCATGTAAGCTGCACCGGCTGGAGGTGTAAAGCTGTTTGTCGTTGTTGCCCATTCGGTTGATGCTGGGACTACTCCAAACCACCCTCTTGTTCCCGGATCTGTTGGTGATAGTGGAACTAAGTTTGTATCAAAATACTCTGCAATTATTTGTGATTGCGTATCTGATTTATATGAATCTGAAAAAACGTAAGTTCGTCCTGCTGTTACGGGAACTGGAGAAAAGTACCACTTCGCGTCACCACTTTGATAATTTGTGATTGTAACGTTTACTGCGTTATCAGTGGGAGCTCCTGTTGAACCTATAACCGGAAATGCAAATGTTGAAGTGCTTACTCCGTAACCGCCTTGAAACCAATTATCTGGAATACCAGGGATCGTTTGATTTAGAAAATCTGCGTTAGGAATTAAATTTACATCTTCGGCTTTAAGTGAAAGAGGCTGTAAGACAACAGTGGAAAATACAACTAAAACACTAAACAATGCCGAGCTTATTAAAAAGTGGACATCTATCAAATCCTTTCTTTTCATCATTTTTTTTGTAATTTTCGTTTTCATATTCTTTTCTATTAATTCTGTATTAAATTTTTTAAACCTTGCCATAACCCTTTATATAATGCAAGCAAAAAACATTATGTAACTGTTTCTTGGCATTTTTGACTAATTAAATATTTAATTAGCTTAGAATTTTCATCCGGAGTACCATCGTAATCATTTATATTAATTTTTTTTGCTAAGACAGCTCTGGCTTCAAAAGAACTATCAATATTATTTGCTTTCATAAAATCGACAATCGAATAATTTTGTGAAGTTGTTAAGCAAGTTAATTTTTCTTTTAAGCTGTCGGCTCTGACAATATCAAATTGTTTTGAAATGATTTCTTTTACGATTCTGTAATTTGAAGTATCACTTCGAAAACTCTGAATTAGGATTAAATACGATCCCATAAGAACCATCGTAAAGACTGCTATAACAATTGTGACTGAGATAAATTTCATATTATTCGCTCAAAATTTCGAACATTTTACGGCCTAATTTAACGCTCGTTACGATTACGAGGTTTATGATCATCGATAGTCCTACAAATGGTACTGTTGGCATAAATTTATATTCTTACTCTGTCTGGATGAAACCAGGCCATATTTTTTCTTTTTAAAACAACTTCTTTTGTGAATTGTTCAAGATAAATCCAAGCGTTTACATATTTTAAAAATAAGTATTGTGGAAGAATTAAGAGAAAATCCCATCGCTTTTCTTTAGCGCCGGCAAAGATTGCAAGTGCAAGAACAATAACAAGATTTGAAAATAGCAATGTCAGAGCAAAAAAGATATTTATAAACGGAAGAAGGAAAATTAAAAGAGAGAAAACCAAGCCTTCTCCGTAAATTAGCGAGAGTTCAAGTGCCATGCCCGGTCGAGATGGAACACTGGCATGCTTCATAAAACATTGCCAACCGCCACCAAACCATCTTCGCATTTGATTTACATAAGATGAAAAATCTGCAGGATCCTGAGTATAGCAAATGGCTTCCCTATCATATTTAATTTTATGGCCTAGTTTATGGAGTTTATAAGTAAAATCCAAATCTTCTGTTAGGGTGTCGTGGTCAAAACCAAGCTTTTTAAAAATGTTAGTTCGAAATGCTCCTGCTGCGCCAGGAATAACAAGCATGTAATTTACATAGTCTTGGGCAAGCTTATCGATATTTTGTCCAACTGTATAATCGAGAGCGCGGCATGCAGTCAGCCAATTGTAGCGAAGACTTTTAACATATCCTCCAACGGCAATGACTTTTGGATCTTTAAAATCTTCTTCGATTCGTTTTACAAAATTTTTATCAAGCAAAGTATCTCCGTCAGTTGCAATAAAAATATCACCTGTTACATAAGAGAGACCTTTTTCTTGAGCACGGCTTTTATTACCTGTTGCTACTGGAATTGTTAAAACTTCAATATCTTTTTTGTAAGTTTCCAAAATTTTTCGAGAATTATCTGTGCTTCCATCGTTAATAACTAAAATCTGATCAGCTTTTCTGGTCTGCGCAAGACAAGAATCGATACATTTAGCAATCGACTTCTCTTCGTTATGACATGGAATGACTATTGAAATTCGCATATTGTATATGTTTATAGCCCCAATTTGACCGGCTAATATAAACACATTTTCTTAAAAAAAGCAAGCCTGCTGCAACTAATTTGCAACGAGGCTTATGTAAAAGAAAATTCTTAACCGATACTAGTTATTTTTTTTGATTTGTCTACTTGACTAAGGCAAAATTTGCTTGAATGCAGTTAATGAAGCTGAATCAGAGTTTACGAGCCAATTTCCATCAGTTCCATTTTGATTAAACCAAACCCAGCCTGAAATTGGGAATTTATAAACTTCAGATCCAAAATCACTAATCCATGCAGCCTTCCCCGCTCCAGCAGTTGAAGCCATTGAGAAAATATAAATTGGTTTGTGGTAACTTTCTAATTCAATTATTGGAACGGCAAAAATAGCATCAAATGATTGCCAAGGAGAACCAAAATTGAAGCCATCAAGTCCAAGATAATCAACGTAATTATCTCCAGGATAGTAATCGCTCATTTGATTTCCGACAACATCTGGAACCGAACCAGCATTATAAGATAAAGCAAATTTAACGTTATTTACACCAATGAAAAGGTCATGAACGTGCTTCCAAGCAGTTAGAAACTTGGCTGGAGAGTTATTGCTTACTGTTCCATCCCAAACATCCCAATTGCCGTTAACTTCATGGAATGGCGCAAGAATTATTGGATAACCATAAGCTTTGGCTCCAGCGGCAAAAGCACGTAAATAAGCATCTTGGTTTCCATTATTTATTTGATCAAGATTGGTTGTTGGCTCCCAAAAAATTAAAAGTGTTTTCCCTTTTGCGCCAATTGCTGATTGATAAGTTGTTGGAAAATCATCAGTGAATGCATAAAAGACACTTACAATTTCTGTTTGTTTGCCCATAAGAGTTTCAAAATTTTGTATTTCACTAACAGTTTCTCCAGCATAAGCTCCCCATTGTATTGTTCCTGCTACTGGAGTTGGCGTAGGGCTTGTAACTGGTGTCGGTGTAGGCGTCGGAGTTGGAGTTGGGCTTGGTGCTGGACTTGGACTTGGTGTTGGCACTGGGCTAGGACTTGGATCTGGAGATGGTGTAGAGTCAGTTGCCCACCTGCCATGTTGCTTTGTTTTAGCCTCTGTAGCCCACAGCCCTGATATATTAGGAAATGGGAAAAACGGGATAATAAGTGTAAATAAAAGGCTTAAAATAATGAATTTCGGCTTCACAATCTTTTTTATTTCCATCGTATTTTGTTACCTTAGCAGAAAGTTATGTTAAATTCCACCTGGCTGTAAATGAAGACGTGATGAAGTTTGACGAACTTACCTTGCCTTAAACGATGAGAAGTGGTCCAAACAATAAATTTTGATAAAGATACGTAAGAACAAGCATTAAAAAGAGAAGTCCTAGACCAAACATAATATAAATTGGATGTTGTTTTTTTATTTCAATCACAATCATAAGGATTAATCCGATAGTAATTAGCACAGCAAGAACAATATAAATAAAGCTCATTATTCTTTTTGGAGAAGAGAACAATCGTCCAATCCAATTAGAATAATTTGTATTTTCGGCAAAAGTTGTGGCAGCACTCTCCTTTTTTACAGCAATATAAAGATCGTTTTCCTCACTAGCACCAAGAACACTCGATGTTCGAACAATTTTGGTTGTAGTAGCGATTTTTGTCTTAGTTTCTGCATTTAAAGCTATATTTGTAGCCAAATTTTCAAACGCTGGCCTGCCAAACATTTCGACCACAAATGTTGTGGCTTTTCCGTTATAAATTCCTTCTGCAGTGGCAATGCCAATTTCAGTAAAATTACTATTTAATATATTTGCTCTGTGAGATGGCGAATTCATCCATGCAGCATTTACATCACTTGAATCAGTAAAATTTACTGCCAAGTTTTCTCCAGCATAACTAAAATCATACCCTGCTTCGCTAAACCAGTACCATGGCGAATGTCCATCAGGACTTTGATGGGCAAAATAACCTTTAGTTGCCATATCATTGGCTTTCAATTGCGCTGCTCGAACTAGTATTGGATTTATTGTTAGTTCTCTATATTGCAGAGCTTGTCGATCACTATTTGCTTCATCAACTAAAACATTCGGTAAAACTAAAGCCGTTAGACCAGTTCTGCTAATAATAAAATTACCTAAACTAGCTATCAAAAAAACAAAAATAATCAAAGAAAAAAGAACACCTATTCCGGTTTCAGAAAATAAATGCGGTTTATAGCCATTTTTTTGACCAGGTACAAACCACTTCTTTAAAAAATCCATAATTTTATTATAAATGAAAAATCGCCCGGAGGCGATTCTCATTAAGGAAGCTGCGGCATTGGGATATTTATTTCACCAATGCAGCTCAGCATATTTATTCGTCGTGATGTAGTTTTGTAAACGTAACCAGTTGGGTTTGCGCTCTTCCACAATCCAGCTCTGACCCAAGGCATTAAGACTTCTTCACTTTCTTTTGCCTGGAATTTATAAACTGCGGCAAGAGTTTGCGGACCAAAAATTCCGTTTACTGGAATATTTGTTCCAAAATATTTATTCAAAAAATTCTGGAGTGTTTTTACATCTTCTTTATTATTCTTGCCGCCGCTGATTAGGTAAGAAGTTAGTACAGGTACACAGCCCGATGGGAGTGTTGTTGTTGATTCACCAAGAACTTGTCCGTCATTTGATCCTTGACCATTAATTTTCCCAAATGTGCCAACAATTGGGCCATTTCCTCCTACAGGAGCTGAATTTGGTGCTGGAGTTGGGGACGGAGACGGTGCTGGACTTGGACTTGGTGATGGCGTAGGTGTTGGCGTTGGAGTTGTTGAAGAAAGAAACGGAATATTAGTTTCAATTGTATTATCAGTTTCTTTGTTTCCTACGAGATCAGTACTAGAAACAGAAAGACAATAATTTCCGTCGGTATTTGGATTAAATTCGAATGTCCAAGGAAAGACTGCCGTATTTCCCCCATTTAAAATTCCTGCTTGTGAAAAAGTTCCGCAATTTGTTCCATCAAAATTTGCATATGAAACAGTTGTGTTTGCCACACCATTTGTATCAGTTGACGTTCCGAAAATTGTAAATAAGTCAGAATCTCTCCTGTTTCCTATTGAACTTGTTGTCATGGGAGCTGTATTATCAACAGTGATTTCTACTTGTGAATCAGTCAAATAGTCAGGATTTGTACGGTTTCCTGTAGTATCTCGAGCACCAAGAATTAGCCAATAATTTCCATCACCAGAATAAGCGCCAAGATCAATTGTGTTTAAAGTAGTAATAATTGAGTTTGTAAAATTGGTTCCAGTATAAATTGACTGATTGTAAACATATCCGCAAGCATCTTTTCCAAGAGTTGATGATGCATAACCTTGATTTTCAGGCAAAAATAATCCGTCTGGAACTGTGCAAGTAAAACCTAAACTGCCACCATCTTTCACAACTCGAAAGTGATAATTTTCTAAATCGTTATCTGGATCGTTTACAGTTGCATAAACAGGAATGTTTCCATGAAAAATTGAGCCATGTTGAGGACCAGTATTTGCTGGAGTATTGCCATTTCCTACTCCGATTGAAACTGTTGGAGGAGTTGAAGAAACAACTTGAGCATAAGCTGACGAAGTAAAAAATACCAATAAAATGGCTGAAAATAAGGCAATTTTTGAGTAAGACGGCATATTGATTTCTTTGATTTAAATATAAGTACGCCATCGTATTAGCATAGTTATTAAACAAAGTCAATGGTGCGGAATACGAGAATCGAACTCGTATTTGCCGCTTGGGAAGCGGCCGTTCTACCATTTAACTAATTCCGCAATATTAATTTTATTTTTTAGGAAGCGTGCTCATAACAGAGCTTATCGCAGTGAGTCTCTCTGCTCCACCTTGTAGCATCGGTGTTAGCCATCCTCCTTCCTCAAATTCATTCCATGCATATATGAGAATTACTTTTGATTCAGCAGATCCATTGCTGTTTGCCCAATGTATAGCAGTATTTAAATTTTCTGCAATCTCCTGAGGTGTCCCATTTGTAACTGCCGTCTTGTAACCTGCTCCCCATGGCGGCGGATAATCATACCCAGGTCGTGGATCCCAACCAGTGCCAACTGGTGGGATAACTTTTAAGCCTCTATTCTCGGCATCTTGAGAAAATTTAAGATCCACATTTGCTAAATTTTGATACGGCACAACTTCCAGGGGATTTCCTGTAGGTGATAATCCATAATTGGCAATAGCATCGCAGTCATGACTTTCACACTTCCCATCCTGCACATCCCATGTCATCCAAGCAATGTATGGGTTTGGCAGACCTGCGGATTTTGCAGCACTTCTCACACTTTCCAAATCATTTTTTGAAATCGATCCTCCGGCATCAAATACATATAAAAGTGGTCGACCATTTAGAACCTTCATATACAGTGGATCAGAAAAGTGAGCAACGACTTGACCAAGCCATCCACTTTTCCCAATTGCTTGTGGAAATAAAAGTAGAGCATATCTCATGTCAGCTTTATGAGCACTATTTAAATATTTTTTTAATGCATTAGCATTTTTATCATTATCACCATAATAACCAAACGCCCAATAATCTAATCCTCCAGCTTTGGCTGCTCGAATTTCAAAGTCCATTTGTGCCTGTGTATCCAATCTAATCTGAACAGTTCCCTTTTTTGGAATCACTGCATAAAAAGGCAGACGATAATGCCATTTCTCTGGCGACAGAGCGATTTCCTCAGTTTTACTTAAATTACTTCCTGAATACCACGCATCCCAACGTATCGCTCCAACAGCTGGAACATGGAGTGCCCGAGATGGCTTTACATTCACATTATGTTTGATTGATGATTTAGATAAAATTGTAACTGCAAAAAGAATGATCAAAAGATAGAAACAGATTTTAATAAATTTTTTCATAAATTATTTAATACCGCAAAGATTTTTTAATTCTCCTAAATCAGCAGAAGTTAATTTTTCATTCTCCCCTACATTTAATTTGTACATGATCGCTTTTGGATCATCGACATGTTCAAGACCAAGCGCGTGTCCAAGTTCGTGAGCAAGAACGCGCACTAATTTATCTCTGTTTTCAAATTGGTAAATATCAATCTCCTGGCCATCTGGACTTGATTTATAAATTCCTTCATCAAACTCACCTGACAAACTTGAGCCAACTGTGTTAAATTTTTGGACATTAATATTAAGCGTCGAAGCTAAATCATTCAATGTTTTAGCCAAAGTATTGATTTGGTCAACCATTTGATTCAACTGATCTTGCTCTAAATTGAGCGAAGTGACTCGAGAATTTAAAACATTTTTTTCAGTATTTAGTCTGTTGTACTCCTCTCTTGTTGCTCCACCTCGAGCATTTATCTGTTGAACTTCTTTTTCATAAGATGTTTTTGCTAGTTGAAAATTACTTAGGTCAGCTTGAAAAGTTGCACGTTTTTGGTTGTACTCTAGAATAAGTGAATCATATTTTGCTTTAAGTTCGTCATATGATGCTCTGTTATCACTAACAACAAGTCCCATAGATTTTAATTGATCAGTTGCCCTTTGCCGATTATCATAAATTAAATTTACTTTTAAATTGCCATTTGGATCATATTTAAATAATTGCTTGTTTATTGGAGTTTCCCAAATTGATTCAGCTTGTGCTAATGCACTTAAAAATTCGACTTTGGATATGCCAAATCGAGTATCAAAAGTACCAATGCTATAGGCAATTGGCGTTTTACATGGAAGATAATGCTGGTAAGCTTCAGCCCAAATATTTTCTAATTTTGTTCTATAGAAAATAGCAAAGCCGATTACAGCAACCAGAAAAAAAATTTTGTAAGTTTTCAGCATGAGCCTTTATTATAGCATTAGCTAACTTTGCGGAGAGAGAGGGATTCGAACCCTCGGTAAGTTTCCCTACACAGTCTTTCCAGGACTGCCGATTAAACCACTCTCGCATCTCTCCTTTATTTATTATTTTTTAGGATTTCATCTACCTGACGTATTTCATCCCAAATCCCAGGTATCAAATCATATTTTTTCGCTTCTTCCAATGTCACCCAAGCAAAATCTGTCGTATCTCCCTCAGGATCATTTCCGATATCAACTTCTCCAGAAACGTACGGTGTGTACATACTAAAACAAATAACAGGAATACCATCGGGTCTGATAAATGTTAGATCAACAATAAGTTTTGGTGTACCAATTTCTAAACCAACTTCTTCTTTAATTTCCCGATGCAGAGATTTTTCCAGTACATTGTACCAAAGGTTTTCTCCATGCTCGCTCATAGGTGTATTTATATAGTCATCAACTGAAAGTCCGCCTCCTGGAATAGTCCACATACCCGGATGAGCTTTTTTGTGCATTGCCCTTTTTGTAATTAAATATTTAAAATCTTTTCCATAAGGTTTATAAATAAGAGTAGTTGTTGTAATTCTGTGTAGCTCTTTGTTTTTAATTTGAGGAATAGTCATAACTAAATTATATCAGAAACGAAAAGAGTAGCTTGCGCTACTCTTCAAATTTCTCTACTTCAGTGATTCTTACATCACGTAGTAAAGTTTTTTGTTCGGGACCATACCACGCTTCGGCATAGATTTTCTTTCCAGAAAGAGCTACAGGTAACCACTGGTAATCAGCAAGCATTAGCGGAAGCTCATTGAGGGAAGAAATCTCATGCCATTCCGGATCGGACATTTCTTCTGTTGAAACAGGATCACGGTACCATTTTTTACTAACAAATACATGAACTCTCACAAGAAGATCTTCTTGCTCTTCACGCACATTCCAAAAATAAGCAATTGCAACCTTCTCAAGATCTTTTTCTAGAACGATGGTCTGTGCTTCAGTAAAAACTTCTCGTGAAGCATTACTTTCCGGCGTTTCTCCTTTTTCTAGTTTACCCCCATACCCATTAAGGTATCCTTTCCCTATTTTTCTAACTTTATTTGCAAGTAAAATTTGGTTATCCCTCATGAGAAAAACTAGAGAAGCCTCAATCGCTTCAAAGCGTTTTATCATGTTTCTCCTTTCTATTGAAACAATACTACTTAAGTTGTGAAAATGCCACTACTTTATTTCTACCACTTCGCTTGGCTTCATATAAAGCAAGATCAGCATTTTTAAGCAAATCTTTTGCCGTAGAATTTTCGAAATTTTTAGCTATTCCTATGCTTATTGTTACTTTTAAATCAGGCTTTCCTTCAAACTCTAACTGTTCTATTTTTTTTCTAATTCTTTCAGCTTTATCTTTAGCATCCTCCTCATTTGCGCCTAAAAGCGACGCCACCATTTCTTCTCCTCCCCATCTTGCAACAGTATCACCTTCTCTAACATTTTTATTAATTTTATTTGCAACTTTTTTTAAAACCATATCCCCAACATCATGTCCGTACGTATCATTTATTTTTTTAAAATGATCAATATCAAAAAATAAAATGCTTAAATTTCTGAAACCAAACCAATTTTTTCGTGGTCCACCTTCTACTGCCTTTGAAATAGTTGCGAGATAGGTATTTGTTTCTTCTTCAAAAAAAGCACGAGTTTTTAATCCAGTAAGTGAGTCGTGAATTAAATCTTTCTCAAGCTCGTGAACTTGGTTCTCTAGTTCAGCAATTTTTGCTTTTAAATCATCAGTCATACTTCACATTAAATTATATCAACAATTTAAAATCAACTAAATTGCCTCAGATGCTAGGCGCAGGAGATTTTGCGAGTGAGTCGTACAAGTAGTACGGTGAATGAGAAAAATCGAACTGCAACAACGCAGATGAGGTGATTTTGTTGATTTACCAAGAACCGCTAGAACCACCGCCGCCTGATCCACCTCCCCCAAACCCCCCAAACCCACCGCCGCCTCCGAAACCACCGCCGCCACCTAAAAACCAGGGTGGCCTACCACCAAAATTTTTATATTTGTCATAACTTCGTGAGACGTGATAGTCAATGAATAATCCAAATCCAATCAAAATAAAAATAAGTGGAATAGCAAATAAAAGCGAAGCAATAAAGAAATGCCAAATTATTAATCCAATAATTCCTCCAACCACACCTCCTCCCCACCAAGATTTTGATCGTGCCAAAATTGAAACAACTATTTGAAAGAAAATAATGATAAAAAAGAATACAAGCTGAAATGGAAAATCAATCTTCGTGTTTGAATAATTTTCTGGAACAATATTATTTCCACCCAGCGCGGTTATTATTTTATCAACCGCATTATTTATTCCTCCATAGTAATCACCCGACTGAAATGCTGGACGAATTACATCACTTTGAATATAAGATGTTTCAATATCAGTTAGCTCTCCTTCAACTCCATATCCCGTTTGAATTCTTGTCTTACGATCTGCAAGAGAAATTAGGAGTAAAACTCCATTATTTTTATCTTTTTTCCCAATTCCCCATTGTGTGAATATTTCTTGCGCAACATTTTCAATCGTATCTCCATCAAGCGATGGTATTGTAACGACTGCAATTTCATTTGTACTTTGTTTTTCATATGCATCAAGTTTTGCTTCAAGCTGATTAACTTGATCAGCATTAAGCATGTGCGCGTAATCATTTACAAAACCAGTTGGTTTTTGGGGTACTGTAAAAGAAAAAGAAATTGCTGGTAACAAAAGAAGAGATGTGAGTAATATTTTTTTCACTTTAATTTCGTTGAGTCATGTTTTGAAGAGAGGCTCCGCAGGCGACGGCCGAGGACTTGAGCGATTTTTCAGAAGAAAAATCGCGTACTCTCTGAAAAATATGACGAAAAAGAAATTACAAAGAATTAAAACTGGACTTGAGGAGCTTGTTGATTGGACTCAGGTACGTTGAAGTACTCATGCGCACTAACTCCAAACAGTTTTGCTAAAACTGAAGTTGGGAAAGTTTTTACTTTCGTATCGTACGAACGTACTAGATCATTGTATTTCATTCTCTCAACTGAAATTCTGTTTTCTGTTCCCTCGAGTTCCACAATTAAATCCCTATATGCTTGGCTTGATTGCAAGGTTGGATAATTTTCAGCAATAACTAACAATCTTCCGAGTGTTGACTCGACTTGGCTTGCCGCAGCTGCTTTTTGGTCTGGAGTAACAGCACCTGCGTAATGTGTTCTAGCTTCAGCAATTTCACCAAACACAGCTTGTTCCTGCTTTGCAACACCTTTTACAGTGTTTACAACATTTGGAATCAAATCAAAACGCCTTTGGTATTGATTTTCAACTTGTGCCCATTGTGCAGTAATCTGCTCTCCTCCTCTTATAAATGAGTTGTATGTAGCAACTCCCCACCAAACTAGAACTACAATCACAAGTAAAACTATAATTAAAACTTTATTTCGAGCAAAAAATGATTGTTCAGGCATTTGTTTTAGATTAGTTTGTAACGCAAAAATTATATCACTAGTTTTTTAGTAGTCAATTCCTTGAGGAGCAGCCGGCTTATCTTTTGTTGGCTCTTCTGTAACTGCTGCTTCGGTTGTAAGCAGTATTGCTCCAGCACTCGATGCATTTTCTAGGCCTGTACGTGTAACTTTTAATGGATCAATGATGCCTTCGGTGAACATGTCATCAACAAAAACATTCTTTCGTGCATCGTAACCTGAATTTTCTGTTTTTTTATTTTTTATTCTATTTTTTAATTCTTGAACAACCTTTGTTCCATCACCCTTACCGCAATTAATGACGATCTGGCGAAGTGGCAATTCACATGCACCAATAACAATAGCGTAACCACTTCTAAAATCTGCACTAGCTTCGGTAAGTTTTATGGAATTCTTTTGATTGGCAATTTGTGCAGCTCGAACTAATGCACTGCCCCCGCCTGTTACTATTCCTTCTGCGATCGCAGCCTTTGTAGCATTTACTGCATCTTCAATTTTCAATTTCAAATACTTCATTTCAGTTTCTGTTGCTGCACCAACTCGAATGACAGCCACTCCACCAGAAAGTTTGGCTATTCTTTCATCCAATTTCTCCGTATCAAATTTTGACTTGGCTAATTCTTTTTGTTTTTTTAGTTCTCGAACTCTGCTTGCGATTTTTTCTCTCTTCCCTTTGCCCCCAACAATAACTGTCGAATCTTTTTTAGAAACAATTCGTGCTGCACGGCCAAGCATATTTAATTCTGCATTTTCTAGTTCAATTCCAACATCAGAGGAGATGACTTGTGCCCCCAAAACAATTGCAATATCGGAAAGTAACTCTTTCTTTCTGTCTCCATAACCAGGAGCTTTTATGGCTAAGATATTAAATCCTCCGCGTAATTTATTTAAAATAAATGTCGTTAGAGCTTCGCCTTCAACTTCATCCGCAATAATAACTAGATCTTTTTTTCCGCTTCCCGCTACCTTTTCAAGAAGTGGCAAAATGTCCTTGATTGCCGAAATTTTCTTGTCAGTAACCAAAACTGGCACATCTTTGTACTCTGCTTCCATTCGATCTGGGTTGGTAATCATGTAAGCACTAATGTAACCTTTATCAAACTCAAGACCTTCAACAACCTCTGATTCCACTCCAAAAGTTGGCGATTCTTCAACTGTTACCACCCCATCTTTGCCAACTTTTTCTATGGTATCTGCAATAATTTTTCCCATTTCAGATGATTCTGCAGAAATTGTTGCCACTTGGTGAATCTCCGCTTTTCCATTAATCTTTCGAGCAATTTTTTTTAAAGCTTCAGTAACATCGCGAGAAGCTGATTCGATTCCAGATCTTACCTCCATTACATTCTGACCATCTCTCAATTTTTTCAAGCCATCGCTAATGATTGCTTGGGTCAAAAGCACAGAAGTGGTCGTTCCATCACCAGCAATATCATTTGTTTTGTTAGCAACTTCTTTAATAATTTCAGCACCCATATTTTCAAACTTATTTTTGAGCACAATTTCTTTTGCAATAGAAACGCCATCATTTGTAATAGTTGGTGCACCGTAACCCTTATCAAGAACTACATTTCTTCCTTTTGGACCAATAGTAACTTTAACAACGTCTGCTACCTGGTCGATTCCCTTCTTTAATGCTCGTCTTGCTTTGTCATCAAATAAAATTAGTTTTGCCATAATATTATTTAAGCTATTTTTTTAAAATGGCTAAAATATTTTCTTCTTTTATTAAATAAAGCCCCTCACCGTTAACTGTCACTTCTTCGAATCCATATTTTGAAAAAGCTACTTTGTCTCCAACTTTAACTTGTATAGGAACCAACTTACCTTCCTTATATTCTCCAGGACCAACAGCCAGAACTTTTCCTTGCTCTGATTTATCTTTTGATCCACTCTCAGGCAAAATGATGCCAAAACTATTCCTTCTTTCTAATTCCTCTTTTGTAAATGGTCGAATCAAAACTCTAGATCCAAGTGGCTTTATTTCTGGCACATTTTTTATTGACTTCAAGACAGATTTGGGTTGTTTCTTTTTCATCGCCGTTACAATATAGTAATTTGCAAATTTTTGCAATCTTGCTATGATAATCAAACGATGAGTGGCATTACTGCCTACATACCATACGTTCAAATCATATTGTCTATCCTACTTATGGGAGGCATCCTAATACAGCAGACAGAAGCTGGTTTGGGTACTGCTTTCGGTGGCGGAGATGGATTTTCTTCTGGCCATCACACAAAAAGAGGATCTGAAAGGACAATTTTTATAGGAACCATAATTATTGCAATACTTTTTGCTGCTACCTCATTTAGCTTGCTACTTTTGTAATATTTTCAAATTTGGCGGATTTTTCCGCTTTCTAATTTCGTGAATAATAATTTTGAATTTAAGGAAAAGAGATGGCGTATTCCATACGGGGACAAAATCCTTCGAGTAATCAAGTCATTTTCAGTAACAGAAAAAGCTGTATTTTATTTTCTGGTTTTTGTATTTGGAATAAGTGCGCTTGTCCTTCTTTACCAAGTTAATAAATTATTTCTTGTAGCAGTTCCGGATTATGGAGGAACTTTGACTGAAGGTGTTATAGGATCACCCCGTTTCATTAACCCAATTCTTGCATCATCTGATACAGATAAAGATCTCTCAACATTAATTTATTCAGGCCTTTTGCGTGTTGACCCATCGGGACAATTGATCCCTGATCTTGCAGAAACATACAACATATCTGAAGATGGCCTAACATACACAGCTACATTAAAAAATGCCACATTCCATGATGGTATAAAAGTGACAGCAGATGATGTGGTTTTTACAGTGGAGCGAGCACAAGACCCAAGCCTTAAGAGTCCACGCGAAGCAAACTGGCAAGGTGTAAAAGTCACAAAAGTTGATGATAAAACTGTAAGATTTACATTAAGTCAAGCTTATTCACCATTTATTGAGAATCTAACAACAGGAATATTGCCAAAACATATTTGGAGCAAAGCAACAAACGAAGAATTTCCATTTAGCCAATACAACACAAAACCAATTGGTTCTGGACCATACAAAGTAGATTACATAACTTACAACGGAAGCGGTTTACCATCTGAATACCATTTAAAAGCTTTCAATAAATATGCTTTGGGAGAACCCTACATCACAAATTTGGTTATCAAATCATATCCTGATATGGAAAATCTAATTTCAAACTTTAAAGACGGAAATGTTGAAAGTATTCACGGAGTAACTCCTAAAGAACTTCCAAATTTAAAAATCGACAACGAAATTGTTTTGCTTTCACCATTGCCGAGAATTTTCGGCGTTTTCTTCAATCAAAATGTTGCGCCTGTTTTGGTTAATAAAGAAGTAAGACTCGCTCTAAATAAAGCTACAGACAAGCAGGAAATCATTAATTCTGTGCTCCAAGGTTATGGTGAACCGATCGATTCTCCTATTCCACCTCAAAATTTGGGCAATAAAGCGACATCTTCAGAAGACAGAGTTACTCTTGCCGAAGCAATACTTACTCGCGCAGGCTGGAAGCAAAATGATTCGGGAATTTTTGAAAAAAAAGATAAAAAAGGAAATACAACAACCCTCTCATTTTCAATTTCCACAGGTGACGCACCTGAATTAAAAGCTGCAGCCTATTTGCTCCAGAAACAATGGGAAAAAATCGGAGCTTTAGTTGAAGTAAAAATTTTTGAACTCGGAGATTTAAATCAAAATATTATTCGAAATCGAAAATACGATTCGCTTCTTTTTGGCGAAGTGGTCGGACGAGATCTTGATCTTTATCCATTTTGGCATTCTTCAGAACGTGTCAGTCCAGGATTAAATATTGCACTTTATACGAATCTTCGTGCTGACAAAATGCTTGAAAATTTTAGAAAAACAAATGATCC
This sequence comes from Candidatus Zambryskiibacteriota bacterium, assembly GCA_003173855.1. Taxonomy (GTDB): domain Bacteria; phylum Patescibacteriota; class Minisyncoccia; order Phycocordibacterales; family DATDWN01; genus C7867-006. Next base: position 2,095 of record PPGI01000010.1, on the reverse strand, counting down.
GGATTTACAAAAGGATAACTTATCTGGTATAAACAATGAAATAACAAACGACGTACCGGCAGTATTCACCTACGCTCCATATTTTATCTACATTGTTCCAAATAAAGTCCACGGTGTGGAATTAGGAACTCTTACAACTGCAAATGAGCGGTTTGGAAATGTATATAAATGGTACATTGAGACAAATAACGTTTGGAAATTTTTTGCAAAACAAAATAATAATTAATTCATATGGAAAATCAAACACAAGAATCAAGACATCATGCGCGCGGTCCCCGACCTAGGAGACAATTTGGTCGTCGAGACATTCCGTTAAAAATGACTAAAAAAACTGAGGATGTTATCCCGCCTATCGGAGACAGTATTCGAGTTATTCCGCTTGGAGGAGTTGAGGAAGTCGGCCGAAATATGACAGCTATTGAATATAAAGACGATATCATCATTATTGATGCTGGTTTTCAATTTAAAGACGAAGATACTCCTGGAATTGATTACATTTTGCCAAACACTAAATATCTTGAAGATAATAAAGATCGAATTCGGGCTCTTTTTATAACTCATGGTCACCTAGATCACATTGGCGGCATTCCATTTATCATTGATCGAATTGGCTATCCAAAAATTTATACAAGACAATTCGGTGCAGTGATGATTAAAAAACGCCAGGAAGAATTTCCTCACTTAAAACCACTCGATATCGCAATTATTGATGGCAACGAAGCTATCACAGTCGGACAACTTCGAGTAAAAACATTTCCTATTTCACACACTATTCCCGATTCAATGGGATTAATCATTGAGACTCCTTATGGAAATATTGTTTTCATTGAAGATGTTCGTGTTGATAACGTCAAAGGTGTTCCAACGGAAGAAGAAGTCGAGCAGTACAAAATGTTTAAAGACATGAATGTGCTTTTGCTTACGATGGACTCAACTTCGATTGAAAAACCCGGGTTTTCACTTTCAGAAGATGTGGTTATCGAAAACATTGATCGTTTTATCAAAGAAACCAAAAGCCGATTGATCATTGCTACGTTTGCTTCTCAAGTTGAACGAATCATCGCTATCATAAAGGCTGCAGAAAAATACGGAAAGAAAATGGTGATTGAAGGCCGTTCAATGAAATCAAACATTGAAATCATTAAACATTTAAAACTTGCTGAAGTAACAAACATCATTCCTCTTGAAGATATTGAAAATTATCCGCCAGATAGGATTGTTATGCTTGTAACTGGTGCCCAAGGTGAGGAATTTGCAGCTCTAATGCGTATTGCAAATAAAACTCACAAATATGTTCACTTAAAACCAACTGACACTGTCCTCCTCTCCTCTTCTGTTATTCCAACAAACTACAGGTCAGTTATTAATCTGAAAGACAACCTTTACCGATCTGGTGCTAAAATTGTTACATATCTTGATTCTGACATTCATGCTTCAGGACACGGAAACCGAGACGAACTTAAATGGATTCACCAACAAATTCCTTACAAATTCTTTATGCCAGTTCACGGAAACCACTACATGCTTTGCCAGCATGCTGAACTTTCCCAATCGCTCGGACATCCAAAAGAAAATATTGTTATTCCAGACAATGGTTCAATCGTAGAAATTTATGACCAAGGCCAGAAAATCCGAATGCTGAAAGAAAAAGTGCCTTCAAATCTGGTACTTGTTGATGGTTTCTCTGTTGGAAATGTTCAGGAAATGGTTATGCGAGACAGAAAAATGCTTGCTCAAGACGGAATCTTTCTTGTCGTTGTTTCAATCAATACTAAAACAGGAAAATTGAAAAAATCTCCAGATATTATTTCTCGAGGTTTTGTTTATCTTCGTGAATCACAGGAACTTCTAAATCACGCCCGAATGATTATCAAAAAAACAGTTGAAAACACCACAGCTGGCATGAATCCAATCGATTTTGATCTAGTTAAAGCAACACTTGCTGACGAAGTGGCTAGATTCTTGTTCCAAAAAACTGCGAAGAAACCTATAGTCATCCCTGTAATCTTAGGAGTGTAGAAAACTTCCAAAACTGGCGCATTTCGTTGTTGGACTTCGAAAAATTCTCGTCAACGTACTATTGTACGTCTCCTCG
>PPGI01000001.1 GCA_003173855.1 Candidatus Zambryskiibacteriota bacterium | reverse complement strand
ACGGTACAACAATATGGTGGTGGAACATTGACTTCACTTCGGGTGTTGATGGTTGGGTAGGAGAAGATAATCTTCAAACTTATGTTGCACCAACTCCAGTGCCAACACCAACACCTACCCCAACCCCAACTCCAACACCAACACCTACGCCAAGTCCAACTCCTGCACCTGGAGTAAATAATAATAAACAAGTACTAACCCCAAATGATTTTAGTTATCTTGGTGCATTCGATATGCCAGCATCTAGTGGTGACTCAAGTGATGTTAATTTCTCGAGAGGTTTTGCACTGCGGTACATAAACGGAGAATTGCATGCTTTTTCAGTATCTTGGAACCCACAAACATTTTACGAAATAAAAGTACCAACAACATTTGCTGGTACGCCAATGGCAACACTCGTAAAAAATTGGGGAAATATTGCTGGTGGTAAAGTTTACGATGCTAATACTGCTGGATCAGGAACAATTTCAGGATTATATTGGGACGCATCTCAACAGAGATTATATTGGGCATATCAAGATGAGTACAATGTTTGTTGTACAAATAATCCATCTGTTGGTTATAGCACTATTAATGATAGTAATGGTACAAGCAATGCAATTGGAGCATATGTTCTTTCAGGGCATAACTCTAAACAAGCGGGTGATTGTATTATGCCAATACCACAATGGTTTGCTGATACATATTTAGGTGGTGGCAAAAAACTAGCAGCAGGTTGTGGTGGATATTTCTCTGCAGTCAGTGCTGGTCCGGGTTCAATAGGGCCATCTTTAACTGCCTTTAGTCCACCAACAACACAAGCTGATCGATCAACATTGTCGAGCATTAATTTGGTAGGTTACGATTTCACTTCAAGTCCAGGAGCGGGTTCTGATAGACCAAATCGTAACGCTTCAAACCCAATTATCCAAACATTTGATAGCTGGCTTAACACAAAATGGACTTGGGGAGATTATCTAAAACAAGGTGTCTGGATTGATACACAAAACAAAACAGGTGTTTTGTTCTTCCCTACAATGGCCCAGAATAATGTTAATTATGTAAGCTCTTCGTTGCAGTCTGATAATTCTGCACATTATTGGTATTTATATAATCCAGCAGATTTAGCCTCTGTCGCTTCAGGCCAAAAACAACAATATCAAATTCAACCACAAACAAATTGGAAGGTTGTTTATCCAGGAGAAGGAGATCCAATGGCTGGTTGGCGGGACTATCCATATAACGAAGTCATCGGTGCTGATTTTGATTCATCAACTAACCGACTATATACAATGGTCCGCGGTGAGGGAGCTAATGGTAAGCCAAGAATTTATGTTTACCAAGTAAATGACACAGTTTCACCTGCTCCATCTCCATCTCCATCTCCATCTCCTTCACCTTCACCAGGTCCTAGCCCTACGCCAACACCAACTCCAACACCCGCACCAGTCATTAACTCATTTACTTCTTCTGCCACTGCAACTACAAACACATTTACATTAAACTGGTCGACTTCAAATGCAAACACAGTTACTCTATATGGTCCAATCCTACCTCCAATTACTCAAGGCTCTTGTCCTGGGTCAACAGTTGCAGCAAATGGAAGTCAATCAGTTAGTATTACAAGCAATACTACCTACACACTTTGTGCTACAAATGGTTCTACTTCTGTTCTATCCTCCGTACAACTAACTGTTACTCCATCCCCAAGTCCAGCACCATCACCATCCCCTGCTCCCACACCTGCACCAGCTCCCGCACCAAGTCCAACACCGTCTCCATCTCCAACACCTACACCATCAACAAAATTTACAATTGGACAACAAGTAAGTGTAAATACCACAGCTAATATAAGAAGTACTCCAGGAGGTACGTTACTTGGTACACAACCAGTTGGATCTATAGGAACAGTAATTGGAGGTCCAACTTGGGCAGATCTAAGTGGAACATCGTATTGGTTCTGGAATGTAAATTTTAATACAGGTGTTGATGGTTGGATATGGGAAAATGTTATTGATCCTTACACTCCACCAACTCCAGCTCCAGCACCTGCACCTACTCCAACACCAATTCCAACAGCTACACTTTCTGCAAACCCAACTACAATCACATCAGGCAATTCATCAACACTCACATGGTCATCAACGAACGCAACAACTTGCAGTGCATCTGGTTCATGGGCAGGAACAAAATCTACTTCTGGAACTCAAGTAGTATCACCAACAATAAGTTCAATTTACACTCTAAATTGTTCAGGTGTAGGAGGAACAGCAGGATCCTCTGTTTCAATAACAGTTACTACTCCAACTCCTCCACCATCACCATCACCAACCCCAGTTCCAATAGTTTCAATATCAGCTTCACCAACATCAATCACTTCAGGTGGATCTTCAACACTAACATGGTCTTCACTTAATACCACAACTTGCACAGCCTTGGATGCTTGGACAGGAACAAAAGCAACCAGTGGTACACAATCAGTATCACCAACATCTACTGCAACCTATTCAATTTCATGTTCAGGTGTAGGTGGAACAGCAGGTGGATCAACTGCTGTTACTGTTACCCCTTCACCTTCACCAAGTCCAGTACCAAATCCAGCTCCTTCACCAAGTCCAAGTCCAGTGCCAGATGTTACTCCACCAACTATTTCGGAAGTACTTGTTTCAAGTACAACAGTATCGAGTGCGGTTATTAAATGGTCAACTAACGAAGGTGCAACAAGTAAAGTAAATTTTGGAACAAATATTAGTTACAACTCAGCAAGTGCTCTTGATACGTCATTACTTACAACCCATACCGTTACTTTATTAGGATTAAAAAGAAATACTACATATGATTATCAGATTGTCTCAACGGATGTAGCTGGAAATACAACACAAACAATTAATTTAACATTCAAAACTCTACAGAGATTGCCGAAACCGCCTAAAGTTGTAACTCTAACAGCAACTAATGGATCAGTTAATCTTTCTTGGGGAGTTCCAATTGATGATTGGGGAACTCAATATGAATTAACCGCCGGTACTCTTATTATGAGAAGTACCACAGGATTTATAATGACTCCAAATACTCAAACTGCACTTGTAAATCTTGCAATGCCTACAACTACTTATCATGATACTTCTGTTTTAGACGGTACAACATACTATTACACGTTATTTGCTTATGACGACCAAGGAGTCTACTCTGATCCTGTGACGATTAGTTTCACTACTCCATCACCGACACCTACACCTCAACCGACTCCTTCACCAAGCCCAGCTCCTGCACCAGCACCAGCACCAAGTCCAACTCCAACACCATCAAGCGGCGGGGGTGGAGGTAGTTCACCATCACCTGTGCCTACACCAACTCCAACGCCATCTTCACCAGTACCTCCTCCACAAATTACACATACACTTTACCTTGGCTTACGATCAAATGACGTAATCGCACTCCAAAACTTCTTGATTGCTAAAGGCTACTTGTCAGCTGGCAACAACACAGGATACTTCGGTCAACTTACAGAGCTAGCTGTTAGGAAGTATCAGTGTGATAAAGGAATAGTTTGTTCTGGTAATGAGAGCACTACTGGTTACGGATTAGTTGGAGCAAAGACTCGTGCAGTAATGTTAAATGATTCAGGCCAGGCAACCACACCAACCCCAACTCCACCTGCGAATTCATCAGGGACTCCACTATCGAGAACACTTTATTTCGGAATAAGCGGTTCTGATGTGACTACGCTACAAAATTTCTTAATCTCTAAAGGATATCTTCAAGCTGGAAACAGCACAGGATATTTTGGACAGATAACTCGTCTAGCAGTCGAGCAATATCAATGCGCTAAAGGAATAGTTTGTTCTGGAAATGAAATCACAACTGGTTATGGATTAGTCGGAGCAAAAACAAGAGAAGTAATTTCAGGAGATAAATAATTCGAACTTACATGGATTGTATGCTTTAATGTAGGTCATGCCAGAAACGAGCATTAGAAATTTCTCAATCATTGCCCATATTGATCATGGAAAATCGACTTTAGCCGATCGGATGTTGGAATTGACTGGAACTATAGAAAAGCGAAAAATGCAGGATCAGGTTCTTGATTCAATGGAGCTTGAAAGAGAGAGGGGAATTACAATCAAAATGCAGCCTGTTCGGATGAAATATAAATATGATGGAAAAGATTACATTCTGAACTTAATCGATACTCCAGGTCATATTGATTTTTCATACGAAGTTTCTCGTGCTCTTAAAGCTGTAGAAGGATCAATTTTATTGGTTGATTCTACACAAGGCGTTCAAGCTCAAACACTAACAACATTAAATATGGCTAGAGAATCAGGGCTTCGGATTATTCCTGTACTTTCTAAAATTGATTCACCATTGGCACGAGTTGAGGAAGTAACATTGGAAGTAATGAATCTTTTAGGTTGCTCTAAAGACGAAATACTTCTAGTTTCTGGGAAAACAGGTGAAGGTGTAGATAATCTTTTACAGGAAATAATAAAGCGAGTCCCAGCTCCAGAAATTAAAACTGAAAATGCCTTTCGCTCTCTAATTTTTGATTTCAAGTACTCCACTCATCGAGGAGTGATTGTTTTTGTTCGAGTAATGGAAGGGGAAGTCAAAAAAAATACTCCTCTGGTCTTCAAGATTTCAAAAAGGAAATTTTCTTCAATTGAAGTGGGGATTTTTTCCCCTGATGAAGTTGCCACTGATAAAATAAGAGCGGGAGAAATCGGATATATTGTCACCGGAATAAAAGAACCAGGTATAGCTTCTGTTGGAGATACAGTTGCATCAGAACAAGACAACAACGGTCCACTTCCTGGCTATCAATTTCCAAGGCCGGTTGTTTGGGCTTCCATTTATCCTGAAAGTCAGGATGATTTTGTTAATTTGAAGCAATCTCTCGGAAAATTAAAACTTTCTGACTCCTCTTTTACATTTGAAGAAGAATCTTCCGGCGCGCTTGGTCGAGGATTCCGTTGCGGCTTTTTGGGTATGCTTCATCTTGAAATTATTACAGAACGCTTACATCGAGAGTTTGATCTAGAACTGGTTGTGACAATGCCAACAATTACTTATGAAGTCACATATAAAAATAGAAAAAAGGAAATAATCTATTCTCCATCACAATTTCCAGATGAAAATTTAATTGAATCTGTTAGTGAACCTTGGGTTAATGCAACTATTATTACTCCTGCAAAATATTTAAGTAACCTGATGCCTCTTCTTTATGAGCATGAAGCAGAAATAGGCGAGACAGAAAATTTTGGTGAAGATAGAACAAGATTAAATTTAAAAATGCCACTTCGCGAACTAATGAGAAATTTTTTTGACAAACTAAAGAGTGTAACTAGTGGTTTTGCTTCAATTTCTTATGAAATCGAAGGAATGAAAGATGCCAATGTTGTTAGGTTAGATATTTTGGTAGCTGATGAAGTTTTACCAGCATTTTCTAGAGTAGTTTCTAGAAGAATTGTCGAACAAGAAGCTGAGTCTTCCGTTGAAAAATTGCACTCACTTCTTCCACGACAAATGTTTGTGATGAAAGTTCAAGCTAAAGCTTTGGGAAGAATAATTTCAAGTAGAACTGTTGCAGCTTATAGAAAAGATGTCACTCAGCATATGTATGGTGGAGATATTACTCGTAAAATGAAGCTTCGAGAAAAGCAAAAGAAAGGAAAGAAGAAAATGAGAGAGAGAGGCAAGGTGAACATCCCACAGGACGTATTTCTGAAAATGATGAGGTCATAATCCAAATTTGAATTATGATAATGGAAATGGCCGAAGTTTTTCTTCGGCCGTTATTTCTTCTTTGGTTTTTCCTTTGTCTTCAGAAGTTCAGCAATACGTCTTTCATGTATCGCTACTTCTGGGGGGCGAATGGTCTTCACTAGTTGGCCACCAACAACTTCAAAGTACTTTTCACAATATTTACAAAAGATTCCACTCATTGATGGTATAAGAGCTTTCATTTTCTTACACTCAGGGCAGTTTTGAAGAAAAAAATCTTCTTTCCCCATTTTTCACCTCTTGCAGCACTATATATTAATTACTTTTGAATTGCAAAATGAGTGAGTCCGATGGCGATAGCATCAAATTCGTCGTCTGAATTTGTGTCTGGGCAGGAAATTAATTTTTTTACCATACTCA
>PPGI01000009.1 GCA_003173855.1 Candidatus Zambryskiibacteriota bacterium | reverse complement strand
TTTGGCCCTATCGTCTAATGGTTAGGACGCGGCCTTTTCAAGGCTGCAATCGGGGTTCGACTCCCCGTAGGGTCGCATAATTTCTATGCGAATTTTATCTATTGAGACTTCCTGCGACGAAACAGCAGTTAGTATTGTGGAAGCTTCTGGAGAACTTGAGTCCCCAACTTTTTCTGTACTAGCTAATGCACTTTTTTCTCAAATTGATATTCACAAAGAATTTGGCGGAGTTTATCCGATGATGGCAAAACGTGAACATTCAAAAAATTTACCAAAACTTATTGAGAAAGTTTTAAAAGAGAGCTCTCTTCAAAAAAAGAGAAGAAAAGAAATTGATCCAAAAATCTGGGATGAGGTAAGAGAAATCACAAAACGAGAAGAGGGAATGTATGAGGGTCTACGTGATGTACTCGAAAATTTAGAAAAACCAGATATTGATGTGATCGCAGTAACTAGCGGACCTGGTTTAGCACCAGCCCTTTGGGTTGGCATAAGTTGCGCGCTTGCACTTGGCAAACTCTGGAACATTCATGTTCTTCCTATAAATCATATGGAAGGTCACATAGCATCAATTCTTATTGAAAATCCAGACGAGAGAAAATTTGAATTCCCTGCTCTAGCTTTGCTTATCTCTGGAGGACACACGGAACTCGTATCCATTGTAAACTGGGGAAAATACAATGTCATTGGCCAAACTCGAGACGATGCCGTTGGAGAGGCATTTGATAAAGTGGCACGAATGCTTGACCTACCATATCCTGGCGGACCAGAAATTTCAAAGCTTGCTCAATTTGCACGTACTAAAGATTTACCACGTAAAGCAAAATTTAGCCGGCCAATGATCCATTCAGGAGATTCGAATTTTTCATTTTCAGGACTAAAAACAGCTGTACTCTATTACATTCGAGATCATAAACCCCAAACTCAGGAAGAAAAAGCAGATATTGCCCGAGAATTTGAAGATACAGTTATTGATGTTTTGCTTACTAAAACAAAAAAAGCTTTAGAAGAGATAGGAGCAAAAACTTTAATTGTTGCAGGCGGTGTAATAGCTAATAGGCGGATCCGAGAGCTTTTAGGTCAATTTGAGTCTGAATTCCCTGGTTTAATTGTGAAAGTTCCCACTCGAACACTTTCTACTGACAATTCCCTTATGATAGCTGCTGCTGCATACATTAATCTTAGTCTTTATCCAGATTTATTACGTCAAAACAAAAACATTATTGCTTCAGGAAATCTTAAATTGGGGATAACTATCTAGCCGGCTCTTGCCAACAGTGTAAAATTATCGTGGAAGCACAGGAGGAAAGCTCGCTTAAAATGCGGGCTTTTCTCTTTTATTTAAGGTCTATTTCTTTATTGATATCGTCAATTTTTTTATTATTTCGCCGTTCTCTATACCAAAGATAAAGCACAATCAGAATAACAATTATTAGCAAAATATTAAGCCAACGCGAGAAAGCAAAGGCACCCTGATTTGCTCCACTGCCCAGAGCCCCTCCAAATGGCCAAATAAAGGACGCGACAACTAAATTACCAAGTTTTTTAAGCCCAGAAAGTAATCCGTTAGTGAAGGAGTTTGCAATAGCAACCGTTGTTGTTGATGGTCCGCCCAAGGTTGCTAAACCTCCGTTTCCTTGGGCATTTGAGGATCCACTTCCACCCTGATGAATATTTCCACTCCCCATAGCAAGCCACTTTGCTCGATGAATATTAATCTCTGTTTGCTGGTCAGCTGTTACTGGAAATGGCTTTGCACAAACAATTTCATTGACCTTCTTTCTCGTCAAAATATATGTGTACCCAGTTCCTTCTTTACCTGTATAACCCCATGGAATCAAAACATCATCTTTATACTTCACTTGGAAGTTATTTACTCCGTTAATTGTCGCATCATCATAAATACCATTTATAACAACTGACTTGTCGCCTTCATAAGCTTGCAAGAATATTTGAAGTTTTTTTACTTCATTTGGATCGTTTGGCAAATCTTTTCTAAGAAAATCATGTAAATAATAGCAAGAGGATGAACTTTCTGTAGTGGTACCTAGAACTGTTGGCGTCGAAGGCACGCCGCTTCCACCACCACCGCCACCACCACTTGATGATGGAGTTGGACTAGGTGCTGGACTTGAACCACTTCCACCACCAGCGCTTATTCCACCGCCACCTCCGCCTCCTCCTCCACTACCTCCTTGACCACCATGTTCCAGTGGAGGGTTAACAGATACATCAACAGAGGAAACATTATTGCTTAAGTTATTATCCGTAACGGTGCTTGATGCTGTTGCCGTATTAGTGACAGTACCAGCTGTTTTTGCAGTAGTTACTAAAGTCAAAACTGTCGAAGATCCTGAAGCTAAGTTACCAACATTCCATATTCCGGAAGAATAACTTCCTATTGTGGGTGTAGCAGAAACTAAATCCAATGAATTTGGCAAAGTATCTGAAACCAAAACATTAAGAGCGAGTGCTGGACCATTGTTTATTAAATTAATTGTATACGTAATTTGGTCTCCTGGATGTAATTGAGTTATATTTGCACTTTTACTTATAGAAATATCTGCAGTTGTTGTACTTATGCCATCACCACTTGGGGATGGTGTGGGTGCTGGGGATGGGCTAGGAGAAGGTGTTGGCGTTGGAGATGGCGTAGGGCTTGGCGATGGGCTTGGACTAGGTGTAGGAGTTGGTGTCGGAGTTGGCTCAGGTGTTGAGGAAACTTCAGATGGACAATCATAATAGCAATTATCCTGATCTTTATCATGATCATAATCCTTATTTTTATGATCTTTATCATGATCTTCGTCGTTATGATCTATATCATGGTCATAATCTCCTTTATTATCTTTGTTATCCTGATCATCTCCGTAACTTTGATGATCGCTCGGTTGGTCATTGTAATTAGTATTATCGTTATAATTTGAACTTTCAGAGTTACTGTGGCTTTCACTGTAACTTTGAGAATTTGCATAAATATCTCCAGCAGAAACCAAACTAGGTACTGATGAAATTAAATATATAAAAACTATTAATGTTGTAAAAATTTTTCGAACAGTTCTCCCCTTCAGAAATTTCTGGATCATAGAATTTTTTTAATTATTATGAAAGATTATCGTCTATCATATATTGAGTGTCAATAATTTTTGATGAAGAAAATCAAAAAATATCACTAATATTAGCCGTAATTATATAAATGTCCTTTACATTAGAAATTTGTCTTTTATATAAAATTTAATCCAAATTTTATATAATAATTTAAGCGTAGTATTTCTAAAGGACATAGAGTTGTCCTTTAGAAATTGGTTTGACATGTATTTACGCCTCTTGGATGATTTTTTGAGAAAGGTTAAATTTATGATATTCTAAGAAAATGAATGAAATTTTTCTTTCTCCCTACAAACCTGAGGAAACAGAAGGTCGGATTTATAAAGTATGGGTGGATAGCGGTTTTTTTAATCCTGAAAATTTGCCAAGTGAACATGTAGATCCTTTTTCTATGGTATTACCTCCTCCAAATGTAACTGGAACCCTTCATATGGGGTCCGCTTTGATGTTAGCGATTGAAGATATCATAATTCGCTACCAAAGAATGCAAGGTAAAAAAACTCTCTGGATACCTGGTACAGATCATGCCGCTATCGCAACTGAGACTAAATTTTTAAAAGATAAAAAGATCTCAAGGAATGACTACACTAGAGAAAAGTTCGTCCAAATGGTTAATGAATACGCTCTAGATACTCAGCAAACAATAATTAAGCAGATGAAAACTTTAGGTGCTTCCCTTGATTGGTCAAGATTAGCATTTACTCTTGATGATAATAGAAAAAAAGCAGTTGAAGAAGCATTTATGAGAATGTATGAAGCGGGTTTGATTTATGTAGGAGAAAGGCTTGTTAATTGGGATCTCAAAGGCCAGACCACTGTAGCAGATGATGAAATAGAGTACGAATCGGAAGAAAGTATGCTTTATACATTTAAGTATTCTCCTAACTTCCCGATTGAAATTGCATCTACACTTCCAGAAACCAAACTGGCTGATGTGGCTGTTGCTGTGCATCCTGAAGATAATAGATACAAGCAATATATAGGGAAAAGTTTCGACACAAAATTTGTAAATGGAATTGGTTTAAATATTAAGATAATTGCTGATGAGTCTATTGATAAAGAATTTGGGACTGGTGCAGTTGGAATTACTCCTGCACATTCAAAAAAAGACTACGACCTGGCGTTAAAACACGGCCTGATTTCAAAAAATCAAAAACTTCATCAAGTTATTAGCGAACAAGGGAAAATAATTAATTCTCACAAATCACTAAACGATCTTAAGTTTAAAGAAGCTAGAGAAGAGATTATTAAGTGGCTAAAAGAAAATAATTTACTTACTAAAGAAGAAAAAATCTCACATGAAGTTCCAAGAGCTCAAAGAGGAGGTGGAATTATTCTAACTTTACCTAAACGCCATCAATTCTTTGTTGATGTAAATAAACCAATTCCAGAGCGAGATAATAAGTCACTTAAAGAGTTGATGAGAGAACCTGTTGTTCAAGGGCAGATAAAAATTCTTCCGGAAAGATTTGAGAAAGTTTATTTTCAATGGATAGACAACCTTCGTGATTGGAATATCTCAAGGCAAATCTGGTATGGACATAATATTCCAAATGCATGGTACAAAGAAGATGACGTTCAAATTTCCAAGAATCAACCCGGTTCAGATTGGAAACCTATTGATGATACCCTTGATACTTGGTTTTCTTCTGGATTGTGGACTTTTTCAACATTAGGCTGGCCGAACGATACAAAAGATTTAAAAACATATCACCCAACTTCAGTATTAGAAACTGGCTATGATATTTTGTTTTTTTGGATTGCACGCATGATACTGATGAGTCAGTTTTTACTTGGTGAAGTCCCTTTTAAAACAGTTTACTTGCATGGTCTTGTTCGTGATGAAAAAAATAGAAAAATTTCAAAATCATTAGGAAATAATATTGATCCCGTAGATATGATAGCGAAATACGGTGCTGATGCAGTGAGAATGGCTATGATAATAGGAACAAGTGTTGGAAATGATAGTAAGATATCAACTGAAAAGTTTAAAGCTTACAAGCATTTTGCAAATAAAATTTGGAATATTACGAGATTTGTCTTGGAAAACACAAAAGATTATAAGGAAACTGATGAAATTGCACCAAAACACAAGGATTTAATTAAAAATCTTGAAGATTTGATTGTAGATGTCACAAAAGATATGGATGAATTTAGGTTTTATATGGCTGCGGAAAAAATCTACCACTATGTTTGGCACGAATTTGCTGATAAAATTATTGAAGAGTCAAAAAATGATTTGCGTGATGAGACTCTAAAGAAATCTGCTCAAAAAACCCTACTTCATATCCTTGAGCAGAGTTTGAAACTTCTTCACCCATTTATGCCATTTATTACAGAAGAAATCTGGCAAAATCTATCTAAACAACAACTGCTTATGGTCACTCCTTGGCCAAAATAAAATGCTCGATTTTTTAGAAAAATATCCTTACATTTTAGCTTTCATATTAGGACTTATCCCAGCTCTTATTTGGCTTTGGTTTTGGCTTAAAGAAGATCTTCATCCAGAGCCTGCTAAAATGATCACACTCTCATTTTTGGGAGGAATGCTTGCTGTAGCTTTTGTTCTTCCTTTGCAAAAATTGGTTTATGATTACATTCAAAACGAAGCAACACTTTCATTTGTTTTATGGGCAGCAATTGAGGAAATTTTTAAATTTTTACTAGTCTATTTCATTGCCCTTCGCAACAGAGTAAATGATGAGCCGGTTGATAATATAATTTATCTGATTATTTCCGCTTTGGGGTTTGTGACAATGGAAAATACCCTGTTTTTGCTAGATCCGATAAAAAATGGGGATTTTCTGGGCACAATTATAAACGGAAATATGCGTTTTATCGGAGCAAGTCTCTTACACATCATATCTTCGGGCACAATCGGCATTGCTATGGGACTGGCCTATTATAAGAGTAGAGCACGTAAGATTGAAGCTACTATTTCTGGACTTATCCTAGCTATCGTCTTGCATACCACATTCAACTTGCTTATAATTAACGAAGTTTCCGGGAACATATTTTTCGTTTTCGGGATGGTGTGGGTAGGCATTATTTTCCTACTCCTACTATTTGAAAAAGTAAAAAGTATCCAAATTTAATGCATTTCTTTGTCGGAATTCAAGAAATAATTGTCATCGTATGTTATTCGTCTCCAATTATTTCTTTCTTCCTTCTCAAACTGCACTTAAATTTGTAACTTTTTAAATCTTATATAAAATATAACTTAACTTATTATGAAAGACGGTAGATCATTCTTTGAAAAATTAACAGGCAGCGTCAGAATGGATGATGATACGGAAGAAATTGAGTCTTCTGATTCAAAACCTCTAAAAAAATCTAAAGACGAGGCCTGGTTTGATGAGGAAACTGAAGAAGAAGGTCAATTGACTGTTGACGTCTACCAAACTCCTACTGAAATTGTCATAAAATCAATGGTAGCCGGTGTAAAACCCGAAGATTTGGATATTTCTATTACTCGCGACATGGTAACAATAAAAGGAAAGCGAGAAACTGAAAGATTTGTAAAAGATGAGGATTACTTCCACCAAGAACTCTACTGGGGTTCATTTTCACGTACAATAATGCTCCCCACTGAAATTGATGTGGAAGAAGCCGAAGCAATTGAAAAGCACGGCCTTTTAATTTTACGTTTGCCTAAAATAGATAAAAATAGGCAAACAAGGCTTCGAGTTAAAGGTTAATTAATAAAAATATGAAAAAAAATGAAAATTTGAATAGTTTGATTATAATCACATTAGGATTGGTCATTTCTTTAATGCTTCCAGCAGGAAATTTTAAGATAATGGTAATAATCCTTACAACTTTCTATATTATTTACGAATTCTTGGGATTTTTAAAACTACGAAGATAATTGTTGTGCCAAGGCCCAGAATCGAACTGGGGACCTCGTCTTACAGACGCTGTACACCTTTCGCACTTTCAGTGCTCAAGGTCTTGCGAAGCTTCGCTTCTCACCTCTTCAGGGGAATACAAAATATTTTGATGTGCCAAGGAACAGAATTGCACTGTTGACCCTTCCCTCTTCAGGGGAATGCTCTACTAACTGAGCTACCTTGGCATGTAGAAATATCTTACTAAAAAATCTTCTTTTCGCAACCTATTGTGTTGCAGATTTGAAGTTATTAATGATGTCGTTAAAGTTTGAACTTGCTCCCCCATATGCACCTTGCAGAGCTTGAATATAAGGCTTGATAAGATACAAAGCACCGAGAGCTGAACCGATAATAAATATCCAATAAATAACTGTAATCCAACGTGATAAGCGAAGTGATCGCTGTATTGATCGCAAAATATCATTATTTTCTTCTGCTAGTGCAATGCTTCTTTTCAATAGTTCTTTTTCTTCAGGATTCATGGGTTGATTATATCATAATTTAGTTTGTTAAAGCCGAAATATCCTCTTTATCTACTTCTCTAAGTAATTTACTTTTGTATTCAATTAGTGCTTTCTTAGTTATTACAGGAATATTGATATCGTAAATTGAAATATAATTGTTATTTAAAAAATCAGGTTTAATTTCAATCCATTCTTTAAGATTTTTATAAAAAATCTTAGCTTTTCCTGCGATATCAATGACTTGTCCTTTATATTCTAAAGTCATTAACTTCACATCAAATTCTTCATCTTTATATTCCTCTGGACCTGATAAAACATATTGTTTTACTTCTGGAAGTAACTGGTCAAAACAATCTTCTTTTACATCAATATCAATATCTGCCAATTCACGATTTGACCCATAAAGTTTAGCTGCAAAACCTCCAGTTATTTGGAAGGTGATTTTGTTTCTTACTAGAATTTCAACTATCCATTTTAGAGCGGCCTCAGTATTTTTCATACAAGTCAATTGTGCCACCGGGAGGAATTGAACCTCCAATTGCCCCTTAGGACGGGGCCGTTATATCCGTTTAACTACAGCGGCTGCGTATTAAACTCTACGCTGTTTTAAGAGTATTGTCACCAAGACCTAAAAATCGAGAGAGTCGAGGCTTATTGAAACCGACTACTACTTGATCATCTACTAATATTACAGGTACGCCAAGCTGACCTGATTTTTCCATCATTTCTTTCCTCCTATCCTGATCAGCTGCGACATTGAATTCTTCATAGGAAACATTATTTTCCTTAAAAAATTCCTTAGTCATTTGGCAGAAGTGACATGTTGGTGTCGAATATATTTTAACATTGTGCATAGTAGAACTATTATATAGAAAAGCTAATGGCAAGACAAGTTATTTCCAGAAATTTAAGATTTTCTGCCAAAAACTCTCAGTTTTTACTGTTGTTGTGGCTTCTTTTGCTTCATCTGGGACTATGACAACGACATTTTCATTTTCTTTGGCAACGCTAAATTTCGAACGTATTTCTTCTTCAATGCCTGATGGAGTAGCTAGTTTGTCGATTTTTGACTTTAAATCAGTGTCTCTGTCATTTAACTCGTCCACACGATTTTGGGCAATAATTTTCAATTGCTCGCTTTCTTCTTTCTTCTTATAGACTGTCCAAGTCGAATGGATGAGGATTAAAACCAAAATTCCGAGCACTACTAACGTCACCCGATGATATAAAACACCTCGTAATTTGCGTTTTTGATGAAAATCAAGCATTATTTACCTATTATACGATGCTTTTCGATAAAAAACATAAGAAAAAGTTTCAAATCGCTTGGACGATTCTCTCAATACTGATGATTGTAAGTATTATCCTTTTATACCTGCCAAACCTTTTTACAAACTAAGAATTTAGTGAAATTTCTGCCATTTTGAGTACTGCCTCTTTAGTCTTTGCCACGGCCATGAATCTCGCATTGTGGCAAAAAACTGCACCTTCAACGTTAGTTATTTTTTCCAATTCTTTATCGCGCTTTCCTGCCCAACTTTCAGGAAGTTTTTTTCGTGGTATGAATGAAAAAATATCATCTCTCACACACTTAATTGTCCAATTACCCTGTTCATTTTTATATACAACATATAAAGGTTCTTTATACTTAGATAAAATTTCTAGCCAAGGGTGTCTCTCATTAACGACAACCAATCTTTTATCTTCTGTTT
This sequence comes from Candidatus Zambryskiibacteriota bacterium, assembly GCA_003173855.1. Lineage (GTDB taxonomy): Bacteria > Patescibacteriota > Minisyncoccia > Phycocordibacterales > DATDWN01 > C7867-006. The sequence goes on along the minus strand of PPGI01000009.1, from coordinate 7,418 downwards.
GGTTATATGCATTAATAACAAGTTCTTCGGCTTCAATTGAATCCGTGACTGAAACAATAAATCTAGATATTATAACTTTTGCATAACCAACTAACACCATAAAAACATCATCAATTTTTGTATCTTCTTTCCATGTTGGAGAAAAGATAAGGGTAAATAGATTAACATCAACAGGCATGACATTTGGAATCTTTAATTCCAAAAATTGAGTGCCATTATCGCTTGCATCAATAGGCGAAACTAACATTCTATCGATTTTTTCTGCGGCCTTCCTGCTTCCAGATAAATTTTCTCCAAATTTTTTCCAAACTAAACCAAATGATGCGTAGTAAATTCCGTTTTCCCTCTGACCGGCTCTGCCCTCTTGATGATGATCAAAACGATTTTTATCTGGGTCATAAGAATTTCCTGTATCAACAACATAATCTGCTTTATCGATTATATCTTGTTCTCTAGAACGAATAACCGTAACATCATGATCTTTCTCAAATAATAATAAAAGAGTGGCTACAGCAAAAACATCATCTGTATGGAATCCTGAACTATGCGTAACTATCGTTACCTCTTTCTTTTGCATTAGCTTTTAAATAAATTATTGAAACAGTTGTTAAATAGATAAACATTGTTAGAGCCATGAACGGAATGGTTATGTAACCGTACTGTAAAACATAAACCTTAGCGCAAGGAGCAGTTTGGGATGATGTGCAAGCAAGAAACGAGGCATTAATTACTCGCCAATGAACTAGTGAGTGGAAAAAAGCAATTAATCCACCAATAATAGAAAGTGGAAGTACATAGTTAACAACACTTTTATCTCCTTTCCATACGGCAATAAGACCAAGAATAACTTGAGGATACATAAATATTCTCTGCCACCAGCATAGATCACAGGGAACATATCCAACAATTTCCGAATACGTTAGTGAACCTGTGACAGCAATAATTGAGAGGATAAGCAAAATCCAAGCAATATTTTTGTGAACAAATTTATAAGTCTTTTCTTTGAAATTTTTATTGCCAAATATTGTCAAAATAAAAATAACAAAAAGTATATTCGAAATAAGCGTTAGAAACGTAACAATAGCTGTAAAATTAGTTTGAATAAAACTAATCATATTATTTAGTCATATTATTTAGGAAGCATGCAACCTGTTGCCTCAGATAAATCAACTAATTCCATCTCGCCCACATGACGGTATGTTGAAGTAGCTGTTGGAAGCGTTCCAGTAGCAAATTGCCATGTTGGATAAGTCGTTATGGCATTGTCGATGCAAACTTGTGTCTGACCCTGGCCATCTGGAGTTGAGCACTCAACATAAGGAAGATATTTCGCTGAAGAGCCAAAACGAGCCTTTTGGGCCTGGCAATGTGGACACCAGAATGCACCGAAAAATGTTACTGTTTTCTTGTCTCTAATACATTGTGCAAAAGCATCAAGTTTTCCCGCTTTACCCGGTGTAATAATAAGCCAGACAATTCCAAGAACTACAAGAATTCCAATAACCCAAGAAATATATTTATTCATGATTGGTATAGGATAACATATTATTGCTTCTTTGCCATATTTTTCTCGTGTTCCGGAGAATTAATCAAACCGCAGTTTTTGATCTGACACCTAAATGGATACCGCAATAAGTGATCTCTCGTGTCCATACTTTTCAACGTCTTCAGTTATCATTTTATCAGAAAATTTCGATATATGTTCTAGTATAAAATCATCCCATTGTAAGAATAATTTTTGGAAATCGAGATTTTTAATATAGTGCTCAAAACCATCAGTAAATACAAAGATCTTATCTCCCTTTTCAAGATCAAAAACTCCTTTTTCTAGGTAATCTGCCATATAATTTTCTCCGTTAATCACTGCATAAGGACTACAAACTCCGCTTGATATATATTTTAGATTCATTTCTTTGTCAAAATGTGCCACAAATGAATCACATATTGATGCCCAGTACGCTTTTTTGTTATTTAAAATTACAAAAGATCCTGTTGAAGAATAGAAGCCAGTTTTGTTACCTGAAATATCCGTTTTACCTATCTTTTCGTTATATTCAGCAACTTTTTTATTTGCCTCTTTAAAAACTTTTACAACATCTTCCAGAGAAGCGGTTAGATACTTATCTTTAACTATACTGACTACAGCTTCACAAAATATTTTGGCAACTTCGCCTGCCGGAGATGGGTTTGGATATGATTTTTTATCCTCAACTAATTTGTTGAAATTCAGTGTTACACCGTCAGACACAACAAAAACTGGCGGCATTTCTGAGGCGATTAGATAATCTTCTTGAGGATAAGAATAATTTTCTTTTACATAATCAACAAGATTTCTTTTTTCTGCAAACTTTTGCACTAATTCCTTGCTTGTTGGTTTAATAATTGAAAGATATTTCATAATTATTTTTCTCCCATCCTCTTTTTGTGTTCTTCTGTTCCAATGAGTCCACAGTTTTTATATTTTTTTCCTGATCCGCAAGGACATGGATCATTACGTCCTACTTCAGATTTTTTTTGGCTTGAAATTATTTGCCCAGCACTATTCTCTGCTTTTGGACCAAGATCACCTTCTCTGCCTTCAGTCAACTTTACTTCTTCAGTTTTGAAGTTTTTATTCTCCTCTATTTGAGGAATCAACTTTAAAATTTCCTGACCAATTGAAAATTCCATAGTCTTAAATAATTGCAGGCCTTCCCTTTTATACTCAACCAAAGGATCTCTCTGGCCGTAAGCTCGGAGATTTACCGATGAACGCATGTAGTCCATCACTTCCAAATGTTCGATCCAGAACATATCCATAGTTTGAAGAATTACGCGTCTCAAAGTTTCTAGAAATCCATTTGAAGCATCTTTTAATTTATTTTCAATTTTTTCTTTTTCTTCTTCTGGTGCATCAGCTAAAAGCTCCACAACATAAGATTTAATTTTTTCGTGATTACCAAGCAAAATTTCTCGGCGCCGAGAATAAAATATTTTTCTCTGAAAATTCAAAACGTCATCAAATTCCAAAACGTGTTTTCGGGCATCAAAATTAAAGCCTTCAATTTTTTCTTGTGCACCTTCAAGTGATTTTGTAATCAGTCGATTTTCAATTGGCTCATCTTCTTTAATCCCCAATCGTCCCATCATGTTTTTTATCGAGTCACCACCGAAAACTCGCATTAAATGATCATCAAGTGAGACAAAAAACTGAGTCTCGCCGGGATCTCCCTGACGGCCAGATCGTCCGCGAAGCTGATTATCGATTCGACGAGCATCATGACGTTCAGTTCCAAGAACAAAAAGACCACCGAGATTTTTAACTTTCTCATAATTTTCTGGAGTAGCCGGATTGCCACCAAGTTTTACATCAACACCTCGACCAGCCATGTTTGTTGCAATTGTCACAGCCCCAACTTTGCCTGCTTGAGCAATTATTTCACCTTCTCGCGAGTGATTTTTAGCGTTTAGGACTTCGTGTGGAATTCCATAAGTTTTTAAAAATTGACTAAGCATCTCGTTTTTTTCAATTGAAACTGTACCAATTAAAACTGGCTGGCCTTTGTCATGACGAGCCTTGACTTCACGAGCAATTGAAGTAAATTTTCCTGCTTCGGTTTTGAAAATTAAATCATTTTGATCCTTACGCTTACTTTGTCTGTTTGTTGGCACAGCCACAACATGCAAACCGTAAACTTTATAAAACTCTTCAGACGATGTCATTGCTGTTCCCGTCATGCCAGCAAGTTTTTTATAAAGCCTGAAATAATTTTGGAAAGTAATTGAAGCAAAAGTTTTTGATTCCTTTTGTATAGGCACATGTTCTTTGGCCTCGATTGCCTGATGCAAACCTTCTGACCAACGGCGACCAGGTTGCAGGCGGCCTGTAAATTCATCGACAATAATAATTTCGCCATCTTTTACGACATATTCCTTATCTTTATGAAAATGAGCTTGGGCTCGCACGGCAGTTTCCAGATGATGAACGTATTTAATGCCTTTTTCAGTGTAGATATTTTCCACACCGAGCAATTCCTCTGCGCGAGTAATTCCCGAATCAGTTAACGCAATTGTTTTAAACTTTTCATCAATAGTATAGTGCTCGCCTGCTTCCAATTTCTTGGCAATATCAGCAAATTTTTTATACAACTCGTCAGAATCAGTCGTTGGAGCAGAAATGATAAGCGGGGTTCGCGCTTCATCAATTAGAATTGAATCAATTTCGTCAACAATTGCAAAATTTGGCTCTCTCTGTCTTAGCCGAGCTTCCTCATATTCAATATTGTCACGAAGATAATCAAAGCCAAATTCATTATTTGTTCCGTAAGTAATATCGGCCTCGTAAGCTTCTCGTCGCGAAACTGGTCTGAGAAATTCACTCACAACATGAAACGACCCCTTCTCATCCCGTTCTTTATCAAGCTCTGTATGTGTTGGATCGTAAATAAAAGATTCGTCGTGGTTTATCACTCCAACAGAAATTCCAAGACGATTATAAATTTCTCCCATCCAAACCGCATCACGTCGGGAAAGATAATCGTTAACAGTGACAATGTGCACACCTAAACCTGTTAGGGCATTCAAATATGCTGGCAGTGTTGCCACAAGAGTCTTTCCCTCACCAGTTCGCATTTCGGCAATTTTCCCTTGGTGTAAAATTATTCCACCCATAAGTTGAACATCAAAATGACGCTCATTGTGTGAACGTTTTGAGACTTCACGAACAACTGCAAATGCTTCAGGCAATAAATCATCCAAAGTCTCACCTTCACTTAACCTTTTTTTAAATTCAAGAGTTTTTTCTTTCAATTGCTCATCCGACAATACAGAAATTGCACTCTCAAGAGAGTTTATTTTTTCTACTATTGGCTCAATGCTTTTGAGCGTTTTTGAGGATTCGTCCCCAAATAGTTTGCCGAATATACTCATAAAATCAATAAAATTACCTCATCTGCGTTGTTGCTCGCTCGTTTGCTCCATGCGCAGTATTATAATACAGCTTAGTTGCAAGCCTCACTCGCGCCTAGCATTTGAGGCAATTTAATTGATTTTGCATTGTAACACAAAATCACAAAAATAACTATGAATTTGCGCCGATAAATGGTTAACGATGCTTCAACAAAATGTAATGTGAGTGCGAGTCGTTAACCATTTATTGGAACAAATTTTCTAAATTAATTTTACCATTTTATAAAAAACACAAAACCGCCCGAAGGCGGTCCTGTGCACATTCGTTGGAAGCAAGTTAGCTTATTGCGTTAACAATCCACTAACATCGCACCCACAAAATTACATTACCATGATATTTTGGATTTGCAAGTTAACTTCCTTGGATTTGTTTTATGTACTGTTCTCCCTGCGTTTTAAAGCGCGGATCTTGGGCAATAATATTGTTAATAAGATCAATAGCTTTTTGTTTTTGACCAATTGTTGCATATGCTGAGGCAAGTGATAGTTTGTACTGCTCATTTGTTGGATCAGACTTTATCCTTTCGTTTAATATTGCAATTACATTGTTGTAATCTCCGATAGCTGCGTAAGCTTGAAGGAATCGATTGTCAGAAACAACAACTGATTTCGGAATTTGTGATGACATCTGAGCTAGCGTTTCGGAATCTCGAGTATAAATTGCTCCAACAGCATAAATTACTTTTGATTCAGGAGACTGAGGATCTAGATCATAAGCTTTTTTGAACTGGTCAAATGCAGATTTATAATCACCCTTTCCGACATACACTGCGCCAATCTCAAAATAAATTTGCTGTTTTTTTGGAGATTCAACTTGTGCCTTGGTTAGATAAGAAAGAGCCTCATCGTATTTGTGGAATTGCTGGAAAAAATCTCCGGCAAATACAAGATAGCGGGCATCGTGAGGAGTTCGAGCAGTTTTTTCTTCGATTCTTTGTTTTGCAAGATTATAAAATTCATCACTAATGGATTGTGGCACTTGTCCAGAAGGTGCAGTGGCAATTTGATTTGTAAGCGTTATTAATTGTTCAGTTGCTTCATCGGCACCAAATGAATTATATGCATAAACTTTTTTAAACAGTGCGTAGTTTTGATCAGGTCCGCCAGATTGCGGAGTGATTGCCTGAATTAATGTCCAATTGGCAAACAATGCTGGAATATTTACAAAATAAATAACAAGGATAAGAGCTATGACAGTTACTGGAGTAACTAGATAGTTAATTGTTTGTGGAGAAAATTTTTTCGTCGCGAGAATTGGATTAACTTTTTCTTTTTCCATAGTAACGGCGTGAATGAAAGCAAGAACAGAGAAGAATAATATATAACTAATTAAATTGTCGAAAACGAAAATATTGTGGAAAATGTAACCAACAATCATTCCAGTAAAAATTCCTTTTTCTGAAAGTTTAAGCGGACTTTTCTTTCTCCAGAGCAAGTAAAAGAGAGCAACAAACATACTCGCATAAGCAAGCAAGCCAATTAATCCTCCGGCAATCAGCCAATCGAGGACAATATCGTGAGCTCTGTCAAACCATTGCTCCTGATTGTACATTCTCGGGTCATAGTATTTATTAAAAACGAAATTAAAACTTTCCTGCCCCCAACCAATTAAAAATGTTTTCGGATTTTGCACAAATCCTTTTAGAGCCATTGGCCAAACATAGTAACGGCCTTGTGTTTGGAATTCCGAATAGCTTAAATTTGAAAATCGGGATAAAACTGGGCTGTTTTTTACCAAAGAAGTTCCGCGCAAAGCAATAAAAAGAACTGTAATTGCCACAACTCCTCCTATCACGCTGTATGAAATTCTTTTTACGTAAACATTCTCTCTTTCTTTCCAAGCAACAATTATTCCTGCAATAAATAATCCGCCAATTAAGCCAAGAATCGCACCTCTTGTGGCTGTGAAATACAAAATGTACGTTTCAAAAAGCGCAGCAAGAGCATATAGCCATTTCCAGTAATTTTTTTTGTAAGGTTGGAAAGCAAAATACAAACAAAGAAAGATGTGGAACACGAGATAAATTGCAAAATATGCAGCATTGCCAAACGTGCCGTCCAGACGAACGCCACCTTGGTTAATTGTTAAATGGCCAGTTAGTTGGAGAACTCCATAAACGCACATTATGAGACTTGCAATAATAGTCGTATTGAAAAGCCGATTCCAAATTGTTCTTGTATTGAGAACAGAAGAAGCCACAATATAGTAGAGAAGCAAATGAGCTATCAAAACAAAACCCTCCATACGTTCGTAGTTTGACCACAAACTTTTGTACGGATTCATACTGAGGAGATCAGCGACGAGAATTACAAGAGTAAAGAAAAAAACTGATTTTGTAATCCATGATAATCTTGGCCTGTATTCTGGATCAATAGCTGCCAAAATTACGTAAAGTCCAAAAATAATTTCGATTAAAATCCTGAATGTAAATCCCTTGCCAGTAATAAATGGGAAAAACATTGCCTGCGGA
>PPGI01000008.1 GCA_003173855.1 Candidatus Zambryskiibacteriota bacterium | reverse complement strand
TGTGTCGGCGGGAGGAGTCGCACCTCCGACCTTGGGCTTATGAGTCCCACGCTCTAACTGTCTGAGCTACGCCGACAATAGGCAAAATATAACACAAAATTGATTTAGGCCCAAGAATCTGGTAAATTTGAGAAATCCGCAAGATTTATTACGGACAAAAATGCGGGCGTAGCTCAACTGGTTAGAGCACTCCCCTGTCACGGGAGAGGTTACGGGTTCGAGTCCCGCCGCTCGCGCAAAGTAAAATCGGATCAGATTCTTCTGGTCCGATTTTGCTTTAGTGTGAGAGCATTCGGGACTCGAAAAAGGCAATTATGATAAAATAATTCCATTAGTTCTTAACATAAAAAATGTCAATAAAAGGAGCTATAAAATACGACAAGAGACATATTATTTTTAGTAACTTTGCTCACGGGATAGGCGGTTTTGGACTAGCACTACTTTTACAAGATTATTTTCAAGGTCACGCCTTCATTTCAATATATTGGGGTTGGTTTTTCATTGCTGTTAGTGCATTAGAGCATTTAATTGCTTGGTTTAGTTAGTATTTCTTGAGCTAACAAATCTACTTAGATATCACTGTAATAACAGTGCTTGTTCCAACAGTATTTGGGTCGTAAGATTTTGCCTGAAGTGAGTACGTAACTCTTGATTGATTTGGGACTCTCCATGCACAAGTGTAAGGAGTAACTATACTGGTGCATGTTAATACATTATTTACATAGAACTCAACTTTAGAAATTGGAGAAAGATCAGTGCTTGTAGCTTTGATATCTACAGTAGTATTCCTTTGCACTCGTGAATTGTCTTGAGGCGCGGTGATTGATACGAAAGGAGGAGTAATGTCTGCAACAATTGCTGTAACTGCATTTGAGGTATTTACAACATTATTCTGGTCATAGGATTTAGCGGTTAAGGTGTGGTATGTAGCATTGGCATAACCTGTCGTATTCCATTTAGTGCTATAAGGAGTTCCAGTTGCTGTACTTAACAATGTTCCATCAACGTAGAATTCAACCTTAGAAATAGGGCCAATCGTCGCTGCTTTTATAGTTACTGCTGATCCAAATACGATTTTGTTGTTTACCGGTGCTGTAATCGCAATATTACTTGGAGCGTAGGAATTAGATAGATATGAATTCCAGCTTGCAAGCACTGGTTTTGCTGCGTAATTTGCATCTTCAAAACCAGTGTGGACCCAAAACTTTGCAAAATCTATATTGCCGATTTGAGACAACCATTTGTCATAATCGATAGAGACAAAATTAACAACAAACAAGAAGTTATTTTGTGTGGCTTGTTGCAGGAGATAACTTACAAATTGATTCTGATCATCCAAATTTCCAGAATAAGTTGTTGATCCAATTGCAACACTATCCGACATTGCTCCTGATTCAGCGATAGCAATTGGTTTATTGTAATAAAGTGCAATATTAAAGTAATCAGAAGTTATAGGATTATTGCCGGTTCCATAATGATATGTGCTTAAACCCAAAATGTCTGAATTCTGCATCAAATTCGTTACTTCTGGTTGTTCAAACGTATACTTCTTCAAGTCTTCGTACTGAATTGTGCTAAAGATTACAAGATTAGGGTACAGCTGCTTCAGTTGAGAATAGACATATTGGTTGAGTTCTAGGAAGTCAGACCAATTGGTATTGGCATATGCATGACTGTTTAAAATTAAGCCATTGCATTCTATACAAATTGCCAAATATTTAGGCTGAAAAAAATCTACAACTGACTTAGCGAAATTTAAATATGCCGTTTTTACATGTGGATCATTGAATCTATAGGTTGCCCAATCTGCAGGTAATGCCATTTGGCTATTTTGGCTACCCCAATATGGAGCAAGTGCATTTTTCGATAAATTTGTTGGTGAGATGGCAACATATACCGGCATATTTGCTGGAGCCTTAGATTTCTTCAAATTCCAATCATCCATGAGATTTTGTGAGTAAGGCTGATTGTTATAAGCTTCTACCCAAGGAACTCCCCCTCCGAAATGAAAAGTGATCATGTCTGCGTTTTGGCCAATAAAATTATATATGGCATCAGTATCACTGTACGTAGTTGTTGCAGGATTTGCTATTCCAGCAGGAAAGGTAGTAAAACTCATACGAAATGGTCTGCTTGGATTAGTTGAAGCAAGTATTTTCTCATTTTTACCATTGATATTTGCTGTCAATAACACTACTAGCAATACACTAAACCCAACAAAGATACCCCAGTTTATTTTTTCGTATTGATTGTTATCGTGCCATGTCTTGTAGAAATTAAATTTATTCATCAGGTATTTGTGTAATTTATTCATAATGTCTTCATTATAGTAACTTGGTTGTATTTGTATACTTGACATTTTGTTCTCCCCTCGCAAAATCTAAACTTAAAAATCCCCATTGGGGATTTTTAAGTTTGATTGTTGCGGGGCTGGGATTTGCACCCAGGACTGCAGGTTATGAGCCTACCGAGATACTGTTTCTCTACCCCGCTATTTAGTGAACGTCATACATATTACCACAAATTAACCATCGTTCAACTAGATGAGGTGGAATTCGTTAAAAACTGATTTATAAAGCTCGATTACTCTTTTTGCCTCCCTATGATTTAAATGAAACCTTGAACCTTCATGAGCAATATCATTTCTTACCCTGTGAGCTTCCCAAGCATTATCAATAGTTCTAAAATCACTTCTATCAACAGCCTTCAATTTCTCTCCTATTGTATCTCCTGGTAATGAAAGATTGGTGAGCAAGCCATCAAGCATAATATCGGCTTCGAGAATGGCCAGTCGCCAATCATTTTCATTTTGAGAATCAATATGCTCGATGATTTTTTGCCAATGCGGATTTTTATTTTCTGGAAAAGTCTTTGCTGTCTCAGGATATAAAAGTTTTCTCTCATTAGTTCTCAAGTTGTCCAGTTTATTCCAAAGATAAATAATTTCCATAATAGAAAGTATCGTTAAAATAACAACAATAGCTGCTATATACCAAATAGATGTAATTATATAAATAAGAATTCTTTCAAATAAATTCGGTTCACGAGTAAGATAAGCAATGCTAGATTCCTTTACCCAACCATCAGGATCAGTATCGTAATCAACATACCAATATCGTGAATCACTTATGCTAACTGGTCCTTGTAAAATTTTTCCACGCGCTAACACAGGTTGGTTCCCTATATTTCGTCCAGCTGGAGAATCATAAACTGAAGTTTCTTCTTGGTTTATAATCCTAGTATTAAGCGGATTTTCTAAATCAGAAATAGGCCGCGCATGGGAGAGAATAATTCCTTCTTTAGTAAATCCTCTTGGGCCAGAGACTTCACTCCAAATATTTTTTGCTGCAAGAATTGCTCCATTTACAATATAAAGCAAAAAAAGTAGTCCAAAAATCAATGAAATGACTTCGACAAAAAGATCGGGCCGACCACTTGGTTTTTCTTCAGGTTTCCCTTGAGGAGGCATGGATATATTATACTATTCCTGCAAAAATTTTTTTGAAACTTCGAAAAGCAATTCTTCGTTCCCATGGGGAGCCATGAACTGAATACCCAAAGGTAGATTTTTTTTTAGAACTTCCATTGTTCCACTAGGAACTGAAATGGCCGGAAGACCAACAATATTTGCAGTTATAGTAAAAACATCTGCTAAATAAATCGACAATGGATCGCTTTTTTCACCAATTTTCCAAGCTGGTACTGGAGCTGTCGGAGTTAAAACAAAATCAACTTGCTTAAAAGCATCGTCAAATTCTTTGCGCAAAATTGATCTGGCAGTTTGTGCTTTGCCATAATAGGCATCGTAGTAGCCAGAAGAAAGTACATACGTTCCAAGTAAAATTCGTCGGCGAACTTCAGGACCAAAACCAGTACCACGAGTTTTTAAATAGTCTTCCAGCAAATCTTTTCCATCAACATGCAAACCATATTTTACACCATCAAATCGAGCTAAGTTTGATGAAGCTTCCGCTGGCATAATAATGTAGTAAATTGCCAAGCCTAATCCAATATTTGGAAGTGAAATATCTTTTGTTTTATAACCTAGTGATTCCAATTTTTTAACAGACTCCTTGAAATTTTCTTTTACTTTTTGGTCTACCCCATCTTGATTTATAAGATTCCATGGAATTCCAATTGATTTATTTGATTTGTGTTTTGGATAAGTCAAATCAGTTATTGTGGTGCTATCTTCTTTATCTTCTCCGGAAATTGCATTTAGAATAATTTCTGCATCTTCTATAGTTTTTGTCATTGGGCCAATACAGTCTAGAGACGATCCCATAGCTATAAGTCCATTCCTCGAGACTCTGCCGTATGTAGGTTTTAGGCCAACAATACCACAAAAAGAGGCTGGTTCCCTGATTGACCCGCCAGTGTCAGACCCAAGAGCACCTAAAGCCAAATTTGCTGATATAGCCACAGCAGAACCACCTGAAGAACCCCCAGCTACACGAGATGGATCATTTGAGTTTCTAGTCGGTCCAAAGGCAGAGTTTTCTGTAGATCCTCCCATAGCAAATTCATCACAATTTGTTCTTCCGAGAAATACTGCTCCTTGTTTTTTGAGTTTCTCAATTACTGTCGCATCATATGTTGCAACATAATTTTCTAGAATTTTTGAGGCCGCAGAAACTTTCTTGCCTTGAAGCAAAATATTGTCTTTAATAGCAAGCGGAATTCCAAGCAATGGATATGATTCCCCATCAGAAATTAACTTGTCAGCTGCTTTTGCCTGTTCTAGTACGTCTCCAAAAACTTCTAGATAAACGTTTAACTCTTTGTTCTTTTTCTCAATTTCATCTAAATAAGATTGGGCAAGTTCAACTGCCGAGAATTTTTTCTCGTCTAACATTTTACGAGCTTTTGCGATTGTTAAGCTATCTAGATCGACCTTCATTCCAGTATCTTTTTAACTTTTAAATAGTTTCCTTCCCTACCTGGTGCATTACTTAGTAAATCTTCTGTAAATTCTCCGGATTTATGAGTTATCTCATCATCACGCATGACATTTTTTAAAACAGGTTTATCTTCTGAATCTCCAGATATTTCATTTATTTTACTGACGTAGTCCAAAATAGAATCGATTTCCTTTCGAAGCGACTCTGCTTCATCTTCTTTAATCTCAATTCGCGCCAATTGAGCAAGATTTTTTATTTCTTCTTTGGTAATCATTGCCTCAATACTAGCAAATTTTTAAATAATTGGTAGAGTTTAAGACGGAGGTTCTTGTGAATCTAAATTTAGCTAGATTCTCTCTGTTACTTAAAACACATCGAAAAATTACCCTTGTCGAATGTTCAGGGAGATTAAAAATAGGAGTTGGAACTGCCTGGAGTTGGGAAAATCTCGACAATCCTCGTTTACCAAAGGAGAAAAAACTTCCACAAATTGCAAAAGTCTACAACATTCCGCTCGAAGTAGTGATTCGCGAATGGCAAGCGTCAAAAAAAGAGCAGAAAGAGATCAGGGAAAGAAATCGGGGTGTCCGCAATAGCTTTAAAGAGCGGAAACATACCGAGGCACAAATGTTTTTTAGGCGTCGTATAAACAGGTGGAACTTCGGACCCTAGAAAAGCATTTGCTCGAATTCTTTTTCGCCCAGGATTTTAACACCCAAATCCTGGGCTTTGTTGTATTTGGAACCAGGATTTTCTCCGGCAACAAGGAAACTCGTTTGTTTTGAAACTGATTCAGAAATATCACCACCAAGCTCTCTAATTTTTGATTTAGCCTCATCTCGAGATAGTTTAGATAGTGTTCCTGTTAGGACAAAAGTTTTTCCAGATAATTTTCCAGAAGTTTTATTTTCAACTTTTTTAATTCGAACATACTTCAAGAGATCATTTACAATTTTTTTGTTTTCTTTATCTTTGAAAAAATTGACGACTGATTTTCCTACAATTGGACCCACACCATTCAGTCTTTCTAGATCTTCAAATTTAGCAGTACGCAATTTTTCTAATGTTTTAAAATTATCTGCTAAATCCCTCGCGGTTTCCTCGCCTACTTGAGGGATTGAGAGGGAAACCAAAAATCGTGGCAATGTGACAGTTTTTGAATTTTCAATCGATGACAATAAATTATCAACAGATTTTTCGGCAAATCGAGGTAATTCAAGTAAATCTCCCCGTTTTAATGTGAAAATATCGGCATATTCTGAAACTAGACCTTGATCAAGAATAACATCAATTATTTTTGGTCCCATGTCGACAATATCAAAAGCGTGCTTTGAGACAAAATGATAAAATTTCCGTTTTTGTTGCTCAAAAGAATTTGGATAAACACATCTCCAAGCAGCTTGGCCGGGAATGCGCTCAATGGAACCATCTCCGCCACAAGCGGCAACTTTTGTCGGCCAAATAAATTTTTTTTCTTTTCCTGTACGCAAATCTTTAACAACAGAAACAATGTCGGGAATAACATCACCGGCTTTTTGCAAAATAACTGTGTCGCCAATTCGAACATCAAGGCGCTTTATTTCATCTTCATTGTGAAGGGTTGCTCGAGAAACTGTCGAACCTGCTACTTTTACTGGACGCAAATGGGCCACGGGTGTTAATACTCCTGTCCTGCCCACCTGTAAAACAATATCTTCCACAACAGTAGTCACTTGTTCAGCCGGAAATTTATAAGCCACTCCCCAACGAGGAGATTTTCCAGTGTAACCCAATTCATCCTGAATTTTTCGAGAGTTAATTTTAATGACGATCCCATCAAGTCCATAATCAAGTTTCTCTCTCTTATCTATCCAGCTTTTATAAAATTCCTCAATTCCGGCTAAATTTTTAATAACTTTAAAATGAGGATTTGTCTCGAAGCCAAGTTTTTTCAATAACAAAATTTCTTTTTCTTGAGTTTCTGGCATTTCCCGATTGTACAAATCAATATCGTAAATAAAAGATTTTAAATTTCTTGAAGCAGAAATTTTCGGATCAAGTTGACGGATCGAACCAGCAGCAAGATTGCGCGTGTTTGCATACAAAGGTTCATCTTTTTTTGCTCTTTCTTTATTTATTTTTTCTAAATCTTTTTGTCCAATCCAAATTTCACCGCCGCAGACGATTGAAACTGGCTCAGTTAATTTAAGCGGAATACTCTCGATTGTCCGGACATTATTTGTGACATCTTCGCCTATTGTTCCGTCTCCTCTTGTCGCTCCTTGCACCAAGTGGCCATCCTCGTACGTCAATATTACTTTCAGTCCGTCAATTTTTAATTCACAGCAATATTCGGGTGTTTCGTTTTCCAATTTTGCTTTACGCAGCAAATTTTTTATTTTCTTTTCCCAAAGTTCAAGCCCGCGTGAATCAAAAACATCATCATACGACCATTGCCTTGCCTTGTGAGAAACTTTAACAAATTCTTTAAGTGGTTTCCCTCCTACTCTTTCCGTTGGTGTGTCAGGGGTTTTTGCTTCAGGATATTTATTTTCAAGATCTTCGAGTTCTCTAATTAATGAGTCGTAAGCTTCATCAGAAATTTCTGGTTTATCGAGCGTATGGTAAAGATGCCTATGTTTTTCGATAGTTTTTTTGAGTTTTTGGATTCTTTTTTGGACGGCCGAATCAGCAGCTTTCATGGCCATATACTAGCAAAAGAGCTCTAGTTGGTATAGGTAAGAGTAATGCCTCTCTCGTAGCGGCGCATCGCATTTGTTGAACAGGTATTATAACCGTAGGATTCAATACGCGTGAATCCGCTTGGATATTTGCCAACTTTTATTATGGCACACCCTTTTGGATAAGTAACATAAAATGTGCTTGTAGCATTTGCTGATCCCCCACCTCCAACAAGACTAACTGTTGCAGATGGAGAAGTTGGAACACTTTGACCACTTGTGATTGATTGATTGTTACAGCTTATTGTACTTGAAGTGCCGGGTAGCCCCATGATTACATTTGTAATTGTTGATGAAGTAGTATTAAGTGCACTATCAAAAATAAGCGGATACGATATTGATGGAGAATTATTTGTATACATTAATATTCCGTTTTTATAATATTTGACAACGCTGCCTTCAACGCCAACTCGAAAAAAATCACCAGAAATATAAGTTGTTGTAAATCTTGATGAACCATTTTCTAGAACAATAGCTTGTCCCGAAGCATTTAATTCCCAAGCAAAATTAATACTTGTATAATTCTGATCTACATCACTGTGAGCCAATCCGCCGACACGATCTTTATTTGTTTCTGAAGCAGTAAATTCAATGTAGCCTTCTCCTGAATTAATGCTTTGGGTGGAAGCTGCACCAGCATTTCCCCAACCGCTTCCTGCGGTTTTAAGCAAATTATTACTGGAAGTATTTACACCGACTGGATTTTGCCAGCTGACGTCATTTGGTGTATATGGAGCAAAGGCACTTGTACCACTTGGATTTTTAATATCCCAATAAAGCGCGCATTCCGTTCCGCTATCAGAATTATAAAATGCGTATTGTGATTCTTCGCTTGTATAACTAAGGCTCAATTGTTTTAAAGCAACGTTCGCAACAAAAAATGAGACGAGCATAAGCAACGATGTTGTGGCGATGGCAACAAGCAACGTCATTCCTTTTTTGTATTTTGTTTTCATATTATTGCCTATTAAATAACTCTTCTGTTACCTGAAATGATTTTGCCTGCCCTCGTGTTGTCCATGTCATTTTTATAGTAACCAATACTTCATTGGCAGAAATTTGGCTAAATTGAATTTCACGCCGGAAAAGGGTAGATGACCAATTGCCGCCGGAAGTGTAACCAAATAATCCTGTAGATCCATCTTGGTTTAGTAAAGGACAAGAGCCAAATCCACCGCTACAAACCGTTACAGATTTCAAAGGTGAATCAATTTTACAAGTTTTTCCAAAGTAACACGGATCTGAACCAACTTCCGCTAAACCATGAAGCCAATTGGTAGATACTCCTCCTACCGAGTGCAGTGCATTCTCATCGCGAATATTTTTAATATATTCCATAGCCTCTTGAGCGAGATAAAAAGCAGTGATGCGATCTTTAACAATTGTTGAATCCTGCAAACCTCCTTGAACAGCTGTAAAAGCAGCAAGAATTGAAAGGGAGAGAATACTAATAGCCACCAGTGACTCAACCAATGTAAACCCTTTGTTTCGTGTGTACTTCATATTTATTGTAAATCAAACGATCTTTGAGAAACTGTTGTCTCTAGGGAAAAATTGCCCTTGTCATTTGCCTTACTGTTCGACCCCACACTGCCCTTAACCACAATAATAACTTGTGGTTGGAATAAATCCGGAAAAGCTGGTGAACCATAAACCCGAAATGAAAGCGTGCTGATTGTCACATCTGAAGAAGTAATATTTGAAGTTACGCCTCCAATTGTTCGAGTAATTCGCCCGCTTGAAAGCGCAAATGTGGTTTGGGCTCCGGTTGGTGAAAGGACTGTAAGAGAGCTTGATCCGCTTGAACAATCATTTGGCTGGCTTAAATTTCCAGAGTTTCCACAATGATAATTTGTTCCAAATCGAATTGTTCTAGTCATGGATTCCATAGAAAGATTTAAATTATCCATAACTGAACGTAAATTCTTTGATTTTAAATTTGCATCAAAAACAGCCAGAATCGAGGCAGAGAAAATAACCATGACAGTAACAAAAACTGAAACTGCTACCATCATTTCAACGAGTGTAAACCCGGAATTTAATTTTTTTTGTGTTTTCATCATTGAGCTAATATTTGACCGGTACTTTCAACTGAAATATCGAGTGTTTTCCCTTTTGGCGATAATAGGCGGAATTTTCCTGTTGATTGTGAAGAGCTGCAGATGCTTCCGTTGTTATCAACAAAATTAATATCAGCATCTGGATTTGGTCGAAGAAATGTAATTGATAGAGATGTTGCACATGCAAGCGGACAAGAAACGCCGTTGCAAAGAGCGCTAAATTTAACTCCATTTCTCAGATTAAAGCTTTCAATTTGTTCTCCATTATCATATTTTTTATTTTTATTGGTATCAGCAAAAACAATATAATTTGTAGAATTTGCCGAAGGATTTACATAAATACCGTAAGCTGAATTAAATTGTCCCCCACCTACTGAAACCTCGCGAACATTCACACCGTAAACTTGAGCTTCCCGGATAGCTATTGCAACTTCTTGGCCAGATCCTGACAGTGCAATATTGTCATTAAATGTTCCGTAGTTATACGAAATAACTCCAAGCAAAAGCATGGCTATCGATAGTGTTACAAGTAATTCAACTAAAGTATATCCGTTTTCGTTTTGCATTTTAGAGAAAGCTAAAGAAATTACTCAAGTCTAAAATATCTATTCGTGAAAAAAATACAATAAATAAAGCCAGAATTAGGAACGGCGCAAATGGAATTTCAGAATTCCAAGCTACTTTTTTCGTTCTTCTTTTTGTTTTATTCAATATGAGTAAAATTAGAGCCCAAATACTTCCAATCCAAAAAGCTAAAATGATTGTCGAGACTCCTGATATAAAACCAACTAAAGCTCCTATGCCCAGCGCAAGTTTGGCATCACCAAATCCCATCCATCTCCCTCCGGAAAAAAGCCACAATAGAGCAAACGGAAGAAATAATAATATTGGAGCTAAAAGATCAAAGGTATTATTTAAATTAAAGGTAAATTGGTTGCAAAAGAAAAACAAAAAAAGTTTAAGGACACTTAAAATGATGAATGTGTAAACCAAGCCATTTGGAATAATCTTGTGGCGAATGTCGTAAATTGCAATAACTTCGAGTAAACCAAAAATAAAGGCGTAAAAAACAAAAAATAGTACAGAATACAAAAACCCATGATCAAATGTGCTGTATAACGACCAAAGAGAGAGCTGGCGCAAATAAATTCCAACAAAAATTAGACCTGTAATGATCTCAACAGTAGGATATTGGATTGAAAATGATGTTTTGCATGACCTGCATTTACCCTTTAGTATTAGAAAACTAATAATTGGAATGAGCTCATACCATTTGAGCTTGGTGCAACAACTCATACACTGTGATCGTCCGCGAATAGAAGATCGGCCTGTGTTATAGCGTAGCACTACAACGTTTATAAAACTTCCGCAAATAGCTCCCAATATAAAAATGACAATTACGGAACCTAAATCCATATAGTAATTATACCTGAGCTTTAATCGAATTAAAGCCAATTCTGGTGATAACTAACAAAAAACCGGGTATCCCCGGTTTTTTGTTATTAAATTGTGATTGAGATTACTGACACTGGTATGTGGTTGCATTAGGTAATCCGACATCTTCGATTTTTGACTGACCACTTGAATCTACACACCAGTAATCTGTTCCAGAGTTGGCACTAAATAGATTTTGTGACTTCATTTGAATCGACATTGCCCATGCATTCTGTGAAGGATTGCAAAGACCAACTGTCCCTCCATTAGCTGCTTCTGCCGCAGCTTTGGCTTTTGTGATATTTGGGTCAGAACAGACTTGAGCATAACTACCAGCATTGTTGTCATAAACAAGTTCTGCCTGAGCACGCGTATTGTTTAGGTTTGACTTAATTGCTGCATCAGCGCCTTTTGATCGTGCTGTGTTTAGAGAAGCCAAAACAACAGAAGAAAGGATGCCGATAATTGCGATCACAACAAGCAATTCGATAAGGGTAAAACCTCGATCTAATTTTTTCATCATACTATTAAAATTAACTTATCTTATAATTACTTAAACTTTCCACTTGACCTCTCGACCATTTTCGGGAGGTCGATTATCTATAGGAATACCCTATATTATAAAACCGAAAAGGATAGCTGAAAAGCAAGACTGTGGATAGTATATCTAAGAGCAAGCACTTCCTGTAATGGCAGCCGTTGGAGTACCAGCAAATTGTTTTGAAACACCTGAACTATCAATACACCAAGACTGTCCGGTTGTCTTCATACCAACAGAGATAGCGTAAGTGCTAGGAGTTGCAATACATCGGGTACCATTGCCTCCAGCCGCTAAAGCACTTGCAATAGCTTTAATGATGTTTGAATCATTGAAGATGCTTCCTGCAGTCACCACTGTTGGACATGTATTAACAGCAAAGTTGCCATATGAATCTCCATTGCTTGAATAATATAGTTCTGCTTGAGATCTCATATTATTAAGGTTTGACTTAACAGCCGCATCAGCGCCTTTTGTTCTTGCTTGGTTTAGAGAAGCTAAAACAACAGAAGAAAGGATACCGATAATGGCGATCACAACAAGCAATTCGATAAGGGTAAAACCTCGATTTAATGAGTTAATTCGATTTAAATTTGTCATATAAATATTATACGGACTAATTTTATATACGAAAAGCAGTTCTGTGGATATTAAATGCATTTATTGGAAACAATAGCAGCATTCGGTGCTCCGTTATTTAATTGTGAAAATCCAGTACTATCAATACACCACGAGCCTGAAGATTTTAATCCAATGGCAACAGCCCATAATATTCCATTTGTTGAGCAAAAACTATTACCAGAACCAACATTAACTGCGTGATTAATTGCGCCCAAAATATTTGAGTCATTTGAAAATAGACTGCCTGCCCCCGCTACACTCGGACACGTAGTTCCGGAATAATTTCCATATGAATCATTGTGTAAACTGTAATAAATTTCGGCTTGAGATCTGATTCCATTTAAATCATCTTTAACTGCTGCGTCGGCTGCTTTAACTCTTGCCTGATATAAATTTGCGACAATAACTGTCGTTAAAATTCCAATTATTGCTACAACAACTAAAATCTCAATTAATGTAAATCCTCTTTTCATTATGAAGCTGATGCAATGTTGTAAATTGGCATAAGAACAGCGGCGAGCAATATTCCAACTCCCAAGCCAAGAGAGACGATCATCACTGGTTCAATCAAACTAACAAGTGTGTCCACTGCATTGCTTACTTCACGTTGATAAAATTTTGCCATAGTTTTTAAAATACTCCCCAATTGTCCAGTTTCCTCACCCACTTTTATCATTTGAACCATAATGCTTGGAATTTCTTTAAATTGTCCAAATGAAGAAGATAGCGGAGCACCACCTTTGACATCTGTTAGAGCTTTCTCGATTACTTCTTTATAAACTAAGTTATCAACAACCGACGACGTAATTTCAAGAGCTCGCAAAATGGGAATTCCACTCACAATCATCGTGTTTAGGTTATCAGCAATACGCGACAAATATAATTTTTTATACAAATCGCCGATGTAAGGAATATCTAAAATTATTTGATCAATTCTTTTTGCACCAGCTTCAGTATGTCTGTATTTCAGAACACTATATCCAAAAAATATTGCTCCCACGGCAATCCAAAGACCCTGATGAACCAAAAAACTGCTTAAAACTAAAACAATTTTTGTATAAATAGGAACTTCTTGACCAGAATCAGTAATCATTACAGCAATTTTTGGAATAATAACTGTAAACATTAAAATCATCACTCCCAAAAAAGTGACAATAACAAATGATGGATAAATTAAGGCATTTCGGGCTTTTGTAATAACTTCGTATGTTCTATCAAGATAATCTGCCAAATATGTAAAAGTTTGATCAAGTTTGCCGGATTCCTCCCCAGATTTGACCATACTCACATAAAAATCCGAAAAAGCGTCTGGATGCTTGGCAAGTGCGTTTGAAATCGAACTTCCGCCTTGAATATCGTCTGATACTTCCGTTATGTACTTTTTTAGAATTGGCTTATCAACTTGGGCTGCAATTAAGTTAAAGACTCGAAGTGCTGAAACTTGCGCTTCGAAAAGAGTAGACATTTGGCGAGAAATTAAAACAATATCTTTATTTGTTACTTTGTTGAAAAAGGAAAAATTAAACTGATATTTTTTTTCGTCTTTTTCCTTGATTTGTGAAATAGTTAGACCTTTTTTCTGAAGTGTGCTGATTGCAACATCAGAATTAATGGCCTCAACTGTACCTTCAGTTATCGTACCGTTCGGATTGATTGCTTTATAAATGAAAATCATAATTTTAAAGTGTTCTTTCTAATCCTTTTGGATTTTGAGAATACAAATATGCATTCTCTATTGTAATTTCACCTGCTCTTACGAGATCAGTTAAACATCGATTGAGGTCAATCATGCCTGCTTCAGCACTTGTTTCAATAATTGAATTGATCTCATGTGTTCGCTTGTCTCGAATAAGATTTGCCACTGCCGTTGTATTGATTAGCAGTTCACATGCTGGAATAAGTCCTCCAGAAATTCTCGGAATCAATCGCTGTGAAAGAATGCCGATTAAACTCGCTGAAAGCTGCAAACTAATTTGTTCTTGTTGGCCAGCCTGAAACGAGTCAATAATACGATCAATAGTTTGAGATGCAGTGTTAGTATGCAAGGTAGAAAAAACTAAGTGACCGGTTTCTGCCGCAGTGACGGCAGTTGAAATATCTTCTGGACTTCTCATTTCACCAATCATCATTACATCAACGTCTTGCCGGAACATTCCCTGAAGTCCGGAATGGAAATCTGGAGTATCTTGAAGCACTTCACGTTGATCAATGATTGATTTTTTCGATTCAAAAATATATTCAATCGGGTCTTCTATAGTAATAATATGTTCTAGCCGCTGTTCATTGATTCGATCAATCATAGCTGCTAGCGTTGTCGATTTTCCCTGTCCTGTCGGACCTACAACCAGGAAAAACCCTTGCTGTTTATTAACGAACGTATTTAAAATTGGCGGAAGATTTAATTCCTCAAAAGTTTTTATTTTTTTAGGAATGTATCTCATTGCAATGCCGATTTTTCCAGATTGGAAAAAAGCGTTGCATCGAAAACGTTCCATGTTATTGTGGCTATAAGCAAAATCAACTTCTTTTTTTTCTAAAAAAATTTCTTTTTTTGAAGGATCCAACAATTCATCAAGCATTGCTTTTAAGTCTGTACGTGAAAGCGCTGGATGGTTTGTTAAAGGAATGAGAAAACTTGAGACACGAAGTATTGGTTGTCGTCCCTCCCCCAGGTGAAGGTCTGATGCATCTTCACGCAAGACTGTTGCAATCAAATCTTCAAATATTTTCTTGTAATCTGCCATTATCTTTTTTTATTTTTGTAAATTGCAAGAACTTGCTCAACAACTTCGGATGGAATTGTCGTTGCTTTTATAATATAGCCATCAACATCAAAAGCTTTGGCTTTTTCAAAATCATCTGCTTGGTTTGTAAGCATTATAATTGTAGCTTTCATTGCCAATTTTTGTTCTCTTAAATTTTTTAGAAACTCTAAGCCATCCATTCCAGGCATAATGATATCAAGAAGAATTATATCGTATTTGTCATCATCTTTAATTTTACCAAGTGCTGCCTGAGCTGTAGAAGAAGTGTCGACATCAAGATTTGATTTCTTAAATTTTAACGAATACATATCAAGAAGAAATCGGTCATCATCAATCAAAAGTATTTTCAGTGGATTATCAGTCATATTAATTTAAAATTATAACATATTAACCTCTTCGAACGGAATCAGCCTATGCATGGCTTTTATAATGGCATCCTCTTTCATCATGAGCATGCCCTTAGTTCTCATCAATTTTGTCAGTTCAGGCTCTGTTGGATTTTTTAATATTATATTTTCGACATCCTTATCCATTTCCATCACTTCCATAACGGCAATTCTTCCTCGAGTGCCGCTCGGACAATCACTTGTCCCGCTAGCCTTATAAACAACTTTTGTAAAATCCAATTCGCTTAAATATTTTTGCGGTAAATCGCTAAATTGCTTATCAATCATCAATTTTAAGCTTCCTTCAATTGGCATTTCTGTTCCGGCACCCTCACAAAGGCTTAGAGTCAAACGCTGAGCGATTGCTAAAATAAGTGTTGGGGCAATTAAATATGGATCAATACCCATATCAATTAATCGCGGAATAACTCCGATAGCACCGTTCGTGTGAATTGTTGAAAGCACCAAATGGCCAGTAAGGGCCGCTTGAATAGCCAGCTCCGCAGTTTCCTTATCTCGAATCTCACCCACCATGATGACGTCAGGATCTTGTCGAAGTGTTGTACGCAAACCTGAAGCAAAGGTGTAACCGATATCCCCTTGAACTTGAGACTGCGACATTCCATCAATGTTGTATTCAATTGGGTCTTCAAGAGAAAGCACATTCTGGTGTTCTAAATCCATTTCATTGAGCATTGAATACAGCGTAGTAGTTTTTCCTGATCCAGTAGGACCGGAAATTAAAATTAATCCGTATGATTTATTTATTGCTTTTCTTATTGTTTCAAGATTTGAAGCTGAAAGTCCAAGTTGATCCAATTTTTTAACACCTTTTTGCTGATCAAGAAGCCTCATCACCACTTTCTCACCAAAAAAAGTTGGAAATGTTGAAACACGAAAATCAATTTTGCGGCCTTCAATTCGAGCTGTAAAACGGCCGTCTTGAGGTTTTCTTTTTTCATCAAGCCTCATGTTGCAGAGAATTTTTATACGAGCGATCACTGCCGAGTGTACCTTTGATGGAAGAGTAAGAGAAGTATTCATAATGCCGTCAACACGAAATCTCACTCGAACATTGTCTCGTCGCGGTTCAATGTGAATATCAGAAGCGTTGCCGTCTGTAGCATAACGAAGAATTGTGGCCACGATTTTTGTAACAGGCGCATCTTCTTTAATATTTTTTCCTTGGCCAAGAGCAGTATCGTCATCAACTTTGTCTTTATCCTCATCACCTGTAATTTCATTTTTAAGTTCAAGTTCAATTTCTGAAAGTGATTTTGAAATTTCTCCAGTTAGTCCTTTGTAAAGAGCTAGAACTTTATTAAAATCAGCTTCAGTAATCAAAAAAATCTTAAAAGGCATTCCAATTTTTGTTGAAATAAAATTGAGTGCATCTCTTGCCTCGATATCATCCGGATCAGTCATACCAACTTCTAGCACTCCGTCATTAACACCGAGCGGAACTACTCTGTAATGTGTTGCTGAATCTTCTGGAATATATTCGAGAGTTTTACGCGGAATATCTACTCCCTCACCCAAGTTTCTAACAGGCACATCAAAAAATTCTCCTTTGGCCGCCAAAATATCGTACGGGGAAACTCCGCGTTTAATTAAAACTTCTTCCAATGTAAGGCCCGAGGAAACGGCTTCATCAGTAACAGTTTTTACCTCTTGTTTTGGCAGTATGCCCTTTTGTACAAGTGCTTCAAGAATATCCATATTATTTTAGCTTACGGAGTTGTTGTGCTCGTAGCGTTTGCTGAAGTTTTGTATGGCAGTCGAGGAATAACTCCAACTGCCTCAGAACCAATATTAGAAAATGGATTGAATCTTCCTTGTGCTTCTGGTTGGATAATCGCATCGCGATCACTTAGACTCTCGAAGACAGCGCCGGTAAAAACACTTTGATCGATTGAAAGCGTTTGCAATTTTTCCGCCAATACCAAAATATCTTGTCCAACCACTTCACTTTGAGTAGAACTTGCATCTGACTGATTGCTTCCAGAAAAGAAATAGTATGCTGCGGCGCCAATGATTGCGATTAAGAGAACTCCGATTAAAATTTTAGATGAATTTGACATATTATTTCAAAGAATATGTATTTATATCTAAATCATATTCCATATTTAAATCACTAGGATTTTTTCCACCGGAATTTGCTGAAATTACAATGTTTTTGATGTCCATTAGATGCAAGCTGGACTCAAGATCATTTAGGAAATTTGTAAATTGGCCAAATTGTCCCTTCAGCTTTAATTTTATAGTTTCAGTTTTGT
This sequence comes from Candidatus Zambryskiibacteriota bacterium, assembly GCA_003173855.1. GTDB lineage: Bacteria > Patescibacteriota > Minisyncoccia > Phycocordibacterales > DATDWN01 > C7867-006. The sequence continues at coordinate 69,303 of PPGI01000008.1, read as the reverse complement.
ACAATTTATTATCATTAGTTGTATCAGTGCTATTTTCGTCTGTTCTTTCTTGTGTTACAGGTAGATTCGCACTAAATTCAGAAAGAGACATGCCATATTTTGCAGCAAGCGAACTAATTGTGTTTGCTACAAAAGCTTCATTAAAAGTTTCTGGAACAATCTTATTGAGTTTATCCAGGTCCTCTTGGGGAATGCTGTTGTAGGAAGCAATTGCCGCATCACGTTCTTGGGCAATTTCCTTCGTTTTGAGAAGAACATTTTCGTATTCAGCCTTTTTGGCAATCAAACTATCGACATCAGACCACATAGGTGAAATATACATATAGTAGCTACCTACACAGATTGCAATCATGGCGAATGGAAGAAATGATTTCATGTTATTGTGTGGCTCCTTTTACATCCAAAGCTCTTTTATACGACGTTAGGCTTGGGTCAAGTGTGGCAAAAATATTTACTTTGACATTTCCATTGTCTACTAAATTGAAATTAGAAAAAATTTGACCTTTTACAAAATCATTTTTCAAAAATTGATCAGATAGATCAGCTAGAGCATTATAACTTCGAGCTTCGGCATCAATGTTTAAGGTTGGCGCACCTTTTTCACTGTTGTATGTCAGTTTCGTATATTTAACAGTTTTTAGTGTTAAATTTTGCAGTAATGCCACAAGCTCTGAAACAGCAACGTGGCTATTCATTAGATTTTTCGTGGCAACAATACGGGCATTGGCATCAAGTAAATCTTGGATTTTTTGAGTTTGAAATGCTTCTCTTGCATCATTTACCTCTTGTTCAGCTTTAGCAATTTGTCCGTTTAAAACATTTTTATATACAAAAAGCCCTCCTGCGGCTAGGATTGTAACAATAAAAATAAGGGTGGATAGAGCAGAGAGAATATTGAAAGATCCGGAACGCTTTCCAGATACTGCTGGAGTTTCGACAATCGGTTTTTTAGGAATGAACGATGTATTGAATTTGGGTTCCATTCCATTTAATTATATTACAGCTATATTTAAAAAAACAGCGCAAGTTGGGGAAAAAATAAAGAAAAAGACCCCGCAAGAAATTGGCCTTTTTCTTGCAGAGTCAGTCAGCTGATCCAACCTTTAAAAAATGCGTAGCGTGTGCCTAAGACGATAAAAGAAATGATAGTCGTTCCGAGAACGATCCCAACCCATCTTGAGGGAGGGGTTTCATCATAATCGGTAACTTCTTTTTTCACTGACGGCTCCTGTTGTCGCCCACCAATTTCGCAGAGATCTGTGGCTTCCCAGATTGTTTCCTCTGGTACTGGAGTCTTAATTTCATTGGTCTCCATAGAATGCCTCCGGACTTGATAGTACCATTCCAAAAAATTCCGTCAAACATAACAATCTCGAACTTCGAAAACTGGATGCAGTTCTAGGCGCAGGAAATTTTGTGAGTGAGCCTTACTTGTAGTAAGGTGAACAGCAAAATTGAACTGCAACAACGAAATGCGCAAGTTTTCGAAGTTCTATCCCTTCTCCTGTAATACTCTTAAGGCGACGCCTACTGCTACAGCAAATTCAGGTCCAGTATCGCGCAGAACTTTTTCTAAAAAAGCCGGTGCAACAACCTTACCAAATGGGTCTCCCGCAAGAACTTCTACATTAAAAATAGACTTTGCAACGTCAACTATTCCCTTTAGCGCACTACCGCCGCCAACCAAAAGCACTTTCGAAACGTTTTTGTTGTATTTTTTCTGATATGCAAGCAAAACTTGGTTGGCTTCCGAGAAAATATAATTTAATGTGATTGTCATTACATTTCGTACAGGAATTCCGTTTATTTCACCCATCAATCCTTTTTCTCGTTTCAAATATTCTGCATCAGTTATGGAAATGCCGAGTGATTTAGAAAGTTCGTCTGTAATTTTCTGCGAACCGCGATTGATCATATGCGAACTACGCAGGATGGCCCGCTCAACTATGTAAAGCTTGGTTGATGTTGCTCCCATGTCGATCAAAAGCACTGGCGTTACATCTTGATCAAGAATTGATCGCATAGTGCTGAAAATTTCGATTTCAAAAAAGCTAGCTTCCAGTCCGCTTTTTGTAACAATATCTTTGTACTGATTGATCGTATCATTGTGCAAAGCAACTATCAGCACTTCCTGTTTTGGCGCAGGCGGAGGAAAGTTTGGGTCAGGAATCGGCACAGCTTCTGAATCAGGAGACTTATCTTTTGGAATCGGATACCAATCCAGTGTCACTTCTGAAATTGGAACGGGAATATATTTTCTTGATTCGATCGGCACCATATCGGAAATTTCTTTAGCTGACAATGCCGGCAATTCAATTACAGCCATTAAGCTTGATGCAAATGGGATCGAAAGACCTGCAACTCTAGTTGTAATATTGACTTCTTTCTCCCGAAGCATATCGGTTACCGCCGCAATAATTTTTTCAATTGGCAAATTAGTCGCTTCCCCGACTTCTTTACCAGCATAAGGGCCAAGCGAAAGTTCCCCGTATGTTTCGAGTACGGGATGACCGCTTTTTTTAGTCAGTTGAACAATTTTTATAGAGGAAGAGCCAATATCTACTCCAATTACGCTTTTGGCTCTTTTTTTGAACAGATTGGAAAGAAAAGGTGGCATAAAAAATTCTTCCGGCTCTTACTTGTAAAATATTATAGCATGATTAAAGTAAGAGTAACTACATATGAGGGAAATTCTTACAAAAATCTTGGATTTTCTCATTCCTCCTCGCCGAAATTTCGCTATTGTCAATAATTTAGACGAAAAGACAATAGATTTATTGCCAAAAGCAAATGAAGTCAAGGATATGCGCTGGATCCATCCACTATTTCAATACAAAGATTCGCGAGTTAAAGCTCTAGTCTGGGAATTAAAATACCAAAGAAACACCAAGCTTCTTGAACACATTGGACAGTTACTTTATGAAGAAATCGTTGCTCTGATCGGAGATTTATTGATGTTTGAATCTGATGCTCAATTTCTTTTGATTCCAATTCCAATTACAACTGAGCGCAGACGTGAACGAGGTTACAATCAAAGTGAATTAATTGCTAAAGAAATCCTAAACTGTGATTTGCCACATATTTTGACCTACGCTCCACAGTGGTTTCAAAAAATAAAAGAAACGCCACGGCAAAGTCACAGTGAATCTCGCGAAGAAAGAAAAAAGAATTTACATAACTGTTTTGAAGCTAACCCTCAAGTTTCTGGAAAATATATTATTTTAATAGATGACGTTGTAACAACGGGGAGCACATTTTCTGAAGCAAGAAAAACTTTATTGAACACAGGAGCTAGAGATGTTTTTGCATTTACAATCGCTCATTAGAAAAAGTGCCCCGCATATTTTTATGAGAGGCACATGACCACAAACACGAACACCAAAATCCATCCAATAACGTACTTCGAACAAAGTACCACATTCCTTACTTTCCATATAGAAATTAACGGGAATAATATCGCTGTTACAATAATGGTTGCTTTGAAGAAATGGAGGTGCCATTTAGTAATGATTAGGAAGGAATCAACCATTCCAATTTCAAACACTGGCACTTTAAATCGCTTAAAGTTTGGATATTTGATTCTCATCAAAACCAAAATCAGGAAGACTATAAGTGTAATTACGGTTAAGTGAACAAGCCAAAGTACAAAATCCATGCATCCTCCTTTCTGAAATCAGACTCTATCAGAAAAAATTACAAGGTCAAATTTTAAAACGCAACAAAGTTGTCACCTTTGAGAATCTGATCAACCTCTTCGTATCCAGTGAGATACGCATAGTTATATCGAGCTGGTACGGCAAAAACATAATTTTTATTTCGTCCAAGTTCGCTTGGGTTAATAGGTGCTGCACCAATGTGGAATTTATCCGCTTGCATATCGTTCCACTGCTTGATTGTAAAAACCATTATCGGAATATCTTGTCGTGGTGCCTTGTAATCCCAATCTGGATGACGAACTGAAATTAGTGGACCGTGAATTGTTCCTGTATGAACTTGGCCTTGGGCATCGATTGTATCACCATCCCATTCATCATCAATTATTGTGTATCCTTTCCAAGAATCTGGAAGAGATATGGCAAATCCATATTTATCATTTTTATAATAAATACCAGTTAAATTTGGTGTCGGCGTTGGAGTTGAAGGAGTTGGTGTAGGTGTCGAAGTTCCAGGCTTTTTTACAGGAGTAAAATAAATTGCTGCACCAATAACAATTAATATTAGAATTCCAATAACTAAGCCAACTTTGTCTTTAATTTTTCCGCTCATACTTTTTTATTCTTTGTATTATATCACAGACGAAAAACACTCTACTTTCTGACAAATCCTGCCTTAATTTGAGAAATAGTGTAGCTAAATCCTGTATTTGATTTTATTGTCGGATCGCCTTCAATCCACTCTTTTGGTTTGCTTCCATCTTCTGTTTCAACAATCACTATTCCCCATTGATCATTTGCATCAAAGACTGGACCGAAAATAACAACATGTCCTGCTTTTATAATATCCTGCCAATATTTTCCATGCTCCATCATCAAATTTTTCTCTGAATCAGTAATAGTCAGAGCAAAATTTTGTCGCGGACCGATAAGTTTTATTAAATAATATTTTTTCTCCATAATTTATTTTTTAACCAATTACCAACATAGATATTTAACCATCCACAAAGCCCACCAATTATACTTGCACCGATTGAAGCAAGTAAAAATTTCAAAAAAACTTCGCTTTTTCCATGAAATCCAAAAAGAAGAAACGAGAGTACAAGCATAAAACCATAATGCACTCCGATTATTCTCACATTTTCTTTTTCCGTAAACCATCCAAGAACCAATCCAACAATTCCCCAGAAAACAATTGCCCATGCCGAACCGATAAATAAAGTGTGGACACTAATAAATCCGACAACTATTCCCAACAAAGCTCCGTAGATGTGATATTTAATCTTCATAATATATTAAGTATACCCCGCATCAAAATTATGTTAATCTAACAAACAATTGGAGACGTGTCGGAGTGGTCTAACGTGCCTCTTTGCTAAAGAGGTGTGCCCCTTAAAAGGCACCGATGGTTCGAATCCATCCGTCTCCGCAATTTTGACCAAATAAAAAGTCAGGTATACAGTACTTTCGGAAAGGATTTCATATGGATGAACCTTTATTTTCAGAACGTGTAACAAACTTTGCGAAGTACATAGGTGTCAGCGAAGCAACTGTTTGGAGATGGATACGGAAGGGCAATCTAAAGCGTGAAGACCTTTCAAATCAATACAAAATTTTCCAGATAAAAAAGATTGGATGAGATCTTGTACTCAATCAGAAACGGCCCGAAAAATGGGAATAAGCACAACAGGTGTTTATATTTTGATGAAAGCACGACGTTTCGAAACTGTGAAAGTCATGGGTAAGCGCCGTATCCTCTTGTCATCACTTCGTGCTGCTATGAGATATCTCGTAATAGAAGACGAAGATATCCTTCATCCAAAGCGGCGAGGTTTTGCCAGGCTAACTCCAGAGAAGCTCGCAGAAATTTCAAGTCGTGGTGGTAACAGAGTAAGACAAAGGGCAATGGCTTAGGCCACTGCCCTTTAACTTACAAAACTATAGTAGAATAAATATATGTATAAAAAAATTATTGTAGCTATTGTTTTGTTTTTAATAGGAGGTTATTTTCTTTCGAAATTTAGTGGACAAATAAATTATGAAAAAATAACTGATTATAAAAATGCTGAGTACTCAATTGATGGAGTAAATGTAAAACTTATTAATGGAAATGCAGAAAGTGAAGCAGCTCCTGGTTCATCTACAAAAATTGTAACGACTTATTTTGGAAATGATTTTAAAACAGATTTAAATAACGATGGAAGAGAAGATGTAGTTTTTCTTCTTACTCAAAATCGCGGTGGTTCAGGAACATTTTACTATGCTGTCGCTGCATTAAATACACCTGATGGTTACATCGGTTCCGACGGATATTTTTTAGGTGACAGGATTGCTCCACAAACAATAAACTTGAGTCCAAATCCAATACAAAAAAATGTAATTGTCGTAAATTATGCTGTTCGAAAACCAGATGAACCAATGACTGCTAGACCATCAGTTGGTAAAAGTGCTTATTTGAAACTAAACACCCAAACTATGCAGTGGAGCATCGTAATGCCTAATTTCGAAGGCGAATCTAGATAAACGAAAGGCGCCTAATGGGTGCCTTATCAAAAAGGTGGGTGGAAAAAATCCTTACTGTTGAAACACTGGATTCTTTGAAATAGTTCTCCTTTGACTTCTACAACAGTACCCTCTGTTGCATGAGCGGCCAATTCCGCATGTTTATTATTCAAGATTCGAACTGCTTTGTGTTTCGCTTCTTCAAGAGTGGCATTGTCTATTTCATCCGTCCTTTCACGATTGCCGAAAGTATAGACAAGCAGGAAACGTTTGTGAATATTTTCATCAGGCATATAGCCTCCTATCTCGATATTACAAATTTAAAAACAAAAATCAATATTTTCGACAAAGAATAATATTAGAGATAATATGGATAGATGCTCAAAGGAAAAACTGCTTGGATTACTGGTGGAAAGCGAATTGGCCAGAGAATTGCTGAAGTTCTTGCACAAAATGGAGTAAATATTGTCACAAGTTATAGAAGTTCTGCTCACGAATCAGAAAAAATTGTAAAAAATGCAAAAAAATATAAAGTTCAGGGTCTTGCAATACAATGCGATGTCTCAAATCGCGAGAGTGTTGAAAAGACTGTTAGTGAAATAAAAAAGAAATTTGGAAAAATTGATATTTTAATTAATCTTGCTTCAGTTTTTACTCCTGTTAAATTTGAAAACATTAGCGAGAAAGATTGGCAGAGAAATTTAGATGCACATATTTTTGGAACATTCTGGCCATCACAAATTGGATCAAAAATAATGCCAAATGGCGGACATATTATAAATGTGGCTGACAGAACATCTCTTGGTAAAATTTATTCTGGCTATCTTCCTTACGTTGTAACCAAAGCTGCGATCGCAAATATGACCAAAGCTCTGGCCACAGAACTCGCAGGTAAAGGAATTTTCGTAAACGCCATCGCTCCCGGTCCAATTCTTCGTCCAGAAGATATTTCGAAGATTGAATGGCAGGCAATCCGCGATGAATCCCCTCTTAAATACCGAATTAGCGATGAAGAAGCGGTTGAACAATTTGCAAAACTTGCTTTGTATTTGTCAGAAATCACAATGGCTTCCGGCTACGTTTATCCAATTGACCAAGGACAGAATTTATAATTTCTCTGGTTAGTATATTTTTCAAGAGACCGTTTCGCTCCGCCAGCGCTACGCTCACTAGTTCTCGGCTCTCCGACTTGTCAATGAACCAGCGAAGCTGGACGTTGACAAGACCGAGCTCTCGGCCTGCGAAGTCTCTTTTCAAAACATACTAACCAGAGAAATTTAAGCTTGTTATTTTAAAAACCGTATAGTAAAGTACGCCCAATAATAGTATGACAACTACTAAGGAAAAATGGGACAAATTAGAAAAAGAAATTACACGTGGTAAAGATGTTTCAATAATCAATCTGGTTGACTATTTAGTTGAGAAAGCACACGAGACTCATGTTTCTGACATTCACATTGATCCAAGACTAGACGACATTCGAGTTCGATTTAGAATCGATGGAGTACTCCAAGAAGCATTTTCTTTTCCAAAAACAATTCATAACGAAATAATTTCTCGCATAAAAGTTCTCTCAAAACTTCGAACGGACGAGCATCAAGCTACTCAAGATGGAAGATTCCGACATACTTTTCCAGATGGAAAAACATTTGTTGATCTTCGTGTTTCAATTGTGCCAACTTACCATGGTGAAAATGCAGTTTTGAGGCTTTTGTCTGACAAAGCGGAACAATATACGCTCGAGATGCTCGGTTTTTCAGAAAATGATCGCAAAAAAATTCTAGAAGCAATGAAAAAATCAAGCGGAATGATTCTTGCAACAGGTCCGACTGGCTCTGGAAAGACAACTACGCTTTACACTTTGATCAAGATGCTTAATTCTCCTGAAGTTTCCATTATTACTATCGAAGATCCTATCGAATATGCAGTTTCTGATATCGAGCAAATCCAAGTGAATGCCAAAACTGGACTGTCATTTGCCAATGGCTTGCGTTCAATTCTGCGACAAGATCCAAATATTATTATGGTTGGTGAAATTCGCGACTCTGAAACAGCAGGCATTGCCGTAAATACCGCTCTAACAGGCCATCTTTTGCTCTCAACTTTGCACACAAATGATGCCGCTACAACTCTTCCCCGTTTGCTCGATATGGGCATAGAAGAATATTTAGTCGCTTCGACTGTTTCAATTGCAATTGGCCAAAGACTAGTTCGAAAAATTTGCACTCACTGCAAAGAAAAAATCGAAATTACAAAATCGATGAAAGAAACTCTTTATCAGCTTGGGAAAAAATATAATGACGAAACTTTATACAAAGGAAAGGGCTGTGATAAGTGCAACAAAAGCGGATACTCAGGAAGAATTTGCATTAACGAAGTGCTTGTAGCAAATGATGTGATACGTGAAGCCATCTTACGCAAAGCATCAGCCGCTGAAATAAAAAACTTGGCAACGAAACAAGGAATGACCACGATGCTTGAAGATGGCTTAGGCAAAGCTTTGTCCGGACAAACAACTCTCGAAGAAGTTCTCCGAGTAATTAACGAATAAAATGTCGGAGGAAAAGAAAAAATCAAAGCTTTCATCTCTAAAAGATTTGTCTGTGAGAAAAATGCCGCTTCGTGAGCAAATTTTTCTCATAAAACGTCTATCATTTCTTATTAAAGCCGGCGTTCCAGTGTTGGAGAGCTTGCATTTAATCCGCGAACAAACTAAAAAGAAAAATCACAGGAAAATTCTTGATTCTGTCATTTACGATGTTTCCAATGGACAATTTTTGGCTACAAGCTTATTAAAGTACAGAAGAGTATTTGGAGATTTTTCAATAAATATTATCGGCTTTGGAGAAACAACAGGAATACTTTCTGAAAACTTGGAATATCTTGCAGAGGAATTAAAGAAAAAACAAGCACTTAAGAAAAAAATCATTGGAGCATTTATTTATCCCTCGATCGTTATTGCGGCAACACTCGCCATCACGGCATTTTTAATGCTTTATTTGTTTCCAAAGATCACGCCTATTTTTGAAAGCATCCACGCCCAATTGCCTCTATCAACTCTTATTGTTATGTCGATAAGCAATTTTTTAAAGAAATATATTTTTATTCTGCTCGCCGCTCTAATTATATTTTTATTAGCTATTGTTGTTACAATAAAGAAAAATAAAAATGTTCACTATTATTTTGATAAATTAATTTTAAAAATTCCCCTGATAGGTCAGATTATTCGCGACTACAATCTAACAAATATAACTCGAACATTAAGTTTATTATTAAAAAGCGGAGTAACTATCAGCGATGCTCTACCAATTGCTGAAAAAACTCATACAAATTTAGTTTATAAAAAGGAATTAAAAAATGCTTCGATCATTGTTTCTAACGGTGAAAGAATGTCTACTTACCTTAAATCTCAAATTGGTCTCTTCCCTGATATGATGGTTCACATAATTAATGTTGGTGAGAGAAGCGGAAATCTTTCTAATTCACTCGCATATCTCTCTGAACTTTATGAAGCTGAAATTGAAGATTTTACAAAAAATTTAGGAAATACTATTGAACCGGCACTGATGATTTTTATGGGATTGCTTGTTGGATTTATTGCAATATCAATTATTACTCCAATTTACAGCATTACTCAGCATTTGACTCCAAAATAATGAGTTTAAGAAAAAACAATTCTGGGTTTACCCGTACACCAAGTTTGGCATCGTTGCGTATTCGCAACAAAGATTCAAAAATGCCAAATTTGGTGTCCGGGTTTACTTTGCTTGAAACAATGATTACTATCGGAATCGTATTTCTTATCATGAGTTTTGGCATTTTAGTGACGACTGATTCCTACAAACGAACAATTTTTAGATCGGAAAGATCAATTCTTGTCAGCGCTTTGAGCCGTGCACGCGAAAGATCGATGAATAATTATTTCCAGTCTCCCAGTGGGCTCTGTTACGACAATTCAAATCCAAAAAGCCCAACCTATGTGTTGTTTCGAGGTTTAACTTACAGTCCCAGTCCAAATAACGAGCAGATTGCTGGCAATGCGGGTGTCACAGTAAGTTCCACACCAAATATTTTTCCGTGCTCCCTTGGAGGAGTAGTTTTTCTGCAACTTTCTGGAGATACTCAAACAGTGCAAATTGCGATAACTAAAGATGGCAGAACGTCACTTATTTCTCTTAACCATGCAGGTCAAATTGACTGGTAATATGAAAAACAAATTTAACGGAGGCAGCAGCACAATTGAGATCTTGATTGCTTTTACTGTGCTTATTATGACACTTTCTGCAGTCATTTTAATAATTTTTAGCAATCAATCAGTTTCGGTCGACACGCAAACAAACCATGAGGCAATGTACAAAACGGAAAAGGTTCTTGAGGGCACATTTGCTTTAGCAAAACAAAATTTCCTGTCTGTCGAATCTAGTACTACTCAGGAAATTTCCGGACCAATCACCTATTTAAAAACTCTCTCAGTTTCTGATTTAACACAATGTAAAAAACAAGCGAAAGTTACAACAACTTGGTCACTAGGCCCACTTCGTCCGCAAAAAATTGAATTCAATACTTACTTAGTTGATGGTCAAACTGCTCTTGCTCTTGGCGGAGATTGCATAACTGACCCACCAACATCGAACTGGAATAATCCTACTCGATTTGCATCAGATACAACAAGTCCTGGCAAGCCACTTGCACTAGATGAATTAAATAAAATTGTTTATTTGGGAGTTGATAAATCTCCATTCCTGGCAATAGCTGACACAGATGGTGCATTTCTGGGGCAAAATTCTGGTTTGTTAGTGAGTTTTACAAATGGTTTTGATGCTGGACACGAAATAAATTCAATTGACGCAGTTCGATATCCGTCTTTAAATAAAAATTATGCATTTGCTGCCATTAATTCATCAACGCAGCAACTTGCATCAATCGATGTTACAAATATTTTAAAACCGACAGCAGTATTTCGCGGATTATCTGCTTGTGTTACTGGTTCAGAACCACAAGGAAATCTGGTTTATTTTTATAAAAACACTCTTTACCTAACTACTCTATTTACCGCAGGCCCGGAATTTCATATTTTTGATGTTTCAAACCCAGCTAATCCAACTGAATATTCAATTGGCAGTGTGGGATGTAAAGGATTAGATCTTGGCGACTCTGTAAATGACATGGTTATCCAAGATCAATTAATCAATGGCGTTATAAAACGCTACGCTTACATGGCTACCGACGAGGATGATAAAGAATTGCGCGTTTTTGATGTCACAAACCCATTGAGCATATTAGAAGTGACTGCAGCAAATCAAGATTTGCCTGGAATTCAAAATGGTTTAAGTGTGTTTGCTTCAGGAAATAAATTATATTTTGGTCGACAATCTACTCCAGGAGGATCTGAATTGTATGTTTATGATATTTCGAATCCGTCAGCCGGATTAACGCTTCTTGGGTCAAAAGATGTTGGTACGGGAGTCCAGGCAATCCGCGTTGCTGGCAGATTTGCTTTCATCGCTACACCAAAAGTGACAAAGGAATTTCAAATTTTGGATATTTCCGATCCTACAAACATTAGTGTTGTCCAAACTTACAATTTCGGTAATGTTGTTAATCGTGGAATTGATTATGATCCAGATTTTATTTATTCGACTGGCCAATCAACTCCAAATCTTCAAATAATTTATAGTCCATAATATGAACAGAGGATTCACATTAATCGAAATGATCGTTTATATTGCACTTTTTACTATCTTATTAACGAGCGGATTTACTGCTGCTTTCCAAATAATTAAAAGTGGAGATAATTTGGATTCAAAATTGCGCACAGAAGAAGAAGGAAATTTTATTTTGCACAAAATTGCTTGGAGTTTAAGCAGTCTTGATCCAGTTACTTCTCCAGTCATTTCCGGAACTGCTTGTAACCAAAATTTAACAACTTATCGAACGGACTTGCCTAACCCAGTCAGTGTTCGATTGCATCAAGTTAGCGGAATAAATTATATAGAAATCGAAGATGATGGCGTTTCATATTATCCAATTTCAACGGCAAATGTAACTGTCTCTTGCCTCAATTTCATAAGCTCTGCTTCCCCTGCTGGAATTACTGCGAACGTTACTGTAAATGGCAATGTAATTACTGTGACGAGATATATGCGCAACTAAATGAAAAAGAAAAACAAAAAATCAGGTTTTATTGCTCTCATATCTGTCATTTTGGTTTCTGCTATTCTTTTACTCATTGCTGTAACGCTTTCAGTCAGTAATTTTTTTGAACGTTATGCAATTCTTGATTCAGAATTTAAAGAACGAAGTGTGACAAATGCAGAAGCTTGTGCCCGAGAAGGACTTTTACTTATCGCAAATAACACAGTTAACTTAAGCACAACGACAATAACTATTAGTTCAGGAAATACCTGCAAGCTTGGGCCAATTCAATCTTCAGGAGATCCAAGAATTTTTTATGTTCAATCAAATGTTTTTAATTTTTACACTAATCTTAAAATTAGTGTTCACCCAAATGATTTGAGCATCGTTTCTTGGGAAGAAATAGCAACCTATTAATCGAGAGCTGTCTATTTTGCAAGAAAAATTATTTGTGATATTTTGCACTGATACTACAGTTATTAGTAATAAAAAATTTTATGAAAAAAGTAAACCAAAATAGTGGTTTTACATTGATCGAAATCCTTGTCGTTATTGGAATCATCGCAATCTTGGCAACAATAGTTATCATTGCCATCAATCCTTCAAGACAATTTGCTCAAGCTCGTAATACGCAGAGATTAAGCAATATTAATACAATTCTAAATGCTATTGGCCAGAATATTGCTGATAATAAAGGGATTTGGACATGCAATGGTGTATATTTTAAAGCTTCTTCAGCAAGTACAACGATCGGAACAACTGTTGGTCCTACATTTTCTGACCTCAGCTGCCTTGCAACAACATATATTGCCGCTGGAATTCCAATGGACCCTGATGGCGGAACAACTGCAAACACAGGTTATACAATCTCCTCAACTACAAGTAATCAGATAATGGTTTGTGCTCCTAAATCACAAGAAACAGCTCTCGGATCTCCTACTCCCCTCTGTGTAATACGATAGTGAAAAGCTCGGGAAAACTCCCGGGCTTTTTTGTTTATTATTGCTAAAATGTAATTAAGATCGGTTATTTACCGTCTTAGTAAGTAGGATTATTAATAATTCAATTTTAAATGAAAACAATAACAAGAATATTCGTAGTTTTTTCGTTGGTTGTTGGACCAACACTGGCTATTGCCGATACAAGCACTAGTACTCAAATCCAAGCATTATTAACTCAAATCCAGACTCTGCAAGCGCAGATCGAAGCCCTGCATTCAGCCCAGCAACAGGTTCAAACTACTGTTCAAAACATATCTGGAACTTTGTCTCTAATTAGGAGTTTGCGCCAAGGAATGAGCGGTGATGACGTGAAAGCACTACAAGCGATTCTTGCAGCAGATCCAACTGTTTATCCTCAAGGTCTAATCACAGGATTTTTTGGACAAATGACATCAGAAGCAGTTAAAAAGTTCCAGAAGAAGCACGGCATCGAAGCTCTTGGCTTTGTTGGCCCACAAACACTTAGAAAATTGAACGAAGAAAAAGATAATCTTGGTTTGGATATTGAGGCAACTAGCACTGAAAGAGATGAGGACCATGGTGAACATAAAAGACTTTGCGCTAAAATTCCTCCTGGACACTTAATCGCACCTGGATGGTTAAAACATGAAGGTAACGAAATGCCTATTGTGCCACCATGTCAAACACTTCCTCCAGGAATACTGAACAAGCATCCAATGTTCGGAACAACTACACCTCCAACCTCTGATACAACTGCTCCTATAATTTCAAACATTTCCGCTTCAACTACAGTCACAACTTCAACAATTAAATGGAATACAGACGAAAACTCAACAAGTTCTGTTTGGTTTAGTTCAACAACTCCAATAAATTTCTCGACTGCAACAATGACTTCAATTGTAGGCGGAGTAACGAACCATTCAGTGTTGCTTTCAGGATTATCAACGTCGACCACATATTATTTCGTAGTTGGATCAACTGACTTTAGTGGAAACACTGCGACATCAAGTCAAAATTCGTTTGTGACCCAGTCACAGTAAATTTCCTAAATAAAAACTCCCGCCAAAGCGGGAGTTTTTATTTTACAAACTATTTACATTTAGAACTATCTCTGGATGCAAACCTGAAGGATCTGTGTGCCCAAAACCTTTCTCCTCACCAATAGTCATTAAACCATCTCGAACTTGTGTCCAAGTAGATCCTGGGTGAGCATCAAGATAAAGTGCTGCTGCTCCAGTAACATGTGGCGTAGCCATTGAAGTTCCAGAAAGAATTGCGTATCCACCACCTTTCCAGGTTGAAAGAATATCAACTCCTGGCGCACCAAGATCAACAACTGATCCAAAGTTAGAAAACGAAGCAAATGTATCATCATTTCCGTATGAAGTTGCTGCTCCTACTCCTCCCGCATTACCATCAGAATCAGCTAGTGCCGAAACTGTAATCACCGCATCATCATAAGCGCTAGGTACGGAATTTGCAGCATCAGCTGCCGAATTTCCTGCAGCTACAACGTATGTCACACCTGCATCTCGTGAACGGCAGATTGCTTTGTGAAGAGCATCGTTGTTTGTATTTCCACAATTGTTATCCGATGTACCACCTCCACCCAAACTCATGTTTGCAACTTTAATATTGTATTGAGCTGCGTGATTTGTTACCCAATCAATTCCGCAAATAACTGATGACCATGTTCCAGACCCATTTCGATCAAGAACTTTTACAGGCACAAGTTTTGCACTTGGAGCGACTCCAACAACACCAATGCCGTTATTTCGTGCTGCTATTGTTCCAGAAACGTGTGTTCCATGACCATTATCATCTTGAGATGAAGTTCTTCTAATACAGCTTGTTCCACTATTTAGAATTGCACCTTGAAGATCTGGGTGTGCTGAATAAATTCCGGTATCGATTACAGCAATATTTACTCCTTGTCCTTTGTTAACTGTATTTGTTGCTGCCACTCGAGAAACTCCTGTTGGAATAGTTTCCGATTGGGCAGTTACTTGTCCAATTTTTTCGACATTAACTTTATCAATTGAAACAACTCTGTCTTCGCTAACGAAATCCACTCGCGGATCTTTTTTAATTTTGTCTACTTCAGAATCAGAAATTGTTGCCGTAAATCCTTTAACAGCTTTATGATATGAATATAACTCCCCTGCATTGTGTTTTGAGACCAAATCAGAAACAACAGAGTCAACATCTGAATCGGCTACTGAATCCTTCAGAACAACAATATATTGTCCGGGAATCGTGTCATCCTTTTGTTTTGCTAAGACTTGACCTGCACCAACTAATAATAAAATCCCTAAAACAACTGCTATTCCGATCTTTTTATTTATCATTTTTTTATTTTTTAAATTATTTACCTATATATACATCTAAACCTCTGAAAAATCAATTAAGCATATTTATCTATTGACAAATAATAATTATGTGCTAGTGTGAATCGAGCTCCTATAGGGAGTTTTTTATATGGCAGAAATAGCAATACGAATTGTCTCGCCTAGGAAAATGGCTGAGATTATAAATCCTAGAGTTAAACCAAAAACTGTTCATAAAAAGGAACCGGTTAGAGACTGGGCTTTTAGTCTACTTACAGGACACCGGGTATTAGTGGTTTTTTGGATGATTTCAATAACAATTGCCCTATATCTTCTTCAAATGTGGATTTGGCCAAATAGTCGAGAAGCTATAACAATTTTCGAAAAAATTTGGGCCTGGTTAAGCATAGTTTGGATTACTGCAGTCATTCCAGGAACTTTTGGATTAATGGGAATGCTTCGGTATCGCCATCCAGAAAAACTAGATAGTGTTAAACCAATTAATAATCTGGTTTCCTTTTGAATAGTATCTAGAGGTACTAATATAGAAGCTCTAGAAGAAACAGTTAGACGTTGTCAAAAGGAAATGACTAAACTTCCTCTTTTTAAATATGTAATCGAAGTTGTTACTGATACAAAAAACATAAAATTTTTACCACCAAATTATGATATCCGATACATTACTGTCCCATCTGATTACAGAACTTCAAACAATACATTGTACAAAGCTCGAGCTCTTCACTATGCAACTTTAAATTCAACACTACCTGATGATGCTTGGATCGTGCACTTAGATGAAGAAACTCAACCAACACCATCCGGAATAAAAGGAATAGCAGCTATGATTTCAGAAGAAGAAAAATCCGGTGAATTAAGAATTGGTCAAGGAGCAATACTTTATCACAGAAAATGGCAAAAACATCCATTTTTAACTCTTGCTGACAATGTCCGAACTGGTGATGATTTCGCACGTTTTCATCTTCAACACAGAATTGGAATTACAATTTTCGGGTTACATGGTTCATATATTGTCGTACGAAATGATATTGAAAAAGCTATCGGGTTTGATCTTGGCCCAAAAGGTTCTATTACTGAAGATGCTTTTTGGGCGCTTATGGCGATGGAAAGAGGTCATCGATGTCGATGGGTAGAAGGTTATCTTGAAGAACAATCAACACAATCTGTTGAAGATTTCGTTAAACAAAGACGTCGATGGTATCAAGGTTTAGCCAAAGTAGCTATTCACGCTCCAGTAGATATTAAGTGGCGCATTTCTTTGGGAATTAATACCCTTTTATGGACAGTTGCTCCATTTGCAATTATGTATACAGTGGTGCATCTATTTTATGGAGTAGAAATTAATCCTGTAATTAGATTTTTAGCTAATTTTTCATTTGCAACATTTGGTACACTTTATCTGATTGGACTTAAAGCAAATCTAGATGAATATGGTGTTACAAATATTTTTACTAGAATAAAATGGTACTTGGCACAAATTATTTTCTTACCGGCCTTTAGTTTTATGGAAGGCGTGGGAGTTCTAATGGCTGTTTTTAAGCCTTCTCCTGGATTTCATGTTGTGAAAAAATAAAAATCCGCTGAAGCGGATTTTTATTTTTATTTGTTAGTTTAAACTATTGTCCTAATTGAACGTTTGATACTGTCCAAACTGCAGATGGTTCACTTGGCGTTCTCTCTGCAACGATAAATGGCACGTCAGATGAGACCTTCCATGTTGGATTAGCTGCAATTAGTGCTGCCCAATTTGGATATTCAATGCTATTTACCCAGATTCCACAGACAGGATCGTGGATTACATCCACTGTTCCAGCTGTTCCCGGACAATAGAATGCATCGACAAAGGCATAAGCGTCTGTTGTTCCATTGATATCTGTATCAACTGGAATGTTGAGGCTTAAATCTCCTGGCGTTGGGGAGACTGTTCCTGAATAGGTGTATCCAAGTGATGTAATACTACTCAATAACTGTCCAGAAGACGCATTTGTTGGATAATAAACTCCCGAATAATCGCCATTTGGATTGCTATCAGAATTGTTTAATGTTGCCACACCATTAGTTATCGAACATGTTCCTCCGTAAATTGAAAGATCTGTTGGACCTGAAAAACATGTTAGATTGTTAGTTTGTGGTGGATTTTTCTTTAAGTGTTCAACATAACTTACACATTGTCCTTGATTTTTGAATGCAGGAGCAGTGAAAGTTTTCCATCCGCCGTTTTTACATTCATTTGCTGTAGCCGGACTTGTTGCTGCTTGAGCAATTCCAACCATCGAGCCCAATATTAACCCTGTTATTGCTAATTTTGATAAAAATTTTTGCATTTATATTTAATTAACTTATAAACACGAACGAGGACCATTCTAATAGAAAACAATGAACTCAAAGTGAAAAATGAAAACTTATTAATAATTCGACCTTTTTATTCAAACAAAAAACCTATCAGGTATACTGATAAGTTTTTTGGTCCAAATATTAGTTAAGAGGACAGTTTTCAGGAGCTACAAACGTTGCATGCAATGTATCGTATTGGCTGTTTGAGCCTGGGAATACTGCACTAAAGTTTGCAATTATCTGACTTGTAGTAAATCCTGTATTCAATCCTGCTGCAGTGTTTAGAAGCTCTCCAACTGTATCACGACCAAGTGCGTTCAATCCTCCGCCACCTTGTTGCAATACTTGAAGTAGAGTTTTTCCTGGAAATGCATTTTCAAATACTGATGAGAATAACTGTGATGGCAAGTATCCTACCCAGCTATCAAAGTGTTGTGATTGCTTCCAATATCCGTGTGAACACCACTGACCTGCTGGTGGAGCTGTAACAACTAGTATTTCGGTCTGACATGGGCTTGATGTAGCGTTATTGTTTGCGTCGCCAGAATAAATAGCTTGCCAATTGTATGTTCCGGCAGAAAGTGATGTGAAATTATTAGAATTTGGAACAACTCCGAGTGATACTGTATGAGGTCCGCTCGTAAATACTGGTGAGCCAGAACAAACTGAACCAGAATAAACATTATAAGTTACTGTTCCACCAGCATCAGATGTTGCACCAGAAAGTGCTGCACTATCGTGAACTGCTGTTCCTGTAGTTACTGATGTTGTAGTCGATAATGTTGTCGAAATTGATGGACTTTGTTTGCCAACAGTTAAAGGCTCGCAAGATCCTGTTTTAGGTAGATAAGTATCATCACCAAGGTAATTTGCCATGAATGAATACGATCCAGGTGATAATGGCCCTTCTGGATTTGATCCATCAGCAATACCACTTCCATTTAATGCGTGACTACCTGCTGGACTTCCTGTGTCATTTGTACAAACTCCATTTGGAAAGACTGTAAAATTAACTGTTCCAGTAGGAGTTCCTCCAGAACCTGTTACAGTTGCACTGTCGTGAACTATTGAACCTGCTGGAACTGTTGTTACGATTTGATGAAGTGAGTTATGAACATCCGTCGAAACATTTGGAGTTAATTTTACAGCTTGCAAAGTTTCGCAATCTCCTACTGAAGAACTGTAATTTGAATCACCCGCATAGAATGCTTTGTAAGCTAGACCTGTTGAAGTTACTGTTGTTGTTCCTGTTTCTGCAACTCCACCTACTAATACAACAGTTTGTGAACTTGTTGAAGCGACTGCACAACTTGAGCTTGGGTAAATGCTAAATGAGATTGTCCCTGTTGGTGTTGGTCCAGACCCAGAAACAACTGCGTTATCGTGAACTCCTGTTCCGACTGCAACAGATGTTGTTGCATTATGTCCAACATCGTGAATTGTAGTTGTAACAGAGGAAGAACGTTTTGTAACTGTAACTGTTTCTGCTGAACATGGACTTGAAGTTGCATTATTGTTTGCATCTCCAGCATAATCTGCTGTCCAATGATATGTACCTGCTACAAGACTTGTAAATCCAGGACTTGTTCCATAAGGTGCTGATCCATCAGTGTCAGTGTAAAGTGCTGAAGCAGAGCAACTTGCATCAGATGGAGCAAAAAGTTTGAATGTCACATTTCCTGTAGGAGATGCTCCTCCAGAAAGTGTAGCAGTATCATTTAATACTGTTCCAACCGGTCCACCAGCTGATGGAACTGTTGCAATTGAAGGTGAGGCTTTGCTAACTGTTGTTTGTCCTGTTCCTGCAGCATTTCCTGGTGTCCCAGTAAAAGTATTAACTGCATCTCCATTTACCTTAAGGAATGCTTGTGTTCCAGCAAATGCTCCGTTATCGTCAGTAGAAGGGTATGAAAGAATATTAACTGTAAAATCAATCTGACATGTTCCAGTTATGCCGACAGGTTGAAGAGTAGTATTTGGTGTAACTGTCCATGTTCCAGGAGCACCTGGTGTAATTGTAAAGCTTGCTGCTCCACAAGAAGTACCTGCATGCTGACTACCTGATGCACTGATTGAAAAAACACCCGTGTTACCTGCTGTTGTAGACAACGTAATATTTGAAATAGAAATTGTATTTACATTATCTGGTGCTGTCGATGTATTAACAAACTGAATACTTGCTGCAACTCCAGTATCACCTACTGTAACTGTCGAAGGAAGCGTAACTGTTGTTCCAATTCCAGTTCCAGCAAATGCGACCGTTGCAAATCCGAACAATCCTACTGAAAACATTATTCTCAGAAAATTTTTTATCATAAAAAATTATTTTTTAATTTACTATTTAATTTATAATCTTTGTCAGTATAACATCCAAAATTTTTTGCAAATCACAAAATTTTCAAATTTTTTCTGAATTTGACGAAAATTCTCGATTTTTTGGGGATTATGTGTGGATAAAATAGATTTTCTACAATTTTTTTTGAATTTCCGATAGGTTTGACACTACCCTCTTATAATGTAGTATGCACTGAGATGCATTTCATTTATTAGTAGCTTATTAATTTTATAAACAGATTTTCAATGAAAAAATTTCTTATAGGGTTGTCACAACGATTGCTGGAATAAGTTTGTTTGCATTAATTCCACTTGCAAATGCATCTGCTACAACAATTAATCTTTGTGTTTCAAGTCCGAACGGAAAAGTGACGGTTGTAAGTTCTGCCTCACAGTGTACTGGTTCAGGAAATACTTTTATTAGTGTCGGTTCAACAGTTGGTCCACAAGGTCCTGCAGGTCCACAAGGTCCACAAGGAATTCAAGGAGTTCCTGGTCCTATCGGCCCACAAGGTCCAATCGGTCCTATCGGTCCACAAGGAGAAAAAGGAGACAAGGGTGACACTGGTAATACTGGTGCCACAGGTCCTGCTGGTTCAATAGGTGCTCAAGGAATACAAGGTTCAAAAGGAGATAAAGGAGATACAGGCTCAACCGGTCCGGCTGGTGCTGATGGTGCTCCTGGTGCAACAGGTGCTCAAGGCCCTGCTGGTCCACAAGGTCCACAAGGAGAAAAAGGAGAAGCTGGAACAAGTGTAAAAATTCTCGGATCATTTGATGATACTCCCTTCTACCTTCATCATGTAATATTGGTGATGGATATTTAATTGGTGGACATTTATATGTATGTACTGATTTAACTCACTTCCAAGATGTAGGAAATATTCAAGGTCCTGCTGGCCCACAAGGAATTCAAGGAATCCAAGGTCCAATCGGTCCTGCTGGTCAAAATGGTGCTGATGGAGCAACCGGTCCAAAGGGTGATACTGGTGACACAGGCCCTGCGGGTCCTAAAGGAGAGACTGGTGCTCAAGGTCCACAAGGTATACAAGGTTCAGTTGGTCCACAAGGTCCAAAGGGGGATCCTGGAACAAACGGAACTAATGGAGAAAAAGGAGACAAGGGTGATACCGGAGATCAAGGTCCTAAAGGAGATACGGGAGCTGCTGGTCCTATAGGTGCTCAAGGTGATGTAGGTCCAATAGGTCCTGCTGGTCCACAAGGTCAACAAGGAATCCAAGGTCCAAAGGGAGATAAAGGTGACAAAGGAGATCAGGGTATTCAAGGAGTTCAGGGTGAAAAAGGAGAGACTGGTGCTCAAGGTGAGCAAGGAATCCAAGGAGAAACTGGTCAACAAGGTGAAAAAGGAGAACAAGGTATTCAAGGTGTACCAGGCCCACAAGGTTTGAAGGGAGATACCGGCGATACTGGTCCACAAGGTCCAAAGGGAGATAAAGGTGATACTGGTTCTCAAGGTCCACAAGGCTTAAAAGGAGACAAAGGAGATCAAGGAATACAAGGAATTCAAGGTGATAAGGGTGATAAAGGAGACAAAGGAGACACTGGTGTTGATGGAAAAAGTGCTTACCAAGTTGCTGTTGATAATAGTTTTGGTGGCACTGTAACTCAATGGTTAACATCACTTATTGGTCCAAAGGGTGATAAAGGAGATCAAGGAATACAGGGCATCCAAGGTATTCAGGGTGTAAAGGGAGATAAGGGTGACACTGGTTCTCAAGGTATACAGGGTATCCAAGGAATACAAGGTAACCCAGGTATAAATGGAACTAACGGAATCTCATTTATAGGTGGAGGCAGTGGTGCAAGCGTTCAAGCTAATGCTACAACATACATGGGCACATTTGTTGGAAGTAATTCAACAACTGAAAGCTCAGAGCAAGTAGCAATGCCAGTTGCAGGAACAATAAAGAACTTCTTTGTGAGATTGAGTTCTAATGTCGGCGGCTCTGGTAAAAATATCGTGTTCACTGTTGATAAAAATGGCGTAAGTCAGCCTGTAACGTGTACAATCACTAGCGGAGCAAGTTCTTGTTCAGATGTAACACACAATGTTGCATTTAGTGCAGGAGATATAATCTCAATTAAAGTTGTAGCCGACAATGGTATTGGAAATCTAACCGCACAGTGGAGTTCTCAATATTAATTAAGTTAAACAAAAAATCCCGGAGAGATCCGGGATTTTTTGCATTTAATTAGACAAACAAAGCGAGAAGAAAAACTAAACCTGTAACCATATCGACTGTTCTCCAAACATTCTGATCTAAATAAAGTGGAGCAACAGGATTAAATATAACTGCTACAAAAAGAAAGAACCACATTACTGCAATATTATTTTTGCGTGATGCTTGCATTGCTGTAACAATTGCTGCACCGACAACTATCCAATTCATTAGTTGATAATAAACATATGGGAAATTGCCCCATATTGCTCCAGCCAAACTTAGAACTGCTAGGAGCTTGATCCAATTATTTTTTATCCATTTCATAATCATATTTTTAACACAAGTTCTACACATTGACAAGAGTAAAATAACATGTAAATTTAGCTACGGAGTTTCCTGGTGGAAACCCGTACTATTTGAATGAGGAGTGAGTGATGAAAAGGTTTGTGTTCGCACTGGCAATTGTTCTCATGGGAACTTCCATCAAGGAGGTTTCGATCAAGGCGGCAACTTGCATGCCAACTGGTTTCTTCAGAGACTCGATCAACATGACCGCGGCTCTTATCAATCCTGTCGGCACGGTGTCGGGAAATGTCGACTCGACCGGCTGCAACGTGGCGATCTACTACGACGCAGCAGGCGTCGGCGGCACGGTGAAATCGGCAAACATCTTCGGATCGAACTATTTCGGTGTGCTAGTGAACGGCGACGCTGGAATCGTCTCGGTTGACGTTTTGACGAGCTCGATTCATGACATCGGCGAAGTGCCATTGAATGGTACCCAGCATGGTGTGGGCATCTACTACCGTGGTTTCTCGGACACGAGCGCCGTGACTGGAAAAGTTTCCGGAAACACGATTTACAATTACCAAAAAGGCGGGGTCGTGGTGAACGGTCCAGCTTCCCAGGTAACGGTAAGCGACAACAACGTCATCGGTCAGGGGCATGTAAACTACATTGCCCAGAACGGCATCCAAGTTGGTTTCGCCGCATCAGCGTCCGTCATGAGAAACACTGTAAGCGGAAATTCCTACATCGGATTTCCCGGTGATGGTTCCGCTTCAGGCGGAATTCTGGTAGTTGGAGGAGCTTGTTATGGAAGCGCTCTCGTATCTGGGGTTCAGATTGTTCAGAACACGCTCAAAAACAATGATGTGGGAGCGTATCTGTCCAATGTGGCTGCTGACTGCATCAGTGCTCCAGACGACCAGACGAACAACAAAGTCGTGAACAACACCATCACAAACGACTATTGCTACAACACCTCGTATGTTGCGGCAATCTCCGATCAAGGCAACAACGACAAGATGATCACGAACAAAATCACGAACTACAGTTGCCCAACGGTGTACAATCCGTCGGGCAACGCGATCGATGCCGATCCATCTTTCACCAACCGACCGAAGGTGCACGCAACAAAGTAAGTCTAGAGGGCAGGTCTACGGACTTGCCCTTTCACATTAAGACAAAAACGTTCGCGACCTATAGCAAAAAATGAACACATGCTACACTAGCGACATGCAGTTAGACTCTAAACTTTCTGAAACATTCCGACTCAGTGAATTTCAAAAAAAAGCACTAGGAAAACTTGGTTTAGTGACAATTGAGGATTTGCTCTACTACTTCCCTTTTCGATACGGAGATCCTAATCAAGTAAAGCGGATCGAAGGATTAGTTAAAGGAGATCAAGTAACTATTTTTGGAAAAGTTTCTGGACTTAAAACTTCGAAAGCTTGGGTAAAAAAAATACCAATGTCTGATGGATTTATTTCGGACGAGACCGGCAAAATCAAACTCGTCTGGTTCAATCAACCATACATTGCCAAAATGATTCGAGAAGGACAATTAGTGAGAGCCGAAGGAAAAGTCACAGAGCGCAAAGGTGAACTTTACATGAGCAATCCGAAAATTGAAGCCATTGATCAAATTCCTGATACTGGAGAACTGTTTGGAAAGGGATCAGATGATCATATTCTCTATCCAGTGTACGCAGAAACCAAAGGCATTACTTCAAATTGGATATTTCATAAAATCCAAGATATTTTTCGCATGGGTATAATTGAAAATATAGTTGATCCTATTCCAGAAGAAATTTTAAAAAAATATTCTCTGCCAAATATTCGAACAGCTTTAATTTGGATCCATACACCAAAAAATGATCGCGATGCACTTTCAGCAAGAAAACGATTTGCTTTCCAAGAAATATTTTTTATTCAGCTTGAAAAGCAGAAAAACAAAATAACTTGGCAAGATAAAAGTGCATTCAATATTAAAACAAGTACAAAAGATATCTCTGATTTTATTAAAAGATTTCCATTTAAAGCTACAGATTCGCAAAAAAAAGCAATAGAAGCAATCGTTTCAGATTTTCGCCGAGGTTATCCAATGTCTCGCCTATTGGAAGGAGATGTCGGTTCAGGAAAAACTGCCGTAGCGGCAACTACAATTTATGCTGTAACTATGGCACGACCTGATGGAAAAGATTATGGAAATCTCCAGACTGCATACATGTGCCCAACAGAAATTCTTGCAAAGCAGCATTATGAAAACTTTATTTCCTATTTTAATCACCTACCAATAAAAATTGGACTAATTACCGGAAGTGAATGTAAAATTTTTCCATCAAAAACTGATGCAACCAAACCAACAAAAATTTCTCGCGCACAATTATTGAATTGGGTTTCAAATGGTGAAGTGCCAATACTAATTGGTACTCATACACTTATTCAAAAAACTGTAGCTTTTAAACATTTGGCTTATGTAGTGATTGATGAACAACATCGTTTTGGAACTCTACAGAGACAAAAATTACTTACTAAAAACGAATTGACTCCTCATTTACTTTCGATGACAGCCACTCCTATTCCTCGAACGCTTTCGCTTACAATTTATGGCGATCTTGATCTCACTTTACTTGATCAGATGCCACATGGACGAAAACCGATTATTACAAAAATAATTTTGCCGCAAGCTCGAGCACAAACCTACGAGGAAATTAAAAAAGAATTGCGAACCGGAAGACAACTTTATGTTATTTGTCCGAGAATTGATGAACCTGACCCAACAAAAGAATTAGCAGTTATTGCAAAATCTGTAACTCTCGAAGCAGAACGACTTAAAAAGGAAGTTTTTTCTGAATTCACTATAGATATTTTGCATTCCAAAATGACTCCGCAGGAAAAAGAAAAAGTGATGGATAAATTTTCACATGGAGAAACAAAAATTCTCGTAGCAACATCTGTTGTTGAAGTCGGAGTCAATGTTCCTAACGCAACAATGATTATTATCGAGGGGGCTGAACGATTTGGATTGTCTCAACTTCATCAGCTTCGCGGACGAGTTATCAGATCAAATCATCAAGCATATTGTTACGTATTTGCCGAAAGCCAAGGCCAAAAAACTCGCGATCGCCTGAAAGCCCTGACTACCGCCAAAAATGGATTCGAATTAGCTGAATTTGATTTAGAACAACGCGGAGCGGGAGAATTGTATGGGAGAAAACAATGGGGACTCTCCGACTTGGCTATGGAAGGAATTAAAAATATAAAAATGGTTGAAGCCAGTCGGACTGAAGCTATGCGAATACTAGATGAAGATCCAGAATTAAAAAATTATCCAAAATTAAAAGAAGCTTTGCAAAATAAAAATAACAAAATCCATTTTGAATAAAAAATATAGAACAAAGGGAGCAGATTACCTGCTCCCTTTTGTTTATCGCCACTCGCCTGTTGGAACTTCCACTGCAGTCGGATCGATTTCTGTGAAATCGTCGTAATCGATGTCGGCCATTCTCTCAGGCTCAGCGGGAACAGGTTTGGTTAGACTCTTGAAGCACCTTGCAACAATGTTGATTGTCGCAAGACGGTTCTCACGTCCCCGTATGTCGAATAAAGTATTGAGGAGAATGGTTTTGGATTTCTCGTTTACCACCGCTCCTGTTTCTCTGAGAAGCCGAGAGAGCTCAGCGTCACTCGGAACTCCGGACTTGAGGCTTTGGCTTATAGCCATGATGCTCTTCGAGAAACGAGCTGCACCTGGTGTCATCGGACCTCCTATCTAATGTTTCTAAAATTACTATAGTCAAATTCATAATTATGTAAAGAGCCCGCACATGCGGGCCCCTCAGCTAACTACAACTCAATAATTGCCGGTTCGACGATCCATCCAGGATCGTACACTGGAAACGTCCGTCCTTTTCCCGGACCCTCAACAACAATACACTCGTTGTAGGATTCCTTTTTGAATTTGGTGTCTGTCCCCTCACCATAGAACTCACCGCCAACTGGAACTTGACCAAACGTAGTCGTTCGGTTCTCATCTGAATTCATAGAACCTCCGAGATTTAAAGATATCACCCGAAATTTCTATGTCAATGAAAAAGTCCACAAGAAGTCTTGAGAACTTTTTCTTGTGGACTACTTGGGTAGAGTGATGACGAGATCAGGAACAGCACGATGGATTGCTTTCTCTTGTACTGGTGTAAGTGGACCCGCAACCAGTACAGCATAGAATGCCCGAATGACAGCATCGATTAACGCTTCGTTCGCATAACTTTGAACCATCCTCTCTGGCATATTGGTCCATGTCTTTCGAACTGTGACCGAGAAAACATCGTGCAAGTCACGATCAAGGATTCGAATAGCATCGTCGTTTTTCGGATCGATCCGAAATTCGACATTGCGAAGCTTTTGTGGATTGTCCTTCTCTGTCGAGATCCGCAAAACTATTCTCGACATATCCTTCGGTAAATTCTCAGCCATCAGAAAACTCCTTCCGCCATTACAATAGTATTTAAATTATATTTGTCAATAGAAGTTTTTTTATTTATCAAAATGTGTTAATTTTAAATATGTTTTCCGCCTGTAGCTCAGTTGGTTAGAGCACAGAGCTTATACCTCTGGGGTCCTTGGTTCGAGTCCAAGCAGGCGGACATGTATAGGAAAGGCCGGCGGGTTGCCGGCCTTTTGCGTGAACACTGCTTACATTGAGGTTTGAAGTTTTGCTCCATTCCTCATCATTGTCACCAGAAAGTGAGCGACATCGGGAGGGTACGCTCCTCGACGAAGCAGTTCGAGAACATTGTTAATGTCCACGGCACACTGGGTGTCACCGAGCATTGAAACTTCGTGTCTCATCTGCTCGACAAAAATCAGCGCCATTTGTCTTGTAATTGTACGTTCAGGAGAACTCACTCTTACACCTCCACAAAAAATAGTACCAGAAATAAAATTGGTGTCAAACTAATGGTTGATGCTCAATATCCATTTTTTGTTTTGGGCTAACTCCGTGAGTAATTAAAATATTTTCAAATTCTGCACGTTCAATTGTTTCTACTTCCATCAGTCGTTTTGCAATTGCATCAAGAAGTTTTCTATTTTCAGTAATGACTTTCTTTGCTTTCTCAAGTGCTTCTTTCATAATACGCGAAACTTCTGCATCAATATCTGAAGCAACTTTTTCTGAAAAACCTTGTTCTTCAACTCCCCTTCCAAATAAAACCTTTCCACCTGCTCCTTCAAGAGCAATTGGACCAACAGAATCAGACATTCCGTATTTTGTAACCATATCCCGAGCAAGAGCAGTCGAAACTTGCAAATCATTTGATGGACCAGTAGTTAAATCATCAAAAAGCATTTTTTCTGTAACATATCCTCCAAGAGACACTGCAATATCATCAAGAAACTCTTTTCGTGATTGGAGTTTTGTATCTTCAAGTGGAAGTTTTAAAACATAACCTGCAGCACGACCGCGAGCTATGATTGAAATTTTGTGCACTGGATCAGCATATGGGAGAAGTGAAGCAAGTACCGCATGACCTGCTTCGTGATATGCAGTAATTTCTTTTTCTTTTTTCGACAAAATATGACTGCGTCGTTCAGGACCAAGCATTACTTTTTCAATCGAACGAATCAAATCGAATTGAGAAATTTTTGTTCTATTTTCTCGCGCTGCTAAAATTGCTCCTTCGTTCATTAAAGAATAAAGATCAGCTCCGGAAAAACCTGGCGTTCTTTCGGCGATAACTTTTAGATTAACATCTTCGGCAAATGGTTTTTTACCACTGTGAACTCGCAAAATTTCTTCTCTGTCTCGCCTGTCCGGCAAATCAAGAGTCACTCGTCGATCAAATCGTCCTGGTCGAAGCAGAGCTGGATCAAGAACATCTGGTCTGTTTGTTGCAGCCATGACAATTACTTTTTCGTTTGGTTCAAATCCATCCATTTCAACTAGAATCTGATTCAGTGTTTGCTCTCGTTCATCGTTTCCACCACCAGCACCAACTCCTCGGACACGTCCGACAGCATCAATCTCATCTACGAAAATAATTGCTGGTGCGTTTTTCTTGGCCATTAAAAATAAATCTCTTACACGTGAAGCACCGACACCGACGAACATTTCTACGAATTCTGATCCAGAAATTGAAAAGAATGCTACTCCCGCTTCCCCAGCTACTGCTCGTGCGAGCAAAGTTTTTCCAGTTCCAGGTGCACCCATTAAGAGAATTCCTTTTGGAATCCTAGCACCAATATCAAGAAATTTTTTCGGATTTCGGAGGAAATCAACAATTTCAAGCAGTTCTTCTTTTGCTTCTTTTGCTCCTGCGACATCTTTAAATGTTACTCTCTGACTTTTGTCATTTGGATCAATCATTCGTGCTTTCGATTGACCAAAAGTTAATGCTTGAATTCCTGCACCTTTAACTTGACGAGATAGAAACCAAACAAAAATCAAAATAAATAATATTGGGAAAATAATTGGAGCAAGATTTAGCAACCAGTAACCAAGTCCATTTTGATTTTGAATATTAATGCCTATTTGGCTTAATTGTTCTTTGCTCACTCCCAAATTATCAAGAGATTGTGATAGAGCCACTGCATCTTCTTTCCTAGAATTTTTCTTGTCACCAGTTTTATATTCAACGTTTAAATCATCTCCATTTACGGTAATTTCTTTAACAGCTCCACCTTTTATATCTTGAGCAAGAGTTGAAAGTGGAATTTCTGGAGTTTTCTTGCTCGTAGTATTTGAAACAAAAGAATAAATAGTTGAAATAACAATAAAAACGAGAAGGATCGATAGAATGTAGTTCATTATAGAACTTTCTTTCGGTCCTTTGCTGTTTCCATTGGAAGACTTCTTTATTATGATCTTCTTTTTGTCTTTGTTTTCAGGTAATGCCATATATTTAATAAGGCACAGTATACATGAATTTAATCAAAATAAAAGTGAAAATTAGATGTACAGAAAGGGGCGGTTAAGCCGCCCCTTAGATTTTCGTGCTATCGTAGTTCTGTTCTGAAAGGCTAGCTCCGCCCTTCAGCCTGCAAGACAGTCTGAACTGCTGGCCGATCGACCTTATGCGGATCGCGCCACAACGAGTCGACGAAGATTCGTACCGACCCCCCAGCAGTCCGAACGTACTCGATCTTGCCACTCGAGAGCCAGTTGTAAATCGTCCGCCGAGAAACGCCCACCAACTCGCACGCTTTCATGATCGAGATCGACTTTCGGTCCATACCACCTCCCTGAGAGATTGTCCAAAATTAACTATACTCCACTATACTTATAAGTAAAGAGTATTTAAACTATGTTACTATTTCTTTTATGTCATTAGTCACAAACCGCAAGACGCAATTTAATTACGAAATCCTAGATAAATATACTGCTGGTATTGAGCTTTTTGGTTTTGAAGTGAAATCTCTAAAATCTGGCAAAGGGTCACTTGAGGGAGCTTACATAACTATCCGCGGAAATGAAGCTTACGTTACAGGCATGTTTGTGCCACCATACCAAGTAAATAACACTCCAGCTGACTACGATCCATATAGAAACAGAAGATTATTACTTACAAAGGAAGAGTTAACTAAATTGTCAAAAAACGAAGGTACAAAGGGCTTGACAATCATCCCAATTTCAGTGTACAATAAAGGCCGCAAGCTGAAACTTGGTCTCGCAACAGTTCGCGGAAAGAAAAAATTTGATAAACGACAAACAATCAAAAAGCGTGACACTGACCGTGAGATCAGTCGAGAGTTCTCTGACAAATAAAACCTGATTCGGCCTAGAGTAAATCTCTTTTTCACCATAACTTTTTCATCACCGGAATAATTTTTTGCTAAAAATTTTCCTCGCGCTCGTGCTTCATGCACTCCGCGATGCTGAAAAAGTCATAGTTCAACGAGGTTTATTGTAGGGGCCTGCCCCGCTCTTTGGACACGAAATTGTTAGTGCAGTAAACACAAAAATAAAAGAAATAATTTATATGTGGCACTTTCTGTAGTCGCGTACAAAGAGCGGGGATGACAGGTTTTGACATATATTCGACATTGATACGTGCAATGCGGAGCACCAAATTCTCCTAAAACGGTTTGGAAAGATTAAGTGTAAAAAACTTGTCTAAGGGTGTAGTTTCTCCTTACGGAGCCTATACTTTCTCTTACGCTTTAGCCTAAGGGACGGTCGCTTCTCTCATATCTCATACGAGAAGTTGATTGATATAAATTGAGGTTATAGAAGTTCCTTGTTCCGGAAACTTCCGAAAAATAGGAACTCGAATACAAAGTATTTTGGCTGTTCTAAGCTTTGTGTTTTAAACAATTAAATATCCTAAGCACTGTAGATTCGTTTCAATTCTATATATGGACGTGGTTTCGATACCACCATCTCCACAAATACAAAACAAAAACCGCGAAGGCGGTTTTTGTTTTTAATAACATAAGCTTAAGCTTAATTATATCGTTCCAGAAATAGAAGCTGAGTTATCGTACTCGTTTGTTTCCTTAATAATATTATTAGGATCAATATTTACAGTAGCTGAAACATACGTACCTGTAGTAGATGAAACTCCCCAATTATCATATGTCCAAGTAACGGTTGAACATTTGCCATGCATATATGCGCCAGGAACCTCAAAATCTTTTGTAACTCCATTAAGGACTACCCTAACTGGATAAGAAGCTAGGTCTGTAGTTCCTAAGTTACAAAAAGTTCCTTGCAAACCACTCGATTTAATAAAGACACCTCGAACTGACAGATGAGCACCGTCAATAGCAGGAATTGCCAATGTTGTTGTTGTACTTAATGGGTATACAATAGAACTTGTTTTATACATTCCATTTGGGTCAAGTGCAGTAACCACCCCGTAAGTTGAAGATGGATCAAAAGTTAGACCCCACGTTGCATAAGGAAATGTAACCGTATCACATGCTCCCTGCCCCCTAGCAGCTGTGATATCGAAATCACGAATGATTCCGTTTAATCTTACACGAGCAGGAAATACCGGAATGGCAGTTGGACTTTGATTGCAGAATGTTGCAGTAACTCCATTGCTATCGATCGTCACATTTTTAATTTGTAATGAAACATTGGTAGGAACCGTCATTGGAGCAACTGGAACAACAACATCGCAACCATATAATGAATTTAGTTTCCTTCTGGTATTCAGACCAACCATTCCCGTTGGAGACTGTCCATTTGTTAAAATATCACTTGCATATTTTTGCTGAAATGCATTTACCGCAGCTAGAGTTGCGTCTCCGAATCTGCCGTATTCTGAAACTGGAATGCTGAAACCCTCTTTCTGCATTGCATATTGCAAGGCACGAACATCATATAATGTACTTCCCGACTTCAAAGTCCTAGTAAAATTAAAACATGATAATGGGCTTGAAGCTGGAGTAGTAGTTGCTGCAGGAGCCAGAGGAACAGTAGAAAGAATATCCGCTTGGATCATTTCCGGAGCTAAAAGCGTAAGAGAAACTACCAGGGTTGAGATAATTTTTTTCATAATAAATTTAAATAAATAATAAATCTTCTTAAAGATATTATATCAATAAATGATAGGCTAAGTCTTATAGCTGTGGATATGAATAAATCTAATTTGTAATATAGTCAAAATATGTTATTGTTTTGGCAATATTAATTAATAATAAAAGAGAAATTGTCAGTAAATATAAGAATAAATAACCAGATAACTGCTCCTGAACTCCGAGTAATTGGAGCCAATGGAGAAAACTTTGGAGTACTTTCATTTCGTGATGCTATCGAGAAAGCAAAAGAAGCAGGCTTAGATCTTATTGAAATAAGCCCTAAAGCCAACCCTCCGGTTGCAAAAATCATGGATTATGGTAAATTTCAATACGCTGAATCAAAGAAGCTTAAGGTAGCAAAAAACAAAGCTCACACGGTTGAAATCAAGAATATTCAGGTAAAAGTAGGCACTGGAGACCACGATCTATCTCTTAAGGCTAAGAAGGCGTCGGTATGGTTAAAGGAAGGAAATCGCATTAAAATCGACCTTTTTCTCCCAGGTAGAACCAAATTTATGGACGAAAAGTTCCTAAGGGAACGCATGGAACGCGTATTGAAATTAATCACTGAGGACTATAAAATTGCCGATCCAGCTAAGAAAAGTCCGAAGGGATTAAGTGTAATAATCGAAAGGGCTTAAGTGAACAGTAATTTAAGTGAGCAGTAAACAGTAGATAGTAACAGGAAACATGAGCACGAAAACAAACAAATCATTTACAAAAAGACTAAAAGTCACAAAAAGTGGCAAGATTTTGGCACGTCGAACGGGCCGAAATCATTTCAATGCAAAGGAATCAAGACGCTCTCAATTAGCTAAAAACCGAAGCTACAGCTGGAATATTTCAAACAAAGACCGAGCCTTCTACATAAAAAACTAACATGACAAGAGTAAAGAAAGCAGTAAACGCCCTAAAGCGACGCCGATCAATATTGTTTCGAACAAAGGGTTTTCGACATGGATTATCTAAAAAGGAACGACAAGCAAAGGATGCCCTACTCCATGCAGGAGCATATGCTTTTAATCATCGTAGAGATAAAAAATCTGATCGCCGAATGATGTGGAATACAAAAATCTCTTACGCATTAAAAGGAATGAATAAATCTTATTCAAAAGTAATGGGAGGGCTTAAGAAATCAAATGTTGGTTTAGATCGAAAAATTCTAGCAACACTTGCTACTGAAAATCCAGAGGTTTTCAAAAAAGTAGTCGCCCTCGCAAAGTAAAAATCCCGGAACTTCCGGGATTTTATTATATTTTTTGGCAAGTTCCACCTAAATCAGCAATTTTATTAAGCACACATTGGTACCCTGTTGGGCATTGTGGTGGGTTTTTAATAAAGCCCCCACAATGCTGTCCTGTCGCATCTCCTGTCGGAGTTGGTGTGGGTGAAGGTGTAGGCTCTGGGGTTTGATTTGGCGTGGAAATGAATTTAAAAGTTGAGAGAATCCTTGTACTTATATCGTCAACAGCAATAAAATTGAATAGTTTTTCGCCTTTTCTAATTGTGTAGGTTGGAGGACCATACATACCATCCCCCAAATCTTCTCTATAAACCTTAAATTTTATTCCATCTGCTGAAACAATATTTGTTTGATCCTTCCCATCTTCAGAATCTTTTCCATAAAAAATAATTTCACCAGCTATACCTACGTAATGTTCCATTACGCAATTTTTGATTATTGATATCTCACAATTTTTGTCATTTTGATCTTCAGAAGCTTTAGTCTCTGGAGAAATAAACACCAAGTCTCCTTCCAACTTATCTGGATTTTGTTTTTGAATTATCCAATTATTTGGAATTTTTATTTCAAAACCAAATTCATCATTTCTATAAGTTTTCCAACCGGAAGTATCCGGAGTCGAAGTGGAAATGAATTTAAAAGTTGAGATTATTTCGTCAAAATCATTTGAATTCGTTTTTGATCCAAAATAATCAAAATTATATACATAATTATCTTTAACAAAATAAACTGTGTCTTGATCTACAGTTGGATCATCATTATAAATTCTTACTGCATCAATTCCATCAATTTTAATTTTTTTGAACGAGTCAACCAAAAGTTTATCTTTATTAAAATCTTGTTCATCTTCCGATGATAATTCATTCAAAGATTTATCTGTACGTATTCTATAGAATGATAGTAGAAAATTTTCCCCATTTTCAGACTTGTTTAAACTTAATCCAACATATCCATATGTATCAACATTATTCACAAATTTATGTTCCATAACAACGTTTTCCTTACTAACAATATACCCGTCAGGATATTTAAAACTAAAACCAAATTGATTATTATTATACGTTTTCCAACTCGAAGTATCTGTTACTGCTAATTCTTTTTGTGAATTGTGTGGAGTAAGAAAAAATAATATACCTGAAATTGTAAAGAAAATCAGAAGTGCGGCCATTGCCCATGGGAATTTTATTGTTGGAATTGGAGGAGAAACAATAGGTTGTTCAGGTTCCATGATTTTAATTATAACGAATTAAACAAACTTTCATAGTTGGATGTTCTAGGCGGAAAGGTAAATAGTGGGATGTGCCAACTATGAAAGTTTGTATGGCTTAGCGCGTTCGGGAACAATTGCATCAACATTTAATTCGTCACGAAGTCGTTGAGCTAGATACTGTGATGATTTGGGTTCTCCCATTACGACAAAAACTTTCTTAACAGTTTTAGCTGTATCAGACGCCATTTTGACTAAGTTATCTGAATCTTTGTGAGAAGAATAGCCTGAAATTGTCTCGATTTTTGCTCGAACTGGAATAATTTCACCATTTATTTCAATTTCTTTTGGTTTTTCTTCGATTTGCTTACCCAGCGTTCCTGGTGCTTGGTATCCGGCGATTAAAATTGTACTGCGAGGATCCGGCAGGAATGCTATTTCATGCCCGACTACTCGCCCGCCAGATGACATGCCTGATCCTGCGATGATTATTTTTGGATTTGGAGTATTTTCGATGTCTTTTGATTCGCGAGATGAATGAGTGATGGAGAGTTTTGGGAAATCAAACAAATCATCACCAGATTTGATTTGCCCTTGAGCTTCGCTATTAAAATCACGATAAGTTTCGCGATAAATTTCTGTCACTTTTGAACCTAAAGGAGAGTCGAGAAATATTGGCACTTTTGGAATCTGGCCATGTTCAACCAAATTATTTAATTCATAAAGAATGACTTGAGTTCTCTCAACCGAAAATGCAGGGATAACTAGAGCGCCCCCGGCTTGAATTGACTGTCTTACTATTTCCCTAAATTTTGCATCTCTTTCTTTTTTTGGCTCGTGATTTCTGTCTCCATAAACACTGTCCATTATGAGGTAATCAGTATTTGTAATAGCTTCTGTGTCGCGAAGTAAAGGTGATGGCGAATTGCCACTATCCCCTGTAAAAGTTATCTTTTTGCCATTGAATGTAAACTCGATCATTGATGAGCCTAAAATATGACCCGCATCCAATAAATTTACTACAAACTCATCATTTAGTTTTGTAGATTCGTGATACGGAATGGTTTTCCAAAGTGACATCGTTTGATTTACATCATTTTCATCGTACAGAGGTTTTTCTCGCGTACCATCACTAAATTCTTTTTCCTTTGAATTCATGATTTTCAGAGCATCGGCAAACATTAGTTCTGAAATTTGTTTTGTTTCGGGAGTTGAATAAATTGTTCCAGAAAATCCGTCATGAACGAGTTTCGGCACTCGGCCAATATGATCCATATGAGCATGAGTAATAAAAAGAAAATCCACAATTTTCGGATCGTAACCAAATGGTTCGTGATTTAATTTTGTTGCTTCTTCTGTTCCCTGAGTTAAACCACAATCCACTAAAATTCCAGTCGAAATTGTCTCAAGCAAAAAATTTGCACCTGTGACTGTCCCAACGCCAGAAAAAAAAGTTAGCTGTAATTCTTTACTTAACATTTTTAAATAAAATTTTAAACGAATAAAGCGTTGCAAAATATCCTCCGCAAACGTCTAACAATAAATCTGAAGCGGTATCTCTAATATATATAATGCCGTCAGATAAAAATGTTAAACCGTAATGAATTTCAAAAATTTCCCAAATAAGGCCAACTATTAAAGTGCCGATAAATCCAACGAGAATTAATTTGTGTTTATTGTTTGTCGGAAAAAAATAATCCCATAGCCAAATAGTTCCCATTGCTACACAACCACCAGAAAGAAAATGTAAAATGCAATCGTACCACCAAAAAAAGTAATTTAATGAAAATTCATAGCCAATAATAAATATTGCCCAAATAACAAGTAAAAGACCAAAAGCTGATCTAAAAAGCGGCTTTCTTAACATTGCCCAATTGTACATTAAAGTATTTAAAAATCCCACATTTGTGGGATTTTTAAATGGTTACGCTGATATTTCCCTAGTTTAAATACTAGGTGGGTGCCCGCAATTGCACTCGTCAGAACGAATTAACGCTCATCGTGGTGCAAAGATATGAGGCTCCCTGAAATATATTTAGTCGGAAAATATCTAACGTAACCAATTTTGATTATACTGCCGCTAAAAAAATTAACAACTTGTTAAATTTTTTTCTTGTGCTGTATCGCTTTTTTTCTGAAAATTTAATTAAATATGAATTATTCAAAGATACCATCCATATTTACATCATATAGTATTTGTTCCTGAACAAGTTTATACTCAATAAGTTCATTTGAATGAAACCAATGTTTGATTTCCATTTCTGCTTCTTTAACTGTCCCCGATGCATGAATTAAATTCCTGACTGAACGTTTATCGCTATCTGCCATTAGATAAGAATCCAAAACGTAATCTCCTCGAATAGTTCCAACATCAGAGGATCGCGGTTCTGTTCCACCAACAAGTTTTCGTACTAACTCGACTGCATGTGCTCCTTCCCAAACCATCACAACAACTGGACCAGAAGTGATGTATTTTTTTAAAGTTTTCAAAACTTGATCTGTAACTTCAAGCGGATCTGTTGTCCAAGGCGTCTCGCCTTTTTTTATATAACTTGCGATGGTTTTTTCTCCTGTAATTCGTCGCCATTCTGGATCAAGAGTATAGTGTTTTTCCACATGATCTTCACTGGCTACCATCATTTTAATTGCCACAAGTTTTAAACCTACTCGTTCAAAACGAGAAATTATTTCGCCGATCAAAGTTCTTTGAACTCCATCAGGTTTAATGATAACTAGCGTTCTTTCTTTTTTTGCGTGCGCCATAAGAATTTTATTTTAACTTATTCTTTAGTTAGCACAAGAGTATCACCATCAGTAATGGCTACAGTGTGTTCAAAGTGTGCTGCATTTGAACCATCGCGAGTTTTGTACGTATAACCATCACTAGCGAGAACAATTTTGTCTCCGCCGCGAGTAATCATCGGCTCAATTGCCAAAACCATTCCTGGTACCAGTTTCTCACCTTGCCCTGCTCTCCCCTCGTTTGGAACAAATGGCTCCTCGTGAACTTTGTAACCGACTCCGTGTCCTGCTAGACCCGCTGCAATGCCAAAACCTTGTTCTCGAACAAATGATTCGATTGCATGACTTATATCTCCGATGTGGGCTCCGCCACGAGCAGCTTTCACTCCACGATTGAGAGCTTCCTTGCAAACTTCCAATAATTTTTTATCTTCCGAATCAATTTTCCCAACACCAACTGTAATAGTTCCGTCAGTAATCAACCCTTCGTGTGTTAAACAGAGATCAATTGAGACAACATCACCTTCTTTTAGAATTTTTGGATTTTCATTTGGGATTCCATGCACAATTTCATCGTTAATGGAAACACAAAGCGCTGCGGGGTATGGTCTTTTTGCCCCTCGAGGCGTGTAGTTAATGAGTGTTGCCTTGTCTCCTCCCTCGTGAATTAATTTCCGGGCATAATCCTCAAGATCTTGGGTGGATATCCCAGGTTTCACTTTCGATCCTAACTGCGCGAGAATATAAGCATGCCTCCTGCCGCCTTCTTTTAAAATCGTTATTTCCTCTGGGCTTTTTAAGTTAATCACGAGGTGATACTACTACCATTTTAACCTACTTACAATCTCGTTATGAATTTCATCAATAGTACGTTCACCATTCAATCCAATGACAGTATAATTATTATTTGCTCTAAAATAGGCCTCGGCCGGTGAAGTGTCTCTGTCAAACCAGTTTAATCTTTTTATCATTAACTCTTCCGTTGAATCATCAAAACGTCCACGAGCTTTCATTCGCTCAATTGACCACTCTCGAGAAACATTTATGTCGATAACAATTCCTTTTCGATTATAAAACTCAAGTGCGGTTGTAAGAGCCATTGCTTCTGGAAGTGAACGAGGAGTTCCATCAAAAAATAAGTGTTCTGTTCCTTTAAATTCATTAAGTACCACATGTGCCCACATCCAAATTGCTAGAAAATCCGGCTGACGATCACCATTTTTATAAATTTCAGCTGAAAGTTTGTTTGAATATTTGTCACCTTTTATAAATTCACGAAAATTGTTTCCTGTTTCAACATATAAAATTTCTCCATTTGGATCTTTTTCTTTGAGTAATTTTTTTAAAAGATCTGCTTGTGTTCCCTTGCCGCAGCCAGATCGTCCGATAAATATAAAAGTTTGTGGAGGCATCCTTCTATATTAACACGAACGATAAAGTATGAAACTCAGAGGATTTTTGTTTGAGTTCGCGAAACGAGTGAGGAACGAACCGAGCCTTACAAATGTAAGGTGAGGGAGTACCGGAGCGAGTGACAAAGAAATCAGACAAAAAGACCTGAGCTGTAATTAGTATTCCCTGATTGAAATTTGGGCGTCTATCTTTTTGATTAGGTCGATAACTACGGAAACAACGATAAGTAGTGCCGTACCGCCAATGGAAACAGCCGTAATTCCAGTGACATTACGCATAATCAGAGGCAAAACTGCTATAAAACCAAGGAAAAGTGCGCCGACAAGAGTCAGTCGAGTTAGAATTCGCGAAATGTGTTCTGAGGTTGATTTGCCTGGCCGAACTCCCGGAATGAAAGCACCATTTTTTTGAAGGTTTGTAGAAATCTGATCTGGATCAAATGTCACTGCTGTATAGAAATATGTAAAAACAAAAACTAAAAAGAAATAAGCAATATCATAAAACCAAACATTTGCTAGAAAATTAAGTAATGTTGTTGAAACAGATTGAAGTGCTGGGTGTGAAGAAATATTTTGCAAGAATTTTAAAATCATTTGTGGGAAAGAAAGAATTGAAAGAGCAAAAATGATTGGAATAACTCCTGCTTGATTAATTCGCAATGGAAGATAAGTTGATGTTCCTCCGTAAATCTTATTGCCTCTCACTTGCTTTGCATAAGTAATTGGAATCGGCCGCTCGGCTTCTGTAATAACAACAACCGTCACAATAACAATTGCTGCAATTACCAAAGCTGCTAGAAATACTGGAATTTGTGATGCATCAAATGAAAATGCCAGTTGGCCAATCTCTGTTGGCAGAGCTGCCACGATTCCAGCAAAAATAATTAAACTAACTCCGTTGCCAATTCCATATTCCGAAATAAGTTCACCGATCCACATTAGAAGAACTGAACCGGCAGTGATAACCAAAATATTTGTAACAAATGCTAACGTTGAAATCTGTGGAATAACTTGCTGAGTTTGCAAAATTTTTATAAATGTAAATGACTGTAGCATAGCAAGCGGAATAGTAAGAATTCGACCGTATTGTGCAAATTTTCGGCGACCTGCTTCACCTTCTTCTTGGTACATTTCCTTTAGTTTTTTCGACATCATTGTCGAGAGCTGCATGATAATTGAGCCTGTAATAAATGGACCAACGCCAAGCATCACAATCGAAAGTTGGGCAAGACCACCGCCAGAAAAGAGGTTAAGTAAGCCAAAAAATTCGTTTGAAGAGAAAAACTGTGCCAAACGTCCGTGATCAACTCCTGGAACTGGAATCGAAGCTAGCGCGCGAAAAAGAACGAGAGCAAAAAGCGTAAAAAGAATTCGTTTTCGAAGAATTCTATCTTGGAAAACGAGAGCAATTTTATTAAAAAATTCTTTCATATTATTTCTCTATTGTGCCACCAGCTTTCTCAAGTGCAAGTCGTGCAGATTCGGAAACACGCATACCTTTAATAGTCAATTTATTTGTTACGCTTCCACTTCCAAGAATTTTTACTTTTGGCAATTTACCAGAAACAGTTCCAATCATTCCTTTTTCTAAAAGTGTCTGTGGAGAAACAATGTCACCTGCTTTAAATTTTTTATCCAGAGCGGAAAGATTAATAACATGTGGCTTTGTTTCAATTGATGTGTTTATGTTTTTTCCTCGTCCTCGGAGCTTTGGCAATCGTTTGATAAAATCCCTTATTTCTGGACGTTTTTTGTGTCCTGCGCGGGCATTCTGACCTTTAGTACCACGACCCGAAGTTTTAGCGTGTTTTCCTCCACGACCGACGATTCGGCGCTTTTTATTTGGGTGAACTCTTTTTAATGTGTGTGCTTGCATATTATTTCTTTAGAGTTAATTGTTTTAGAGCTTGGATTGCAGCTTTAGCATTGTTCAATTTATTTTTTGATCGTGAGAAAATTTTTGAACTTACTTCTTTCAGTCCGGCAAATTCCAAAACTGTTCGAACAGACGAACCAGCAAGAATTCCTTTGCCCGGTGCTCGCATGATTAAAACTCGTGACGCTCCGAACTTTGCGCTAACTTCGTGAGGAATCGAACCGTTTTGAGTTTGATTCACTTTAATCATATTTTTCTTTGCATCTCGCACAGCTTTGTCGATGGCAAGAGGAGTGTCTGTTGCTTTTCCAAGACCAACACCAACTCGACCCTTGTGATCTCCAATGACAATTGCTACAGAGAAGGCAAAACGTCGACCACCAGTAACCACTCGAGTTACACGGCGAATATCAATGATTTTTTGATCAAATTCAGGCCGAGTTCTAGCTTCTCTTCGAGGCTGGGATTTGCGAGGATTTTTCTTGAATTCTCGAGTTTGAGGTGCTGAAGTTTCCTCAGCAGACGTTTCTCCTGTTTCCTCAACTTTTACATCTTCATTTAATATTTCTTGTTCCATATTTTTTAAAATTTGAGTCCTCCCTTTCGTGCACCTTCTGCAAGAGCTTCAACATTTCCTGTGTAAATAAATCCTCCACGATCAAAAACAACAGCAGAAATTTTCTTTGCTTTAGCTTTTTGGGCTAAAGCTTCGCCAACCAATCCTGATTTCTCCATTATTGTTTTGCCTTTAACTTCTCGTGAATGAACAGCTGCCAATGTTTTTCCGCTTACATCATCAATCAACTGTGCGGAAATAGATGTGTTTGATTTAAATACAGACAAACGAGGTTTAGATTCCGTACCAAAAACCTTTGCGCGAATTCTTGCGTGTCGTCGTGTTCTCTGTGCTTTTTTTAGTGATGATGATTTCATGTTCTTATTTTCCTAACATCATAATTTTTATGTTAGGCGGTTTTCTTACCTTGCTTACGCTTAATATGTTCGCCCTCATACCTCATTCCTTTGCCTTTGTAAGGTTCTGGTTTTTTAAGAGCACGAACATTAGCTGCAAATTCTCCGACCATTTCTTTGTTTGCTCCGGTAACGGTAATAATATTTTTGTCAGCAGTTACTTTAAGTCCTTCTGGAATTGGAACAACAACGGGATGAGAAAAGCCAAGAGCTAAAACTAAATTTGTTCCTTTCACTTCAGATTTGTATCCAATTCCTTCCAAAATTAATTTTTTAACATATGAAGTATTTACACCATTCAGCATATTTTTTATGTGCGATGCATATGTTCCCCACAATGCTTTGTTTTCTAGAGTAATATTTTTTGGTTCTAGTGTAATTTCTTTTCCATCAATTTTAATTCCAATATCAGATTTAAAATCTTTTGTTAGTGTTCCAAGTGGGCCTTTTGCAGAAAAAACTCCGGAAACAAAGCTTGCTTCTGTTTTCTCTGGAATCAATATTACTTTTTTGCCAATTCTACTCATATTCGTTTACCAAATTTTAAACAAAGCTTCTCCTCCAACATTCGCAACTTTTGCCATTTTGTCAGTCATAATACCCTTAGGAGTTGAAATAATTAGGCTGCCGAAACCACTTTTAACTGAACGCAAATCTTTTGATTTTGTATAAACTCGTTTTGATGTTTTTGAAACCCGATCGACTCCATGAATTCGACTTGCACCATCATTATCATAAGCAAGCTCAACTTCAATCCACTTTGCAATTTTCTTTCCCTTTTTTGAAAAAGATTTTACATATCCATTTTTTTGTAAAACCTCAAGAATTGCCAACTTTAATTTTGAATGTGGAAAAATTACAGATTCTTTTCTTGAATCACCTCCGTTTTTCATTACTACGATCATATCTCCAAT
This sequence comes from Candidatus Zambryskiibacteriota bacterium, assembly GCA_003173855.1. Lineage (GTDB taxonomy): Bacteria > Patescibacteriota > Minisyncoccia > Phycocordibacterales > DATDWN01 > C7867-006. The sequence continues at coordinate 26,680 of PPGI01000008.1, read as the reverse complement.
TGGATCCATATTTTTATTTTATCTCGGTAGTTTCCGTAGACTTGCCGAAACGATTTGTTTTACCACGAAGCTTTTTTAATTCCCGGAATCTTACCCTCATTTGCTAGTTCACGGAAGCAGATTCGGCAAAGACCGAAGTCTCGCATAAATCCGCGCCCACGACCACATCTAAAACATCGGTTTGTTACCCGAGTACTATATTTTGGCTTTTTTAGAGCCCTAGCTTTTACAGATGTTTTAGCCATTTTTAATGAAAAAGCACTCTTTCGAGTCGCGCTTTATACTAGCAGTGAAGCCATATTAAGTCAAACGGGTACCTAAGGTACCCGTTGAGTTTCGTAAACCAAATGCATCAATCGTCTTTCAAACTCTTCTGTTGCCCGATCGAGAGAATTTCGACTGGTTGAGAAATATCTGTAGTCAGAATAAAGCCCCATGGCAATTCTTTTCTTCTCTGGAAAAGAAAAGTTCACGACTACAGAAAGTATATCGTCTGGTTCACATAAATCTTCCAAACGAACTTTGTAGCCATGTCCCCAAGGATAGTGCTTATAAATTACCCAACACCTGATATCCTTTTGTTTCTCAAGTGCCATGTTGAGAAAATGTTCACCAAACATTTTCTCTTGAAACCTGGCATTTCTTAGGAACTTGAGGCGCTTTAGACGTCTCTTTCTTCTGGTTACAAGACTGAGAAACCACACTAATGCTGCTACTGCCAAAAGCAATACAATCACTATTAGCTCCTTTCAAAAAAACTTCCTAGCATATTAAATACGAAAAATAGAAAAAATCAACTACGCTACTTTTGCTTTCTTTTTCTTATCCTCTTTCTTCGCCACAGTAATTATAGAAATCGTCTCTTCTTTGCCAGTTTCAACTTTTTTAAATGGAAAGCCTAGATATTCTAAAAATTTTCGAGTTTGTTTTGGATCACGAAGATTTGTAACAACTGTAACTGAGAGCCCGAAAACATCTCGGAGATCTTCGTCTGATGTTTCAGGGAAAATTGTATGCTCTCTAATGCCAACAGTATAGTTTCCCATTTCATCTACGCCTCGTGCTGAAATACCTCTAAAATCTTTTGTTCGCGGAAGTGCAATATTAATTAATCTATCTAGAAAATCGTACATTCTTTGTCCTCGAAGAGTTATTTGCATACCAACTGTTTCTCCTTGTCGAACTTTAAAAGCAGAAATTGAAACTTTTGCACCTTTTCGCACTGGTTTTTGGCCAGTGATTTTTGAAAGTCTATCTTCAACCAAATCAAGTTTTTTCTTATCCTTAATAGAGCCAACGCCAGTTGAAACTACAACTTTTTCGATTCTTGGAGCTTGCATCACATTTTTCAAACCTAGATCGCCGGAAAGTGATTTGTAGGATTCTTTTATTTTTTCTTTTATCGATTTCATATTATTTTCCAGTCTTTCTTACGTTGGAAGCGTGAATCGGCATTGTTTTATCAATTATTTGACCCTTCTCTCCTCCGCGTCGTGGCTTTTGATGAGTTTTTAAAATATTTACGCCAGAAACAATTACCTTGTTTATTTTTGGAAATGCTTTAACCACTGTACCAGTTTTGCCCTTGTCTTTTCCTGTTAAAACTATTACTTTGTCGTCTTTTTTTACGTGCATGTTTTTGTTTTAAACCACCTCTGGTGCAAGAGAAATAATCTTCTGATATCCAGCATCACCAATTTCTCGAGGAATTGGGCCGAAAACACGTCCAGCTACAGGTTCTTTTTTCTTTGCATCTTTCATTACGAGAACTACTGCATTTTCATCAAATCGAATGTATGAACCATCTTTTCGTCGAAACGGAGCTTTCTGCCTGACAACAATTGCACGAACAACATCTTTTTTCTTTGTAGATTTTCGAGGTTCTGCCTTTTGTATTGAAATCACCACAAGCTCGCCAATCGAAGCATATCGCTTTTTTGATGAACCAAGCACCTTGAACACACGTCCGATTTTTCCTCCGGAGTTGTCAGCTATTTTAACGATTGAACGTGGTTGTACCATGATAGTTAAATTACTTTAAAATGTTTATCTTTTGAAATCGGTGCGCATTCCTCAATCATGACTTTGTCGCCTATTTTCTTTGTGTTTCCTGCATCTTGGGCTTTAAATTTCTTCGATTTCGCAATGTATTTACCATACTTTGGGTGTTTAACATAACGATCAACCAAAACAACAACAGTGTCTTTCATTTTGTCGGAAACAACAACACCAGTCATTGTTTTTTTTCTTGACTCTACTTTATTATTTTGTACTGCAGCTTTTGCCATTTTATTTCTTGTTATTTAGAAGTGTGAGAATTCTTGCGATATCTTTGCGAAGCGCAAGGCCAGCTTTCACATTTTTTGCATTGCTTCCAGAAGTTTGAAATCGAAAATTTCTCAAAGCTCCTCGCTTTTCTTTTAGCGTTGTTTCCAATTCCTTTGGACTTTTCTTATTCAATTCTTTCATTTGCTTTTTCATATCTATTTTTTTATTGGTGATGAGATGCGATCACTTTTGTTTTTACTGGCAATTTTGTTCCAGCTTTGCGAAGCGATTCTCGAGCTACTGAATCACTTACCCCATCGACTTCAAAAATAACTCGACCTGGTTTCACTGGCGCACAGTATCCGAACAAATCTCCCTTACCTTTTCCAAGCTTTACTTCAGCAGGTTTTTTAGTAAGCGGCATATCAGGAAAAACTCGAATCCAGACTCGGCCAGTTTTACCCACCTCTCGTGACAAGGCTTTTCGTGCGGCCTCAAGTTGATTTGACATGATACGTGCTCCAGCAAGTGCCTTCAATCCATGTGAACCAAAAGCAACAGTTGTTCCACGAGTAGCTACACCGACTTTGTCCGCGTTCTTTCGAAATGTATGCCATTTCCTATATTTAACTTTTTTTGGAATTAACATTTTATTTTTTAAAAATTTCTCCTTTGTATATCCAAACTTTTATTCCAATTCCGCCGTATGGCAGTCTAGCTTCATATCGAGCAAAATCTACATCTGCTCGGAAAGTTTGCAATGGAATTCGTCCTTTCTTTAATTTTTCTTTTCGGGCCATTGTAGCTCCGGCAAGTCGGCCAGAAAGCTCGATTTTTACTCCTGAAACATCTCGATTGGCAATAACTTTTTCCAGCATTTGTTTGCCAACGCGTCTGAATGGAAGTCTTTTCTCTAAACCATCAGCAATCATTTGTGCAGCAATCATTGCATTTGATTCAGGGGATTTTACTTCTTTGATATCAATTTTTACTTCGCCTCCTGATGAAAGTTTATTTTTTCGAAGATATGAGAGAACATCGTTTTTAAGTTTTACAGCTCCATCCCCTGATCGTCCGATGATCATACCTGGTCGAGAAGTTTCAATAATTATTCGAAGAATTTTTTCTCCTCTCTCCATTTCAATATTTGAAACATAATTTCCTCGCAATTTTTTTTCTAAATATTCTCGCAAAAGCACATCACTTTTTAGAAATTCTTTGTATTTATTTTTCACGCCAAACCAGCGAGATTTCCAATCTCTTATGATTCCTAACCTATGTGAATATGGGTGGACTTGGTGTGTCATATAAATAGTTATGAGTTAACAGTCGACTTTTTTGAACGTGATTTTCTTTCGACCTTGTGTTTTTCAGTCTTTACAGTTTTTTCTTTTGGAATTTTTACACTTGCCTGTTCACTGTTTACTTTTGTTTCTGGTTCTCCTAATTCAATAAAAACACTTGATGTTCGCTTCCTTATTGGATGAGCACTGCCACGGGCCGCTGGTCGACGTCTGTATAAAATGCTGCCGCCATCAACTGTAATTTTCTTGACTACCAAATTGTCAGTTGGAATGCCAAGATTTTTTGCATTAGCTAGTGCAGAAAGAAGCAAAGTTTTTATTGGAAATGCTGCCTTCTTTGCAACGAAATCCAAATTAACCAAAGCATCAGAAACTTTTTTTCCTCTAACTGTATTGGCAACCATCCTCATTTTACGAGGTGCTTGTCTAAAATTTCCTAGTGTTGCCTGAGCGGTTGCCATAGTAGTTCTTATTATTTTTTAGCTGCAGTTCCTTCTGTTACAGTTTTTGCAGCTTGAGCAGCAGCAATTTCACCCTCTTTCTTCTTTTGTTCCAGTTCTTTCTGCATCTTTCCTCCGTGTTTGATGAATTTCTTTGTCGGAGCAAACTCGCCAAGTCGATGGCCCACCATGTCTTCAGAAACTAAAACGTCCAAATGGGTCTTGCCATTGTGGACGCCGAAGGTGAAGCCTACCATTTCCGGAGAAATGACACATGCACGTGACCAAGTTTTAATAACCCCTGTTTCCAGATGCTTTTTTCCTTCGATCTTCTTCAATAGACGAGGATCGACATATGGGCCCTTATAGCTTGAACGTGTCATATTTTAATTTGTTCAAAACAAAAACCACATTGTTTGTGGTATCTGACTTGACTGAATACCGCGAACAAAACCAAGTTAGAGGTAATGGCTCTTAACTTAGGGCCTATACTATACAAATTGCCTATAAATGTCAAAGGGCGGCGCAATTCGCCGCCCTTAGTTATCAGGACGCAATCTGAAGTTTAACCTCAAGAATCTTTGAAGGTCTTGTAACATGTTGCCATGCTTCTTCGATCTTTTGAAGATCCTCCAAAGTCATAAGTGGACCCCAGAATAGATCTCTTTTGATTTTTTGCTTTATACGACCATGACGAGCAAGAGTTTCGATAGCTTCCTCCACTGGATGATACTTTTGTGGAGAATTCGGACAAACTACAGGCAGGCCAACACTCCTTTCAGCCTTAGCAGAAATATCGGCCCAAGTGAATTTCTCTCTCCTCGATGATATTTTTATTACTTGTTCCGAGGCCTTGAGTAATTTTTCCAAAAACGCTTGCCTTTCCCACATAAGAAACTCCTTTCTGTCAAAATGGCTCTATTATTAACTCTATTCTTCATTTTTTAAATGTCAAAGGGCGGCTACTTTGCCGCCCTACACACTAGAAATTGAAACGAAATCTGTTGTATAGACCCCATCCCGCAAAAAGCAAAGCCAAGGACATGGTATATATTACCATGGTTTCTGATTTCAAAAAAAATCCGACATAAACCAGAAGACCAGGTACTACCATTCCTATTTCAGGAAGTTTAGCCCGCCAAAAATAACAATGAGAGTGAACATCTACGTGATCAATGGGACCCAGTTCAGGGGCCCAGCTCCCTAATTGAGAAGAAAGGGTCATTTTCCGAAATTGACCAGGTTTTTTGCAAAAGTAACAAGTTGAATTCATTTCTCACTCCTCTGCGTATATTTAATCACAAAAAATTTTAAATGTCAAAGGCGACCGATTTGGTCGCCCTAAAATTATCAGATTTGGATGAAATCCGACGTGAGAAATAAAAATGCGAGGAGCCTTACAAATGTAAGGTGACGAGTATTTTTAATTTGGTAACGAGGAGTTCGCCAAATTTGGAAGTTTAGCGTTGCTTGCCAACGCGTCGGCGAGAAACAATAAACTTATTCGAATACTTCTTAGGAGTTCTAGACTTCTGACCCTTACCTGTTGGCTTACCATAAATAGAAATCGCACGTCTTGTTCCTCTTCCCTGACGGCCTTCTCCTCCACCGTATTTGTGATCAACAGGGTTCATTGCTGTACCGCGAACTGTAGGCCTGATTCCAAGCCATCGTGAACGTCCAGCTTTACCAAGATTTACCAATCTGTTTTCGTTGTTTGAAACATCACCGATAGATGCCCAAGCTGTTTCTGGAACTTTGCGAACTTCAGTTGAAGGCATTTTTAGATCAATCATTCCTCCATCTTTAGCAATAACTTCAATATAGTTTCCGGCAGATCGAGCAAGTTTAGCTCCGCCATTTGGTTTTATTTCTACGTTGTAAACAAAAGTACCAATATTTATGTTTTTTAGAGGCAATCGATTTCCAGTTTTTGGTTCAGCAGTTTCACTAGTTAAAAATGTTTCCCCTACTTTAATTCCTCGAGGAACAAGAACATATCTTTTTTCACCATCAGCATATTGAGCAAGTCCGATAAAACCTGATCGGTTTGGGTCGTATTCAACAGTTTTGATTGTGTAAGGAATATTTATTTTGTCGTATAGAAAATCAACTTCGCGGAAAAGTCTCTTGTGACCGCCTCCTTTGTGTCGAGTAGTTATTTCACCATGACTTCGGCCCATTTGTCGTTTATAGCCATGAGTCAATGACTTGACTGGGTCATTTGTGGTAATGAAATCACCAAATGAAATGGTTGTCATCTGTCGGCGTGATTTTGATGTTGGTCGGTATCTTTTCATGCTGTTTATATTTTTATAGATTTTCTATTTTGTCTCCTTTCTTTAAATAAACATAAGCTTTCTTGTAACCAGATTTCATTCCGGATTTTCCTCGAACAAAAACTTTTTTTGCTGGAATTGTAACTGTATTGATTTTTACTGGCACAAATTTATATCGATCAACGAAAGCTTTTTTGACTTGATATACAGTAGCTTTTGGATCAATTACAAAAGTGTAGACTGAATTTTCAGTGACTAGTGTCGCCTTTTCTGTAACTCGTGGTCGTATTAAAACTCGGTTTAAATCTTTCATGTTATTTTTCCAACTACTTATCTAATTTTCCGGAAATCTGTGGCAGACCTTTTTCTGGATTTGAAATAACCAAATATTTATATTTCATCAAATGAAGCGGATTTAAATTTCTGATTTCATCTACTTCTAAATTTCCAAAATTTCTAAAGCTTTTTTCGACTGTTACATTTTTGTCTGATAGAGCAATAAATGCAGAATTCTTTCTTTTGTTTAGCAAAGATTCGAATCCTGAAACTTTAGAAAGACTGTTCAAAATTCCTAGGGCTTCAGCTGTTTTTGGAGCAGCAATTTTTAGATCATCAACAAAGAGAATCTCACCATTTTTCATCTTTGCACTTAGGATGGTGTAGAGTGCCTTTGCTTTCATTTTCTTATTTACTTTGCGAGAAAAATCTTTGTCGTTTCGTGGACCATGAGTTACTCCTCCTCCTACCCATAGTGGTGATCGGATAGATCCGTGTCGTGCACGGCCAGTTCCTTTCTGTTGCCATGGTTTTTTACCTCCTCCAGAAACTTCTCCTCGATTTTTTGTATGTGCTACTGGAGTTCGTGCTTCTGAATTCATTGAAGTAACGACCTGGTGAACCAAATCTGCATTCCACCTTTGTCCAAAAACAGTTTCTGGCAGAGAAATTTTCTTTGCCTCTTTTCCTGCTTGAGTATAAAGAGTTGCATCAAGTCCTGATTTTGGAGCTTCTGCTTTTTTTGTATTCTTTTTTACCTTTGCTTCTGCCATGACTAATTACTGTTTACTGTTAACTTCTGATCTCAACTAATGTTCCCCGTCTTCCAGGAACAGCTCCTCGAATAAAAATTTCTCCTGTTTCTGGTTTTACAGAAACAACTGTAAGACCCTTTGATGTAATCCTTACACCTCCCATCCTACCTGCCATTCTTTTACCCTTTGCTACTCGACCTCCGTCTCTTCCACCTCCTCCTAGAGATCCTGGTTCACGTTCAGAGTGTTTTTGACCGTGTGATCGTGGACCCCCTTTGAAACCATGTCGCTTAACACCTCCTTGAAAACCTTTTCCTTTTGAAATACTAGAGACAGTTACTTTGTCACCTACTGAAAATGTTGATACATCAACACTATCACCAAGCTTCAATTCACTCTCACCTTCTGTTCTCATCTCCTTCACATGCATAAAGTTTCCACCTTTCATATGACCTTTCAGCGCTTTCGAGATATTTTTTTCTCGGCGAGCTCCATATCCAAATTGAACAGCATTGTAAGCGTCTTTTGCTGTATTTTTAACTTGTGTCACTGTCATTGGGCCAGCTTTTAGAACTGTTACAGGATGAACTAAACCTTTGTCGTCAAAGATTTGTGTCATGTTTTGTTTTGTCGCCAAAATGAATTTACCCATGTTATTTTTGTCTCGGTAGCGGTTTGCGGACAGTAATGCGACGAGATCCGTCACAACATTGCCCTTCGCTAGCTACCATTAAAAAAATCGCAAATGCGATTCGGTCATACTAGCAGATAACCATTTTTTGTTCAAGTTTTAGAAAAGCCGAGCGTTTTCTGCTCGGCTCAGTCCACACTTACCTCATAAAAATAAGTGAACCTTTTAGAAATCATCTCTTGTTCAGAGAAGCCCGCTTCAAGACCTTGTTTCAACCAATCCTCAAATGTAGCTTCTCGAAGAACAACAAATGGGGCTTTTCCAATCTTTCCATCAGAAGTTGGATATGCACCATGTCCTTTGTCTCCAATACGATGAGGTTTTTTTGAAGCAATAAACACTTTTCCTCCCAGAAGAAACTACCATAGAGAAAAACCGAAAACAAGTGTATTTATTGACATTAATTATAAACAGAAATAATCTAAGTGCGGAGGCAAGAATGACTTTCCTTTTCCGAACCTTTGGGATATTTTGGCTTTGTGTTTTCATCATCTCTCTTATCGGAATATGGAGGGAAAAAAGTACATATTATTCAACAAGAACTCTTTTGTCCTACATAGCAATGGTTGGAGCTGGAGTAACTGCTTGCGTATATCTGAATGATTACATTAGTGTAACAATCTGGTCACTACTCACACTCTGTTTTATTCTCATCCATATCGTTATCAGACATAGAAAGAAAATCATCATGTCTGCATGGCGATGAATACCAAAACCACCTCATCGTGAGGTGGTTTCGTCTTTAAATTATTTTTACGTCGATGTTAACTCCGCTAGGCAAAGACATATTTGTAAGAGCCTCCATGATTTTTGGTGTAGGATTTAAAATATCAATCAATCGCTTGTGAATTCTCATTTCAAATTGTTCCCTAGCATTTTTGTAAACGAATGATGATCGGTTTACAGTATATTTTTTGTGTTCTGTTGGAAGTGGAATAGGGCCTTCAACTTTTGCATCATATCGAAGTGCTGTATCGATAATTTGTTTTACTGAAAGATCTAAGATTTTGTATTCGTAAGCTCGAACTCGGATTCGTAGCTTTGAAATAACATCTTGAGCTGCTTTAGCTTTTGTAACCTTTGGAGCAGCAGCTTTTGCAGGAGTTTTTGCTGCAGTTTTTTTAGGAGCTGCTGCTTTTTTTGCTTTTGGTTCCTTTTTTGCTGTTGGCATTTGTAAGCTCGATACTAACAGAGATTTAAATTTTGTTCAACCCCAGTACTAGAGCAAAGCTCAGTACGGGGTAAAGTATAAAAGAAAACCGCCTCGGAGAAACCGATTTGGTTTTCTACCGATGCGGACGATGGAGAAGTCACTACTGCGGCTCTCAACGAGTCCCCGACACATGGGGTGCGTGCCTACTGTGAGGTATGTAACGAGCAGATTCGCTGCTCTCCCACACACGCTTTGCTGGCTTGAAACTTCCGGAGGCCGAGATCTCGTTTCATAGTGCCGTTTCGCTTACTTCAGCGTGGTTGTGTGTCGACTGCTCCATTTAGTATTATAAAAAATTTCAATTTTGAATGCAATGTTAGGCGTGAGAAGCGAAGCTTCGCAAGACCTTGAGCACTGTTATGTGCGAAAGGTGTACAGTCCCTGTAAGGGAAAAAATACCGCGAGTGCGGTATTTTTCTAAACTTTCAGAATTTAGATGAGATCCGAAGTTGAGAGTTTGAAAATGTGAGAAGCTTTACAAGTAGTAAAGTGACGAACATTTTCAAACTCGAAACAAGGAGATCGCTAAATTTGGAAGTTTACTAAGCGAGGATTTTTGTTACAACTCCTGCGCCGACTGTCTTACCACCCTCGCGGATCGCAAATCGAGTCTTCTCTTCTAGAGCAACTGGAGCAACAAGTTTAACTTTGAAAGTAACTGTGTCTCCTGGCATAACCATTTCAACACCTTCGTTTAGAGAAACTTCTCCTGTTACGTCTGTAGTTCGAATGTAGAATTGTGGTTTGTAACCTGTAACGAATGCTGTGTGTCGTCCACCTTCTTCTTTCTTTAGAATGTAAACTTCTGCCATAAATTCTGTGTGAGGAGTTACAGTCTTTGGCTTTGCCAAAACTTGTCCTCGATGAATGTCTTCTTTTTTAGCACCTCGAAGAAGAATTCCAGCGTTGTCTCCAGCCTGGCCTTCTTGAAGTGATTTGTTGAACATTTCAATACCAGTAACAGTGTATTTTGCTGTATCTTTCAAACCAATACACTCTACTTCTTCACCAACTTTTACGATTCCTCGTTCAATTCTTCCAGTTACCACAGTTCCTCGTCCTTCGATTGAGAAAATGTCTTCAACTGGCATAAGGAATGGCTTTTCAAGATCTCTCTCTGGAATTGGGAAATAAGTATCCAATGCGTTTGCAAGTTCTAGAATTTTTGCTGCCCATTCGTCATTATTGTCTTTTGACTCAAGAGCTTTAAGACCTGAACCTCGAATAACTGGAGCACCTGCACCATCGAAACCTTGTTTTGTAAGGAGCTCTCGAACTTCCTCCTCAACCAAATCAATGAGTTCTTTGTCAGGCACCATATCGCATTTGTTTAGGAAAACGATAATCTTTGGCACACCAACTTGTTTTGCCAAAAGTACGTGCTCTCGTGTTTGAGGCATAACACCGTCTGTTGCGGCAACTACCAATACTGCACCGTCCATCTGAGCGGCACCAGTGATCATGTTTTTAATATAGTCAGCGTGTCCAGGAGCATCTACGTGAGCGTAGTGTCTTGTAGGTGTCTCGTACTCATTGTGAGAAAGCGCGATAGTAATTCCTCGTGCTTTTTCTTCAGGAGCAGAGTCAATTTGATCAACTCCTTTTACTTTTGCGCCGAAGCCTTGGCCTGCGCGTCCAAGTACAGTCAAAATTGCTGCTGTTAATGTTGTCTTACCGTGGTCAACGTGACCAATTGTTCCCACATTCACATGTGGCTTTGAACGATCGAACTCAGCCATAATATTTTTTAATTAATGCTAATAATAAACTTTTGCCATTTTGGAAACTCCAAAAATTCAGCGTTCGAGAAACTTATATATCGTTGAATTCTGGGAATTTCCAGGCGATTAAAAAAATCGCCTGTGCGACAAATTAAATAGTAGACAAAGTGCGAATATCTGTCAAGCCTTAGATGTTTTCGATAACCAAATCTTCTTTTAGATTTTTTCTCTCCTCTATTACCAACTGTTCAAATGTCGGAATTTTTGATTTCAAAAACAATAAAACTTCTTGTGGAGTTGTTGAATCAACATTGAGTAATTGATCGAGTTCATCTTGTTCATCTTGAGAAAGAATATCCAAAGATTTCACCAAAATCGCTTGGTACATTATGCGACCAATGCGATCAATCATTTCTTGTTGTTTTGCTTCCGGCAAACTGGATATATTCCATTCTTTAACTATATCCTTTGATAAAATATTCATTAGATTTTGAAATTCTTGATTATAAGAGAATTCGCGTTTTCAAAAGCTTTTTCTTCCATGGTCTTTGCCAATAGGAATCCTGCTTTATAACGGGAATGAACTTTAATACTTGGCCCCTTCCTTGTCAACGTACCAGAAGCAATTTCATTATCATTAAATATTACTTGAATAGTTTGTGGTTCGGCATCTGTATTTAGAATAACTTGAAGAGGTTTGTCATCAAATGTCAGATTTGAAATCTGAATAGCATGATCTGCCTTTGGCTCTTGTTTTTCTTCTACTACTTCTGATTTGGTTTCAACAGGTTTTTCTTCTATAACTTCTTGAATATTTATTTTTTCTGGACGAAGACCAACATAATTTTCATCTTTTGGAGGAACATATGACAAAAAAGTTAGATCGCTAAGTAATGCTGTGAGAACATTTACATTATCAATTCTTGAAATTTTTTCCCATTTTTTATTTGCTCTATCAATAAAGATTTGCGTCCTTTCACTTTGGAGAGCGAGAATCTCTTGGCGAAGATTTGAAACTTCCATGATATCGTAGATTTTTTCAATTTGGCCACTTGATTTTTTATCTTTATTCCTAGCCTTATAATAATCATTTCGTGCATTAACAAGCTCCTTGGGTTCACCTGGCAAAGGCATGTCTTTTTGAGCACCGAGACCTTGCATCAATTTTCGATAAGAAATTTTTTTCTCTTCAAGTTTCTTTAAATATGGAACGAGTGCTTCAACGTATTCTTTTCTTGCTAAAGTCAGATCTGTGCTTTCATGATGTGGATCAGTATATGCAACATGTAATTTAATTTCTTTATTGGGATATTGGCAGCATGAAATAGCTTCATCACATTCTTCTTTCGACAATAAATTTGTTTTTGTTAGTCGACTGACTATTTCATCAAGCGACTTTGCTTCTTCTATATCCCACCGCAGACCTTTGAGAGGTCTATTCTCTTTTATTAAAATATTTATATATTCAATTAATTTGTTTGGTGTTTTATAACTTTGACTTGAAACTGTACTTTCAAAAATTACTCCTGATTTCTCTTCTGGAGATATGGCTTCTTTTTCTTGAGGTAAAGGATCAATATCTGTCGGCTTGCGTAACGTACGAAAATCAATTTTCTTAATAGGAATTTTGTACTCTGGGCCATCAGCCTGCCTATGCAAAATATCTAAATAATTATCTTTTCTACCGACACCTTGTTCGGCAACAGAAGTACTCATGCATAAATTATATCATTTAAATTTTATGCAAATAGCTAAGTTTTGCCCAACTTTTCCCCAAATTAAAAGATGAAAAAGCAAGAAAATAATTTCGTCGAACTGCGTTTCGAGGAGAGACTTCGCAGGCCGAGAGCTCGGTCTTGTCAACGTCCAGCTTGCTGGCTCATTGACAAGTCGGAAAGCCGAGAACTAGTGAGCGTAGCGCTGGCGGAGCGAAACGGTCTCTTCGAGAAATGCAGTGAGTAAGAAATTATTTCCGTGACTCTACAATTTGCTTCTCAACGTTAGATGGCACCACTTCGTAATGATCAAACTCCATCATCACCGAACCGCGTCCTTGTGTCATTGATCGAATATCAGTTGTGTATCCAAACATTTCAGAAAGCGGAACTTTTGCATGAATTACGCGAAGCATTCCCCTCTCATCCATTCCTTCGATTTGTCCGCGCTTTCCTGAAAGTGAACCGGTAACATCTCCCATGAATTGCTCTGGCATAACTGCTTCAACTTTCATAATAGGCTCTAAAATAACAGGTTTTGCTCGCTTTGCTGCATCTTGGAAAGCCTGAGAAGCTGCAATTTTGTAAGCGATTTCAGATGAGTCGACATCATGATATGAACCGAAAGTCAGTTCACAAGAAACATTGACCATTTTGTATCCAGCCACAATTCCACGATCCATTGCTTCATGAACTCCCTTTTCAACTGCTGGAATAAATTCTTGTGGAATAACACCTCCTTTAATCGAATCAATGAATTCAAAATCTTCATAGCGTTTAACATTTTTAGGAATTTTTGCACCTTCCTCCAGTTTTTCCATTGGCTTAAGAGTAATCTTTACGTGACCATATTGGCCTTTTCCACCAGTTTGCTTGATGTACTTATTTTCTGCATCAGCAGTTCCAAGAATTGTCTCACGATATGCAACTTGAGGTTTGCCAACATTTACTTCAACGCCGAATTCGCGCTTCATTCGATCAACCATGATTTCCAAGTGTAATTCACCCATTCCAGAAATAATTGACTCGCCTGTGTCAGAGTTTGAAGAAATTTTAAAAGTTGGATCTTCGTCAGAAAGTTTTTTCAAAGCCATACCCATTTTTTCCTGGTCGGCTTTTGTTTTTGGCTCAATTCTAAGAGAGACAACTGGATCAACGAATTTAATCGGATCCAAAATAATTGGATTATTTTCATCACAAAGTGTGTGAGATGTCTTTGCTGATTTTAATCCGACAGCGGCAGCAATTTCTCCTGCAAAAACTTTTTTCACTTCTTCTCGCTTGTCAGCTTGCAATCTAACAATACGTCCAAGGCGTTCTTTTTCACTTGTAGTTGCGTTATATACATAAGTACCTGCTTCAATTGTTCCAGAATAAACTCTAAAGAAAGTTAATTGTCCGACGAATGGATCATTCTGAAGTTTGAATGCCAAAGCTGAGAAAGGCTCAGTGTCAGAGGCAGAACGGAAAATTTCTTCACCTGTTTTCGGATCAATACCGTGAACTGGAGGAATATCAAGTGGAGAAGGTAGATAATCAACAACACCATCGAGCACAAGCTGAACTCCTTTATTTTTTAAAGCACTACCTGCAAAAACTGGTACAAGTTTTACTGCAAGAGTTGCCTTGCGAAGGGTTGTTTTTAATTCATCCAAAGTTGGTTCCTTGCCTTCAAGATATGCAGACATTAAGCTGTCATCTTGTTCGACAATTTTTTCAATCAATTCTCCTCGGAATTTTTTAGCATCATCAACAAGTTCTGGTGGAATTTCTGCTTCGCGAATTGCCATTCCCATATTTCCCTCAAAATAAAAAGCTTTCATTTTCAAAAGATCAATCACTCCTTCGTGTTTGTCTTCTAGGCCAATCGGAATTTGAACTCGGACAGCATTTTTTGTAAGACGATCGAGAATCGAAGCATATGATCTTTCAAATGAAGCTCCTGTACGATCAAGTTTGTTAATAAAACAAATTCGAGGCACATTCCCGTCATCGGCATATCGCCAGTTAGTTTCTGATTGTGGTTCAACTCCCGCAACTCCATCAAAAACTACAACAGCACCGTCAAGAACTCGGAGTGATCTCTTTACTTCAGCAGTAAAGTCGATGTGTCCAGGAGTATCAATAATATTAAATCGGTATTCTGGCTTTGCCCCCTTTGCCATATAGGTCGGATTCCAAAAACAAGTAATGGCAGCAGCCGTAATGGTGATGCCTCGCTCTCGCTCCTGCTCCATCCAATCAGTAACAGTTTCACCTTCGTGCACTTCTCCGATTTTGTGAGTCATTCCAGTATAAAAAAGCACACGTTCTGAAGTCGTCGTTTTACCAGCATCAATATGGGCAATAATTCCGAAATTTCTGACTTTTTCTAATGTGTAGTCGCGATTCATATTTTAAGTAAAAAAAATTTCCGAAACGGAATAGTCAAACTATATACTAAAAGCCCTTTCGTTGCAATTACGTACTTTCAATGATAAAAATACTGTGGAGGTTATATGACAGAAATTGACTTGATAAAAAAAGCCGGCGGCCTGTTGAAGGTTAAGGGCAAGCCAAACTTTCGTATTGAACTCTTGAGACCAATAACTGTGAGAAACAAGGAATCAGGAGAAAAAATCGAGATCAACGAATGCGACCTGCAGAATGGAGAAGTCTCTCATCTCTATGTCGGGAGAGAAACTGAGCCTCTCGACCCTGCAGATTTTGAGATGGTCTAAATGTCTTCCACAAAATTGGCTCGATGAACTAATGTTCGTCGAGCCTTTTTAGAAACAAAACTACCAGGCGAAGTGCGCGAAGGCTTTGTTGGCTTCAGCCATCTTATGAGTATCCTCTCTCTTTTTAACAGCCTTACCTTCGTTTTTTGAAGCTAGAATTATTTCGTCAGCCAACTTTTCTGCCATTGGTTTTCCTTTTGCTTCTCGTGCAGCTTCAATAATCCATTTCATCGAAAGAAATGATCGTCTTTCAGGTCTCACCTCTCTAGGGATCTGATAGTTTGCACCACCAACTCTTCGTGATCTGACTTCAGTCATTGGTCCTGTATTTTTAAGAGCAGCATCAAAAATTTCCATTGGTTCTGCTGACGTTTTTTCTTTTATTTCATTAAATGCAGAGTAAACAATTTTTCTTGCAGTTTCTTTCTGCCCACGTTGCATTACGTAGTTAATAAATTTAGAGACTTTTGCTGAGTCGTATTTAAAGTCAGGAGATACAATATTTCGATTTTTAACTTTTCTTCGCATAATTATTTCTTAGATCTTTTAGCACCATACATTGATCTACCTTTTTTTCGATTTTCTACTCCAGTTGCATCAAGTTTGCCTCGAACAATAGTGTATCGAATACCAACATCTTTTACTTTACCTCCTCGAAGCAAAACTACAGAGTGTTCCTGAAGTGAGTGGCCCATTCCAGGAATATATGCGGTAACTTCCATGCCGTTTGTTAATCTGACACGCGCAATTTTTCGAATAGCAGAGTTAGGTTTCTTTGGAGTTTTTGTAGTTACTTTTGTGCAAACTCCTCGTTTAAATGGAGATGGATAAAACACCGGACGGTTAGTCAGGTTATTGAATCCGCGAGTCAAGGCCACGGCTTTCGGCTTTGGTCGCGCCTTGCTTCTATTTCGTCGTACCAACTGATTAATTGTTGACATTGCTTCGATATACTATTACATCATTGCCAATATTGCAACATAATGGTTTTTGATTTCGAGTCATACAAATAAAAATCGCTTGCTCCTCCAAGCAAGCGATGGATGGGGTTCCATATAGAACCAGGTGAAAGAACAGCTCAGGCAGACACGACTGTAATTGCAAAACTTTTTCCGCACCACTCTCTGGACTTAGTTACTTCGCCCAACGTGGAAGCCTTTGAAATTTCACTGGCGGTCTTGGAAACAAGCTCCACGAGTCGTGTGAGCGGATTAAAGTCCAACCCACTCTCTGACAGCCATAGTAGGGCTAGTCATCATGTTTATTATATTATGTCATTAGTCCAGTAATCAAATGGAATTCCAAACTAACAAGTGGAAGCATAAATTGCCAGAGAACAAAAACAAAGAAAATTAAAATGAAAAAACCATAGCGTTCCAAGAAATGTCGAACATCCTGCAAACTATACGGAAGAATTGAAAAAAGAATTTTTGAACCATCGAGAGGAGGGATTGGTATCATATTAAATGTAGCGAGCACAAGATTAAGAAAAACAATCATTGAGCAAATATAAACAAAAGAATCTCCTAATTTAGCTAATGCATCAAATCGGATAAGGAGTCCAAAAAATAAAGCAATTAAAAGATTTGAAAGTGGGCCAGCAATAGCCACAATTGCTTCACCCCAACGCTGATTGCGAAGATTGTTTGGGTTAAATGGAACAGGCTTTGCCCAACCAATTATAAAACCGCCAAATAAATATGACAGCACTGGTAGAATAAAAGAACCGAACCATTCTAGATGCTCGAATGGATTTAGAGTCAACCGGCCTTCAAAACGAGCAGTATTATCCCCCTGAAGATAAGCTGCATAACCATGAGAAACCTCGTGAATTACTACCGAAAAAATGAGGATTAATATGGAGAAAATGAAGTCGAGAGATGTTTGCATATTGTAATTTGTATGGTAGCATGACTCCTGTTATGGCAAAAGCATGTCCAGTAACTAATAAGAGCTCACGAGTAGGCGGTGGATATTCAAACCGAACTCGTGCAACTCAATTCAATCCAACTGGAATGAACCGAAAATATGCGAACCTCCAAAAAAAGAGGGTCTATATTCCTGAACTTAAAAAGACTCTAACCCTTACTCTTTCAACAAAAGCAATTAAAACTATTCAAAAAAACGGAGCTTTTCGAACTCTCAAAGCAGCAGGAGTTATATAATTTGACATCTTCATAATTAGTAGTAGCGTTATATACGGAGGTTTCCCATGCTTAAGTTTGGCGAAGCCAGAGCATCTATCGTCGGTCCTCACGTAGCTGGGTGTGGTTGCCTGGCTTGCCTGATAGACCGGGCAAGAAAAATTCGAAATCAGCTTGATTCTTCTTATTTGAGTCTTGCAGAGTGGCATACACTCAAACAGCAATTGGAAAGAATCGAAGCAGAAATCGACAGACTCTCTTAGAAAGAAAAGCGGCGGCACATTGTGCCGCCCTTTCGTTTATTTGCAACCAATTACAGCTTGTTTTGGATTTGAATTAATAAATTTAAAATTTTTTCCATCGGATTCAAAGATTAGTGTTCCGTTATTGCAGGTATCATATGTCGGAATATTTAATTTCTGCATGGTTTCAATTGTTTCTTTGTGCGGATGACCATATTGATTATTAACACCTGATGACATAACAGTCCACTGTGGTGCAACCGCAGAGACATACTCAAATGTACTCGAAGTTCTTGAACCGTGATGTCCTGCTTTTAAGATTGTACTTTTCAAAGTCGTAGTTCCAAGTGAAAGCAAATAGTCTTCAATTTTTGCAGTTGAATCACCCTGAAGCATGACGGATGTTTCTCCATAAACTAAACGCATGACAATCGAACCATCATTACTTGATAATAGAGAAACATCTCGATCAGGAAATAAAACTTGGAGCACCGCTCCACCACCGAGATCAATAATTTGTCCGCGTTTTGCCAAAATTTTTGGAATTTTTTTATCTTGAATTTCTTTTTCCAATACTCCGTAGGCTGGGTAAAGATTGTTTGTTCCCGGCTCAAGTACGACATCAGCAGAATATTTGTCGAGCAGTGGAATAAAACCTTCATAGTGATCGGCATCAGGATTTGTTACGACAATCATATCAATATGTCGGTCATAAAACGGGACAACAGAAGGAATGACTTTCATCAAGTTATTTCCTGGACCACCATCAACCAAAACCTGCGTACCTGTAGGTGACTCTATATATAGTGAATCACCTTGGCCGATGTTTAAGACTTCAAATTTAAGTATTCCGTGCCTCTCTTCATGTAAAATTATCGTCCAAAGTATTATGCTTATAGCTAACAAAATAAGAAGCAGGTACCAGTGAAAGAATTTCCAAACATGAGTGAGCGTATTCATTGTGCTATAGTATACATATTATTAAGTTGCTTGAAATCTCTTTTTCGTCATAATTTTTTCATCACCGGAATATTTTTCTGCTGAAAAATTTCCTCGCGCTCGTGATTCACTCACTCCGCGATGCGCTGAAAAAATCATGACTCAACGAGATTTCCTAAAATTTTATGGAATTTAAAGAAAAAAAATTTAATATCGGAGCTTTGAAAGGAATTTCAGCAAAAAATATTGAGGAGCATTTGAAGCTTTACTCTGGTTATGTAAAAAATGCAAATTCAATACTCCAAAAAATTCCAGAATACAGTGTTTGGTCAGAAAAAGATCCTTTTGTCGATTATTTTACTGCAGAATTGAATCGTCGATTCAGTTTTGAATATAATGGTATGCGAAATCACGAGGTTTATTTTGATTCTCTTTCAGATGGTGCAAAAGAAATTAATAAAGACAGTGAACTTTATAAATCAATCAGCTATTTGTGGGGATCATTTGACGCTTGGCTTCAAGGTTTTAAAAAAATTGCCATGACTAGAGGTATTGGCTGGGCAATGCTTTATTTTGATCGACAAGAAAAAAGATTATTAAATGCATGGGTTGATGAACAGCATTTGGGACAGTTGCAGGATTGCACTTTAGTTTTAGGACTTGATATGTGGGAGCACTCGTATGTTTCGGATTACCAACCAAGCGGTAAGAAACAATACATTGAAGACTTTTTTAGTAATCTAAACTGGTCAAAAATTGAGGAAAACTTGAATAATGCAAAATAGTGTTCACTTGACTTCCATATTAAATATGTTATTAATTCTCCAGATCCAGGATAGGTCCTGGTGAGGAGCGAAAAATGAACGACGTACAGATGCGAGACCTGGCACGACGGGGAGCAGAGATCCGGTATTACGAAGCATTGGAGGAAATCAGAGCAATCAAAAACCTCATTCGGGATCCAGGATTTGATACAGGAATGATCTCCTTCCCTCCAGGTTCACTGAAGACACCACCCCGCAAGAAGACTTCGCGACGCAGAAAGCCCTGGTCAAAGGCTGCCCGCCAAGCCGCTAGTCAGCGCATGAAGAAATATTGGGCAGGGCAGAGAGCCCTGAAAAACAAAAAGAAGTAAGAGGAAGGAAAGAGTAAGCAGAAGCGTGTTGGTCAGTTATCTGGCTAACACGCTGTTTTTTATTTTAATTAATGTAGCAAAAATAATTATATAAATAATAATTAATACTATTGGTGAAAAGGATCGCAAAGTTACCGCACTAAATGGCAACGATGAACCAATGTGAATCACTGACAATTGATACCAAAGAAGAACGTAAGCAAAAATAGCAGGAATAATTGAGAGATAAAACGAAACTAGCCCAACAATTCCAGTCCAAAAGCCAAAAAACATTGTAATTGGAATTGTTCCAAGAACTAAAACATTCACTGGAAGAGAAACTACAGAAACTATGCCAGTGGTGTAAATTAAAAAAGGCAAAACAATTATTTGTGTGGCAATAGTCGACGAAATAATTTCGCGCAATGGCAATTTCCAAAATTTTTCTGGAATTTTTCTAAAATAAGGAGCAATAATTGGTGAGACAAAAACAATTCCTATAGTTGCAAGAATGCTTAATTCAAATGATGGATCATAAGCAAGCAAAAGCGGATTTGGCGCAAGCATTAGAAAAATTGCAAAGCCAAGAGCACGCTCAACTTTGTAATCTCTGTTAAGTTTTTTAGCTCCGAGAGCAACTAAAACCATAATAGCAGCTCGCCAAGCTGATGCTCCTCCGCCGGAAAGAATGGTGAATAAAATAATGCTTATTGCTCCTATACCGAATGAAAATGTTTGTGGTAGGAAACGCAGAGAATCCATGATACTTTCGGCCACAATAGCGATGTTATAACCGGAAAGCACAACAATATGAGATGTGCCAGTTTTTTGGAATTCAGTAAGTAAATCTTTACCGAGAGATCGCTTACCTCCAAGCAGAAGTCCGGTCATCAAACTTGATTCTGGTTCTGGAATAATATTATTAATGGCTTTGGTAAATGCATTTTTTATTTTAAATAAAATAGTCTTTATGTATGCCCCGTGACCAGTCGAAATTAAATCAATTCTTGCAAAATTAGTTATGTACCAAATTCCTCTCGCCCGAAGATAACCAACATAATCAAAAACTCGACCGCCTCCTGAATCAAAATTTTGCGGTGGGCGCAAATAGGCAGAGATTTTTATTTTATCTCCATATGAATAAGTCGGGTAAATTGGTGCATCTACGAGAATTTTTTCACTGACTTCGACAGTTTTCGAATCTAAAGTTATGTTTTGGAGTTTAACTGTAAGTTTTGAATCTGTTTCTCGAATATCTGGTTCGTCTACAATAATTCCCTCTGCTTCAATTTTTTTATTTCGAAATGAATCAAGTTCTGATTTTTGGTATAAATCAGAAAAATTTACACGAAAAATGCCTACAAGGGCTAGCAATGTAAAAACTGAAATTATTTTAAAAAATTCTTGCTTTGAACCAAAAACAAAAAAGATTACGGAAATTAATAAAACAAAAACAAGAAACCAAATAGAAAAGTGAACAAACGAAGCAATAAAGATTCCGGAAATAAAGCCAACCAGAGCTGCAAGAATCATTCACCCACTCTACTTATATATTTTTTTTAAATCAAATCTCTTTTTCACCAAAACTTTTTCACCGCCGGAATATTTTTCTGCTGAAAAATTTCCTCGCACTCGCCTCTACACGGGCTCCGTGATACGCTGAAAAAATTATGGTTCAACGAGATTAGCAAACTCTTTTATTATTTCCTCCTCTTCAGCTGGAGAGGTAGCTTTTTTATATCTAGCACTTTTAACACCATTAACCCTGGCTTTTGTTTCTTCCCAAGTTTTGTGAACTTTGATTTCTCCGTCTACCATACTTACATAAGAATAGGCCTTGCTTTTGCTTTTCGTCTTAATAACTTCTGTATTTATTGATTTTACATCGACACCATATCGAGATCGTGAACCGTTGTATAAAACAGGAGGATTATTATCAGCAAATCCCGTTGCGATAACATCGCAACGTTCATTTGCAGGAGTTCCCGCATGACCTTTTACCAATTTCCATAGAATATTTCGCTTTAATGTAACCTTTATTAATCTTTCCCACAAATCACGATTAAGAACTTCTTCTTTTTGTGAAGTCATCCACTTGTTTTTTTGCCAGCCAATAACCCAACGTGTAATTCCATTTAACAAATATGCTGAATCAGTAAAAATAGTGATTTCTCTATCGTGTGGAATATGTTCGAGTGCAGAAATTGCTGCCAAAATTTCCATTCTATTATTAGTTGTATGTTCTTCACGACCGCCAAGTTCCATGACTTGATCTTCACTAACAATAATTGCTCCCCAACCGCCTGGACCGGGATTGCCACGAGCAGATCCGTCAGTAAAAATAGTCGTTGTCATAAATTTAGTATAAAACGAATCAGAACAAATCAACAATTCGAATTCTAAGTTCGGGAAAATTTCGAAAATTTGATTTCTCTAGAGTTCCGACAAGATTAATTTTATTACCAACATTTAAAGAGACTGGAAAATTTCCAGCGGTTTGAAAAAAAGCAATTGCTGTAATTTCTTTTGATGAGCCATTTTTAAATTTAAGTTCTAAATGATTATTTTCCTTGCCAAACATTTTGACGTTTGAGATTTCAATATTTTCAAAAAGAAAAAGTGGCTTCGGGTTGTCTAATCCAAAAGGTGCAAATTTCTCAATTTCTTTCCATGTTTCCCAATTTACATCAGAGAGTCTCAATTTTTTATCTATATGAATTTCCTCAACATCTTTTTTATCTTTAACTAATTCTCGAAATGCATCGTTTAATCTATCTTCAAGCGTATGAATATTTTTTTCCAAAACTGAAAAACCGCCGGCTCCTTTGTGTCCACCATAATCAACAAAAACGTCTTTTACTTTTTCCATAAGTAACACAACATCTACATCCCCCGAACGACATGAACCCTTGATCAAAGTTGTGCCGCTGCCATTTCCATTTTCCCTTCCCCAGAAAAATACAGGTCGGGCATGTTCATCAGAAAAACTCCCAGCGACCAAACCAAGCAACGACGGTTTCCATTCTGGATTTCCAAAAACCAAGACGTTTCTCAATTCTTTGGATTCCAATTTCTTTTTAACTTCGCGAATCATCGAACCTACAACACCTTTGCGTTCATCATTTTTTTTATTCAAATGTTCGGCAAGCATCCCTGCTTCAACCTCATCTTTTGTTGATAATAATTTAAATGCATCGTGTGGAATACCCATTCGTGAAGCAGCATTTATTCGTGGAGTTATCATAAAACTAACATCATCTTCGGTAAGTGTTTGCTGATTCAATTTTAGGAGTGAAAGAAGTTTTACTAAACCAACACGAGGACTTTTTTGCAAAACCTTCATCCCAAAAAATGAAAGTACGCGGTTTTCTCCCAAAAGTGGAACCATGTCAGAAAGAGTTGCTAGGCCAACCATATCAAGAAGCCATTTTTCCCAACCAGGACTAATTTCAAATTTTCCTTCTTCAATCAATGCAGTTATAACTTTAAAAATTACTCCAGAACCACAAAGCATTTTTTCCGGATATTTATCACCTTTTTGTTTTGGATTAATAATGGCGTAAGCTTTTGGCAAAATTTTGTGTGGAAGATGGTGATCGGTAATTATTACATCCATCTTTTTTTTGTTGGCAAAGGTAACTTCTTTTACATCCGTAATTCCGCAATCAATAGTAATTAGAAGTTTTACACCTTCGGAGCTCAAATTTTCTATGGCATCCAAATTTAGTCCAAATCCTTCCTCGTTTCGAAGTGGAATGTAATTTATAAAATTCTCAAATCCAATTTTTTTAAAAAAATCAGCTAAGATTACTGCCCCCGGAATTCCATCTGCATCATAATCTGAAAAGATTCCAATTTTTTCATGCTTTTTTATTGCCGAAAGTATTCGTTTCACGGCCTTATCCATGTCTTTTAAAAGAAACGGGTCGTGAAGACCTGTCTCGTAATTTGGATTGAGAAACTTTTCTCCTGACTCGATACTACTCACTCCCCTTGCATATAAAAGTCCACGTACAAGTGGGGAGTAGGATTGAAGAGTTGCTCCAATTTCGGATGGAACAGGAGTACGCTCCACATATTTTTTCATTGAACTAGTGTATCATGATGAAACTCGAAGATATATTGACGATATGATAGAATAAAGTCATGGACGATTGCGTATTCTGCAAAATTGTTAAAGGAGAAATTCCTACTCACAAAGTTTTCGAAGATGATCACTTTTTAGTTTTTATGGATATCCATCCAATGGCTCCTGGAGCTGTTCAAGTTATTCCTAAAAAACACTATCGATGGGTATGGGACGTTCCAAATGTTGCTTCGTTTTTTGAAATTGCCAGAAAAATTGCCAAGGCTGAACAAAAGGCATTTAACACTCAAATGGTTCTTTCTAAAATCGTTGGAGAAGAAGTTGGTCATGCCCACATTTGGGTTTATCCAAATCCTGGAGTTGCAGGAGACCCTAAAGATTTCGAAGGAAACGCTGAGAAAATAAAGAAAGAGTTACAATAATCTCAATATTCCGGTGATGAAAAAGTTATGGTGAATAAGAGTTTATATTTCCAGAGCTTCGATTCCGGGAAGTGTTTCATAAACAAGATAATCAAGCATCGCTCCTCCACCAGTTGAGATGAAACTAAATTTATCTTTTATATTTAAAGCGTTAATTGAAGCTAAAGTATCTCCTCCTCCAACAATACTCATTGCACCATTTAGAGTTTCCTCGGCAATCAATTCTGCTAAACTTTCTGTTTTATCTTTGTAGCCAGCTTCGTAATTTCCAAGCGGCCCATTCCAAACAATTGTTTTTGCTCCTTTAATTAAATTCCTTAATTGATCAATTGTTTTTGGTCCAGCATCAACAATGCAATCATCTTTTGTAACTTCATTAGGATTTTTAAACTCTATTTTGTCACCATTTATTACTGTGACATCAACAGATGTAATTAATTTATTGCTTTTTAGCATTTCTTTTATTCCAAAATCGCCCTTCGAATACAGAGACGTGCCAATTTCATAACCTAATTCTTTAAAAATATTATGAGCTAATGCACCGCTAACAAAAACCGAATCTGCACGTTCCAAATATTTTTTTATAATTGGTAATTTTGTATCAAATTTTGCTCCGCCAATTATAAAAACGAATGGATGATTTGGATTAAAAACATGTGAGAGATTCTCAATTTCTTTTTTTAAAAGCAGTCCACCATAATGCGGCATTAATCCTGGAAGAGCGATAATTGATGCATGTTTTCTATGGCTTACACTAAAAGCATCGTTAACATAGAGATCGCCCATTTGCGAAAGTTTTTTTGCAAATTCTGGATCATTTTCTTTTTCTGCCGGATTAAATCGAATATTTTCAAAAAGGAGAACATTTTTATTTTTCATTTCCAAAAGTTTCGCATTAGCTTCTGCATCAAAATAAGTTTTTGAAAATTGAACTGGAAAATATCCGTTCAAATAATCAAGAACTGGCAAAAGTGAAATTAAATTTCCATCTTTATCTTCAATGTGAGCGAGAATTATTGTTTGGGCATCATGTTGGCGCAAAAAATCAACAGTACTTATTATCCCCTCGATTCTATTTATGTCTGTCACCTTCCCCTCAATTGTCGGCACATTTAAATCAAGTCGAAGCAGGACTTTTTTGCCTTTGAGATCTTCTTTTTTTAATTCGTCTAAATATTTAATCATTCTGTTAAATTTGATCAGCAATTTTAATGATTTCAATAAAATCTTTTGGTCGCAAACTTTCTCTGCCAACTAAAAATCCAGAAACATTTCCTTCTTCAATTAATTGAGCACAATTTATTTTATCGACTGCTCCGCCATACAAAATTTGAATGCTTTCTGAAAGGGACCCGTAAGAATCTTTTAAGACTTTTCTAATAAAAATAGATGTTTCTAGTAAATCTCTTGGCTGCATTGCTTCTTTTGCTCCAATCGCCCAAAGCGGTTCATAAGCAATAATAATTCGATCTAAAAATTTTCGATTTACATCTTTTAGAGCAGAGTGAATTTGGGAACGAATAAATCCAAAATAATCTCCATTTCGATCTCGAACACTTTCTCCGACACAAACTATTGCATTTAAACCAGAAGAAACTACACTTTTAATTTTTTTATTTATGATTTCATCAGTTTCTCCCATTTTTCTGCGCTCTGAATGACCAAGAATTACGAAACGCACGTTGAATTGATAAAGTTCAGAAAAACTTACCTCCCCTGTCAGTGCACCGAGTCTTTCAGCATTGGCATTTTGAGCTCCTAAAAATAAATTTCCTTTTGAAACTCCTGATAAGGGACTTAAATAAACAAAGGGCGGACAGATGACAACATTCGTTTTTCGAATATTTTTCATTGCCCGCTTTACATCACTTGCAATTTTCCTTGCTTCATCTTTGCTTTCCGGATTCATCTTCCAATTTCCCACGATCAGTTTTCTCTGTTTCATATTGAAAGTATATCCATTTTTTGAGACAAAAAAAAGCTGTCCAAACTCCTTTGAGAAAGAAGTGTGCGGACAGCATATGACCGAGCGGGCGCTCAGTCTAGCAAGAGCTGGGAGCTCAGGCCGGTGCAAAGCACCATTTTTTAGAGGCGGGGAACCTCTCTAACAATATAACAAACGTATTAACGAACGAAACGGCGATCTTTTCAGCCAGGTTAGATTGCCCTTAGGCCTACTTCGCACCGTTCCAATGTTAAGTATACATGAGGCCTAATTTTTGTCAAGCACAAATTGATTTTAATAATATGGCTCAAATTAGCCATATTAGAACTTCCAAAACTGGATGCAGTTCTAGGCGGACGAGGAAAATACGAGGAGACGTACAATAGTACGTTGACGAGAATTTTT
>PPGI01000011.1 GCA_003173855.1 Candidatus Zambryskiibacteriota bacterium | reverse complement strand
TGCCGACTCGTCTAACGGTAGGACATCTCCCTTTGGAGGAGGTAATTGGGGTTCGATTCCCTGGTCGGCAGCAAATCTTGAAAAGACCCATTTTTAGGTGCTTTCAACATAATGTCAAAAGGACTTTTAAGTTTTAGTTGAGCCACAGTTTTGTTTTTGAAAGAAAGGTTCCAACATAGATTTTCTAAGATTTCTCGTTTTTTAAAATCATCTCCTTCCAAAAACTCTTTTTTGGCTCTACTTGCTTGTAAAAATACTTTTTTCGTCGGTTCCAACATTGAAGCAGGTGTCTTAGCTTCTAAGTCTTTAATCTGCTTTTTCAAAGAAACCTCCTCATTTCGAAGCAAT
This sequence comes from Candidatus Zambryskiibacteriota bacterium, assembly GCA_003173855.1. GTDB lineage: Bacteria > Patescibacteriota > Minisyncoccia > Phycocordibacterales > DATDWN01 > C7867-006. Next base: position 7,287 of record PPGI01000011.1, on the reverse strand, counting down.
AAGATTCTCTCGTCGTATAATTCTTTGCTTATTTGTTCAGCCAAGAATGTATCTAGTAATCGAGATTCTCTCGATTTAAGGGATTCTAGGGACTCTCGGAGTGTGTCTATGGCTTTGGTGATGTAACCAGAGTCCATATCCAGCCTTTCCTTAGAAGCTTCATACATAAGCTCAACTTTTTTCTCACTAAAAGCTATTTTGTCTAAAATATTTCCAAATATTTCATATAGATATATTTCTCGCATATAGCTTTTATGTTCAGTACATATTTCTTTTCTGTTTGTGCAGTAATAGTAATGGTGTCCTTTCTTTAGAGATGCGGTTAAAGCACAACCACAAGTATCACATTTCATATATCCACGAAGTGGAAAGAACAATGTTTTTGATCTTGGTCGAGATCTTCCAGCTAACATATCTTGAGCTCTCTCATACCATTCTTTTGAAATAATTGGTTCGTGTTTTCCTTCATAATATTTTCCATCACGAATCATAAGTCCTGTATAAAAAGGAGAGTTTAAAACTCTTTGTATTTGATTGATCTGAACTTTCTGCCCAGATTTTGTTCTCAATCCTTCTTTATATAAAATTCTTGCGATATCTCTAAATCCATAACTTCCAGTTAGATAAAGCTCATAAGATCTCACAACATACTTCGATCTAACAGGATCGACGATAACTGTTTTTGTAGCTTTATCATTTAAGTATCCAAATGGTGCATGATTCGGCCATTCACCACGAGACATTTTTTCTCTATTTCCTCGTTTAACATTTTCTGATAAATCTCGGATGTACTGATTTGCCATCCCAAGTTGAACAGCAAGAAGTAATACGTTATCACTAGGTAGATGTATTGATTCGTAAGTTCTTATTTCTTTGATCACTCCTCTTTGTAGAGAATCAATCACTAGACCTCCATCAACAAAGTTTCTTGCCAGACGATCGAGTTTCCAACACAATATTGCGTCTGCTTTTTTATTCCTAATCATTCCCATCATTTCTTCAAAGACAGGACGGCCAACTGCTTTTGCTGACATACTCTCCTTGAGAACTTTTACGATATTTAAATTATATTTTTTACCAATATCTAAAAGTTCTCTTTCCTGCGATTCCAAAGACAAAACTTGTTTATCTTCTGTGTCTGTTGATTTACGGCAATAAAGTATATATTTCATATTTCTTTGTTAACTTTAAACAAGCGGTATCTACATTTTCCTAAATAGCGAGTCTCGTATTCTTTATCGTGAACAGGTTTGTCATCTGGTCCTACTTTCTCAAAAAGAACAGCAAGTAACATTGGGTTAGATTCTATAACAGGTCTTAAGATATTTCTAGAAGACACATAAGCTTTTTGATTTTTTAATCTTCTGTCACTAAAGGCTTTGGCCATATATTTGGATAAATATGAGGATAATTTGTCGTTTCCGTCAGTTTGTACAACATCAACAAATCCTTTATCACCCCACAAATGAAAGATTGTTCTTTTTTGTCTTTCTTCTGAATAGACTTCATACGGTAATCCCCAAAAGAGTGCATGGAAATGAACGGCACCTCTTTTTTGAAATTCTGGTACGGCAATATATTTAAATTCTTTTCCGTATTTATATCTTAATGCTTGAACAAAAGATCTGTAATGTTTATAAGCAATAACAATATCTGTCATATTTTCTTTATAAGTTATATTAATTAACAAAGGCTTTTCTTCCGAGAAATTAGCTAAAACTAATCTTCGAAAATTTCTTTTTGTTTGAAGAATGTTATCTTCTCTTTTCCCAAATTTTATTTCCTCACTAACTTCTCCATCTTTTTCATCACGAATACGACTATGTTCTCTTGGTTTGAATTCGTATTCATAAATTTCTATATAGTCACCATAACTTATTGTTTTTGTGTATTCTTTCATTTGTATTAAGTTAGGTAACTATCAAGTCTTAAACGCAACAGTCGGCGGTACCGCACGCTCTAAAGAGCCTGTGCGTTTCCCGCCGACTGTCTTGCCATATACCAAAAATAATCCAGAAAGATTTTCCAGAATTTCTTGTGCTTGTTCAGGAGTGAGTTTGATTTTATTTTCTTCCTGAAAAACTTTTATAGTTTTTTTAATGAGTTGAGGAGAAAAACAGAACATCCTAGTAATAGTTAAAAACTAATAACTAGGATCTTCTCGTTGCCCGCTAACCTATGTTCAAGCGGATCCTCTCTCGGGTCTTGGAAATGTGACAAGTCCCTGGCAAAAATAATTATATCTTCTTTACTTATCAGTGCAAGTTATTTTTGTGTTATAATCCGCTTACAACTAAATATGGGCCTAAACCAATAGTAATATTGGCATGGCATAAAAGTCAGGACGCGCATGAAGAACCCATCATGTGGTTTGCACGTCCTGCCGTATCGGGAAACCGGTACGTCCGCTTCGGCGGAGACCCGTGGTGGACTTTTTGTATGTTTAAAAAACCAACAAAAGAAGCATTGATGTTAAAAGAGGCTTTAGAGAAGCTCGGTATTCGTGTATTGGTTGAAGTAGATGATGGTCACAAACATATAGATCTTTGTATTCCTTCGGCAAAAATAAATATTGAAGTAGATGGAGACAGACACCTTACTGATGCATATCAAATACTTGCAGATTTAAAGAGAAGTTATTATTCAAACAAAAACGGATACGACACCATTCACATTTCAAATGATTCACTTAATTCAAATCTTGGAGGAATAGCAAGTGCAATAGCAGAAGCCTCAAAAATCAGAGAAAATGATAAATCCTCTTAACTATTGAAAAAAGATTAAGATTGTTGTAGAGTTACGGAAATTTCATACTAACTTACAAACATGAAACTTTTCTCTATTACCGTCCGTAACTACCGAAGTATCGAAGAACAAACATTTATTATTGAAGAAAAGGACAAAAGCCATACTTTTACTCTTATAGGAATAAATGAATCAGGGAAAAGCAGTTTTTTAAATGCTGTATCTCTAATTGATCGAGGAACAGTTTTACACACAAAGGATTTTTACGACAGCTCAAAAGAGATTGAGGTATTTTTATCATACAAAATCACTCATGATGAAGAAAAAGAACTAAAAAAGGAATTATCTGAAAAAGGTTTCGATAAGGAAGCGATTTCAGAAATCGTAATAGAAGGAGTAGATGTTTGTGTCTCATTTGATCCTATTGAAACGCCCGTAAGAAAAGTATTTGATAGAATTTATTTCAAAAACAAAACACTTAAAAATTACACTTTAAGCGGAACTGTCCCAGCAAAAAAAGATAAGAATTCTGAAACCGAACAACCTGATCTTGATTTAGAAAAGTTTTTTGAAGCATATTTTCCAAAGTATTTCTGGAATAATTCCCACCATATTACTTTCTGGAAATCTGATAGTAAACATTTAATAAGCGAACAAGTTAATCTTGAAACTTTTTCTGCCACACCGGAAGAAGTATCTATACCACTCACAAATTGTTTTTTGCTAGCTGGTATAGACCTTGAAAATATTCCGCAAGAAATAACAAAAATCAGAACCAATCCAGCAGAGGTAAACAACTTACAGGAGAGATTGAGTGATAAGGTTACTTCTCATATAAAAAAGGTTTGGGCGGATCATAAAATAAAAATTAAATTTCAGATTAGCAATATGATGCTGTCTTTTCTTATAGAGGACGAGAAAGTCAGATATAGTGCGAAAACAACAGATCAAAGAAGTGATGGTTTTAAACAGTTTGTTTCCTTTTTGCTTACAATTTCAGCTGAAAATGAAAACAAACAATTATCCAATTCTATATTACTTCTAGATGAGCCTGAAACTCATCTACATCCTCAAGCGCAAGAGTGTCTAAAGGAAGAGCTGATAAAAATCACAAAGAATGATCAAGATAATATTGTCTTTTTTGCTACCCATTCTAATTATATGATTGATAAAGAAAATATAGATAGATGTTATCGCGTAAATAAAGAGTCAAATAAGAAAACTGAAATAAAAAAAATAGAAGGAGGCAAGAGTTCATATTCAGAAGTAAACTACGAAGTTTTTGGTATTTTATCGACGGATTATCACAATGAACTATATGGCTACATTGAGGAAAACGATAAAACTAAACTAGATGGATTATCAAAAACAAAACAATGGAATAATAAAAAGTCTGGACAAGTGGAACAGGTCTCTTTAGCAACTTATATTCGACACTCAATTCATCATCCAGAAAATACGACAAACGATAAGGTTACCCTAGAGGAATTATCTGAATCAATTGAAAATTTAAGAAATTTAAAGGATTCTATGCCTGTAACAGTTTAACCCCAACTTCAAACCAAACGGCCAGTACTTGACATTAGTACTTATGTAGTATATTATTTATAAGTTCCTTTCAATTCATTATTCACATTCATTATTTAACTTAATTCACTATGGAAAAAAATTATAGCGACAAGATAATTGGTATCTGGAAATTTTCTCACAAAATTTCTCCAGAAACTTTAGTTGAGATTGCAAAAAAATGGGCAGAAGAAGATTCAAGATACGAACACCTATATGTCAGACAAGTATCTAAGGATCAACACGGCATAGGTTTCGAATATCGTGCATATGAAGGATCAGATTCAGAAACTCAGAAACAGGCTTATGACGATTACTTCGAAAAAATGACCGACAGACTTAAAAAAGAATTTGGTAATGATTTGGCTGGTTGGGATATCTCATCCAGAGCATACCTTATCAAATAATAATTTACATAATTGGAAGGAAACAAAATACCCCCGAGAGGGGGTGTTTTGTTTATGTGATATCATAAATTCATGACAGATTGGCAAACATACTATAATCAACACCTATCTAGACCGCCAAGACCTTTACTAGTTAAAGCTGTATCTTTTTGTAAAAATAAAGATATTGCTCTTGATCTTGGAGCTGGAACTTTAATTGAGTCTAAATTTCTTCTTGATTCAGGATTTAAAAAAGTAGTAGCACTAGATAGTTCTCCTGAAATAGAAAATTTTGCAAAGCAACTAAATGATGAGAGATTGGAAGTTTTAGTTAACCCATACCAAGATATGGTTTTATCTCCAGAGAGTTTTGATTTAATTACCGCATCCTATGCCTTACCTTTTTATGGACCGAAGGGATTTAAGGAATTTATTGAGAAATTAATTTCTTCACTTAAATCCGGAGGAGTATTTACCGGCCAATTGTTTGGAAATAGAGATGGGTGGAATATAAACGGAAAGAATCTAGCTTTTCAAACAATAGATGAAGCTAAGGATTTATTAAAAGATTTAAAAGTCGAGCTATTCAAGGAAGAAGAAAAAGATGGGACTGTCGCTTCTGGGGAAGCTAAACATTGGCATGTATTCCATTTTGTTGGTATAAAATAGTTCCAACTTCAAACCAAACGGTCAGCTCGGTAGAACTGAAAGCTTTAGAGATCTGCCAACCAGGGCAGCTTTGCCCGACAAAGCGTAGCGTGGAATCGAAAAGGTTCTTCAGATATTTTTGGAGATTTCGAACAAAAATATCGAAAACCTGTACTGATCCTGTAAGGATCGATTCCCTACAAAAATTTTTACTCGCGGAAAATTTCCTGGTCGGCAGCAAATATTATATCTAGACTTATTAACAGTCGGGTGTTTCTTCATTCAATAAAAAATGAGAAACTTATGATATGAAAAATGATATAAAAAAATTTAATAGGAGTTTATTGGTAAGTATGATATTTTCTGGAATGTTGCTGATCCCAGCAACATTTGTTTTTGCCGCAGTGAACGTTAGTCCTGGTCAAGATATTCAATCAATAATCAATGCAAATCCCGAAGGTACTGAATTTATATTTCAGCCCGGTGTATATCAAGTTTCTTCTTCTCTTGTTCCCAAAAATAACCAAATCTTTACTGGTCAGCCCGGAGTGGTAATTTCTGGTGCCAAATTGCTTACTGGTTGGATCCAGTCAGGTGTAACCTGGTATGTAACTGGACAGACTCAGCAAGGTGTACTTGATGGTCAATGCATGCCCAATAGCGCATATACTCGCTGCATGTATCCCGAAGATCTATACGTAGATGACGTAGTGAAAATCCATGTTGATTCGTTGAGTAAAGTAACTTCAGGAACATGGTATTTTGATTATGCTGCCGATAGAATTTACGTCGGAGACAATCCTCTTGGACACAAAGTTGAAACTAATGCTACCCCTTCTGCATTCAGCGGCGGAGCGAGCGGAGTGACAATACAAAAGCTTGTCATTGAAAAATTTGCTAACCCGGCTCAAAATGGAGCTATTGTCGGGGGAGATTCTTGGACTATACAAAACAATGAAGTCCGCTGGAATCACGGAATTGGTATAGGTAATGGAAACAATCGAAAAATCCTTCACAATTACGTCCACCACAATGGCCAAATGGGCATGGGCGGCTCTGGAACGAATGTATTAGTAGATGGCAATGAAATCGCATATAACAACACTGTAGGATTCGACTGGGGATGGGAAGCAGGAGGAACGAAATTCACCTTTTCGAATTTCATCACCATTAGCAACAACTACGTACATGATAATAAGGGTCCAGGGTTATGGACAGATATTCAAAATGGCAATGTGCTATATGATGGCAATAGAGTGGAAAATAATGCGCTCTCTGGCATCTTTCATGAGATTAGCTTTAATGCGATTATTCGCAACAATACTATTAAAGGAAATGGAACGGCCAAACCGTCACCATATTGGGTAGATGGAGCGTGTATTCTCGTTTCCAATAGTTCAGATGTAGAAGTATATGGAAACACTTGCGTCGACAATTGGCAAAGCATCGATGGTCTAAATGATCAGAATCGTTCACCTCTTTTGAGCAACATGAATGTACACGATAATACGGTTGTACAGATGGCTAACTTAGGAGATGGTGGAATGCGCACGGGAGTTGCAATTGCACAAGGAGTAAATAACAGATACACCCATAATACATATTATTTCCCAACAACTGGAACTTATTTCTTTATTGAAGGGTTTGGTAATGTTTCAGACGCTCAGTGGCAAACATCAGGAGAGGACCAAACAGGTATTATCAATCGAGGAGTTGTGTATCCACCTGCTCCTACACCAACACCTACACCTACACCGGTACCGACTCCAACGCCGACACCAAGTCCTACACCATCACCTGCACCATCTCCAGCTCCTGCTCCAGTACCGACTCCAACCCCTACTCCTACACCAACACCAACCCCAACGCCTGGAAATTGTACACAGACAAATATTCGTTGCGTGGGAACAGGACAGGAATATACAACAATTTCTTCCGCAAT
>PPGI01000003.1 GCA_003173855.1 Candidatus Zambryskiibacteriota bacterium | reverse complement strand
AGTGTGGTGTAACGGCTAACATTCCTGTTTTGGGAACAGGCGACTCCGGGTTCGAATCCCGGCACTCCGACAATGGTTTTTATTCGTAAAGAAGAAGATTTTATCTGCCAAAAATGCGGTTTTGAAGTAAAAGGCAATGGTTATACAAATCACTGTCCAAATTGTTTATGGTCAAAGCATGTCGATATTGATCCAGGAGACAGATTGTCTGAGTGTATGGGAATGATGGAACCTATAAGAATTGAAAATAAAGATAGGGAATATAATATTATTCATAAGTGTACAAAGTGTGGCAAAATTATTCCAAATAAAGCTCAAAAAGAGGATAATTTCCAAATGATTGTTCAAATCTCAGCGGAAAATACCAACTAAAATTTATTTAATTCGTCTGTAATAAGTTTTGTAAGGGAAGGAACATTTGTAGTTTGAAATTTTTGGGCAAAATCATTAATATCCATAGCTACGAATTGCTGTAAATTAAAGCCCATTTCTCTTTTGAAGTCTCTGTTTATGTAAGCTATTGTAATGGCGTCTAAAGCCCGATCGCTTGTTGTTTCGCCATCTGAACTTGTCGATATTAGACCAATTAATGTGCCAAATTGATCAATAACTGCTCCACCAGAAGAACCTTTTTGAGAAACAATTGTCCCTGGTACGGCGATTAAATCCACAGTTGTCTCATCAAATGTATAAATTTCCTTTATGGTGGTAAGGGCACTTGTGACATTTAAATCTTGAACAATTAGTAACCCTCCCAAAAAACCTGCTGGGTAGGAAGCAAGTAAAACAGTCTCATTTTTATTTACATTTTCCCGAAGATCCATTTGAACATAGGGGAAATTTGTCGGTAAGGGAGAATTATCAATTGAATCTTTTATTTTTAAAAAAGCAAAGTCATGTTCACCTGTCCCCTTTGGATTTGTACTTTTGAGTAGTGTTTTATTATTTGTTACCCATGTAGGCGAAATATAAGCAATTTGCGCATGATACTTGGCTTTTGCAGGGCTTCCACAGCGAATAGTACACTCTACAAAATCTTTCCGAATATAATCTTTCAATAAAAAATATTGGGCAACATGGGCGTTAGTAAGTATTAATCCTTCAGGTGAGACAATAACTCCAGTTCCAGAAATAGGGGACAGTTCGTCTCCTCCTGTAGTACATAAAATGTTTACAACAGCTTGTCTTGCATAGGTGTTAATGGTTTCAAAATTTGGAGTGTAAGTTATTCTTTCTACAGTAGTTGTACCAATATTTTTAGGTGATTTAGCTATTGATCCTTTTGGAACTAACTTTTTTGGCTTGGTTTTGGTTGTTGATGTTGTTGTAATTGAGGTAGGGTAAGCTGGGACAATTATAGAAGAAGTTGCTTTGGTTTCTAGAGGAGCAGTGTAAATGTGCGTGCTCGATGATCCGAATATAAATAAATGACTTAAAATAAATGCTAGAAGGCCTTTTAAAAACATGTTAGATAAATATTACATCAAATCTTAAATTGCCGACAAGGAATTTTTTTGTTACGATGACAAAGTTTAATACGCGGGATTAGTTTATCGGTAAAATAACAGTTTTCCAAACTGTGGTGAGCGGTTCGACTCCGCTATCCCGCACCAAACATAGTTTTGTGCTAATATTTTTCTGGAGGTGGTATGCCTGAAAAGAAAAAGCAGACAGCCGATGAGTTCATGCAGACTCATCCTGAAGAGGAATGGCCATTATTTTTCCGTCCAGCTAAAGAGGAAGCAGACAAAATGGGGATTACTGTTCAAGAATGGTTGGACATGACTCGTAATCCAGAATATCTGGATAGATTAACGAGTGAAGAAATTGAGTAATATGCAACCATCAAAAAACACCGATTTTCTCGGTGTTTTTTGAATTCTATGGAAATCAATTACTTAACAGCTTCCTTTAGAGCTTTTGCTGCTCTAAATTTAGGCACTTTCATTGATGGAACTGAAATTGTCTCTCCAGTTCGAGGATTTCGAGCTTGTCTTGCTGCTCGAGTCTTTGTTGAAAAGATTCCAAGTCCAGCAATTGATACTTCACCGCCAGATTTAAGTGTAGAAACTATGGAATCTATCACTAAATCAACGATTTCTTCAGCCTGAACCTTTGTTCCGCCTAATTTTTCATGAACTGCGTCAACAATTGATGCTTTATTCATACTTTTTTTATTAAAAACTTTCTCGTTAATCAAACCTATTAACTGAAAGATATTATATACTAAGGCTTTTTTGGCGCAATATCTTGACAAGTAGGTGTTCTATCTGGCGAATTCAATAGTGCGTGTTTCGCGGATTACAGCTACTTTAATTTCTCCTGGATATTTAAGCTCTGATTCTATTCGAAGAGCTATATCTCTTGCCATTTTCTTAGCTTCAAGGTCAGTTACCTCAGTTGGAGTGACAAAAATCCTAATTTCTCGGCCAGCTTGAAGCGCGTAAGCTTTCTCAACACCTTTAAATGATGTTGCTACAGCCTCCAAATCCTTCAAACGCTTCAAATAGTTCTCAACGCTGTCCCGTCTTGCTCCAGGACGACCACCAGAAATAGCATCAGCTGCTTGAACAATCATTGATTCAATAGTTTCATAGGGATATTCCTCGTGATGGGCTTGCATAGCTTTAATAATGGCATCGTCCGCTCCAAATTTTTGCAAAATTCTACGACCAATTTCTACATGAGTACCAACAACTTCATGATCGAGTGCTTTTCCAATATCATGGACCAATGCTCCAGCTCTGGCTACTTGAGCGTTTGCACCGATTTCTTCTGCAATCATTCCAGCAATGTGAGCCATTTCAATAGAATGGGCGAGTACGTTCTGACCGTAACTCGTTCGAAAGTGAAGTCTGCCCAAAATCGAAACAATTCTAGGATCAAGCCCCAAAATTCCAGTCTCGTAAACTGCTTCTTCACCTTTTTGTTTTATTGTTTTAGAAATTTCTTGTTCAGCTGTTTTAACCATCTCTTCAATTTTAGCTGGTTGAATGCGACCATCTGCTATTAGTTTTTCAAGAGCAATTTTTGCAATTTGTCGGCGCACTGGATCAAATGAAGAAATAGTAATTGATCCTGGAGTGTCATCAACAATCACCTCAACACCGGTGGCTCTCTCAAAAGCTTTGATGTTTCGGCCTTCTTTTCCAATAATTTTTCCTTTTATTTCATCATTTGGAATTTCAATATGAGTTGTAAGCATGTCAGAGCTGACAGAATTTGAAAGTCTCTGAATTGATGTGGCTAAAATTCCTTTTGCTTTCTCTTCCAATTTTTCCTGTCCTTGTATTTCCAATTTTTTCATTCGTGTCAAAATATCGCTCTCAGCTTCTTTTTCGACTTCACGCAAAATTTCTTCTTTTGCTTCTGCATGGCTAAGTTTCGCTACCTTTTCAAGCTCAAATCTTTTTTCGTTTTCTATTTTTTCAGTATTTTCGCGGATTACCCGAATCTCTTGAATTCTTTTTTTAATATCTTCAACTTCTTTTTCAATTTCCAGCTGACGATGGTCCAGAAGTTCATCTTTTTTTATCAAACGCTCCTCTGTTCTTTTATTTGCCTCTTCTTTTTCTTTTATTTCTTGGCGAGCAGTTAATAGTAGCTCTTCTGCTTTATTTTGAGCTTCATCCAAAATACTTTTTTCACGTTCCTTGGCTTGCAACATCATTTGTTTAATGTCCAATTCCATCGAACCTTTTTTCCCGAGAGAAATTATCAAGCGCAAATAATAACCTATTGCTAGGGAAATTAGTGACGCTGTGCTCAACAAGAGCGCAACTGTTTTTAATGGCATGTTATCGGATCCTTCTGCTTCTGTTTATCAGAATTTGTTTTTCAGAATATAAATTAAAATTTATTGAACTTCAGAATTTCAGTAATGCGGTCAAACAAAATCAGTCGGCTAAATTAAATAAGTAATAAACTCACTATATAGTAATTAGAGAACTTTGTCTACTATACCGTATTTTTTAGATTCATCTGCTGACATCCAAAAATCTCTGTCCATATCTTTTTCAACTTGGGCAAGGGGTTTTCCAGTATTTTTTGAAAAGATTTTAGATAGACTTTCTTTGTTTTTAAGCATTTGTTTAGCAGTAATTTCAATATCTGAGACCTTTCCCTCAATACCGCCACCCCAAGGTTGATGAATCATAATCTCCGCATTAGGCAGGGCATACCTTTTGCCTTTTGCCCCAGCTGCTAGGATGTGAGCTCCCATGGATGCAGCAATTCCTACTGCAACTGTAGAGATATCATTTTTTATGTGATTCATAGTATCAATAATGGCTAAACCAGCTGTAACTGATCCTCCTGGTGAATTAATATAGAAAGAAATATCTTTTTTAGGATCTTCTGATTGCAAAAATAACATTTGGGCAATAATTAAGTTTGCAACGTGGTCATCTATTGGACCATCCAAGAAAATTATATTGTCTCGTAAAAGTCGCGAGAATATATCGTATGCTCGCTCACCAAATTGTGATTTTTCTATAACTGTTGGAATTAACATGCACGTTAGTATAACAAAAGGTTAAATTTTGTAAAATATGCTATATTTCGCTTATGAGACTTCATCGTTTTTACGTGGAGAAACTTATATCAAGTGACAAAATTGACATTCCCGACAGAGAACTCGCTAATCAATGGAAAAATGTTTTTCGCTACAATGTCGGCAGCCAAGTCATTCTTTTTGATGGTTCTGGCAATGATTATCTTTGTTTAATATCATCACTCCGAGCTCAAGGTGCAAGTGTTGCAGTAGTTCAGAAAATAAGTGCAAATAATAAAGCAAAAATGAACCTTTACCTCTGCCTCGGGCTTATTAAAAAAGACAATTTTGAGTTTGCAGTTCAAAAAGTTACTGAAATTGGCGTGACACACATTATACCTATCCTTTGTGAACGGAGTGAGAAGAAGAATCTCAATTTTGAACGTTTAAAAAAAGTTTCTATTGAGGCTGCGGAGCAATCTGGCAGGGGAGATATACCATTTGTCCACGATATTATCTCTTTACCCAAGCTTTTATCGAGCGATCTTCTTCCAAACAGAGCAATTTATTTAAATTCTACAGGTGAGCCAAGAGAAAAAATTCTAAAGGGAGAAATAAAAGACTTGGCTGTTTTTGTGGGTCCTGAAGGCGGCTGGTCAGAATCTGAAATCTCTATATTTTCAAAACATAATATTCCAGCCGTTTCTTTAGGACATCAAATATTGCGCTCTGAAACAGCAGCGACAGCAATTTCTAGTTTATTGCTCCTCTAGGAATTTGAAAACCATTTCATTAGTTAGGAAAGTCTCTACATACATTCTCACTCGGAAACGATCTGCACCTTTGTAATGTTCGAGCAAATGATCCATATCTTTTTTAATATCCTCTTCTTTGGGCTCGATTTTTTCGTTTTTGGCGATTGTATTTAGAATGACTTGAGATTTTGCTCGTTTTAGAGCAGTATCCTTCCAATCAGCTTTAATTTCAGTCTCTGTTCTTTTGATGTGTTTTAAATAATCATCGTAAGAAATTCCTGATCTAGCAATATCATCTTTAAATTGAGCGAGCATTTTATCGAGCTCTCCTTCAACAAGAATTTTAGGGAGATCAATTTTTGAATCCTCCATTATTTTTTCAATTATTTGAGTACGATGTTTGTCTTTTTCCTTAAATTTTTTTTCTGCTGCAATGTTTTGTTTTATTTTTGCTCTTAAATCTTCCAAGTTTTTGAAATTACCGACTTTTTTTAATGTAGCTTCATCTAGCTTCGGCAAATCTTCGTCCTTTATTTCAGGATGATCATGTGAATGCTCGCCTAAGCCATGGTCATCATGCATTTTTTGATGAGCTACGTTTCTACGAATCTCCAAAATAACTTCATCGATTTCTTTTTCTGTCACTTCTGGATCTTTTTTCTCTTTTGAATTTTCAGATTTTGAGATTTTTTTATAATCAGCAAGTTTTACATTAGGCAAAAGTGCGGTTTTTATTTTAAATTCAAGTGGAGCACCGACACCAATTTTAGTAATAGATATTTCGGGTCTTCCAATTGCATCAATATTATGTTCCTCAAGTATTTTTGGATATTCTTCTTGCAATGCAATTTCTGCAGCTTCTTCAAGCAACTTCAGCTCGCCAATTTTTTGTGCAATTAATGCATCTGGAGCATTTCCTTTTCTAAAGCCCTGAATTTCAACTGAATCTTTTAAATTTTTCAGTGCCTTTTCGCGCATCAAAGACATTTTTTCAGCTGTGATTGTGCCGATAATTTCAAGCTCTCTATCAGGAAGAGGAGTTACTTTAATATCTTTATAGTTTTTTGCCATGACTGTCAGTCTATCGCAAATTGAGTTTTTTGCAAATAAAAACCGCTTAACAAAGCGATTTTTATACTAAAGAGAAATTTTATTGATTAACCTCTTTATCTAGATTACTTGTATTTGTATTATCTAAATCAGCTTGAATTGACTGAAAATCATCACCAGAACTTACACTTTTTATAACAGATGCTTCATCTTGAACTTGCGGAGTTTCATCTGTGCTTTGACTTACCAAGTTTTGATTTAATTTTGATTCTTCAATTCTTTTGCCCCAGAAATATAAGCCGCCAAGAATAATAATGCCAATAATAATAATTGTGCCAAGAATTGATCCAAGAGAGGATTTATTTTGAACTGGCATCTGTGTAGGAATATTTGTTGGAATATTTTGATTTGGGTTTTGATTTTGTGGATCCATATTATTGTTCGTTAGTTTGAGGAGTAGTTGTTCCAAAATTCATTTTATACAATTTGATCAAACTGTGTATAGCCTTCTCAAGATTTTTGTGCGCATCTTCAATTAATTTTTTAATTGAATTAGCAGTATTTTTCATTCCATCCATATTTGGCTTAGATACTCCTGTTGTGCTTCCAAGATCTTGAGTAATAGCGTTTTCTGCAAAAATCTTGAGAGATACTAGAGTTGAGCTTGCATTTTTAAGATCATTTTGAGCAAGAGATACAAAATGTTCTGCATCCGTAGTATTTTTACCATCGGCTTTTGTTTTAACAATTCGAGAATTTATTTTATTTAAAATTTCTTGTTCTCGAACTAATGTTGCTTCAAATCGTTTAACCATCAAACTAAATCGATTTTGTGAGCGAAGTTTAGACATTTCTCTGCCGATTCCATGTTCATCCGTTGAAGTTCCAAGTCTTTCTCTTAACTCTTTTCCGGTAATTGTTGTTGATCCATTTTTCATTGGAGGGAGCGGTCTTGGGTTTGTAGTAGAACTTAAGGGATGATAAATTATTATTCCTGGCCCAGGTCCTCTCTGATCACCCAAAGCTAAACTTGCACTAAAAAATAGTGCTGTAGCAGTGGCTCCCAATATTATTTTTCGCATGTTGAATAAGTTTCTAATAATAAAGTTATTATACACTAAAAATCCGAGTACAAGTGCGATAATGATTTGTGGATAAGGAGTTATTTTTTATCTTTATACAGCTTTTCGGCTTTCCTAAAGGCTTCAATAGCTTTGTCTTTTGGAGAAAAACCTTTAATTGTTACAATTTTGTTTTGTAATTGCTTGTATGTGCTGAAGAAATGTTCCATTTCTTTTAAGGTGTGTTTGTTAACGTCCGGTAGATCTTTCACGCCATCCCAACGAGGATCTGTTATAGGTACAGCAATAATTTTTACATCACTTTCGCCACCATCTACCATATCCATCATTCCAACAGGTCGAACGCGAACTAAAATTCCTGGATGAAGCGGAAAAGTTGTGAGAATTACAACATCAAGCGGATCGCCGTCCTCCCAAAGTGTTTGCGGAACAAATCCATAATCGTATGGATAATCTTGTGAAGTATACATTGCTCGATCGAGGGCAATTAAACCAGTTTGTTTATCAATTTCGTATTTATTGTTTGATCCTTTTGGGATTTCAACAATGACATTCATTTCTTCAGGAGATCCAGCAGGAATTTCTTTAATTAAATTCATAGTATTATTTTAATTAAGTAATTATTCTTCGACAACCTCTTCTTTTTTTGATTCTACTTTTCCTCCAATTGATTGAATGTCTATTTTCCAACCAGTAAGTTTGGCGGCAAGACGAACGTTTTGACCGCCTTTTCCAATCGCAAGTGACTGTTGATCTTCAGAGACAACAACTTTTGCTTCTTTTTCAGTTTCATTTATTGCAACTGAGATGGTTTTAGCAGGAGAAAGGGCATCCTCAATGTATTTTTTAGGATCTTCTGACCATTCGATAATGTCAATTTTCTCACCATGGAGTTCTGCCATGACAGTTGAGACACGAACGCCCCGCTGGCCTACCATCGAACCGACAGGATCAATGTGTGCATCTTTTGAAGCAACAGCAATTTTTGTTCGGCTTCCGGCTTCTCTGGCGATTGATTTTACTTGAACTGTGCCATTAGCAATTTCTGGTGTTTCCATTTCAAATAATTTTTCTAAAAATTTTGGATGTGATCGAGATAGACGAAGAAAGATCCCTTTGCCTGATTCTTCCACTCGATACAAGTATGCTCGAACGCGTTCTCCTTGAGAAAATCTCTCACCTGGGATCTGCTCTTCATATGGCAAAAGTCCTGTGGCTCGTCCCATATCAACGAAAATATTTCCGCGCTCGATTCGCTGAACTGTGCCTGTGACAATTTCACCTTCGCGTTTTCCAAATTCAGAAAGAACAGAAACTTTTTCTGCTTCGCGAATTTTTTGCATGATTACTTGCTTTGCAGTTTGAGCAGCAATTCGGCCATAGTCTTCCTGACTTTCTAAAGGGAAAATCATTTCTTCGCCGAGTTGTGCATCTTTTTTAATTCTTCGAGCATCAGAAATCAAAATATGGTGCTCAGGATTATACAAGTCTTTGCCAACCTCGCCTTCCTTTGGTTCTTCTAAATCATCTTCAGTCATGGCAACAGTTGTTTCATCAACAACGATTTTGACCTGAAACATTTCAGTTTTTCCTGTTTGAATATCAAATTTTGCTCTGATAATCTGGCCTTTTTTTCCAAACTGTCTTTTGTAAGCTGTAGCAAGAGCAAGTTCAATAGCCTCAAGAATTTTTTCTTGAGGGATTCCTCTCTCTTCTTCCAGCTGTGTTAAGACTGATCCGATAACTTTTAGGTCTACCATATGTGTATTTTATTATTCTCTTAAAAAAGAAGGTTCGCCGGGTGGCGAACTTCAACCTCATAACCTTATCAAATTCTAAATTTTTGTCAAATACGAAAGCCGGACTAGGTGTCCGGCTTCTTATACAACTCGTTTATTCTGTTTAGAAGGGGGATGAGTCTTTGGTAATGCATCAGTAGTTTCTGTCCTCTTTCTGTAATTACATATTTTTTATCAACAGCAATAATCAAACCTCGATTTCTCAGATTGGCTAGACCTCTCATTATCGTTCCTACGGCTTTAATAGTCACTCCATTTTTTAACCAATCAAGAATGACCATTTCATGTGGAATTGGCATTTCCAATTTTCCCATCTCTTTCATTTATCTTCAAGCTTCATACATCCTCCGTGCTTACTTTAACATAAGACTAAATTATCTCAATTATGCACATTTTTATGTGGCTCAATGTCCAGTTTTGATATAATTAAATGACTAAATTTCTCATGCACATTGAACAAGAACAATTAAAGAATTTTATTCTTGACTCTGGGCTCGTTTCTCGAGCTGATGTAAGTGCTGCTGAAAAAGAAGCCAAGGAAAAAGGAGGAAATCTGGGAAAAGTGCTTATATCTCAAGGCAAAATGTCGGACGATGATCTTCGCAGAATGCAAGCCTATATTCTCGGCATTCCGTTTGTTGATCTTAAAGGAGAAAAGCTTCCATTTGAAGTTTTGTCGCTAATTCCAGAACCAATTGCTCGAAATCATAACATTGTTGCTTTTAAAAAAGCTGACAATGCTCTTGAAGTTGCCATGCTTGATACAGAAGATTTAACGGCGATTGATTTTATAAAAAAGAAAGTAGGTTTAAAAATTTTACCTAGATTGACTGACGCAGAGTCAATGAAAAGTGCGATTTTACAGTACCAAAAAAGCCTAAAAGCAGAATTTGGGGATTTAATCCAAAAAGATGTTGGTCAAATAAAAAATATTCCTGACGCTGAAGCTGGTGCAGATATTAATCCCGATGATTTAAAAAAACTTGCAGATGATATTCCAATGATCCGCATTGTCGACACACTCCTAAAGCATGCAATTCTGCAAAATGCTTCTGATATTCACATTGAACCGCAAGAGAACGAACTTCTGGTGCGCTATAGAATCGATGGTTTGCTTCACGACGCCATGATTTTGCCGAAAAACATGGGACCATCGATTGCTGCACGCATTAAAGTTCTCTCCTCTCTTAAACTCGACGAAAAACGTTTGCCTCAAGATGGACGTTTTAAAATTGACTCTGATGGAGAAAAAGTTTCTTTCCGTGTCTCGACCTTGCCAACACATTATGGAGAAAAAATTGTCATGCGTCTGCTTAGAGAAAATGTTTCGGGTTTTACACTTGAGCATCTTGGTTTTCATGGGGAAGGGCTTGATCGAATTCACAAAGCAGTTCAAGCAACAACAGGAATGATTCTTGCCACTGGCCCTACCGGTTCGGGAAAAACCACAACACTTTATACAGTTCTCGATATTTTAAATACTCCGGATGTAAATATTTCAACAATTGAAGATCCTATTGAGTATCAAATGAAAAGAGTTAACCAAACCCAAGTCAGGCCTGAAATCGGGTTTACTTTTGCCCAAGGTCTTAGAACTCTAGTTCGCCAAGATCCAGATATTATTATGGTTGGTGAGATTCGAGACAATGAAACGGCAGCACTGGGAGTCAACGCAGCACTCACTGGTCATGTTGTCCTTTCGACTTTGCACACAAACTCTGCAGCCGGGGCAATTCCTAGATTAATTGATATGAAAGTCGAGCCATTTTTAATAGTTTCAACTCTAAATGTCATTATTGGACAGCGTTTAGTTCGAAAACTTGGCCAAGATAAGGAAAAATATTTTCTAACAAAAGCTGAAATAGAAACTCTCGCCAAATCAATTAATCTCGATAAAGTTTTGATCGCACTAAAAGAAGAAAAAATTATTGGAAAGTCTGATACTTGGGAAAAAGTTCCATTTTGGAGACTAAAAAAAGATGTAAATCCGGATGATGGATTTTCTGGAAGACAAGGAATACACGAAATTTTAAAAGTTACTCCTGCAATTAAAGAAGCTGTTCTTAAATCCGGAACATCAGACGAAATTCAAAAAATTGCTGAAGAGGAGGGAATGCTAACCATGATCGAGGATGGTATTTTCCAGTGTGTGCAGGGAATAACCACCATTGAAGAAGTCTTAAGCGTCATTGCAGAATAAAATGGCTATTTTTCATTACAAGGCAATAAATAAGGAAGGAAAAAGAATCGAGGGGTCACTTGATGTAAAGGATAAATTCGCATTATACAGGCAGATTTCAAAAGAGGGAGGAGTGGTTATTTTTTCGGAAGAAATAAAAGAAAATGGGAAAACTGGAATATTTCAAATGCTCAGCACTTTCGGCACGATTGCACAACACGAAAAAATCACCTTCGCTAGAAATTTGGCCAAAATGATCGAAGCAGGCCTTCCTATTACCCGAGCACTTTCGACAATTGAGCGTGAATCAAAAGGGAAATTTAAAAAAATTCTTCAAGAATTGAATGCATCGCTTGCCAAAGGAAACACATTGCATGATGCAATGAAAGCATATCCAAATGTTTTTTCAACTCTTTTTATTTCAATGGTTAGAGCGGGTGAGGAATCGGGAAATTTATCGATGGCTCTTCAAAATGTTGCTCTGCAAATGGAAAAATCCTATCAGCTAAACAGGAAAATTCGCGGTGCACTTATGTACCCGGCTGTTATTTTAGCTCTTATGGTTGTCATTGGAATTTTGATGATGATATACATGGTTCCGACGCTGACCAAAACATTTACTGAACTCAATATTACCTTGCCACTTTCAACCAGGATAATTATTTGGACAAGTAATTTTCTTCAGTCCTACTTTATTATTTCTGCACTTGGGTTTGTTGCACTGGCCGCATTATTTGTTTGGGCGATGAGAACTGAAAGGGGGAAAAGAATAATCGATCTCGTATTGCTCAATGTGCCGATTGTTAAAGATATGACGAAGCAAATAAATTCTGCTAGGACAGCGAGGACTTTATCATCACTCATCATGTCCGGGGTGGATATTGTTCTTGCTATGGATGTAACAAGAGATGTTTTGCAGAATTCATATTATAAAGATGTCATAACTGAAATAAAAAATGTTATTGAGAAAGGTGAACCAATTTCAAAAATTTTTAACGAACACAGCAAATTATATCCAACATTTGTTACTGAAATGGTTTCTGTCGGGGAAGAGACAGGAAAAATTGGCGAAATGCTTATGAGTGTGGCTGTTTTTTACGAAGACGAAATTGATCAAAAAACAAAAGATATGTCGTCCTTAATTGAGCCATTTCTCATGGTCTTTATCGGTTTAGCTGTCGGATTTTTTGCAATATCAATGATCAGTCCAATTTACTCAATCGGAGATAGCATTAAATAAATGAAAAAAAATAAAAACAATGCTTTTACTGCTATTGAAATCTTAGTTTCAGTTTCAATCATTATTGTTCTTGCAGCCATTGTGTTGAGTGCTTTTATAAATTTTAAATTTACAAAATCTCTCGATAGAGATACTGAACTTGTCGTAGAGGTCCTGCGTCAAGCAAGAAATCAAACATTAGCTTCTCAAAATGCTTACGCTTACGGAGTTCACTTTGAGACTACATCGATCGTTCTTTTTACTGGCACTTCATATGATCCTGCTAGCTCAACAAACAAAACTTATTCTCTTAATTCAGCAGATACAATTTTAAGTAAAAGTCTTGCTGGAGGTGGCAGTGATGTAATTTTTGACAGATTAACTGGCGAAACTTCTGAAAATGGAACTATCACTCTGTCTTCTCAATCAGCTCCGAACACAAAAACAGTTACAATATATAAGACGGGAATAATAGAATGATAAGAAATTTGAAAAAAGAAAATGGCATTGCTCTTGTTGAAATTATTATTGGTGCAGCGATAATCCTCACTGGCATTTTGGCGATTAGTTCATCATATACAACGTACGTTCAGTATGCTCTGGCCAATGAAAAAAATGTTGAAGCTTCATACATTATGTCTGAAGGCTTGGAAGCAATGACATTTTTACGTGACAAAACTTGGTCAAATATAGGGAAACTTTCTACGACAACAAATTATTATTTAGTTTGGAACTCAAATACTTGGGCAACGACAACAACAGTTCAATATGTAGATGGAATATTTTTAAGAAGTATAACTGTTTCGGATGTAGCTCGAAATGCGAGCGATCAGATTGCAGCAACAGGAACGAATGATCCAAATACAAAAAAAATTACTGCTACGGTTTCATATTTTCAGGGGCATGGAACAACAACAAGGTCGATTTCAACATATCTTGCAAATATTTATAACAATTAAATGACTCCGAAATTAAACAAAGGCTATTCCTTGGTCGAAATGATAATTTATTTAGCTATTTTATCTATTGTTTCCGTTCTTATATTAAATACGTTGCTGTCTTTTACCGAATCCTATAGAACTTTAGCTGTTTTGCGCGTTGTTGAGCACTCTGGGATAGATTCAATGGAACGAATGACTAGAGACATAAGGTCAGCATACGGTGTCGATTTACCTAACTCAACATTCGGAACAAGTCCTGGAGTCCTAACACTAAACAGCACAATTTCTGGTGCATCAAAAACTACAAAATTTTATGTTCAAAACGGAACTTTAAAAGTTGATGTAAATGGTGCATATTTTGGCCCACTGACATCAGCAAACACCACTGTTACAAATTTAGTTTTTGACAAAATTTCCAACACAAATTCAACGGCCATTAGAATAACTTTGACGGTTTCCGGAACTGTTAGCGGCACAACAAAGGTAAAAACTTATCACGATACGATTATTTTGCGCGGACAATTATGATAAATAATTTTGATAAAAATCATTTTAAGCGAGGACAGGCGATGCTTACAGTAGTTATTTTCTTTTTGTTTGCGTCGATGGTAACAGTTTTTGGAATAATTAATCCAATTCTAAAACAAAGTGCTATTTCAAAAAATCTGGTTCATTCCGAAGAAAGTTACTATACATCTGAGGGAGGTCTAGAAGATATTTTTTATCGACTCGAGACAAACAAGCAAGTCGGTTCAACAGAAAATGTAGCCTTAAACAATGGAACAACAACCATCACAACAACTAATATTGCTGGCGGTAAACAAGTTGTATCTCAAGCAAATATAACTAGAAATATTCGCAAAATGACTTTCAGTGCTCATTTGGGTACAGGCATTTCATTTCATTATGGTGTTCAATCAGGTCAGGGTGGTTTCGTTTTGCAAAACTCCTCAAGTATCACAGGAAATGTTTTTTCAGGAGGTACTGTAACAGGTTCGGGAAATTTTATTTACGGTGATGTCGTTTCTGCTGGAATCGCAGGAGTAATTGACGGAGTTCACGCTACAGGCACCGCTTATGCTCACAATATAAGAAGAACATCTTCAGCGACAATAATTGATAAGGATGCTTATTATGTTAATAAAGATGCTGGTGTAGTTGTTAACGGAACATTGCATCCAGGAAGTGCAGATCAAGCTATTGCACCACTACCGATATCTGATGCACAAATTTCGGAGTGGGAAGCGGATGCAACAGCGGGTGGAACTATGCTTTCAAGCGATTGTGATAGTTATAGTGCAGCATCTAATACATGTACTATTAGCACCACCAGAACTCTGGGTCCAAAGAAAATTCCTTTTAATTTATTGATAAAATCTTCTTCTGGAATTTTAACCGTTGCTGGACCTCTTTGGGTCGTAGGAAATGTAACAACACAAACAGGCCCGACGATAAGAATGGCATCGGGTTTAGGAAGTCAAAATGTAGCAATTATTGCTGATAATCCATCCAATCAATCTGGCAGCGGCTACATTACTGTTGGACAGAGTACAATTTTTCAAGGTTCTGGGTCAGCAGGATCTTTTGTTTTTCTAATTTCACAAAATAACGATGCTGAAACAGGAGGATCAACTGATGCAATATCAATGAATCAAGGTGCATCAGCTCTCGTTGCTTATGCAAGTCACGGACAAATTACTTTAAGTCAATCGGTTTCGGTTAAAGAAGTGACAGCTTATAAAATAATTCTAACTCAGTCAGCGAATGTTACTTATGATACGGGGTTACCTAGTGTTTTGTTTGAGGCTGGGCCGTCAGGGGGCTATGACATTACCAACTGGGCCGAAATTCCTTAGCTGAACTTCCAAAACTGGCGCATTTCGTTGTTGGACTTCGAAAAATTCTCGTCAACGTACTATTGTACGTCTCCTCG
>PPGI01000013.1 GCA_003173855.1 Candidatus Zambryskiibacteriota bacterium | reverse complement strand
GCGGAACTGGTATACGCGTTCGACTTAAAATCGAATCCCGAAAGGGGTATGGGTTCGATTCCCATCCCGAGCACAATTATTTTTCTACAATAATGAAAGTTTCAATTTTGTCACCCGGAGCGATTTCGATTTTCGCCTCGATTAAGGCCCCGAATTCACGACCTTCAGAAACTTCATCTGTTGCCACTTTTTGACTTTGCAGTTCTCGGATTTTTCCTTCACCAATTTCTTGATCTCGTCGAAGAATTTTTACTTGAGCACCAAGTTTGATCTCACCTTTTTCAACTCGACCACCTAAAATTTGTTTGTCTTTGTTTTTTGAGAAAATTTTCAAAATCTTTGCGAGGCCAACTCTTTCTGCAACTTGAACTTTCGAAGTTCTGTTTTGAAGTTCATCTTTTAACCATTCAGTCATTTTATAAATTATATCGAACAACTCAATTTTAATTTCATTTCGTTGAGCTAAATTTTTAGCCAAGGCATCAACCTTTGTATGGAAGCCGATGACGATGGCCTTTTCTTTTCCATCGGCTAGTCGGATATCATTTTCTGAAATTGTCCCAATGCCACTTCCAATAATATTTGGTACTACTCTTTCATTTCCAAGTTTTTCAATTTGCAAAACAACTGCTTCAAGAGAACTTGCTGTGTCAGCTTTCACTATAATAGGTATTTCGATAGCAGGATTTTCGGGATTAATTTCTTTTTTGTTTTGAGTTTTTTTAACTTGAACTTTTGAATCGCAGTAATTTTTTGCTTCATCTCGAGTTTTAAATGTTTTAAATTCAATTCCAACTTCAGGCAAAGTGTCCCATCCGATTATTCGGATTGGACTTGAAAAAGTTGCTTTATCAATCGCTTTCCCCAAGTAGTTTTCCATAATTCGCACAGGACTTTGAGCTTGGCCTGAGGCAACAAATAATCCCTTTTCGATTGATCCATTTTTTATAATACATGTTGCTGATATTCCCTTTTTAATATCGCGATTGCTTTCCAAAATGTAACCGTCTGCCAAAACATTTGGATTGCCTCGAAGATTTTCTAGTTCAGCGACAAGAATTATCAATTCTAAAAGCTCTGGAACACCCTCACCAGTTTTTGCTGAAACTCCCACCCAAGGAATGTCACCTCCGTAACCCTCAACGTACACATTGTTTTCAGCAAGACTCTGTTTTGTCATTTCGACATTAGCTTCGGGTTTGTCGATTTTATTTATGGCAACAATGTATGGAGTTTTTGACTCCAAAATTGCGTTCAGTGCTTCTTTGGTTTGAGGTTTGACGCCGTCTTCTCCCGAAACAACAAGAACAGCTATATCAGCGACATGCGCTCCGCGTTTTCGAATACCAAAAAAAGCTTCGTGACCTGGCGTATCAAGAAATGTTATCTTATGTTTCTTTTTGTCTTTTCCCTCGTGTTCGACTTCGTAAGCGCTGACGTGTTGCGTAATTCCTCCTGCTTCATTCAATGGTTCTTTCGATTTTCTAATATAAGAAAGTAGAGTTGATTTACCATGATCAATATGACCCATGATCGCTACCACAGGCGGACGCGCTATTTCGTTGTGTTCGATCTTTTTTTGCATGGTAGTGATTAATAAATTTATTCGAGTTCATGATTATTCCTGAAAAGTTTTCTTTGAATATTCAACAACCTCTTTTTCTTCTTCGGTCAGTCCAAATTTACTTTCAAATTTCTCTAGTGGCTTTGAAAAAACACTCACTCGGTCGCGGGAATACAAACTTGAAATAACAACGCCGTCTCCATTTTCTGAAAGAAATGATGTTGTGAAGCTTTGATTACCTCCGTCACCAGTTCCTTTGAATGGATTGAAGCGAATAGTTTTTACCGCTTGGATGCTTCGGTTCAATCTTTTTTCAACATTTATAAAATGATTGATAACTTCGCGCTGAAATTGATTTAATTTGTCCAAATTCTTAAGCGCCTCAGTTATTGAATCTTCAAGTGACTTGGCATTTTTCCCACGAAGCAATCTGCTGATTTTAACTTCAAGTCTCACAATCCAAACTAAGAGAATTACAAAAAGAGCAATTAGCGCATATTCTGCATAGGTAGGATTTAAGAGCATTTTCGAATTATGCCTCATTTTATTGTCTTTTGCAAAATAGTCAGTAATATAAAAGGAATGGGAATTTTTGGACGAAAAAAGCGGGTTTTTCTTGATTATGCATCGATGACTCCAGTCGATCCAGGTGTTTTAGAAGTAATTAAAAAATATTCAAACAGTGAATTTGCTAATCCTAGTGCATTGTATGATGAAGCACTAAAGGCAAAAGAAGTTTTAAAAGATGCGCGAGAAAGAATCGCTGTAGTTTTAAATTGCCAGAAAGATGAGATTATTTTTACAAGCGGGGGAACAGAGGGAAATAATCTCTCAATTCTTGGAATTTTTGAAAGTTACAAGACTCTAAATTTTACGCCTCATTTCATTACAACAGTAATTGAGCACTCATCGATTTTAGAGACAATGAAAGAAATCGAGAGACGCGGAGGCGAAGTGACTTACATTCCTGTCCCAGCTGAAGGAATTGTAAATCCTAAAGATGTTCATTTGGCGATCAAAAAAAATACAGTGCTCGTAACCATTATGTATGCCAACAACGAAATTGGCACGATTAACGATATTAAAGGAATTGGAAAAAAAGTTCGCGATTATCGCACAAAAAACTATACTCATCTTCCTTATTTTCACACTGACGCCTGCCAAGCGCCATTGTATTTGTCTACTGACGTCCTGCGACTCGGAGTTGATCTTTTGACTTTAGATGGAATAAAAATGTACGGGCCTCGCGGAGCAGGAATTCTCTACGTTAAGCATGGGATTAATTTAATGCCGATTATCTTTGGAGGAGGACAAGAAAGAAATTTGCGCTCTGGAACGGAAAATGTTCCGAATGCAGCCGGACTTGCACTTGCATTAGAAATTGCTGATTCGATGAAAGAAAAAGAAGGAGTTCGATTAACCGAATTGCGCGATTATGCAATCGAGATGATTCTTCGAAATTTTCCTCAAGCAAGTTTAAATGGCTCACAAACAGAACGCTTGCCAAACAATGTAAATATTTGCTTTCCAAATCTTGATGCGGAATTTGCAGTTATAAACCTAGATGTAAATGGCCTGGCTAGTTCCTATTCGTCATCTTGTATGAATTTGAAAGAGGACTCGTCATCGTATGTAGTTGGAAATTTAGGAAAAGAAAATTGTCGAAACTCAAGTCTACGTTTTAGTCTCGGAAGAGAGACGAGAAAAGAGGATATTGATTTTCTTGTTACTCAACTTAAAAAGTTATAATATAATATAGTATAATGACGCAGATGGAAGATCTAAATAAAAATCAAATTATTCTCCTGGTTTTGCTTGTCAGTTTCGTTACATCAATTGCAACAGGCATTATGACAACGTCGCTTCTCCAAGTGGCACCCGTTGAAGTTACTCGAAATATCAACAATGTCGTTGAAAAAACAATTCAAACTGTTGCACCGGCTCTGCCAGATCAACCAAAACAAACGACAACAGTTGTTGTTTCCGAAGAAGATCAAGTTATCAGTTCTATCAACAAAAATATTGGAAGTCTAGTTCGAATAAAACAGAAAGTTGCCGAAACAGGTGAGTCACATTTTTATGGGATTGGTTTAGTGGTTTCAAAGGATGGTTCGATTACTGCAGATCGGCAAGATATTGCAAAAGATGATACATTTAGTGCAACTTTAAGTGATGGGACAGTTGTTGGATTAACTCCAACTGGGCTTGATAAGCAAACCAATTTTATTGTGTTTAAAGCTGTTCAGCCGACCAGCACTTCAACAAAACCGGTAAACTTTGTCCCAGCTATATTAGGAGTTAATGAACCTCAGCTTGGCCAGACTTTAATAAGTCTTGGAGGCGATACTTCAAACGCAGTTTCCATCGGACGAGCGATAAATTTAAATATGAAGGATTCTGGTACTGGTTCGAGTACAATAAAATATCTTTCTTCAATCGAAGCTGACGTGGCAAGCAAAGATTTAGTCGATGGCAGTCCAATTTTTAACCTTTCTGGCGAGATCGTCGGTATAAAATTGGCTTCAGATTCGTCAAAGACATTCACTCCGATCGCTGTCCTTAAGAAAGAATTGAATTCATTAATTTCTCCTGTAGTTGAGCCACAAAAAACACAATCGTAAACTTGACTTTTTGAATTTATACCTATATTATACCAGGTATAAATGCCACCATTTGGACAATTTACAACTAAAGCCAAAGAAGCGATCAGAAAAGCCCATGAACTTGCAATTGAAAGAGGTCAAAATCATGTAAACCCGCTTCACTTACTCACTGCTCTCATTCTCCAGGAAGAGAGCATGGTTTCTTCTATATTAGACAAGCTTGAAATCGACACAATCTTATTAACTGATTCACTTTTAGAGTCAATCGAAGGTTCAGAAGCAGGCCAGACACTTTCGGCATCGTATCAAATTTATTTAACTCCGGAACTTGCTCAAACAATTGAATCATCTGGCAAGCAGACTTCTCTTTTGGGTGACGAATTCGTTTCTACCGAACACCTTTTTTTGGCTATTCTTGATGTACCATCCCAAGCTCGAGATTTGCTAACAAAATTTAAAATTGAAAAAAGTGCAGTGCTTCGAATTATCGAAGATATTCGATCTGCTGCACCAGTAACGACAGAAACTCCTAAGAAATTTAAAGCGCTCGGAAAATATACACGAAGTTTAACCAAACTTGCTCAACAAAATAAACTAGATCCTGTTATTGGTCGCGATGATGAGATTTCTCGTATTATCCAAATTCTTTCTCGACGAACAAAAAACAATCCGATTTTAATTGGTGAAGCTGGAGTTGGAAAAACAGCTATTGTCGAAGGTCTTGCAATCCGTATGTCACTTGGTGAAGTGCCAGAATCGCTAAAAGATAAAGAACTCGTTTCTCTTGATCTAGGACTTTTGATTGCCGGGACAAAATATCGAGGCGAATTTGAAGAGAGACTAAAAAATATTTTAAAAGAAATTGAAAAATCAGACGGCAAAATTATTCTTTTTGTTGATGAGATTCATACCATTGTCGGAGCAGGATCAGCTGAGGGCTCACTCGATGCTTCAAACATGTTAAAACCAGCTCTAGCTCGTGGTGAACTTCGTGCGATTGGGGCAACAACTCTTAAGGAATATCAAAAACATATCGAAAAAGATCCAGCATTAACACGACGTTTCCAACCGGTTTACGTTAACGAACCTTCTGTTGAGGATGCTATTACTATCATGCGAGGTCTCAAAGAAAAGTACGAACTTTATCATGGCGTACGCATTACTGATGAAGCAATTGTTGCTGCAGTCAATCTTTCAGCACGATATATAACAGACAGATTTTTGCCAGATAAGGCAGTAGATTTGATTGATGAATCTGCATCATATTTAAAAATCGCACTTGAGAACAAACCCCAAGTTTTGCAGACTGCTCATTCAAAAATTATAAAATTGCAAATAGAACTTGAAGCTCTTAAAAAAGAAACAGATCCAAAATCAAAAGCAAGAATTAAGGAAATTGATAAAGCCATCGCTGATTTGAAAGAAGAAACTGGGGAAATTGAACTTAAATGGAATAATGAAAAGGAAACTGTTGGAGATATTAAAGTTCTAAAAAAACAACTTGAGGAGTTCAGAAGGGAAGCAGAAAATGCCGAAGCTCGGGCAGATTTGTCGCGTGCAGCTGAAATCCGATATGGAAAAATCCCAACACTTGAGAAGGATTTGGATACAAAAACAAAAAGACTAAAAAAACTCCAGAGTTCTCGAAGAATTCTAAAAGAAGAAATTACAGAAAACGATATTGCAACAATTGTTTCAAAATGGACTGGCATCCCAGTATCTCGAATGCTCGAAGAAGAAGCAGAAAAACTGAATCGAATGGAAGACGTATTGAAGCGTCGTATTGTTGGCCAAGATGATGCTGTAAAGAAAATTTCAGATACAATAAAAAGAAGTCGGGCCGGTATCGCTGATCCTGCTCGACCAATTGGATCGTTCCTATTTTTAGGTCCGACTGGAGTCGGTAAAACAGAATTAACAAAAGCTTTAGCACAGTTTTTGTTCGATGATGATAAGGCTTTGATTCGAATCGATATGTCCGAATTTATGGAAAAGCATTCAGTTTCAAAAATTATCGGTGCACCTCCAGGATATGTTGGTCATGAAGAGGGTGGAACTATTACAGAAATGATTCGACACCGACCATATTCTGTAGTTCTCTTTGACGAAATTGAAAAAGCTCACCCGGAAGTATTCAATATTTTGCTCCAAGTTTTGGACAACGGCCGACTTACTGATGCAAAGGGAAGGGTAGTTAATTTCAGAAATACAGTTATTATTCTTACTTCAAATATCGGTTCTCGTTACATCGATAAAATGGAAAAAATTGGATTTGCTTCTGGCGAAACAGAAAAAGCAAATTATGATACTGCAAAATCAAAAGTTCTTGAAGCTCTGAAAGATCATTTCCGACCAGAATTTCTCAATCGTCTCGACGACATTGTGATCTTCGATATTCTTTCAAAAGATGCAATTGCCGATATTGTTAAAATCCAAGTTGATATTGTTCGCGACAGACTAATGCAGAAAGAAATCAAACTTACTCTTTCAGATTCAGTCATGCAGTTTCTTGCAAAAGAAGGCTACAACCCTCAGTACGGTGCACGACCTCTAAAGCGAATGATTCAGACAAAAATTCTTACTCCTATCGCATCTCTTATGGTTTCAAAAGGTCTGATGAAAGGCGGTTCAATTCACGTTGATCTTAAAAATGGTGAATTTAGTTTCAATGTTAAGAAAGGCAAGAATGGTTCGTTTGTTACGGAGCATCTAGTTTCAGATAGTGTAAGCGTCTAATATTTTGTGCGCCGGGTAGGATTCGAACCTACGTAGCCCGAAGGCGAGAGATTTACAGTCTCTTGTAATTGACCACTCTACCACCGACGCGATTAAATAAGAATAGCAAAATAGACCATTTAATCAAGAAAACTACTAGTATTTCTATGAATTGCAAATTACAGTAGCTACTGTATTCTTAGGTGCGGAGGTGTCGGATGACACAAGTAAAAGTCCTAGCAGCCTGGGGTCCGACCTTGCAATTTGAGCTTGGCGGAGTAAAAATTGCTCTCTCTGTTGAAAAAACAGCAGAGATAGAGCTGAACGAGAAAAAGAAAGGCTTGGACAACATGATAAAATCATTCAACGAGAAGCGTCGTCAAAGAGTTCTTGACCTTCTAAAACATGATGAGAAGTCAATTTGCACGATGCACCGATTGATTTTTCCTGAAGACACACCTGATCAGTGGGTTGATCACGTGGTGATGGTCAAAATCTATAAGTACTGGACAGAAACATATCGGATTGACGATAGTGAGCCATCCTTCTCTAATCAGAGTTCCGAATACGCGGCAACAGTCTGCCCAAAATGCAAGCAAGTTTCATTGAATGGTTTTTCAGATCAAAAAGGAAACAGATATCGCTTGAAAAACTACATTGATCCCAATGAGGAACTCCAAGGGAAACTCATTGCCAACGTGATCGATGTAATTTCAGAGAAATGTTTTGGAATGCCTGTTGTCACTCGTGAAAATGCTCAGAGTTTATAGCTCTCAAGCCGGTCCTGCGACCGGCTTGTGTTTTTTATAAATTCTGATACTATATTTTCACTATGTCGCAAGATAGATTGATCACCCTAAAAAACAAAGATACCGGAGAGGTAATCTGGACTCGAAAAAACAAGCGAAAAGTTGAGCGAAAAATCGAACTCAAAAAGTATTCGAAGGTCTTAAGAAAACGAATCATTTTTAAAGAAGTAAAGAAGTAACAAAAATTCGCTCACAGAGCGATTTTTTGATATATTGACTATGCAGGGCAAATAAAATTTGCGCTCGGGGGGTTAGTTAAGTGGTATAACTACGGTCTCCAAAACCGTTGTCGGGAGTCCGATTCTTCCACCCCCCGCATTTAGAGCATTGATGGCTGGGCCAGAAAGGCATCCACCTCTCTATATATATGTGTAGTTTGTTTTGGCTCAAACCATTTAATCTTTTTATCTCTTTTAAACCAAGTTATCTGTCGTTTTGCATAATGCCTGATTTCCATTTCTATCCTTTCCAAAAATTGTTCTTTACTCATTTTCTTTTCAATATAGTCAGCTAGATATCTATATTCAAGTCCGAGCTCGCGCATTCTTTTCCATGTAAGCCCTTGTGAATGCAAACGTTTTGCTTCTCGAACTAATCCTTTTTTCATTCTTTTCAATAATCTGTTATGAATTTTTTTGACAAGCTCTTCATTTGAAAGCTTCAGGCCAATTTCTAGAACTTCATAAGGAACATCAGCTTCTTTAAGTTTTGGAACTTTTCCTAAAACAGAAGCAATTTCAATAGCCCGAATTAGTCTTATCGGATTTTTTTTGTCTATTGATTTGAGTCGCTCCGGATCAAATTTTTTTAGTATTGATGCAAGTTCCCTCAAATTCTTTTTTTCTAGTTTATTTCGTAAATGCCTTTGAGGAGGCACTTCTGGGAGCAATATACCATGTGCAATCGATTGAATATAAAACCCAGTACCACCGCAGACAATAGGCAATTTATTCCTTTTAATTATTTGTCGAATGGCTTTTTCTGCACCGTTTTTCCATCGGGCAACTGAAAATTTACGTTTTGGATCTGCAACGTCAAGCATGTAGTGCTTCACACCCTTCATTTCTTTGCGGGTTATTTTCCCTGTGCCGATGTTTAATCCTATGTAAACTTGTCTTGAATCTGAAGAAATTATTTCACCATTAAATTTTTTGGCAATTTTTACAGCAAGATCACTTTTTCCAGTTGCCGTTGGGCCGAGAATGACCAGAAGCTTCGGTTTCATGGTTATGGTGCCGGGAGGGAGAATCGAACTCCCAAGGATTGCTCCGCACGATTTTGAGTCGTGTGCGTCTACCAATTCCGCCATCCCGGCAAGTATTTTGCAAGTTTATCTTTATTTTTCAAAAAAATCAATTTCGTGATAAAATTTAGGGAATCCATTTCAAAATAATGGATGAAATAAATTGCAAAATTTAGAGAGAAAAATAAAGGATGAGGAAGAAGGCGTATTCAATATACGAACGACTGACGAAACTTTATTTTTCGCCAAAATTTTGCGATTTAGTCATCCATGATTTTTTCTAGTATTTATTTTGAAATGGGTTCCCAACATGAGCCAATTCTATAACGACTCTGTTTTCTGGATTGATGTAGATAAAATTGTCCCAAATCCGTTTCAGCCAAGACGGGAATTTAACGAACAAGAATTGCAAAGTCTTGCTGATTCAATTCGCCAATACGGCGTTCTCCAAGCCCTTGTAGTTACCAGAAAAGAAGTTCCAAAATCAGACGGAGGACTAGATGTCCAGTACGAACTGATTGCCGGCGAACGTCGGCTTCGTGCTTCAAAAATTGCTGGACTCTCACAAGTTCCAGCACTAATAAAAGTTGGGGACGAAGAAAATGATTTGCTTAAACTTGAGCTTGCTATCATTGAAAATATACAACGAGAGGATTTAAATCCAGTGGATAGAGCACGAGCATTTCAGCGTTTGGTAGATGAATTTGGATTTAAGCATGTTGAAATTGGGAAAAAAGTTGGCAAAAGCAGGGAATACGTTTCAAACTCACTTCGATTACTGATGCTTCCTCCAGAAATTTTGGACGCTATATCACAAGGTAAGATTTCAGAGGGCCATGCTAGACCCCTGATGATGCTAATCGATAGGCCGGATGAACAAACAACACTTTTTAAGGAAATAATGTTTCGAAAATTAACAGTTCGCGAAGCAGAAGCTATTGGCAGAAGAATTGCATATGACAAAATTAGGAAAAAAGGAGCAACTTTAGATCCTGAAACACAAGAGCTTGAGGAAAAGCTAACTGAAACTTTGGGAACCCGAGTGAGTATCGAAAAAAGAGAAAACGGTGGCAAAATTTTGATTGATTTTTTCTCAACAGATGATCTACGTGAAATTCTCGATTTAATAAAAGCAAATAAAAAATCTCCAACAGAAAAATTGGATAAACACATAGAAGCAAATCCTATCCCACCAAAAAATGAATTTGTTCCAAACTATGTTCGAGATCCCGAACTAGCCACAATGACGGTTGAAGATTTGGATGACAGAACACCAGAACAGAAGAAAGAAGATGAAAATACCAATCCAGAGGATGAGATATACTCCATTAAAAACTTCAGTATTTGACTAAATTTTAAATTATTGTATCCTACTGCAGGAGGTTTCGATGGAAGACAAAGTTCTAACATTTCTTCTTCACGATCTAAAAACCGTTTTGGATCGAATCGAGAAAGTTTCAACTAAAAATCAGCAAGTCGAAATAATTCATAAGGAGAAGACCAAGCTTACGAATGAGGCTAATAAAAAAATTAGACAGATTGCTCTTGAGTGCATTGGGAGTCATGATCTCTGGCGGCAAGTGCTTGATTTCACAAGGTCACTTTCTTACAAAGATGCCGATGCAATGAGGTGTGCTCAAGTATTGCGAAGCGAGGCCATCAAATTTCTACGTGCTTAGTATGTACAATCCGCCCAGATTTTCGTGGGCGGATTCTGTTTAAGATTTTTTCTTTCTTGCAGCGAAACCTCTCTTCTTTTTTTCTTCTTTAAAAATTTCTAAAGCACGAGGGAGCTCAATTGTGTAAACGTCATCGTTTTTTAGAGATCTGAAATCTTTTTGATGTACTACATATGGCCCAAAACGTCCGACATTTGCCGTAATCATTTCTCCAGTTTCGGGATGTGGTCCAAGTGCTCGTGGCAAAGTTAAATAAGTCAGAGCATCTTTTAGTGTAACCGTCGAAGGGTCTTTAGTTTTTGGAATGCTTGCCATTCTAGGTTTTGGAGCAGATCTAGATCCTTTGCCTTTTACTTTTTCTCCAACTTGAACATATGGTCCGAAACGGCCAATTTTAATAAATATCGGCAATCCTGATTGTGGATCAGTTCCAATCGGCTCATCTTTTTTAATTTCTTTACCATCCATTGTAAGCGAGCCCTCGCAATCTGGATATCGTGAACACGACAAAAATTTTCCAGTTCTTGAAAGTTTAATAATCATGTCTGATCCACAAACAGGACATTTGAATTCTTTTGGAGCATCGCCAAGATTTGTCACCTTATCCATTTTGTCCTTACTTTTAACGTCTTTCAAAAATGGTTTATAAAAATCTTTAAGTGTTTTTGCATATTCTTGCTTACCATCGGCAATTAAGTCGAGTTTATCTTCCATTTCTGCAGTAAAACCATCACTAATATAAGTAGGGAAATTGTCTTCAAGGAAACTAGAAACAACATCACCAGTATCAGTCGGTACAAGAGCTTTATTTACCTTTTCAACATAACCTCGATCTTCGAGGGTTTTAATAATGGAAGCGTATGTTGATGGTCGTCCAATTCCACGTTTTTCTAGTTCTTTAATAAGACCTGCTTCGGAATATCGTCCTGGTGGTTCAGTTTGCTTTTCTTCAACTTTTGTTTCTCTTAATTCAAGCGAATCGCCAACGTTTACTTTCGGCAATTCGACATCATCTCCACGAGAAGCGGGATCTCCAAGTAACCAACCTGGAAATTTAATTTGTGAGCCAGTGATTGAAAAATCTGGTATTTCGGAGCTATCCTTAATGTTTGCTGTCACTTTCGTACGCAAAGTGAGAGCATCTTTCATTTGTGAAGCAACTGCGCGGCGCCAAATAAGTTGGTAAAGTTTTTTCTGCTCGTCATTCCCTCCAGCCGATTCGAGATCAAAATGTGTTGGGCGAATTGCTTCGTGAGCTTCTTGAGCATTTTTGCTTTTGGATTCAAATGCGCGAGTCTCAACATAATCTTTCCCAAATTTCTTCTCAACCACTTTAGCGATTTGGCTAATTGCAAATTGACTCAAGTTGGTCGAGTCAGTTCTCATATATGTAATATGCCCCGCCTCATATAGTTTCTGGGCGATGCTCATAGTTCTAGATGGTGCAAATCCAAGCCGAGATGAAGCTGATTGCTGAAGTGTTGAAGTAATGTAGGGCGGCCGAGGAGATTTTTTGACATCAGTTTCTTTTACATCTTTTACAAACCACTTTTTTTCGTGTCCAGCTTTTTCTGCTGTAGCCACGATTTTATCAACTATCTTTTTATCAGTTGGTTCTTCTTCGCAAACAACTGTAAACGACACTTTTTTTAAAGTTTCGACATCAGCTGAAATTATCCAAAATGGATGTGATTTGAAAGCTCTAATTTCCCGTTCGCGTTCCATTATTATCCTAAGTGCAGGCGATTGAACTCGGCCAGCAGAAAGTCCGTAGCGAACCTTTTTCCAAATTAGTCCTGAAAGATCATAACCAACAAGCCGATCGAGTACACGACGAGCTTCTTGAGCTTGTTTTAAATCATCATCAATCCCGCGCGGATGTTTTACGGCGTCCTCGACTGCTTCTTTTGTAATTTCATAAAAGACCACTCTTTTTGGTTTCCTTAAATGGGCAGCTTCGGCAATATGCCAAGCAATAGCTTCTCCCTCACGGTCCGGGTCAGTTGCTAAAAGCACTTCATCTGCTTTGTCGGCTTTGTGTTTTATTTCTTCAACAATTTTTTCTTTACCTTTAGAAACTTCATAATGGGGAATAAAACCGCCCTCGATGTCGATGGCTTTTTTGTTTGATTTTGGCAAATCGCGAATGTGTCCGACAGAAGCAATTACATCGTACTCACCATTTAAATATTTGGAAATTGTTTTGGCTTTTGCTGGCGACTCAACAATTAAAAGCTTACTCATTTAGTTAAGTATTACATGCAATCAAAAAAATTTGCAAATTTTGACTAATTTTAAACTCATGAAATATCCTGGCGGGGTTTCCGCCAGGATGGGTCGACGTCAAAGTGCAAAAACCGGACGTTGCAGGAGTTCGGTGCCCGCATGAATCCAATATTTGTGATCGAACTCCCGTTCAAGAACATAGTAGGTTATTCCATCGAGGGTCAGTGGAAGTGCTGGCAGCCGCTCGCCATTGTAGATGCAGAGTTCGGCTCCTCCTGTCGAAAAGTTAAATCCTTTTGGCAGGATCACTCCACTCTCCTTC
The DNA here is from genome assembly GCA_003173855.1 of Candidatus Zambryskiibacteriota bacterium. Taxonomy (GTDB): domain Bacteria; phylum Patescibacteriota; class Minisyncoccia; order Phycocordibacterales; family DATDWN01; genus C7867-006. The sequence continues at coordinate 11,946 of PPGI01000013.1, read as the reverse complement.
AGCACGGAAGTTTCAGCGATCTTTACGAGCGTGCGAAGCGGATAGTGAAGAACGAATTCTCTCATAGAACCTCCTGAAAAAATCTTACTCCCAAGAATTTTTTTTGTCCAACTATTTTAGGTGTAATTCGCCCATTTTTTCCTCGATTAAGCCTTTAATCTCCATCGCGGCTAGGATTGTTTGCGTTACGTAAACAGGTTTTTTAAGTTTGCGAATCAATTCGTCGCGAGAAATTGGCTCAGCTAAAATTTCGATTACTTCATGTTCGTCGTGAGAACAATCCGCATAATTTTTCTTTGTAGGAAATTTTTCCTCAAATTTAAAATTGAGTGCAGCTAAAATATCTTCAGATCGAGTGATTGGTGTCGCTCCAATACGCAGGAGCATGTGAGGACCTTCAGAAGTTTTAGAAAAAATAGAATTTGGCACAGTAAGAACATCGCGGTTGTAATCGATCGCATATTTCGAAGTTATTAATGTTCCGGATTGCAGTTCTGCTTCAATAACTAAAACGGCATTGGACATTCCAGCGATAATTCGATTTCTTTGTGGGAAGCTGTATGGTGTAGCTTTGAAATTATCTTCAAACTCAGATAAAAGTGCTCCGCCAGCCTCGATTATTTCTTCTGCAATTTTTCTGTGAGCACTAGGATAAAGAACCTTATCTTCAAGTCCGGAGCCAGGAATTGCCACAGTAGGCAATTTTGATTTCAGAGCTGTTTTGTGTGCGATTGTATCGATGCCTAACGCAAGACCAGAAACAATGGTGATTGAGTATCCTGTTAAACCCTCGATCAATTTTTCACAAACTGCCTTGCCATACTCACTATATTTTCGTGATCCGACAACAGCCAAATATTTTTCAGTTTGAGGAATTTCGCCGATAATACGGAGAGATTTCGGTGGATCAGGAATTTGCGCGAGGAGCTTGGGAAAGTTTTCTTTTTTAAGGTCTCGAATTTTCATGATTCAGCTTAGCTTCACTTTAAAGGCATACTATTATATAGAGGAGTAATTTGGCAAATGGGTGAATTCTTTGTAGCTTTGATTACTGGAACTCTTGTTGTTTTTCTTTTGATTGTTATCGCGGCTCGTACCGAGTTTATAAAGAAGCTGACGTATGAGACACATACCCGTGCTGATATTGTTCTGCGAATTGTGGTCACTTCGATAATTACAATTGGAGTAATTATTTTTATCTTGGTTTGGAGGCTTGAGATAAAGTAACCTGTCAAGCGAAGTAGCGGTCCAAAAGGCCGCTATTCTCATATAAATAGGTGTCTGTTACTATATAAGAGACACCTTAAATAATAATGACTAATATAAATAATAAAATTTTGAGGAAAAAATAGAGGATGAGAAAGAAGGCGTACAAGTGTACGAACGACTGACGAAACTCTATTTTTTGCCGAAATTTTATTATTTAGATAGTCACATTGATTCCAATATTATTTTATTTTTAAGGTGTCTCTTATATGTTAGATATCAAATTTATTCGGGAAAATAAAGATTTGGTTGAAGTGGGAGCAAAGAAAAAGCACATTGATTTTGACGTAAATGAGCTCATTAAAATCGATGATAAGCGGAAAGATCTCCTGCTTCGAGTGGAGAAAAAGCGCCAAGAACAAAATGATGTGAGCGATAAGATCGTCAAAGTTACTGATTCTGGTAAAAAATCACAATTGATTGCAGAAATGCGGATGCTCAAAAATGAGTTGCAAGCTGAAGAGGAAGAATTGAAAAAAGTAATGCATGATTGGCAAATGCTCATGATTGCCGTACCGAATATTCCCGATATTTCTGTTCCTGAAGGAGTGGATGATAAAGATAATAAAGAAATAAAAACTTCGGGTGAGATTCCAAAATTTGATTTTGATCCGAAAAGCCATATTGAACTCATGACCAATCTTGGGATGTTGGATTTAGAGCGTGGAACGAAAGTAGCAGGCTTTCGTGGGTATGTTTTGAAAGGTGATGGAGCACGACTCCAATTTGCTCTTTGGAAATTTACCGAAGATTTTTTTCAAAAACGCGAAGGCTGGACACCAATGATTGTCCCATCTCTTTTGAAGCGAGAATTATTTTTAGGAACGGGCTATATTCCTCAAGGTGAAGAGGATTTGTATAAAACACAAGATGGTGAATATTTATCAGGTACTGCTGAAGTTGCAACGATGGGCTATTACATGGACGAAGTTTTAGATAAAAAAGATTTTCCAATAAAAATGCTTTCATTTTCTCCTGCATTTCGACGAGAAGCCGGCGCCCATGGAAAAGATACAAAAGGAATTTTGAGAGTCCATGAATTTTTCAAATTCGAACAAGTTATTTTATGTGAGGCTAATCATAATGAGTCAGTAAAATATCACGAAGAAATCCAAAGAAATTCCGAAGAACTTACAGAAGCACTTGGTTTACCATATCGAGTAGTTGTAAACAGCGGAGGAGATCTTGGTCTTGGACAGGTAAAAAAATATGATATTGAAGTTTGGTTACCATCAGAAAATACTTATCGCGAAACTGGTTCTGCTTCATATTTCCATGACTTTCAAGCTCGTAGATTAAACATAAGATATAGAGATGATGATGGCAAATTAAAATTTGCTCATTCATTAAACAACACCGCTCTTTCTGGCAGGCCACTTATAATGATTGTTGAAAATTATCAAAATGCAGATGGAACAATTAAAATCCCAGAAGTATTACAGCCGTACATGGGAGGTCAAAAAATAATTAAGAATGCCAATCAGTAATCTGCCAAGAAGAGAAGAATATTTAAAACGGAGACGTCAAAGAAGACAGGCTAAAATTGTTATTGCAATTTGTATCCTTCTTGCACTTGTTGGCCTTCTTTCTTATGTTGCACACAGGCCAAGTTTGCGAATCTCAAGTATTGAACTTTCTGGTGGAGTTCTCGTGACTCAAGATGAGATAGAATCAAAAACTAACGAATTTCTAAAGGGCTCATATTTTTTTCTTTTCCCAAAAAATAATGCATTTTTGTATCCGAAAGCTGCTCTTGCTCAATATTTAGGAGATAACTTTAAACGAATTGATACCATCACTTTGCATTTAAAAAATCCACATACACTAGCCATTGAAATTACAGAAAGAAAACCGTTTGCTATATGGTGTAATGGCGGCGAACAGGATAAATGCTACTTTATGGATCAAAACAGCACAATTTTTGCCACTGCTCCAGATTTTTCCGGCGATGCTTATTTTAAATATTATGGTTTAGTTGCAACTGACACACCAATTGGGATCGAATACATGGCATCAACAACTGAATTTTCTACAATTTCTGATTTTGTAGCACGCGTAAAAAATTTGGGCATACGACCGCAATATTTAGTTGCCAAAGACGATGGCTGGTTTGCGCTCGTTCTCGCTGGCGGTGGGCAGATTTATTTTGATCTCAAAGAGTCGCTTTCAAAAACCGCTGACAAACTGGCACTTTTACTCAGCAGTAAGGAATTATCAATTTCTTCGAGTTCAAATTTACAAATCGATTACATTGATTTGAGATATGGTAACAAACTATTTTATAAATTGAAATAATCTCTTAACTCACTGCATTCCAAAAAGAGACCTCTCGCTCGGCCAGCGCCGACCTCGCTAGTACTCGTTTCCGCAACTTGTCAATGAACTGCTGTCGCAGACGTTGACAAGAACCGGGCTTGCGACTGTGTAGTCTCTTTTTAGAATGCAGTTCGTCGAGATTTTGCTTGTATGTTATATTCGAGCTATGAATTTTTGGAAAAAATTAAAAAAACCAATAATGGTTCTGGCACCAATGGCAGATGTTACAGATGCAGCTTTTCGTCGTGTTATAGCAAAATATGGCAAACCTGATGTCATGTGGACTGAGTTTGTTTCGGCTGACGGATTATTTCTCGGCGGTTACGATCATTTAATAAAGGATTTAGAATTTAGCGATGCTGAAAGACCGATAGTTGCCCAATTTTTTACATCGAAACCTGAAATGATGGAGAAAGCAGCTCGACTTGCATTTGAACTTGGTTTTGATGGTATTGATATCAATATGGGATGTCCAGACAAATCAGTTGAAAAGCAAGGAGCTGGGGCAGCACTTATTAAAAATCCAAAATTAGCACAAGAGTTAATAATCGCCGCAAAAAAAGGAGCAGGTGGTTTGCCTGTGAGTGTCAAAACTCGCATTGGATACAATAAAAATGAAATTGAAATATGGTTGCCAGCACTTCTAGAGACAAATCCAGCAGTTATTACAATTCATGCACGAACCCGAAAAGAAATGTCTTTAGTTCCTGCACGTTGGGAACATGTTAAAAGAGCAGTTGAGATACGAGATAATTTTGTAGATTCAAATGGAAAGAAAAGTGAGACTTTAATTTTTGGAAATGGTGATGCTTATGATTTAAATAATGGAAAGGAGTTAGTCAAAGAAACTGGATGTGATGGCGTGATGTTTGGTCGAGCAATTTTTGGAAATCCTTGGTTATTCGCCAATGCAAAGCATGGTAGACAAATTGAGCGCCCAGCCAAAATTTCGCAACAAGAAAATTCACAGTCAGAAAATTTAATTATAAACAAAGAAAATAATGCAACGCTGGGCCGGAATAGTGCCGAGCGAAGCGAGAGCGTTGCTAAAAATAAGTTTCGCGAAATTGGGGCTGGGTATATTCACACAATAAAAGAACGCCTTGAAGTTTTAATCGAACATACAAAATTATTTCAGGAACTTTTGCCCCATAAAAATTTTGCAATTATGAAAAAGCATTTTAAAGCTTATGTGACGGGGTTTGATAAGGCTAAGGAGCTACGATTGAAACTTATGGAGGCTAATAATGCGGAGGAGGTAGAAAAGACTATAAGAGAATTTGACATTTGACAGATTTCGGGGTCTATGCTACTATCTTCTTTGGACTCGGATCGATGCGGCCAACTAAAAGTGCCAATGAAAGGATCCGATGTGTCCGTCACGGGCCTCATCTTCGGTTCAGGAATGAGACCCATGTTTAATTGTTTAAAAGCGATTGGATCAAGAAAGAGGTGACGGCTCTGCACCCAGATAGGAGCTTACAGTTTAACTGTGAGAAAGCCGCTGGGCTGGACCAGACCAATCTTCTTCCGGGCCACAGTTCCCGGGCCGAACGAGCCGGTATTATTGCTCGATAGATCCCAGGTCGGGTCGTGACGATTGGTACCGATCGTTACGACCCCGTTTCAATCAACCGCTTCGGCGGTTTTTTTGTTATAATATCTTTGACCCCCGACTGCCGACCGATTCGAGTTTGTGGCCCTGAAAGCCCTCTCGCTTCCGCTAAGTCGGGGTTCTATTTTTATCCACAAAATTATTTTAATATTTTAATATTGTGATATTGTTAAATTAGAACTAATTTCCGCCTTGGAGGTGGACATGTCTGTTATCAGAATGTTTTGCGAATGCTGTGAAAAAAAGGTAGTGCTTCATAAAGATGACAGAATTACGAAAAATGGCGAAATCAGAGCTTGCAAAGCTTGTAGGGCTCTTACCATTGTTCTCGTTCACAGGATAATTATTGAGTATCATAATGAGCGAAACAATACAGACGAACTCAATAGGACAATTAGCGACATGATTGATTCTTTTGAAAGACAAATGGCAAATCCGCAGAGGATGCTTCCTCCACCAAAAAGAGAAGTGCCTTCAATTTTCAATGGCATCAATGACGCTTTGAAACGAATAAAAAAAGAAGACAAAAAATGATTGTTAAGCCGGTCCAGAGTGGCCGGCTTCAACTTTTCCACTTGACCTACAAAATCTTAGTGGTAATACTTAATAAAGATCAGGAAGGGGTAAATGGCGAGAGCTTCATGCTCTCCATCTGTCTCTGATAGAAACAAGCTACCTCCTGAGCTGGAAACATATTGGGCTGGCAAGTTTGCGACATTGTCGGAACCTCTGTGCAGCATGGGCCAGTATGTATTCCATGATTTAGCAGAAAGTAAACGACGAGACGACACAAGAAGCTCCGGAGTTATCGCAAAACTCCGGAGCTTGGGACCCAACGGGTCTTTTTCTTTTATAAAATTTTTAAAATCGGCTATACTTATTTCGATGGAAGGAGTCTTATACAGAAAATATCGGCCTAAGAATTGGAACGATGTTGTCGGTCAGGATCACGTTGTTAAAGTTCTAGCCGAAGAAGCAAAATCCGGAGAAATTTCACATGCTTATTTATTTTCTGGTACTCGAGGGACAGGAAAAACTTCTGTAGCGAGGATTTTTGCCGAAGCTATCGGAACTTCGAAAAACGATATTTACGAAATTGATGCTGCGTCAAACACTTCTGTCGAAGATATCCGAGCTTTAAATGAATCCGTTTTTACCTTGCCATTTGAGTCAAAATACAAAGTTTACATTTTGGATGAAGTGCACATGCTTTCAAAATCAGCATCAAATGCACTTCTTAAAACATTAGAAGAACCTCCTCAACATGTTGTCTTTATTTTAGCTACAACTGAAACTCACAAAATCCCAGAAACAGTTTTATCCCGCTGCGAAACATACACATTTAAAAAACCATCTCAAGAAATATTAAAAAAAGTTGTCGTAAATGTAGCCAAAAAGGAGGGCTATACAATCGATGATTCATCGGCAGAATTAATAGCACTTTTAGGTGACGGATCTTTCCGCGATACGCTTGGAATAGTTCAAAAAATAATTTCATATTCAAAAGATAAAAAAATATCAGAAGATGAAGTTCGGCTTGTCACTGGAGCGCCGGCAGTCGAATTGGTTCACAATGTAGTTGAGGCAATTGCCGAGAAAAATTTAGCTAAAGGATTAGAAACGATAAAGAAAGCAGTTAGCCAAAACATTGATATGTCTGTTTTTTTAAAACTTATTTTGCATACTGCACGAGCTGTGCTACTCGTTCGATTTGGAGCAACAAATATTGTAAAAGATGATTTATCTGAGAAAGAGTTTAATTTTGTCAGTAGTTTGAGTAAAACAGACAATTTTTCATCGCGAACTCTTGTTGAACTTTTAACTGCTTATGAAAAAACAACTGGAGCATATATCCCGTCTCTTCCACTAGAATTAGCACTTGTAAATCTAATAAATGAGCAAGCCTAAAGTAAAAAATAATTACAGAAAAATTCTCTTTTTTGTTGCTTTGTTTTGTTCAATAATTATATTTACCATATTAATCCCATTAAAAAAACCACAAATTAAAGCATCTCTAATTAACGTATCAAAAAAGAGAATAACAATGTATCCGAGGCAATATTCTGATATTCACCAAACTCCATCGGCAATGGATACGAATTCAAGATTTAAAAATATTTCAATCATCGATAATCAATCACTTTTGGGTAATATAATTAGTTCAGTTGTTGGCGGAGAAAGCAATAATCAAATGGAATCTGGGACTTGGCTGTGGACGCCTCTTATCTCAATTACGCCATCGTATCGAGATTATGTAATAAACGGCGCAAAGCAAAATGGAATTACGGCGATCTATCTTTCACTTGATTCATATTTAGATGTTTTTACGATGCCCACAGGATCGGCGCGAGACGAAGCTAAAGAAAAATTTGACCAGGCATTGGAGGATTTTATTGCAGAAGCTCACAGTCAGGGTATTGCAGTTGATGCTGAAGGAGGCTGGCAAAACTGGGCAGAACCCGGAAATGAATACAAACCAGAAGCTTTGCTTGAATACGTAATTAAATTTAACCAAACTCATAGCGAAAAATTGCGAGGATTCCAATATGATGTTGAATCGTACCTTTTGCCACAATATCAAAATGACAAACAGATTATCTTCTATAACTTTGTCTATCTTGTCGATAAAACTGTCGCCAAGTTGAGTGGAACTGGTTTGCAATTTAGTGTAGTTATCCCTGATTTTTTTGATGGAGAATCCAATGAGACTCCACAATTTAGTTATAGAGGTGAGACAGGTTATGTTGTTGATCATTTGCTTCGAGTACTTGGAAGGCGAGATGGAAGTAGATTGATTGTGATGTCTTACAGAAATATTTCCAGGGGGGATGATGGAACTATTGATATTTCGCGTAGTGAAATCGAAAAAGCAAATAGTACAAATACGAAAGTCATTATCGCTCAAGAAACTGGTGATGTCTTACCTCAATATGTGACATTTTTTAATACATCTCGCAAATATTACGATCGTCAGGTTTCTCAAATTAAAAACACATTTGCAGCTGATAAAAGTTTTGCAGGAATTGCTACACATTACATTAATTCCTTTCTTGAATTGAAGTAAAACAAATAAAACTGATTCATCTGCGTTGTTGCAGTTCAATTTTACTCGCTCACCTTACTACTTGTAAGGCTCACTCGCAAAATCTCCTGCGCCTAGCATCTAAACCAGTTTAATTTGTTTTTATTCTAAGGTTGTGTAATATTTTGAATAGAGGTGAATGATGATCCATCAGTTTTTTGCCGTGACGGTGTCGGAGTCGTCGAAATCTATTTACTTTGTTAGGGATCGCGACGGAAGAAATCCAAGTCCTTGCGCAGAGAAGATTGCTCTCAGGGGTACAAGCAATATTAAAGAGGGAGGATATCTTAGAGGACCAATGATTGCAATTTGTGACTGTCTTATCCCTTACATTCCCGAAGGAGGGGGATTACATCTTTCCAACGTAAAATCGAAGAGGTGAATTCTCGCTACTGGCTTGCTCAAAGTGCTCCGATTGCCGCACTTTTCCGGTCTAGAAAGCGAGCCTTTGAGTGTTATGAGTCAAGGAAATTAATTCAATGTGATCCTCGATGGCTTAAGAGTACTGAAAACGTTCTTAAACTCATCGGAAAGGATCACCCAGTTTTCGAGATCTGCAAGCATGAGGGTTTGCGGCTTATCGCATAGCCATCTAGAAGAGTCACATTCTGGGTGGCTTTTCTAGTTTTTTGCTTTATTTTTTCCAGTTTCGTGGAGAAGATAACTAACTTTTTTTAAAATTTCCTCATGTAGGGTCATACAATCTTGGGCAAGTTTTGTAAGTCCTGAATCTTTAATTGTCTCATTTGCACCTTTGACTAGTGACCAATGGACAATTGCTGCACCTTCAAAAAATCCTGACCATTCTAAAAGTTCTGTAGAATTATCCCACTGATCTCCAACATATAGATCTCGCATTTTACGAAGTTTTTCTCCAGTTCCCTCAAGTTTTTTGTTTACAATACCTTCAACTTTTTCTTCCCTTGCAATTTTTTGGATAATCTCTACATGCATTGAAAAATTAGAAATCATATCTTCAACAACTTTGGGGGTAAGAACAGAAGATAGTGCATTTTTGCCTTTTTCAAACGTTTCTTTTCCAACTACAGCAAAAGCCAAAACTTCTCCCAATTTTTTAGCAACAAATTCATTCATTTTAATATTATACAAATTTAATGTGAATAAAAAAGAAAGACCGTTTCGTGCAAATTTCGCACGAAACGGTCTGGCTATACACCCCTCGCTGTCTGCACATGTGACAGACAGGGCGAGCGTTTCAGGTCTTCGGGAGAGATAATGATCTCAGCCCAAGGGTAGAGTGGTCCACCTTCTCTCAAAATTCGGACCGTTGGAACTTTCATTCCTTCAGTCACCCGAATCTGGAATTTGTCGGTGCCCCATGGCAGAAGAACAATGTCGTTCGGTTTCTCAGGTTGAGAGAAAACGAGAAGCAAAAGACCGACATGTTCTCTGTCGCCGTCAGGTGGTGCAGTGTAGCGGAAGTATTTTCCGCATTGCTCACCCTGTCCCGTATTTAGACCGTAGGCAGATAAGTCCCGAAGTGGACCCGTTCTGCCGACGTTTGAACGGTTCTGAGCGAAGTCAGTGACAACACCCAGAGTAATAAGAAACACGATGGCCAGCGCGGATGTGCGCATAAAGCCTCCTCTGGACTGAAAGACTAACCTAGATAGTGACTGATGTCAAATATTTGTAAAAGAAATAGAAACAATCTCACAATCTGACAAGACTCGAATAGGAGGACCCCAGGAACCTGTACCGCTAGAAGTGTATGTTTGCATTTTTCCTAAGCTTTGTAACCCATAAATGTGATTTTTGTAGATCAGTCGACCAACGTATTCAAGTGGCCACATTTGAGCTTTGTGAGTATGACCAAACATTCCAAAAGAAATTCCAGCTTCAGTTAGAATATCTAAATTGTTTGGTTCGTGTTTAATAAGTATTGAAGAATTTTGGATTTTTAAATTATTAAGCAAATTTTTTAAATGCTCAGGATTTGATCCTGTTCTGTAATCAATCCCAATAATTTGAACACCATCAATTTCAATTTTTTTATCTAAAAGCAAATTAATTCCAGTTGATTTAACTGCTTCTAAAAATTCTTGGCCATGTCCAAATTGTTCGTGGTTCCCAGTTACAAAGTAAGTTTTGTTGGCAAATCTCTTAAATGGGGAAATGAGATCTATTAAATTTGGTGCAACAGTTCCATCAAATAAATCTCCACCTATGAATATTAAATCTGGTGAAATTGGCTCAATCATATCTCTAACTTTTTGAGCGAAATTTCTTCCATGCAATTGACCCAAATGCAAATCGCTAATAAAAACGACCTTCTTTTCTTTCCATTGTTCTGGCAGATCGGGCAATGTGACAGAAATGTTTTTTATTTGTATATTTTTTGCATGAATTATTCCGTAAATACTCGCAATTATTGCAATCAAAAACAATGTTAATCCAATATTTTGATTTGGATCAAAAAGAGCAATAATTCCAAATAAAACTGAGGCTAGAAATAAATAAATTGATGTTCCAATCCAAACTGCAGTTATTATATAAAATGTTCGCGTAAACCAATTGTAATAATAATTGCCTAAGATTGTCGCTGCGACAAAACCCATTGAAAGTAGCCAAATTATAATTCCTATCCAAATTTGTGCAGGTCCATAAATATTAAAAACTAAAGTAAATGCACTCCAAATGACTGCATCAATTAAGCTTAAAAAGCAAATTACTATTGTTAAAAAAATAAATATAGAACGCCTAGGCATGATTGTGATTATATAACAAAAGCCGCCGAGATCATCGGCGGCTCAAACTAAAAAACTCGTATTAGTTTGTAGGCATACCAATCAGGTTTGAAGGAGATCACTTACCAAGGATAAGGGCGTTTAGTTTCTCTCTTGTGATCGGCCCAACGGTACCCGTAGTCGGGATATTGTATTTGGTTTGGAAAATTTTCACAAATTCCCGAGTCAGGGTTCCATAGAAACCTGTAACCAATGTTGCTGGAAAGTTAACTTCTTGAGCCAGGAGTTTCTGGAGAAGAGCTACATCAATACCTTGAGAGCCATAGCTTAAGGCAAAAGCAAAAGCAGGAGACATTTGATAACCCTCGGCAATCTGTACTGCATCTGGTGTAACTTTAATTGTGTATGGCTCAATGGCTATATTATTTGCGTTGTCAAAGACATGGATGCCGTAATAGTTAGTTGCATTTCTTGAGAAGGCTAAGCTTGTGTTTGATGTCCAAGAATCAAGACTACCGCTGACTAATAATGTTTTTTGTAAAGTCCAAACACAGCCAGTCTTAGATGTATCGGTGCAAATTGTTGAAGCAGGAGCTGACCAGATTTGTACCGTTTTCAAATGAGAGCCGCCGGAATCAGAGACTGTCCAAGAAATATTAATTGATTTATTTCTCTTTTTAACAATATTCCATGTGTTGATTGTCGGAGGAATGTTATCAACGCTAAATGGTGTTGGTGTCGGCGTTGGAGTTGGAGTAGGTGATGGTACAGGTGTCGGTGTTGGAGTCGGAGTAGGTGATGGTACAGGTGTCGGTGTTGGAGTCGGAGTTGGAGTCGGAGTTGGGACTGGTGTCGGAGTAGGTGTTGGTGTAGGCGTTGGTGTGGCAGAACCTGAACCATAATAGGTTGTACCCATGTCTAGTCCATCATTTCCTGCTCGGTAACCTTTGGAAGAAGAG